>NZ_JACFQA010000010.1:0-5903 GCF_016101685.1 Gilliamella sp. B14384G10
TGCATTGCCTCCAATTCCCATAATTTATTACGCCGATAATAACTTGGTGTAACCTTAAAAATGTACTTAAATCGACGTGTAAAAGATTGTTGGGAATCAAATTGATATTTTAATGCGATCTCAAGGATAGTTTTTTTCGTCAACCTCAACTCAACAGCCGCTTTCGTCAAACGACGAGCACGAATATAGCTAGCCAGTGTGACCCCTGTTACTTTTTTGAACAGCCGCTGAAAATACCACTTGGTATAACCCGCTTTATTCGCCACATCATCAAGCAGTAAAGACTGTTCTAAATTATGTTCAATCCATAATAGAACATCTTTGATAACCGTTGTATGAAACTGCTTATCATCATATCTTAATTGGATGTTATTAGCTTTATTTTGATAGCGAGAATGCTGTTCAATATACATAAAATAACCTAAATGTTCTTAAGATTGTCACGACCACATCATCATGATACCATAAACATACTGACGGTATGTTATTTTAAATCTATCATGGAAAATAAAAATCATCAACAAGAAAATTTTAAGAGTACCTATCAATCACTGGTTAACTCAGCACGAATATTGTTTGTTGAAAAAGGCTATCAAGCTGTTTCAATAGATGAGATCTCGGGAAAAGCGTTGGTGACCAAAGGTGCCTTTTATCATCACTTTAAAAATAAAAAACAATTACTCAGTGCCTGTTATAAGCAGCAATTAATTATGATTGATGCCTACATCACAACAAAAACTGATTTAACAAATGGTTGGTCTGCCTTAGAAAGTATATTTGAACATTATCTTGATTATATTATTGATAATAATAAAAACCTTATCCCTATCCAAGAAGTGATGCCTATCATTGGTTGGAATGAACTTGAAAAAATTAGCCTTGAATACATTACTGGTAAGGTAAACGCCATTGTCAGCAAATTGATCCAAGAGAACCAACTTAAAGCTTATGATGATGATGTGCTTAAAAACTTACTCAATGGCTGGTTTATGCATATCGCAATACATGCGAAAAACCTAAAAGAGCTTGCCGATAAAAAAGGCCAATTTATTGCTATTTACCGCGGCTTTTTATTGAGCTTGAAAGATAAATAAAATAGATAGGTTTTATTTGAAGCTAAATCTTCTTTATCGTAAAAAATGCCCTCTTGGGTTATCAAGAGGGTCATTATATTTCGCGGAATAACATCATTTGGTGACGAAATAACTAAGCACTTGTCTCCTGTTTACTCCCCTGAGCTTGAGGGGTTAACATGAAGGTCATCGATAGCAGGATAATAATACAGTAAAACGCTAAACCAATAATCCAAATCCAGCCATCCCAAATTGGTAGTGAATGATTATAAATAACAGCAAACAGTAATGGGCCAATAACACCGGTTGCATTGGTAAGGCTCACCAATAATCCCTGTAAAGCACCTTGCTGATGACTCTTTGTTTGGATAGACATCACTCCCTGTAATGCAGGTAAAGCGATCCCACCACCAGCCAATAAAATTAAAACAGGGAAAACTAACCAACCTTCAGATATAAACGCTAAAAAGGCAAATGCACTACTATCTGCAATAAATCCGAGCAGTACTGCCGTTTTTTCGCCCCATTTAGTGGCTATTCTTCCTGCCACAAAGGCTTGGAATACTGAGTGTAAAAGACCAAGACCCGCTAATGAAAAGCCAACCATCATGCTATTCCATCCAAAACGATTTTCGGTAAATAGCACCCACACCGTTGCGGGAATTTGGCCTATCAATTGCGCTGAAAAATAAATAATCAACAAAATGGGCATCGTTTTAAATAAAGTGATGTATACCGAATTCGATTGCGTCTCAACCCCTACTTCGGTATCTGTATTATCACGTGTATTTTTGGTTTCACGGAACCAAAACATAACCACAAGGAAAGCGACAATATTTAGCAACGCAGCGATAAAAAAGGGACTATGCGGTGAAATCTCTCCTGCAAAACCACCAATAATAGGCCCCGCTATTAAACCAAGCCCAAAACTTGCCCCTAACCAACCGAACCACTTCACGCGTTGAGAAGCTGAGGTGGTATCGGCAATGACCGATGCCGCGACAGCCCCAGTAGCTCCTGTGATCCCTGAAAGCAAACGGCCTAAATACAGCATCCAAAGCGCACTTGAAAAAGCCAGCAATAAGTAATCCAGCGATGCGCCTATTAATGACAACAACAGCACTGGGCGCCGACCAAATCGGTCAGACATTTTTCCAAGCCAAGGAGCAAAGATAACCTGCATTAACGCATAAAGTGCAAGCAATACGCCAAAGTGGTTAGCGATATCTTCCGAAGCAATAAATTCACGTAATAACGTTGGCAAGACTGGCATGATAAGGCCAATCCCCATGGCATCGAGTAACGTAATTACCAATGCGATCTTTGTCGAACTATTCATTTCACTTTTCTCTATTACTGATAGGGAGTGGTAAAATAACTCTATCAATGATAGAGTGTCAACAAAAATTAGGAATTAATGATGTCTAGATTAGATAAAAGTAAAGTGATTAACAGCGCATTAGAGCTGCTTAATGAGGTCGGAATCGAAGGTTTAACAACCCGTAAACTCGCCCAGAAGCTAGGTGTAGAGCAGCCTACATTGTATTGGCATGTAAAAAATAAGCGGGCTTTGCTCGACGCCTTAGCCATTGAGATGTTAGATAGGCACCATACTCACTTTTGCCCTTTAGAAGGGGAAAGCTGGCAAGATTTTTTACGTAATAACGCTAAAAGTTTTAGATGTGCTTTACTAAGTCATCGCGATGGAGCAAAAGTACATTTAGGTACACGGCCTACAGAAAAACAGTATGAAACTCTCGAAAATCAATTAGCCTTTTTATGCCAACAAGGTTTTTCACTAGAGAATGCATTATATGCACTCAGCGCTGTGGGGCATTTTACTTTAGGTTGCGTATTGGAAGATCAAGAGCATCAAGTCGCTAAAGAAGAAAGGGAAACACCTACTACTGATAGTATGCCGCCATTATTACGACAAGCTATCGAATTATTTGATCACCAAGGTGCAGAGCCAGCCTTCTTATTCGGCCTTGAATTGATCATATGCGGATTAGAAAAACAACTTAAATGTGAAAGTGGGTCTTAAAAGCAGCATAACCTTTTTCCGTGATGGTAACTTCACGGTAACCAAGATGTCGAGTTAACCACCCTTTAGATTCATAAAGCGAAAATAATGCGGCTCCAACGTACCCACCTAAATGGAAACGGCGTTCACTCCAATCTAAACACGCACAACAGATTTTACGTGAATGTTTGGAAGGAACGTCAATTCCCATTTCATGAAAATATTGAATACCACTTAATGTGATCATTGAACCATTTTCAGTGATCCATTGCTGTTGACAAAGGGAATCATAGATCTTAACGGCAACTTCGCCAGCTAAATGATCATAGCAAGTACGTGCTTTTCGTAAATGCACTGGCGTGGAAACTTTGGCATGTACGCCATGGTTTAAGGAGATCCCCATCATACTTTCCATCAATTCAGCAATATCTTTTCCTGCTAGCCGAAAATAACGATGCTTGCCTTGAGCTACTACTGTGATTAGCTGGCAATCTAATAATTTAGATAAATGACTGCTCGCCGTTGAAGCTGATATATTCGCCACAGAACTTAGCTCAGTGGCCGTCCAAGCTCGCCCATCCATCAAAGCACTGAGTATTTTAACTCGTGAAATGTCAGACATAGCCGCCCCTATCGCGGCTATTGAGGACTCAAAGGTAACCTCTTTTCGTATTAAATTAGCCATCGCAAGTTCACTTTATTGCCCAAGGGAGCGTAACAGATGCAGCCATACTATCATTGTCCGTTATTAATATCAGTTGGTTAGCATGGTCACTGTATTGCACTAAAATATTAATGTTATTCTCCGCCAATACTCGTGCTATTTCGCCAAGTTCCCCCGGTTTTTCCTGTTTTAACTTACGAATTAATGGTGTCCGGATCGCAAGTACTAACAGTCCAGCTTGCTCTAGCGCTATTTTAGCTTCCTTTCCTTGTTCAACAAGAAAATGAGCATGGCATTCATCACCAACCGTAAATATCCCTCCCCCTTCCAATCCAATACCTTTATTACCTAATGTTTTTCCTAGTAATGCTAATTGTCCTATTTGATTATCTAAAACAACGTGAACATCAAACATTATCCTTGTCCTTTTTAAATGAATATTCGCGAGTAATATGAGCAATACTAATTTTGTAAAAATCAAATATTGACTCTCGCCCTTCTTGTTGAGCTTTCGCATGTAAAACATGATTTTTCCATTGCAGAACTGCGTATTCGTTTTCCCACCAAGATAGCGATAACATTTTTCCTTCTGTAGCTAGACTTTGAAAACGTTCAATTGAAATAAAACCAGCTACATGACTTAATAGTGGTCTTAACTCCTCAGCTAAAGTCAAATAGCGAGTTTGTTGGTCGGGTTGTATTTGCACCTCAAATATTACAGCAATCATATTTTTCTCCGTTATTAATCAACAAACAGAGTAATCCACCCGAAAATTAACACTTCGATAAGCAACGAAATATAGAAAGGTCATGCTGCTGTTTTATGTTGTATATCACACTTCTTTAAATTGCTCGGCCTGCGCTTATCATGTTCTCCTTCTCTTATAATTTTGTTTATTATTTATACTTTTTTATTTTTTGCTATCACCGAAAATAGTGCGGATCCCGCATGGTATTTAGGTTTACCCATCATTAAATACCATTGTTGTTATTTTAATCTTTTTAATATTTCATGATTAAGATCACACTAAAATTATGACCCTATTAACTAAAAGTTATGGATACCCTAATAAAACTCATTGTTAAAGATTAGTTAACCAAAGTAACTTCATTTTTCACTATTGTTAAATTGTTATAGTGAAAATTCTGGTAAACTAATAGAGGTAAAAAAATGATCCTAGATGCCAGTTATACATTATTAGTCGCATGTATCGCGCTACTCATAGGAATGTTTGTCGTAAAATTTACCCCGTTCCTACAAAAAAACCACATACCAGAAGCCGTCGTTGGTGGCTTTATTGTTGCAATTGTTCTGTTAATTATTGATAAAACATCAGGTTATTCGTTTACTTTTGATGCTTCATTGCAAAGTTTATTAATGCTCACATTCTTTTCCTCTATCGGGCTAAGTTCTGACTTTTCTCGACTGATTAAAGGAGGAAAGCCGTTAGTTCTATTAACTATTGCAGTAACGATCCTAATCGCCATTCAAAATACTGTCGGCATGAGTATGGCTGTCATGATGAATGAAAGTCCATTTATTGGCTTAATTGCAGGTTCAATTACTCTAACAGGTGGTCATGGTAATGCCGGAGCATGGGGCCCTATTCTCGCTGATAAATATGGTGTAACAGGCGCCGTTGAATTAGCGATGGCTTGTGCAACACTTGGATTAGTGTTGGGTGGTTTAGTTGGCGGCCCTGTTGCCCGTCATCTTTTGAAAAAGGTCTCTATTCCTAAAACAACCGAGCAAGAGCGCGACACTATCGTTGAAGCTTTTGAGCAACCAAGCGTCAAAAGAAAAATCAATGCAAATAACGTTATTGAAACCATTTCAATGCTGATTATCTGTATTGTTGTTGGTGGCTATATCAGTGCATTGTTTAAAGATACTTTTCTGCAACTGCCTACTTTTGTCTGGTGTTTATTTGTCGGTATTATTATCCGTAATACACTGACTCATGTATTTAAACACGAAGTGTTTGAGCCGACCGTCGATGTATTAGGTAGCGTTGCTTTATCGCTTTTCTTGGCAATGGCGTTAATGTCATTAAAATTTGGTCAATTGGCAAGCATGGCAGGGCCAGTATTAATTATCATTGCTGTACAAACTGTTGTCATGGTGCTATTTGCCTGCTTTGTC
>NZ_JACFQA010000011.1:0-3611 GCF_016101685.1 Gilliamella sp. B14384G10
GTACCGAAAAAGGGGTCGGTGTACATAATGCAGGTGAATTAGGTGCCAGCATCAACAATATTAGCATTAGTGCCGAGGGTAAAATTACTAACCGCGGTGCGATACAGGCTAATAAAAATGTAATATTAAATAGCCAACACACCGTTGATAATCACAAACAGTTGTACGCCAAAAAAGATATTCAGGTCAATGCTAAAAATTCTGTCAAAAATACAGGGAGTTTTGTTGCACAGAAAAATATCGCAATGTCTGCCAATAGGATTGAAAACAGTCAAACCGGGACACTTGCTGCGGGTGTTGATAGCCATGGAAAATTGAGTCAAGATGGTTCATTAGACATCAACACTACCACTGCCCATTTAACAGGGAAAAGCTTGGCTGGCGCGTCAATTAACGTACAAGCAAGTGGTGATATTAATTTAGATAACAGTCAACAAATCGCTAATGCCATTAATATCTCAGGCAAAGAACTGAGTGCTAAGCAAAGCATAATAAAAGCCGACCAAAATATAAAATTAACCGCACAAGATAACCTTTCTGCAACAGATAGCCACATTTTTTCTAACGAAAATATTGCCATAAAAGCAGGAAAAACGATTGATGGTGATGATATTTCCTTGATGGCTAAAGGGAATATTCATGCACAAGGGCAACAAATTAGCTTGCAAAAAGCACAAACATTATCAGAAAAAGACAGCACCTTTATTGCCAACAAGACGATTAACAATCGTGAGGCAAAAATCAGTAGTAAAGGTAATGTATCCCTTGATGCTGATGATATTAATAATTCTGAGGCGACATTTATCTCAGAGCAAACTATTTCGTTGTCTGCAAATGAAATCGATAATCAGCAAGCGATAGTTCAAAGTTTGGGAGCGACTCAGATTAATGCAAAGACAATTGATAACCGCCAAGCAAAATTTAATGTTGACCAATTAGATATTAAAGCGCAACAGTTACTGAATCAAAAAGCCAACATGCTGATTCAAAAAGCTGCGACGTTTGCAATTGGGAATATGGAGAATCAAGACGCTAAAATTTTAGCCTATGATTTAGCTATTGATGCGGATAAATTGAGTGGTGATGGTCAATTATTAGCCGAAAATGATATTCGATTAACACTCGTTGATTCATTTCATAACCAAAGTGACATCATTGCCAATAATAATATATATATTCAAACGCAGCAGGATATTTTAAATGACCAGCTTATCTTGTCGGGCAAAAAACTGGATATAATGAGTCAACAATTAACCAACAGTGAAAAGGGTGAAATAAGTAGCGATTTACTGAATTTAACACACGATACATTGACCAATTATGGTTTAATCGACGGTACGGTGACTGACATCAACGTCACCACATTAAATAATTTAAATACCGGTAAAATTTATAGTGATGATTTACAAATTGATGTACAGACACTCAATAACCAAGCCAATAATGAGCATGCGCCGGTCATTGCTGCTCGTCATGATTTTAAGCTCAATGCAAAAATCTTAAACAATTATAGCCACGCTTTGCTCTTAAGTTTAGGAAAATTTAAAATTAATGCTGATGTTATTAACAACCATTCTGCACGTATTGAATCGTCAGATGATATGACGATTTATGCAAATAAAATTAATAATATTAATGATAATTTTAAAACAGAATTAGTCAAAATTAGCCAACAACATAAATTAGAGTTTGCTTTTTATAATAGTAATAAACGATACAGTGGTAATAATTATAAAATTAGGAAAGGACATGATAAGAAGAAATACCCGACATTGATTGCCTATAATGAAGATGGCACAAGTCGTTCACATTATAAATATATTGAATACAATTACACCCAAAAACATTACCAAACCCAAATCATTGAAACAGAGCCGGCTGAAATTATATCAGGTAAAGATTTACTGATTGATGCGAATCATGTTATCAATAGCAACAGTAAAATCGTTGCCGGAGAAGCATTACAATTATCAGTAGGATTATTAGATAATATATCCACTAAAGGGATAGATCGTGTTACTGATGAAGGCTATCAAGTTCGTCATGATAGAAAGTGGCATGGTGGAGGCAAAAGAAAGTATTCCTCGAAGACGCGAACAACGAATTATAACAATATAGTTGAAACCAGTTTAGACTTAGATGCGGGTAAAATTGCTGAACATCAGTTTGTTTCAAGCACTACAGTCAATACACCTGAGAAAAGTCAAACAGGGGTAATAGTTGACAGCAGTGACCGTCAAATAGCACAAGTTAATGCAATCAGCACCATTGAGCCAAATTTAACCCTACCAGATAACAGTTTATATACGGTCAATAAAGACCCTGAAAGCCTTTATTTAATCGAAACCGACCGCCGTTTTACCAATCGTAAAAAATGGTTAAGTTCTGATTATATGACCAATCGAATTAAAACCGATCCTGATGTTATCCAAAAACGGTTAGGCGATGGTTATTACGAACAACAGTTGCTACAACAGCAAATTATAGCTTTGACAGGTCAACGTTATCTTGCTGGTTATCAAAGCGATATTGAGCAATATAAGGCACTCATGGATGCCGGCATTATGTTTGCGAACCAATATCAATTTAAAATTGGGGTCGCACTCACCCCAGAGCAGATGGCCCAACTTACTAATGATATGGTTTGGTTAGTGAGTCAAACGGTGATTGTTGATGGTCAACCACAACAAGTGTTAGTCCCGAAAGTCTATATTGTTAATCGTCCTGAACTTTCAACTGATGGAGCATTATTTGCTGGACGTAACGTTAAAATTGAGAGTGATAGTGACATTTATTCGAATGGTAATCTTATTGCTCAGCACCAACTCAGTGTATCAGGCCACAATATAGAACAAGAAGGGATATGGAAAGCCGGCAGTATCGCCGTTAATGCGGCAGAGAGTATTCGAAGTCGTGGCGCTTTTGTGGCTGATGAAAATATTTACTTATCAGCAATCAATGATATTTTATTGACGACAACAACCAATACAACCGAAGTTAACTATGGACCGGGTAATTTCAATCGTAATACTGTGATTGATAAAGTCGCTTCGTTACAAAGTAAAGAAGGCGATATTGTTGTTCAAGCTGGGCATGATGTGAACATGACTGGTGCAATGATTATCAATGGTGGTGAATCAAGTAAAACTCAAATCAAGGCTGGCCATGATATTGAGTTAAATAAAGTCAATACTCAGACTGCATCACATGCCAACTTTGGTAAAAACGATTATCGAGATATTGATGAAAGTCGCGTGCTGGGTACACAAATTCAGTCAAATGGCCATATTTCATTACAAGCCGGCCACAACATTGATACGCATGCTGCATCCGTATCAGCGGACAAATCATTAATTTTACAAGCAGGTCATGACATTAATCTGATGGCAGCTGAAGAGCGTACGGCATTAACGGATCATAATACTAAAGAAAACAATCGATTACTGAATAAAAAAAGCACAACACGTCATCTTGAAATTGATAATACTACCCAGTTAGGCAGTGAACTTTATGGTGATAGTATATTGATAAAATCCGGTCATGATTTAGATGTATCTGGCAGCATGGTGATAGCAACCCAAGATGTCTATCTTAATGCAGGCAATAATGTA
>NZ_JACFQA010000012.1:0-1128 GCF_016101685.1 Gilliamella sp. B14384G10
TTATTAATATTTTCAGTAATTTCGTCGGGAATATTTTCATCAATAGAGTAATCCCATCTATTATCTCGATCTTCAATAAAGAAATTATTAACCACTTTTACAGGAAGCTCAACCTCTACTTGCTCACCATCTAAGATCACTTCAACTTTATTAAGCGATTTCTCATATAATTTGTCGTATGTTTCATCACTGGTGTTGTCAGTTGCATAGATAAAAGTGTGTAACATATAATTGCTTTGGGTTGGATTAATAAAGCCTCGACCATTGAATTTTACAGGTTTTACAAAAAACTCAATCGACTCATTATTATAAGCTAAATTATGTTTACCATATTCAAAAGTATACTTAATGTTTGAGTTAGCGGGAATGACAACATCTTTACCATCAATAACTAACTTAATTTCATTGGCAGTAGGATTATCAATTAAACGAACTTGTGAAGTTGGACCATTAAAGCAGCTACAAAGTGTTATACTGCAAGCTAATATAAAAGAATACTTTAAACTTTTCATAACATCCATTTGTTTTATTTATATTATAAGAGTACAAATTTTAACATAAAAAAAATAATGTTGTTAACAGAAAAATCAAAAGGCACTAAACCTAATTATAAGATTTAGTGCCTTTTATTTTTTATAATTTGATCTTTAAAAGATTTTCAGATTTATTTGATTACAAAAAAGTATATATCACGACCTTTAGTTAAAGCGTCGTTTAACGGCCTAATAGCTTTGGAATAAGTTTGTTCAGGATCTTTTTCGTTAGGACAAAGTTTTTTAGAATCAAGTAAGGCATGCATACCATCATATCCCCCTAATCCTTCATACTTACTTGCAAAATCACTTGCTGTTAAATTAAAAAGTTGTTGCCACTTATCTAATGTGTCTTGTAAATATTTTTTACCTTCATTACATGTAATACTTTCCAAATCAAGTTTCGGAAATAGATACTGATTAATTTCAGACAATTTTTTAGGTTTATTAGGAAAACTAACCTCATCTTCCTCTTCTAACCAATCTTCTTTTAAAAACTTCAAATATTCGCTTTCACGATACATTTTAATTTTACGAGATTGATAAGATTGATTTTTATTAATATTTTCAGTAATTTCGTCGGGAATATTTTCAT
>NZ_JACFQA010000013.1:0-474 GCF_016101685.1 Gilliamella sp. B14384G10
AACCATTTTCTTTACCTTTGGATTGACTGGCGGCCAGCTCAAGTGAAAAGCCATTTTGCCCGCCCACTAATCCAAAGCCAACACCGGCACCATAGTGACTGCCTGAATCCGTGCTTTTCAATTTTTCAGTGCTGTTTGCTGAGTCAAATTTGATATCATTACCCGCATTGAGATTGACATCTTTACCTATAATTTCAACGCCTTTGCCTTCAATATTTTCTTTTGCATTGATATTCACATTTTGACCAGCATGAATAACTGTACCGGCTTGAGTATGACTGTTATACTCTGTTTTTTGTTTTGAATTATCAGCGGTTATGCTTGCGTTGACTTTAATCAAAGAAGAGCCACCACCATTAGCATTACTCTCCGCATTTGCTGTTGGTTGATTTACTTCTACCGGTGCATCGGACATATTTAAATCAGCTTGTGCCGCATTTACACCGGCTTGTGCCATATAAATAGCGGCTAAAC
>NZ_JACFQA010000001.1:0-599976 GCF_016101685.1 Gilliamella sp. B14384G10
TTGCACCATGATTTGGACTACCATTGATAAATCGTACTGATGAGCCCGCCGTTGGTCCAGCCGTCGTTGCACTCCAGTTTTTACTCGTTGTTTTACTGTGCTCCAATTGTTTATCTGCCGAGGTTTCAATAGCAACATGACGATTAGCATCGATATATCATCGGTCAGCCCGTCATCATTGATGCGCAGCCGAGGGAATTGATTATTAGGATTGAGGGGCTAAACTAAGAAGTAAAACAAGCTCCCCACGGGTTAGGTGGGGATTATTCATTAGTAGATGGTTTCACATTGTATGCTAGATAGTTTTATATTTCTTAAAAACACACTCATTTTTTTTAGATACCAATTAAAATCTGGAATATCTTCCCCAGATAAATACTGACGATTTATTGACAATGACATAGATAAATAGTTAGGGTAAATTAATAAATTACCCCCTGATTCATTATCATAAACCATCACTATACCGACTTTATCCATAATATTATGAGAGTTTATAAACTCGTCTAAATTGAACAAATTCATGTCTATATTCAACCAGTTATAATCATCGATATCATTTGACGATAGATAAGTAACCATATTTTGATAATAAATATTCCCGCTATTATTTATTAGGCACTTTAATATCTCTTTAGGAGAATATTCTTGTGCAAAATTTATATCTATGTTGACTTGCATTCCCATATTAATATTCCTTAGATTGAACAGGATAAGTTAATTATTGAGCTTGCTATACAGATCTAAAAAGAGATAAAAGCTCCCCCGACTGGAGGGAGCTTTACTATTTAAAGTAGCTTAATAGGGAACATTACATCATTTCCCTTTATATAATCCCATACAACATTATACAACTTCTTATATATTGCAGGTTCATAAGGCATTAGTGACATTAATAATTCTGATAATTCATCTGATGAAGTCATTACAGGTATATCACCATCCTTCGGTATTGCCGTAAATGTTTTATGAATATTATTAATAAGCAAGAATAAACTAACAATACCATTTTCATACTTAATATCATTAAGATAAATATTATCTATTGAAGACTGCAACTCCATTCCAAGTTCCCTTAAATTCTTTTTGAGTCATCTTATAACTAGTACCTTTCCAAGTGTCATGAATTAGTACATTACCAGCCTTATCAGTGCCTTTTACAACAACCCAGTGACCAACTTTATTACCTTTATCCCACATCATGGCACTCCACGAACCTGTTTTATTTAGTGCATCAAAAGCTTGCTCACCAACAAAACCACCGTCCCAATTTCCACCTTGCTTACTTAGATCTCTTGCCAGTTGTTCTGGACTTTTCAACGAAGTTCCTAGTTTTGTTTGGTTAACAAAGATATTTCTATCCTTTAATAACATTTGACCGCAGGCAGCACCACAAGACGTTGGAGTAACTTGTTTAATCACATTAGTATCTGTTATTTCGTCAATCACTTTCCAGTTTCCGCCAGCACCACCTTGAGTTGGTGAACCTGTCGTCCCCTTTCCAGCAGCATTACTAGCTTTGCCTACAAGTTTATTAAAGATAGCAGCAGATGCAAATGCCAGTATTTCATCTTTACTCGCCCCATTATCATACAAGTTTAGAAGAGCATTTACATTAACAGGTGCTATTCCAGAATCAATAATATTGAGTTTTAGAAGCTTAGACTGTATCTCTTCATTACTAAGACCCTCTGCTTTCCAATCCTCAATCATTATATATTAAAGATTGGTTTAAGTCTGCTATGGGCATTTCCGGTATCATGACTGAGTTCATTGATATCTTGTGTTTGCTTATCTGGGTCACGAATGATTAATTCACCGTCACTGATTGCCGCATGGGTAATATTCGAAGCTTCATCGTTGTGGTCATAAATGGGGGGTTATAGCCTCAACGGCGGGCAACTCAACCTTAAAACGCAACTGACAATTAAAAGTCGCTCGCTGGAAACCTTTGGCTTTACTAACTGTTAGCCGGTAATCATTGATATTCAACAATGATTGTTGATTATCAGTAATTGAAGGGCTGAGCTAAGAGGTAAAATAAAATCCCCCAGAGGTTAAGTAAGGGGGGATTAATTCTATTCCTCATCATCCTCAATCATTGGTATACAAGGCGATAAGAACGTATCTTTTTCTTTTCTAATTTTACCTCTTGCTAAAACCAAAACTTCAAATTCATTGCAAGCATCTAGTGATTCATCATTTCGAATATATAACAATCCATATGAACCAATAGCTATCCTTGCTATATATTCATAGAGGTTAAAAATCTCTATTACATCCTGAGATAAATGGTTAGTATTTCCACTAACCATTACTTGGTAAGAACCATTTACCTCATGAACATTGATAAATCCAGATGCATTTTGTATTTTATATTCCGTGATGTATGAAGATAATTTATTTAATATTAAACTCATTTCGCCATCATCACTTTCATATGTTGAATCACTTATAGATATCCAACCGTAATATTCAACCATTTAATTACCTTATTATTTTGGGTTAAGAGGTTTAGTATCGATAACAACTTTTACTCCGTAACGGTTACTATATTCATTAAGTTTATTAATTACAGACGCAGATTAACGGTGTACCACCACCGCTAACCTGCTAATCACAACAACTAAACGGAGTAGTTATTATGACTAAGGTACATTCTACGCTGGATAAGATGATTGTCCAGATGAGCAAGATTGAACGGCATTATACCGTTGGTTATCTGCCGTCCCGCAGTGATGACAGTATTCCGGCTATTCATCTTAAGGGTAAATGGCTAAATCAGGCCGAGTTTACCACCGGTACACCGCTGATTATCCAGGTGATGCAGGGTTGTTTAGTCATCACCACCGAACCTAAACACAAGACGGATAACCGTAAGTTACTGGTAGAGATACAACAGACCCAGCAGCGCATCTGTGATATCACCGTTAAGCTTAATCAGTAAAACGGATAGTCAGAATACACCCTATCATTGAGTTGAGGTTAACTTCATTAATGGCATGTAATGGATCAAATTATATGGGTCCATTCCATGTCAGCTTATTTTTAAGTTCTACAGGAACCATAGCAAAGAGTTCTTTAATAAAACTAACTTGCTTATCATAATTAATAGATATTTCGGTATTACAGTTCTCATAATAATATCGAGCCTGATGATTTAAAAACCAAATATCATGCTGCTCAAATTCAGCATCAAAAATAGTAATTAATAAATTATGAACTAATTCAGCCTCATAATAACATGATATATCTTTCGCCTTTCTAATCGAGTCTTGTGACTGCACGTTTCTTATATAAGTTAATGTTCGTCCTAACATTTCCACATATATTTCATTTTTCTTCATCATGGTTTCCTTGTTGGTAGAGGGTGTGCATCAACAGGGACTTTATTAGTTTTATCCCATTTACCATTTTCTAATAGCTTATGGATATATGTTGCATCACCTGTAGTTTTGTATATTTCTTGAGCTGCTGCCATTCTATGATGACCTTCGGTAATATAATAATTTCCTTTACTATCAATATATCCTGCAATTTTTCCTCTTGTAGCCGTGAACTCAAAACTTCCGTTTAGCATATCGCTTTTCATTAAATCAATTTGAGCAGGATCTCTTAATCCGACTTGAGTACCTTTAATTTCGGGAATACTCCCTTTTACAGCAATATCATCAACCTTATTAACAATATTACTGGGTTTACCTATATTGGTATTTGGTTGCGTAAAATTTACTCCTCCATACAAACCAGCCAATGAAGATACAATTCCATGTGCATCCATAACATATTTATACTGTTGAGCAACATCTTTTACATCTCTACCTGTCTCTTTTACAATTGCTTCAATTGAAATTAAATGAATAATGCTGTTGGGATCTAAACCGACTAATGCTTCGTTAAGATTTTTTGAGTCTTCTCTATATAAATCAGCATTTGTTAAACTTCTAGCAACCTCTTTTTCATATTCATTCTGCATTTCCCATGCTTCTTGCAGCAATCCTTTACAAGCTGAGCTTGAGATGTTACCCAATGAACAATTATCCTGTAAAATTTGATCTCGTTCTTTATCTAGTTTATTGAGATTTTTCTAATTCTTTCTTTTCATCTTCTGTTAATTCCTCACCTAGATAGTTTGGCTTTATCCAAGTCAAATAAGCTTTTCGCTTAGCTTCATTTACACTCAAATAATTATTCTCAACCGCATTTTTACTGCTACTAATTGCTGCACTAGCATCGCTAATATTACCACCGCCAGCTGCTGTGGCAAGACCAGTAGCTAGCTGAGATAGTGCACTTATGGTTTCTTTTTCCTCTTCAGTTAAATCTTTGACTTCTTTGCCATACAGTTGTTTGCGGATGATATCTGCTGCTATTTCTCCGACCACAGCACCAGCTCCACCGGCAAGTCCTGAGTTACCTTGTAGTTCCGCAACCACTGCGCCGAGTATGGAATGCGCAATTAACCTTGCTGCTTCATTATCGCCTGTATGCAGTTTTATCTGTTCAGCGAGCCATGGTGCACTGGTACTGGCGCCAGCAAGGCCGCCGGTTATATCGCCAGTGATAATGCTGGTAATAATTGCTACGGCTGAGTCAACGCCTTTACTAAAGTCATTGCCCATTTTGCCATCTTTTGAGTCTTTACCGGCATCTTTATGAATGGTGCGTTCAAGCTCTTTAACCTGTGACGCTAACTCTTGTAAACTCGTGACAATGTTTTGTTTGGTCTGTTCATCCTCTTTATTAAAGATAGGTTTGAGCTTACTATGGGCATTTTCGGTATCACGACTAAGTTCATTAATATCTTGTGTTTGCTTATCTTGGTCACGAATGATTAACTCATCGTCACTGATTGCCGAGTGCGTAATATTCGAGGCTTCATCGTTATGATCATAAACGGTTGGTTGGCTACTGGTCGGTGAAAAACTGTCATTACTAGTAACAGTTCTAATTGGTGATTATATTTTTTAGATTATGGTTATTTTGATTTAGTTTATTGAGGTTTATTTGTAAAAACAATTGAGGAGTGTATACCGTCTTATTGATATTAGAATATGAATGAAGTGGTCATAGTTTTTGGGAATTATGTGTAAAAATGATAACTATAACAAAGGATGTTACTCTTCACTGATTATCTTTAAAACCCTCTAGTTGGGTAAATTCTGATCCAACACAGACCATTCACCATTACCACTTAAAAAGACGAGTTAATTGTTCGATTTGTGAACTAGATCACTGGGTGGATAAATAGTTAGTTCAGTTCTGCGACTAGTCTCGCAGAACTAGATGACAGATGCATAAACTAAAGATCATCTGTAGAAATGACATCAATTGCACCACAAGCTTTAAATAGCCATTTCAAAGCACCTGATGCAAAAGGGTCATCTAATGCTGTAACCTCAATTAAAAAATGTGTATTTTCAATTTCACCATCAAATTTATGAGCATTCCACCAAAACCATTCTCTGGTCTCTGGTTCAAGCCATACAAGCCAGTTTCCTAAACTCCATTTTTTATTTTTCTCTAGACTTACTTGTTTTTCCCAAGGTAGACTTCTTCTATAATTAATTTCTTTTTCACTTTCACTTTTTGAAAGTTCTGGAGCACAATTATTAACAAACTTATTAGGTAATATTTTTGACCATTCTTCAAAAGAAGGCCAAACTAACTCTGAATTATAGTTTACTATCACTAACACTCGTTTAGCTAAGTTTAACACTTCATCAGCATTATTATTACAATGAATAATAAACCTAGCTATACCAACCCCTGTAGCTTTAACTGTATGATTTGGTGGATTGACAAATCTCTCTCTTTCTAATAATAGTTGTTTTATATATTCACTATTTACTACCATCTTTACCACTTCCTTGAATAATAGAATTTCTCAATTCATCAAATTGATAGAGTTTTATTATTTAGTTTGGTTAGAATGCTTACATCAGGTCCATTCTTATACTCCATCATTGTTAACCAATTTTGCTTCAGCAGAGTCGGCGTTAAAGCGCCCATAATAGGATCAAAAACAATTACCAATTTTCTTTTGCCTCTAAAATTGTTTCTTTAAAAAAATACCGAAATCTTTTGCGACTTTTGTACTCATAATATACCTATTTTTTAAATTCATTCGCTCTATTTTTCTAGTATTCAGGGTGCCATTTCATAAACTGATATAGATCTATCCCTGTTGGAATAAAACTATCATCAACATGGATTAAAATAGAAACTGCGATCTCATTATATACCTTCTTAAATTCTTATTGAGTCATTTTATAAGTAGTGCTTTTCCAAGGATAATGAATTAAAACATTACTAACTTTATCTGTTCCTTTAATAACTCCCCTAGTGACCAACCTTATTACCTTGATCCCATATCATGGCACTTCATAATCCTGTTTGATTTACTATTTCAAAAGCACCCTCACCCAAATAGCCACCTTTTCAATCAATTCACCCTTTTTACTGAGATCATTGGCTAACCGGTTAGCAGCTTTAATTATAATGGATCTATATCTGCTAACTATTAATAGATTTATTAAATGAATATTGATATGAGAAATTAAATATGATTGATGAATTTAAGGTTGGTTAAAAATTTTCAAAAGAAAAATCACTCGCCATTTTACCGCCATTCAAAATTTTTTTGATATTTGACTTACGAAAGAATGAGAATTAACTAATTGATTTTATTGGTGCCAGTGGTCGGACTCGAACCGACACGCTTTTAAGGGCGGCGGATTTTGAATCCGCTGCGTCTACCAATTTCGCCACACTGGCAATAGAAGTGTAAAAAAGTAAACGTTGGCAATTATACTAAGCTTTGCAATATCTGCAACAGATATTATTCTAAATGCGGTTAGTTGCCTAAAAATTCTACTACCATCTACGTTTCCAGGCTGGTAATTTTTTTAAAATTGTATAAGCGGTCTCTTTGGCAACACAATAATCAATATTATGATTATTAGCATACTTAAGAGTTACCTCGTGCCATTTTTCGTCAAATGATTTCATTGTTCCATCGCTATGAGCACAATGTTTACAGTAGTTTTTTGACATATCATGCAGAGGATAATCAGCAATAGCCGTCATGGGCATACCACATGCAATACACATTTTCATATTTTCTATCCCCATTAATTAGCTAAGGTAATTAATACAAAACCATAATAATATATTTAAAAATGCTACTCCGAGTTGAGAAAGATTACAAGTTATAGGAAAATAGATGTTTAAATATCAAAAATTAAAATCGATTTGTGAAAAAGTAATTTGATTATTTTGTTGTCGTTGCTGCTGCAAGAATTGATAATAACGTCTTATGGCCCTTTGTCTACATAATCGCAAAACTTCTTGTTTTTGATAATTAGAATAATTTAGCCAATTAAATCTTTCGTCTCGAGAACGATAGCATTTTATACAATACCCTTGCCTATCCATTTGACATACTCTTTGGCAAGGGCTTGGTATGTCAAAAAATTCAATTTGGTCCAATAACTACATCATCCTTTGTAGATCCAATCAAAGATTAATTATCTTCTAGGCCTAATCCTTTACTTAAGACTTTAAAACAATCATCACAGTCATGCGTTGCAGCATCCAGCAATATTTGAGTTGGTGCATGAATTAATTTATTGGTTAATTTATGTGAAAATTCAAAAATAACATCATCAATATTGGCTCCTTGTTTAATCGCATTTAATGCTTTTAATTCTAATTGACGTTTGATAGTTTGAGCATTATTACGGTACTGTTTAACATACTCTACCGCATGGCGTGTTTTTAACCAATCAATATATTGCTCTGCTTGTTCTTGAATTATGTACTTGGCTTCATTGGCTGCTATTACTCGTTGCTCAAGATTATTTTGTACCGTTTGTTGTAGATCATCGACAGTAAATAGATGCACATCTTCCAATTGGCTAATTTCTGACTCAACATCTCGAGGTACAGCTAAATCAATAAATAACATCTTTTTATTATTTCGATCATGCATAGTGCGCTCTACCATCCCCTTGCCAATGATAGGCAATGGGCTAGCAGTTGAGCTAATAACAATATCAACATCTTTCAGCCGATTAGCTATATCAGGTAATGAAATGATTTCAGCCTCAATAAATGAAGCTAATTTTAATGCTTTGTCTCGAGTTCGGTTGGCAACTATGACATGTTTAAAACCATGAGGTTTGAGATAACGTGAAATTAGTTCGATTGTTTCACCAGCTCCGACTAACATCACACTTAATGCAGACGTATCAGTAAAAACATCACGAGCCACTAGGCAGGCTGCATAAGCAACCGATGCAGTATTGGCGCCAATATTCGTTTCAGTACGAACAATTTTAGCTACATGAAAAATGGATTGAAAAAGTTTTTCCAATTCTGCTGATAAACAATTGTTTTGCTGTGAAAAACTATATGCTTGTTTAACTTGACCTAAAATTTGCGGTTCACCAATAATTAATGAATCAATGCCGCAAGCTACCGACATAAGATGTTCAACTGCTTGCCGACCATCATAACAGTAAAATAATGATTTAAATAAAGCCAAATCAATACCATGATATTGTGCTAACCAATTTTCAACCGATTGTCTTACCCGCAGAAAATCACTTTCATGATCATAACTTAAGTAAATTTCAGTTCGATTACAGGTTGATAGGATGACACAACCAGCAATTAAAGGATGCTGATATAAACTATATAATGCTTTATCAATAACCTCATTAGAAAAAGCCAGTTTTTCTCTTAAAGAAACGGGTGCTGTTTTGTGATTGACACCTAATACAGTAATAGACATTGCATTGATTCTTTTGTAATAGTTTGTAAAGTTTTTATTAATAACTCATTATACCTAAAAAAAATAATAAAGGTTAATTTCAGTTACTTTTTCTTATTCAGCCAATTATCAGCTATAATACGCCTTACTTTTGACCATACACAACTAAAGAGTTAATTTATGTCTAAAATCAAATATGTGTTCATATTCATTCTGCCGTTTATACTTAGTGCGTGCCAAACAACAAAATATCAAACTAATGTATCTGTAGAACAGCAATGGCAAAACCATAAACAAGTTCTTGCACAAATTAATTCATTTCAAGTTAATGGTAGTATTGCTCATATAGGAACGAAAACTAAAAGTTATGGACGTTTTCTAATTACACAGCAATCTGAAAACGATTATGACATAAAATTAACTACGCCAGTTGGCACAAATATTTTAACCTTAAAAGCCGAACCGAATTACGCCGAATTAATTGATAACAACGGCGTTCGCTACCATGATGTTAATGTGGAACTATTAATGAAGAAAATATCCAAAGTTAATATCCCACTCAATTCGTTACATAATTGGTTGAAAGGTTTTTCTGATGATAGCCAAGCTGATAAAATTGACAGCTCAGGCAGATTATCTTCCACCTCATTTATGCAAAATAACAATAAATGGTCATTAAAGATTAGCAGCTACGCTACTTATACCTATAAAAATAAAAAAATTGATTTACCTGCTATTATTGAACTCTCTCATGATGATGAGTTAATTCGTTTAAAAATTAGTAATTGGATATTAAGATAACAGATAATGATTATGACTCAATGGTTATCACCAGCTAAATTAAATCTATTCTTATATATAACTGGACGACGCCCAGACAATTATCATGATTTACAAACTTTGTTTCAATTTATTGATATTTGCGACAAATTGACTATTACGACTCGTGATGATGGGCAAATTAATCTATTAACGCAATTTGATAATATCCCAGCAGATAAAAATCTAATTGTTATAGCCGCTAAGCGTTTAAAATCTTATGTAAACACTAATAAGCTTGGTGCAGATATTGCCATAGATAAAATGATCCCCATGGGCGGTGGACTTGGTGGCGCTTCGTCAAATGCCGCGACAGTGTTGGTTGCGTTAAATCAATTATGGGGTTTACATCTGTCGCAAACTACCTTGATGGAAATAGGTAGCACAATCGGTGCCGATGTACCTATTTTTATTTATGGTCATGCTGCTTTTGCAGAAGGTATTGGTGATCAGTTGCAACAAGTTGATATACCTCAATATTGGTATTTAGTCAGCAACCCTAATATAGAAATTTCAACAGTTACAGTGTTTAATGATCCAAATTTACCACGAAATACACCTAAGCGTAGTATTGAACAACTGATGTCAATTTCTATTGATGATTTTAGTAATGATTGTGAAACTGTAGTGCGTCAGCGTTACCCTGAAATTGATAACCATATTCAGCAGTTATCGCGATATGCGCCAACCAGATTAACTGGCACCGGCGCCTGTGTATTTACACGTTGTGAGTCAAAGCAACATGCGTTATCAATACAGAGCGAACTTAAATCCAACTCCGTAAAAAGCTTTATTGCTAAATCATTAAACATATCACCACTTTACGCTAATTAAATAATTTTCTTAAAGCAATAATCATTGACCATATAAGTGATTTAAATTTATATGGTCAGTGGTTAGTTATAAAAACATAAACTCATTTTACTGCATCATTAGGTATTACAAAAAGTCGATGATCATAATATTCCACACAATAAAGCCCTTGGAAACTTTTATAACCTTGTTTTGCTAAGTTTGATGTTAACCATTTTTCATCTTTACCAATTTGTTTTAAAACATCATCTACTGGTTGTTCATTTTCTAATACAATAACCGATATATCTTTGTCACCTTTTTTTACAATAGATAATTGCCCATTCGGTTCCAAAATTGCTTTTTCAACATCATGAATAGTAAAAACATTTTTCATTCTAAGCAATACAGCAAAACTAGCTAGATCTAAATTAATTGAGGTGAAAGCGTCCAATTTTAATTTACCCTGATCCATCAATATAATTGGATTACCGACAATAAATGCCTTAGCATTTTGACTGCGTTTTTTTAAATAATTAGAGCTATACATAATTGCCGTCCACATCAACAAAACAACAATAAAATCATATATGGTTAATTTGGGGTTATAGATAATCCCGCCAGCAATGCCACCTAAAATCATATTTCCAATAAAATCAATGCTCGACATTTGTGACAATGAAGTTTTGCCGGTTATTTTTAAAAATAACACAATACAGATAAATACAACCAACAACTTTAAAGCAATAATAAGGAAATCAAGATAACTAAGCATAGTACTCTCCAAAATAATAAATGCCTAAGGCAATAGAAGCAATTAGTACTAAAATTGGTCATAAAAACAGATTTAAATATTAAGTATTTACAAAAAATATTAACAACAATGAACGAAGGAATGACTATTAAATAATAAAAATCTTGAGTGATAACAAGTGATGTATCAATATTAGATTGATAATGGTCATTTTAGCAATTTATTTTTATTAAACAGCTAAAAAATTTACGAAGAAAGTGAATAAAAATAGTTGTCAATTTTTCGGTTGCGCAACGAATAGCATTTTTAATAAGCTTAGTTCATAAATTACCGAAATTTAGACAAGATAGAATAAAATGCTAATAACTAACCCTAATCAAAAAGAGACTTATTACCGAGCTTTACTTGAAAGAGATCATAGCTATATTGGGATCTTTTATGTCGGAGTCAAAACCACTTCGGTATTTTGTATTGCAACTTGCCGAGCAAGAAAACCAAAATTTGCTAATGTCGAATTTTTCGATTCATTCAAATCAGCGCTTGATGCCGGTTATCGACCTTGCAAAATATGCAAACCAACCGAAAATGCTAATCAAGCACCAGATGAAATAATTAAAGCCCTAGCATTAATTAATAATAATCCTAAACAAAAGATCACTGATTATCAGCTCAGACAAAATAAACTAAGTCCTGAAACTCTTCGCCGTTGGTTTAAAAAACATTACGGAATTACTTTTCATGCTTATCAACGAATGTATCGAATTAACAGTGCTTTTCAAGAATTAAAATCAGGAAAAAATGTTATTAATACTGCCTTTGATACTGGTTACAATTCCTTAAGTGGTTTTGGTTATACTTATAAAAAAATTATGAAAAAGTCACCTTCAGCAAACCAACAGCAAGACGTTATTTTAATCGATAGATTAACCTCCCCTTTAGGTCCTATGTTTATTTGTGCAACAAATCAAGGAATATGTTTATTAGAGTTTGTAGATAGAAGAATGTTAGAAACAGAATTTGAACAACTACAAAGCCTACTTAAAATGAAGATTATTTTTGGCGAAAATGAACATATCAAACAAGCTAAGGTTGAAATTGCCGAATATTTTTCAGGAACAAGAACAAACTTTACCGTTGCCTTACATACACCTGGCACCCTATTTCAACAAACCGTTTGGGATTGCTTAAAACACATTCCCTATGGAGAATTGACCACTTATAAACAGCAAGCACAAAGAATTAATAATCCACAAGCAATTCGAGCTGTCGCCAATGCCAATGGTTATAATAGAGTGGCGATTATTGTCCCTTGTCATCGAGTAATAGGATCGAATGGAGAACTAGTTGGTTATGGCGGTGGATTAGAAAGAAAAAAATGGTTAATTGAACATGAAAATAAAAATCGTAACCATCGATAATTATTGAAAATAATAATTATCAGTCAATCAATAATATTACAAAAGCTATAGAAAAAAATTGCTGTGATACCTTATGTCAAGTCTCATCTAATCAGAATTATTTGCTCAATATAACGTCATCTCTTTTTGAGATGATGACTTAACATGCTGAAAAATCAGCTCAATAGAGTGTATAGCAAATTTAATGTCTATAACCAATTCCATGTACCGTTTTTATTAAAGTTGGTATGCTTGGGTTAATTTCTATTTGTTTTCTCAATTTTGAAATATGTTGATCAAGAGTTCGACTATTAGGTAAAAAATCATATCCCCATACATAATCAAAAAGCATATCTCGAGTAACAACTTGATTTTTATATTGATATAAACATTCTAAAATCTTAATTTCTCGTAAAGTTAATTCAATAATCTGATCATTTCTTTTAGCGTATAATTCGGTAGGATATACATTTAAATCGCCAAATTGAAAATAATCTTCTTTAGAAAGATTTCGATGTTTAGATTTTAAATAACGTTTAGCAATAGCCTTAATTCTTGCTCTAAGCTCATGAATACCAAAAGGTTTATTCATATAATCGTCAGCACCTAGTTCTAAACCAATAACCCGATCGATTTCTTCATCTTTAGCGGATAAAAATAAAATTGGCACATCTTCATTTAATTTACGGATTGCACGGCAAACAGAATAGCCATCAAGCTCGGGCATCATAATATCTAAAATAATAAAATCGGGTTGGTATTGATTGAATAGTTCCAGCGCAACTTTACCATTAACAGCTTTAATAATAATGTAGCCCTCTTTTTCTAACAAATCTGACATGCCATTAAGAATGTGCTTATCGTCTTCAGCAATTAAAATTTTCATTCTACTACTCCATTAATATCAGTGAAAATGCCATTCCCGGATTATGATTCAAAACTTTAATCTCTCCATGGATCTGACTCGCTAACTGCTTGGCTATCGTCAAACCGATTCCTGTACCCGAAACGCCTTCAGTTATCGATGAATTGACTCGATAAAATGGCTCAAAAATCTGTTTTAATAGATGACTGGCAATGCCATCTCCATAATCACGAACAGTAATTGTTACCAGTTTTCCTTTTCTGGTCAAAGATAAATCAATTCGCTTACCATTAAAAGCATATTTCTCGGCATTGCTCAAAAAGTTATTGAGAATTTGCATGACACTATCTTCATCAGTATCAACTATACAATCATTTTCAAGAGTAGTGATGTTCAGTTGTAATGATTTAGCCTCTAAAATAGGTTTAAAAGTTTGATATATCTGTTTAATTAGTATGGTTAAATTTACTTGTTTTATATTTAAACGACTTGGTTTATTAAAAGTTAAAACATTTTGCACCAATCGCGTAAGTCGTTTACTTTCTGCACTAATTATATGCAGATAATCAGGAACAGGGTCCGGCTCATCTTCTAAACATTCAGATAACATTTCTGAATAAAGAGAGATATTGGTTAAAGGCGTTTTAAATTCATGCGAAACCTGCCCAACAAAACTTACTTGTTGTTTTGCTAAACGTAGTGTTCGGGTATATTCTCGATAACCGTAACCAATAAACCCAAGCAAAACGATAAAAAATAATCCAATAACGCCTGAACCTAATAAATATAAATTAACTAAGTTTGGTGAAGAATAATAATAGGTTAAATGCCAATTTTGTAGGGGATAATTAAGCCTTAGAGAAATTTCATTATCGAATTTTTCACCATTACTATATATCTGTTTATCGCCATCGGATAATTTAAAATTATCATCAGAATCATATGTATCTAATAAACTGATAACATCAAATGAAAACTTTATATTGGAAAATTCAAAACCAATAATATTATCCGATTGAATTGTCCAATAAATTAAGTGGTTATATATTTGATACCAACCAGAGCTTGGTTGAGATTGTTCTGAATAATCTTGTTGATTGATCAAAACAGAATTATCTAATGCAATTGATTCAACCAGATTGTGCCATTGAGAATCATCAGAATCACTTAAAAATAAAATCCTATTTTTGTTGATGATAAAAATATTCTTAAAATCCGTTTCCGTTTCTAATAAATCCTCAGCTTTACCATAGTCATTATCAATTTGTAATGCCAAACTATTAAGATAAGATAGACGTTGATTCAACAACGATTCAATCGATAATTTGATATTATTCATATGACTTTTAGCGAGTAAGGTTTCATTATTTTCTCTTAATAAAACCTCATGTTCAACGCTTCGCCAACCTAAATAACTTATAAATGTCATTAATATCAATAAAGATAAAATCGTTGTTAATTTCTTCATAACTATTTTTTAATTACATTACTTTTTGACTCAAACTGTTGTTGAGTTATTATTTTACGAGAAACATTTCTATTCTGATTTTTAACGGCATCAGCCATAATATTATTTTTCTCAATTTGGCCATCTAATCTCGCTTTTGACGAAGGTGATACGATTATGTCTGAAAATGATGCAAGTCTACTGCTATTTTCTATAATCATCATTTCTGCTTGCTCTTGCATACCTTGATCATAGAGCTCTAATGCTTTTTCATTCGCAATTGTCACTTTTTGAATTTCTGACTCTGCTAAGACATCTTGGATTATTGAATCCTCGACCAATTTTTGATTATTGGTATACGCAATGTTAACCGATTGCGTTTGATGTTCAATCTTATTCACCAATAAATTATCATACTTCAAATCAATTTGAGCTAAAGTTTTATTTTGACCCACTTTACCTTCATCAGGTATCACTTCTAACAATACATACTTTTCTTGATTTGAAAACAATTGATTCATTTTAACCGTGACTTGATTCTCTTTGATCACGCCATCTCGACCAAGTAAACGCACAGGTTTAACACCATCTTTCAATTGAATAGTAATCACAACGTCTTGAGCAATAGTTGACATTACATCAGTAAATTCGTGAACAAACACATTTTCGAGATCGGCAGAATTATTTACAAACACATGATTTCCATCACTATAACTTGCGATCGATGACATTAATAATTCATTATAATCAGAACCTATCCCCATAGTGGTAATAGCAATATTCTTTTTCGCGGCAATAATAGCCAATTCAGATAGCTCATTTACTGAGCTTGGACCAACATTAGCCTGACCATCAGATAGCAAAATAATACGATTAACTTTATCTTTTGTCAGTTGATTTTCAACTTGCTTAATACCTTTACTTAAGCCAGCAAATAAAGCTGTTCCTCCACCGGCAAAAACATTTTTATTAATTAATTGTATAATTTTTTGTTTATTTTTTACTTTGGTTGCAGGCACAATCACTTTTGCTTCATTATCATAAGCAACAATAGATAGCGTATCTTCTTCGTTCAATAAATTAACCGCAAAAATAGCTGCTTCTCTCGCTTTTTCGATGCGCTCCCCACCCATTGAACCTGATTTATCAATAACAATCGCTAAATTAATAGGAACGCGTTTATTGGTATCAATTTTTTGGCCTGATAATGAGACTTTTAAGTAATTTTTTTCTGGATGGCCTTCCATTATAACTGGTGAAGACAATTCTGAACGAACTTGAATTTGTTTAACCCCACTGTTTTGTTCTGCATAGCTTAATAAGCTACAAATAGAAAGCCCCAACATGGCAAATATTTTAATAAATTTCATAGTGTTTCCCTTCCTGTATAAAGTTTATTCAATTATTCACCAATTGCCAAATAAACTGTCTAATTAATGTATTTAATTGTAAAAGTTTGTAAAAAGTAAAATCATAACCGAGATAAAATTATCGTTTAAAAATATTTCTATTCGTACTTAAACTAACCAATCTCTAGATTTTACGGTGTGTTAACTGTTTGTTTATTGCCAGTCAAAACCGCATAGGTATATAATAAAATATTATTTGCTCTTAAAGAGAATAGTTAGAGAACATTTAATATGACTCAATCAAAACTTGAACTTATCAGAAATAGTATTATTACTATACCTAATTATCCTAAACAAGGGATTTTATTTCGGGATATTACCAGTTTATTAGAAGACCCAATCGCCTTCAGAACATCAATCGATCTTTTAATTGAGCATTATAAAGATAAAAAAATCGATAAAGTTGTTGGCACCGAAGCGCGTGGTTTTATTTTTGCCGCCCCTCTTGCTTTAGCCTTAGGTGTTGGTTTTGTACCTGTTAGAAAACCGAATAAGTTACCGCGTCACGTTTTTAGAGAAGAATATCAACTCGAATATGGTACCGATACTTTAGAAATGCATTGTGATGCCATAAAACCTAATGAGCGAGTATTGATTATTGACGATTTACTAGCAACAGGAGGGACCGTTGCAGCAACCGCTAAATTAATTCAAAAAGCGGGAGGGATCGCTGAAGATGCCGCTTTTGTCATCAATTTACCTGATTTACAGGGTAAAACCAAATTAACCGCTATGGGAATCAACTGCTATACGTTAGTCGATTTTGCTGGTGAATAATCTTTATATTATCGGGCGATAATTCGCCCTACTTCTAATCTCATATTAGCGATGCTTATTTTAAATATAAACAATTAATTGTTGTTGCTCACCATTTATAAATTCCTCTCAATATTTCTGATCAACAAAATAGCATAAAAATGCATATTACAAACCTATAAGCTAATCAAAAAGCTTGATTTTGTTTTTTTAATGAATTATTATTCAAAATTACTGCATAATTATTACAAGGAATTTATAAGATGAAAAAATTTAGTCATATCATTGCTAGAACACCGGCGAAATCATTAATTAATGGCTTAACGTCAGCTAATCTAGGCAAACCTGACTATCAAAAAGCGCTCGATCAACATAACAGCTACATTCGAGCATTACAACAATGTGATGTCGATATCACCATCCTACCAGCTAGCGAACAATTTCCTGATTCAGTTTTTGTTGAAGATGTTGCCCTTTGTACACCTCATTGCGTAATCATTACTAGACCAGGAGCCGAATCTCGTCGAGCTGAAACAGAACTAATTACTGAGGCTGTTAGTCGTTTTTATCCAAATAAAGTTGAATATATTAAGGCACCAGGCACCGTAGAAGCGGGTGACATCATGATGGTTGAAAATCACTTTTACATTGGTCTTTCCGCTCGAACCAATCAAGAAGGTGCAAACCAAATGATTGCAATATTGGAAAAATATGGTTTAACTGGTTCGGTCGTCACTTTAGAAAAAGTATTACACTTAAAAACGGGACTTGCCTATTTGGAACACAATAACTTATTAGCTGCAGGTGAATTTATTACTAAGCCAGAATTTCAACATCTCAATATCATTGAAATCCCTGAACAAGAAAGTTATGCAGCTAACTGTATATGGGTCAATGAACGAGTGATAATGCCGGCTGGTTATCCTATTACTAAAGCCAAAATTGAAGCACTCGGTTATCAGGTCATTGAAGTTGATACTTCAGAATATCGCAAAATCGATGGTGGAGTAAGCTGTATGTCATTGCGATTTTAATTTAAAAAACCACAAAAATTAAACAAACTAAATAAGAAAACAATATGAATACACCAGTAAGAAAAAAGCTTGGCATACTTCCTCTCACATTACTGGTGGTGGGAAGTATTGTCGGTAGTGGTATTTTTAGCCTACCACAAAATATGGCTGAAGGTGCCGGTGCCGGTGCGATACTTATCGCATGGGCCGTAACATTATTCGGCATGTTTATGCTGACACGAATATTTCAATATCTTTCTATTAGGTTTTACAAAATTAATGAAGGTTTATATGGTTATGTTCGTGAAGGATTTGGGGATTATATCGGTTTTAATGCCGCGTGGGGTTATTGGATATCAGCTTGGATGTCTTGTACTAGCTATTTAGTTATCTTATTTAGTGCATTAGGCTCTTTTGATTGTTTTGCATTTTTTGGTAATGGTACGACAATTCCTGCCGTTATTGCCGGACTTATCCTTTTATGGATTATGCACTTTTTTGTCATTAACGGAATTTACCAAGCATTTTTACTTAATTGCCTAGTAACGCTAGCTAAAATTGTACCTATCGGTTTATTTATCGTTTGTGTTGTTTTAGCCTTTAAAATTTCAACTTTTAACACTGATTTTTGGGGAACACCACAATTAGGTTCAATCATTGATCAGGTAAAATATACTATGCTTTATACTGTATGGGTTTATTTGGGGATTGAAAGTGCTACTGTCTATGCTGCACGAGCGAAAAATATAATCAGTATAAGTCGAGCCACTTTTTTTGGTTTTGCCATTACTAGTCTTTTATTAGTTTGTGTTTCCGTTCTTTCATTAGGCATTGTGCCACAACATGAACTCGCACAAATGAAAAATCCGTCAATGGCACTAGTCATTGAACATGTCGTTGGTAGTTGGGGCGCCACATTTATTAATATTGGTTTGATAGTTTCAGTAAGTGGTGGATTATTATCATGGTTAATGTTAGCTGCAGAAATGTTATTTTTAGCCGGTCAAGGTAAACAACATACTGTTCCTAGATGCTTTGGTAAACTTAATAAAAACAGCACACCAGCTAATGCTTTATGGTTAACAACCAGCTTAATTAGCTTGTTAATTATACTTGCTCATTTTTATGAATCTGGTTATAACACGTTGATTCAATTATCAACATCTATGGTGCTTATCCCCTATCTACTTTCAGCACTGTTTATGTTTAAATTAGCAATACATCAACCTAGAAAATATCTCATTTTCATTGGTGCATTTGGCTCGCTATATGGACTTTGGTTAATCTATGCTGGCGGTGTATCATATTTACTACTATCGATGATTTTATATAGTGTTGGACTACTATTCTATCTTTATGCCAGAAAGCAAAGACAACTATCAGCGTTTAGCTATTTACATGATAAAATTTATGCCATAGCTATAGTGGTACTTGCCATTATTGCCATTGTTTATTTTTATATCATTCCTCATTAATCAATAAATAAGGCGTTATTTACGAAATAGATAAAAGTCGGTCAACAGTTGTCTAAATTGTTGGGAATAACGCCCTTGTTCATCTCGCATACACAGTGATTGACGTTCAACACTAGCATGCTGATTAAATGAAAATGCCATCAGTACTAATGAATAATCTTTATTTGCTGTATATTTAACTTGCAGTTCATGACACAAATATAACTGGTTTAACACAGTTAATTGCTTAAATTGCTCAGTAAGATGATAAGGTAAAACTAAACCAAACAACCCTTGCGGATTTAATAATCGTTTTACTACATCAATAAGTTGCTGATAGTTAAGACTTTCTGTATAACGGGCTAATTGCCGTTCTGTACTACGACACTCTACAGCAGACTGAAAATAAGGAGGATTAGTGACAATTAAATCATAACATCTTCGCTCAGTAGTCCTAAATTGATTCACATCGATATTTAATGGCTTAATATTTTTAAAGCCTGCATTTAAGCTATTCTCATGACATTGCAATATAGCTTGCATATCGATATCAATCGCATCAATTTGACATGCCTGATGTTCTAAACGTTGAGCCAACATTAAGGCAATTACGCCACATCCAGTACCGATATCTAAAACATGTTGTACATCACCTTTAATTGGTACCCATGCACCTAATAAACAACTATCAGTTGTCACCTTCATTGGACTTTTGTCGTGAGCAACAAAAAAACGTCTAAAGGTAAATCCACCTTGTTTTAATGGTAATTGATTATTTGCCATGCTTAAATTTTCTAAATAATGGTTTATTCGATGCAATTGCGTCAGCCCAGCGAGTTGGTTCAGGCAATCGATAACCTCGTAAACACTGTTTTACCCAATGTAATGCACTAGTTTGACTAATTTTGTGTCCTGCTGAAATAAATAACGGATTACAATTATTTTTACTCTGCAATACCCAACCAATTTGCTCATGTTTATCTAGTAAAGGGGTTACATTACCCGCTTGTTTTGCTTGCTCTTGATATTGCCCACATAATTTGCTTTTTGCGACACCTATAGTTGGCATATCTAACAATAAACCAAGATGACTAGCAATTCCTAAACGTCTTGGATGCGCTATCCCCTGACCATCAACTAATAGTAAATCTGGTTTATGTTTAAGCTGTTGCCATGCATTTAACAATGCTGGGTATTCTCGAAAAGATAGATATCCCGGAATATAGGGAAAACTTGTCGCTAATCGAGCAATATGATACTCAACCACATCAAAATCAGGGAAAGTCAATGTCACTATCGCAGCTCTAGTTACTGTTCCATCTTGCTCAAAACCAACATCTGTACCAGCAATTAATTTGATTGCTGGATTAAATTCATCAACCAGCCTCACCTGTTCGGCTAGTTGTTGTTGTGAATGTTTTAATTGTGCTAAATTGATAGACATTTCAATTCTGCTGAGTATTATGAGTTGCAATAAAACGATTTTACCAGAATTAGTATGTCTTATACATTAACAAATCCTAGCCAATTAACCGAAGAGATAAAAAAAAGCCGCTTTATTGTCAATGCGGCTCCAATTATTAATGCTCAACAGGCAGCCGAGTTTATCGACAGCGTCAGTGATCCAAATGCAACACATAATTGTTGGGCATGGAAAATTGGTCAACAATATCGCTTTAATGATGATGGTGAACCAACCAGTACCGCCGGCCGCCCTATTTTATCTGCCATCGAAGGTCAAGATTGTGATCAGGTGGTAGTGGTAGTTACCCGTTATTTTGGTGGTATCAAATTAGGTACAGGTGGACTCATTCGGGCTTACGGTGGTTCGGCTAGTCATTGTTTACAACAAGCAGAATTAATTGAACTTATCGCTAGAATTTCTTTGCAATTTCACTGCTATTACAATGAATGGCCAATTATCGAAAACCGTTTAAAAGAACTGGATGCGCTCATTGAACAACAAGATTTTGATGCTGAAGGCGTAACTGTCAGTATTGCTATCACACTAGATAATCTAGCTATACTCAAAAAAAATATTAGCGATATTACTCGCGGTAGAGTGATTATCAAGACTTAAAATACCTGTATAAACACACAGTCAAATATAATAAAAAAATTGGTAGAAATTGTAGACTGAGTATTTTAATTATAAAACAAATGGTTATAATTAGAGTGTTCCCTATACACATAGGGATAAACCGCTTGATTTTAGTGACCTATTAGATATTGCATCGTGTTCCCTACCAATATAAAGATAGATTCAAAATGGATGAATATGACAGAAAGAGCTGGAATTATTTTTTTGGTCTTTTTCTTGTAAAATTCAACTATTTTTGACCAGTAAAACTCAATATTACTGGTCAAAAACTTGCTAAAAGAGAGTTAAATCTTCGCTTTGATTATTTAAACGTTACTAAATCTTTATAATGTTTATTTACAGCAGCTATTAACGACCTAACTTGTTCATCACCATCAATAAAAATATAAACATTATCTAATCGAGGATAATATTGCTTGAAAAATTTTCCACTTGGGGTTCTTGCCGGACAAAAATGGAAAACAAGTGCATCCTTGCTACAACCCATAGCCATAAAATCGTCCCAATAAAAAATACCTTCCATATCGATCGATTTTATGTAGATACCTTCTTGGAAATAAGCACAATAACATTCAACAGGCCATTCAAGATTTTTTTTATAAAGCTTCTTAACTGAACGTATTTCTAAATATATTTTTAAATAATGATCTACAAGATAGACTAAAATTCCTATGTCAATTAATGGAATTACAGTCAAATACTTTCCAACTTTGTTGGCAAAAGAAGGCGAGAATAAATTAACTATATAAGTTACTATAATGGCGAGGATAAGGGCAACAATCAAAGCAAAAAAAGTGATTATTGCCTTTTTAGGAAAATACATACGATGTATTATTCGGGAAATTTTTGCCAAAAGCTCTGCTCGTGATTCAAATCTAATTGTACGCTCAAACAAAAAATGCGCCTCTTTAGGATTGAAAGCATAATAAGGTTCTTTTACTCGTTGTTTCATTGATATTCCTAATACGATTTCTTTTAATGATAAACAGAATTATTATAGAACATCACGATTAGTTGTAAATTACCTCTTTCACTTTTCTATCGCATATAGAAATTCCCTTATAATTTTATGTAGTTAATTCTCCTATTAATATTTATTGTTAGCTAATATCTTTGTAAAACTTATTAAAATATTGAAGATAATTTTATTTATCTTTCAATTCATATACTGTACCGTCACCCCAAGTACCAATATAATAGCTACCATTATGATAAGCTAAGGCTACTGCTCCAGATAAATTGCCAACTAAGGTCGATACTTTTTTAGTTTTTACATCAATTTGTCGAACCATTCCAGCACCATTATCAATAACGGCGGCAACATTTGGTGCAACTGTAACAATACCAACACCTGGGCGATTAAAATCCGAACCTAGCTCAGTTTTAGTGCCATTTGGGCTGATCATGGTTAAACGACCACTGTATTGTGAAACAACTAAACTGTTATCAGCTAATTGAGTTACACCAACTGGTGTGGTCAATCCACGCGCAATAATGCTTTTTTGCTTAGTTTTAAGATCAAGAGAAACTATCTCACCAGTTGAACGATTAGTAATGAGTAATTGACCTTGATTAGAAAAAGCGATACCAGTAGGAGTATGATAACCATCAGATATTTTTTCTGATTTACCATTACTATCAATTTTTACAATGTAATCATCGCCATATGATGAAACATAAACATTATCTTCTGCATCAATAACGATACCAGCTGGTGAAGATATACCTGAATAAAAAGTCTCTGTTTCACCATTTGATTTGACTCTCGTAACTGAGTTACCTGACCAATTGGTTACATACATTAATCCCTTACTATCAAACGCAATGCCTGTTGGTGCACTAAAGCTTGAAGAAATTTTAGTTAAATCAGCCATACAGAATGCTCCATAAAAACAACAAAATATAAATAGTGAAAATTGTAACAATCTTTTTTTCATGATGAGTCTCCTTAATAATTAATACCTACAATTTTATTTTCTATGATTACTTTTGATAAGTTGAATACCAACTAACGCTAAAACTAGATTAACAATTGTCAATAAGACACAAATAGCTATCACGCCATTCCAAGCCATATTTTGATAAACGATACCTAATAAATAGGTACCAATACTGCCTCCTGCCAAACAAGAAAGTAAATATAAGGATGAAATAGCTCCGCGTGAATTAATGGGTACATTTTTATTAAGCATGGCAATAACTAATGGTTGAATACCAAATACAAACAAAAACAAACTAAAAATCCCTAACCCAATAACATATAACCTTGAGCTATAACCAATAGTCACAACCGTTACACATACAGCTAACAAATAAATGATTAAAAGATAGCGTTCATTTATAACCCGTAATAATTTACTCGTAATTATGGTGCCAATAATCGCACTAAGCCCAGCAAAATTAAGCCATCCCAAAACTGTTGCAGATAAAGAAAAAGGTGCACTTTTTAGATAAAAAGTGAGTAGTGAAGATAATCCTAAATAAACAAAGAAAAGTAGAAAACCAACAGATAGAAATATTATCACTGTTTTATCAAATAATATTTTAATTGCCGTCAAATATGTACCAATTACACTGGTGGTTGAAGATTGATGGCTTGATTGTTTTATTGCGAAAGGAACAAAAAGACATGCGATCGTTATCAAACCGGCATATATGGCAAAGGCAACTTGCCAAGACCAAAAATCAGTTAACATAGCAACCAAACTTCGACTAAAAATAATACCTATAATTGAAGCTGAAATCATAATACCCATTGCTTGCGGTAACTTATGATTAGGCGTATTTTTAGCTGTATAAGCAAACAATGCTGCCGGAACCGCTGCAGCAAAAAATCCGATCAATGACATAACCACCAAATATAAATTGAAACTATCTACAATCACAGATAACTCTAGGCAACAAACAGTTCCAATACTGCCAACCAAAACTAACAACTTGGTTGAAACTTTATCCGATAAAGGGCCATAAATAAAAAACGAGATAGCATAAAAAAAACATGATAAGCTGAATACATTTCTGGCGGCTAAAATATCGATATCATAAGTTTGAGAGATCTCTTGAAAGATAAGTTGACTTATATAAACCGATCCGACTAACAGCACGATTAATAATGCTGACAGCACTAAACGCGGTTTTGTCTGTATTGGCTCTTCTGTAGAGATGGATTCCATGAACAAAATACCAATTGCTAATTGATTAAACTTGAGAGAGGTTATCTAACAATACAGCAATATAGAAATACATATTTTGTTATACGAAATTCGTATCGCAGAAAAAATCATATAAACAAATGCAAAAAACAAAGTTCTCATTCATAATAATAATCTAATTTAGATAGATAAATGACATAAACGCTTACAACTCAGCGAAATAGTTTATTAGGGATAGTAAAATTTATGGACATCTATAGCAAAAGATTACCAACGATTAAACAATTACAATATTTTATTGCTGTTTGTGAAGAACTCAGTTTTACTGGTGCAGCTGAAAAACTGGGCATTAGTCAACCCCCTCTTTCAATGCAAATTAGAAATTTAGAAGACAAGTTACAAAGCACATTATTTTTGCGAAACTCACACAACGTTGTATTAACCAAAGAAGGGGAAATATTAAAATCAAAAGTAACACAATTATTAAATGATCTTTGCTCTATCACTAAAGCAACTAAGACAAGTATTCTTGAAAAGGTCACGGTAGGGACAACAAAAACCTTATCTTTTGATTATATTCCTTTCTTTAAATTATTTTTATCAGAATTTAGAGATGAGACTAAAATATATAAACATAACTATACTTCGAAAGAGCTACTTCTTGAACTACAAAAAGGCAATATTGATTTTGCAATTGTCTCCGATTACCCAACTAGAGATTTTAGTGAAAACTCATTACTCATTTATCAAGAACCAGTAACATTAGTATTACCGGCAAGTCATCCATGTTGTCAACAAAACAAAGTAAATCTTGATGATGTCACTGATTTACCATTATTTTGGTTTAAACAACAAGTAAATCCTTTTTTTTACGATCAATGTGAACAAGTATTCAATAAACTCGCCCATCCACTATCTCGTCGAGCCGAACTTGCAGATAATTTATCTATGCTGCTAGAGGTTGCATTAGGTAAAGCAATGATGCTTCTACCACAATCAATGGCACAAGCTAAAGTTGAAGGAGTTACCTATAAAAAATTGATCTCAAATCAAGATAAAAGATTAAAAATAAATATTTATCTGATTTGGCGTAAAGATTTAAAAATCACCGCAGTTAATCAGGCGATAATAAATTATTTTAAGCGAGGTTAATGTATAGAATGGCTTCATTAGGATTGCAAAAACCCCCTTTCCTCAAAATTTTCATTTTTTAATAAATTGGTATTTATCGTAATTTGCGTTGCAAACTTTCAATAAAGTTTTCTATAACAATATTGTTATTATATCCACGTTGCCAATTTCTTAAGAACATGATTTGTTTAGGATTTAGGTATATAGGCTTACCTTCAATTTCTACGCTTCGCTCATTTGAAAACAAATGCCCAGAAGTTAAATGTGAATCTAATTGTTGAGCAGTGATATTTCTATTTAAATTTTTATGCGTTTGAACAAAAAACTGCTTAAACCAATTATCATAATCAACTAAGTCATATTCACCAGTTAATTCATACCCCCAAGCAGTTTTGCGAATATTTTCAAAATGAAAATGTAAATTCCTTTTTGGAAAGGCACAATAAACAAAATGATATTGTTGGAATTTTCCAATCGTATGTGCTGATATTTTAAAATTATGTTGCAATATTTGCGTAACAATAAAAGCCGATTGATTATAAATTCGTAAAAAAGAACCTTCATCAATGAGGCTTAAAAAACCTTGTCTTTGACTAATTTCTAATTTGTCATTAATTTTAATGTTCATTTTTTATTCTGTTTTTTTCGGCGTGATAACGCTAATCGCGTCATCACGCCGGTGACTGGGCGACTTTCTTTTTCAAACTTGAGTTCTAACGATTTATCTTATAATTATAAACTTATAATGCTCATAAAAAATCTAATATAACAATCAGTAATTATCTGCAAACAAGATAACCAGGTGCATTCGATCTTTCCGCATCAACACCAATTAGCCCTGTTCCTGCATTAACATCAACATGATTACCATAATTGCTACCATAATAACGATCTTTCGTCCAATATCTATCATTGGCTTTCTCCCAACCAGAGTCAGGATAAGATGTACGAACTGTATATCCCCATTCAGGAAAAAGACCCTCACCAATTGCTCGTGTATAACCATTAGCAGTATTTTGAGTATCATTCATATTATATTGAGGAGCATTAGTTAGTTCTTTGTATGATAATAATTGATCCTCACCACATATTTGGATTGCAGGCTTCCACCAATCAAAAAAACCTTTAACTGGATTTACCCATACACTAGTAGGATTAAAAGTATAGTCATGTTTGACATTTGAATCTTGTTTTAATGTAGCTCGAACAGTTACATATCCACTAGGTTTACCATTTAAAGTAACATAGCCTTTTTCATCGACGACTACTTGTTCTCCAGGGTTATTTGTAATAGTAAATGTATAATCACTTACTGGACGAGTAAAAATCAACTGAAATTTAGCACCCTCAAATCCGGTTGTAGGAAATTTTTTACCTCCTGATTCAGTAGGATTGATTTTAAACCCTAAATTTGGCACATAATCTGAATTATAACCGCCACCAGCAGCTGTTCTGGATGTATAATTAGGATCATTCCATCTGATAAATCTATTATTACTACCAAAGCTTAACCATTGATTTCTAGGATTTCTTTCTATCGCATAAGGTTTTACATAACAAAGCTTCGATGCTAATGAGATTTTGTATACTTTTTTTATTGTGACAAAATCACTTTTTCTTGGCTGACCATATTGTGAAAGTGCTTGCACTTGATTACTTATCTCTAACCTTAATGGAAATGAGTAATCTTCTCCACAGTCTGTTAACTCAGTTTTATCTTTGGCAGTTATTTTATTATCATTAGCATCAAACCATTGCCACACAGTTGCCGTCATTAAAAAGGGCTGCGTTGGATCGATAGCATCACCGTCTAAATCTTGATAATTAATTTTATTGTCTAACGTTTGATAATTATATTGTTTTACAATAAATTGATTTAGATCTAAATTACCGTCAAACTCTTTAATTTCACCTTCTTTTATATTACCTGTTGATTCACTATAAAATACACCATTTACCGTGAAACCAAGCTTATCTGAGGCTGTTTTTAAATTAACAACCTTAGGGCTATTTCCTTGAATAACATTGACTGTAAAACTACTTAAACCATAAGAATTAGGCACCATAGATAAATATAAGAAAATAAGAAGCCACTTTGGTACAGAAAATTGCTTAAAAGAATAGAATAATAAATTATTTAACGATATATGTTGTTGAAGTGATTTTTGTAAACAATTTGATACACTTTTTATTGAATGGATATAAAAACATTTCTGTGTTAATAATAAACCCGATGCCCGATGCCCGATGCCCGATGCCCGATGCCCGATGCCCGATTAAGACCACATTTTAACATATTTTCGCTAGTCCCTGCTGTAATTTACGCTTAATTTTCAATTAAAACAATTAGATAAATATCTAACTTCATGTTTATTAGTTTAAATAAACATCAAACTAAAATCATTAAAGATGTGCAAGGAATATTAATATAAAATTAATGATATGCAATAATTTTTTATGTAAACATTTGTTAAGAAAAAATTAAGCAATAATAAAAACATTACGGAAAATCTTTTTTGATTAAGTTATTGCTACAATTTTGTAATTTTTCATATTTCGATCTATTTTAACAAATATTGCTTGCTAATAGCAAAGCCATTACAATGAAGCACAATTAACCATAACTCTTTTATTCCTATGATCACTTATGTTAATGCGACTTTAGATGATTTACCTTTTATCGTGGAGGTTTATAATTCGACTATTGCCAGTCGTCAGGTAACGGCCGATTTGCAGCCGGTGTCGGTTGAAAGCCGAATTGCATGGTTTGAACAGCATAATCCGCAAAAACGTCCGCTTTGGTTAATCAAATATCAAAATCAACCTTGTGGTTGGGTCAGTTTGTCATCTTTTTATGGTCGTCCAGCTTATGATAAAACAGTTGAGATAAGCCTATATATTCATCAAGATTTTAGAGGCAAAAAAATTGGTCAAACTGCTGTTCGAGAAATTGAGTCATTTGCCAAACAAGTGGGTATTGACGCTATATTGAGCTATGTTTTTGGCCATAATATTCCAAGCATTAAGCTATTCGAAAAAATGCATTATCAACAATGGGCATTACTGCCCAACATTGCTGAACTTGATGGTATTAAACGTGATTTGGTTATTTTAGGTAAACGATTTGATTAAACTAATTATCTAATTTAATGTGAGTTTTTCAACGGAAACTTTAGCATATGTCTATCTTAAAAAATGTTCAACCGCTCTATAATCAAGCGAAAATTACCAGTATTTTAATACTGATTAATATAGCTTGTTTTTTTATTTCTCGACTACTTGATGAGCGAGGATTCTCAACATTTAGTCAAAATAGATTCCTGATTGATTGGGGGGCTGATGTTGCTCAGTTAACTTTCTCAGGTCAATATTGGCGCTTATTTACTAATATTTTTATGCATGTTAGCTTAACCCATCTTGCTATGAATATGTTAGCATTGTGGAGTATTGGCATTATTCTAGAACGCTTGCTACCACCATTAGCCTTTATTGGCATTTATCTATTATCAGGATTATTTGGTAGTTTAGCCAGTGATGTTGCCACTATTAATCATAATGTCATTAGTTGTGGCGCATCAGGTGCAATTTTAGGAATTATTACGGCATTACTTGCGTATTGTTTAATTAATCGTACTGACTTACAAGAGATGCCAATCAAATCAATCGTAGTCAGTTTATTACTGACCTTTGGGTTAGGATTGCTACCTTCTATTGATAATATGGCACATATTGGTGGAGCTATCACTGGCCTTATTTTAGGCGGACTAATTAGTGTTTGTTTAGAAAAATTCCGCTATCAAAAACAGATCTGCACACTATTAATTATCACGATATTAATAATGTCATCTTTACTTTTATATTGGGGTTATCAGCATTATCAATTGATAAGTGGCTATCAATATTATTAAAAATAAGGCGCAAATCAGATATTGCGCCTTGTTTATGTTTTATTATCATTAATAGCTACTTAGCACGCGAGCCGGATCGATTTTACAAGCTCTTTGCGCTGGATAATAACTGGCAATCAAACTTAGCAGCATGGCCGTAATAAATACCATGATGACATCCAAAAGATGAATTTCTGATGGTAAAAAATCAACAAAATAGATATTACTGTTTAAAAACTTATGTCCCATCATTGATTCAACCGCTGCCATAATATTAGAAAGTTGCCATGCCAATATAGATCCAAGCAATACACCAATCACACTACCAATTAATCCTGAAAGTACACCATACCAAATAAAAATACGTTTTATTAAGCGATTAGTCGCCCCAAGTGTTTTAAGGATAGCAATATCACGTTGTTTATCTTTTACTGCAATAACCAACGTCGACACAATATTGAAGCAAGCCACACCAATAACCACAATCATCGCTAAATACATAATTTGTCTAATCATTTGAATATCACGATACATGAAGCCAAAGGTATGTTCCCAACTATTAAAACTAAGATCTTCTTCAAGATTTAATGTTGCATGACCAATAATAGCACTAGCTTGATAGACATTATCAACATTAATCATCAACCCCGTGACACTGTCACCAATAGCAAGTAACTGTTGTGAATCAGCTAATGGCAATAAAGCAACATTGTTACTTAACGTACCACTTAGATCTAAAATACCGTGTACTTGCAAACGAACACGCCGAGGGGGCTTAAGTTGCTCAGGATTGTTTGATACAGGAATAAGTAAGGTAACCCACTGCCCTTCATTAACCGCTAATGATTTAGCTAATCCTGCTCCTAAAATGATTTGCTGGCTGTCAGCCTTAAAATCTTGCCATCTATTATTAAGGACATAGTTGGGTAATGAACTGATTTTCTGTTCTAGTTCTGGATCAAATCCTTGTACTTCAACAGCACCAAGCTTACTACCATTTTCAATCAATCCGGTAAAACTAACATAAGGTGTCACCGATAAGATATTTTTGTTCTCTTGTAACTCGGTTTGAACATGCTGCCAATTATCTAAGTTGCCATATTGTGAATAAATTTGACCATGAGGTACTACCGATAACACCCGATCGTTGAGTTCTCGTTCAAAACCATTCATAGCGCTTAAACCAATAATCAATGCAGCAATACCAATAGCAATGCTCAAGGTTGAAATAATTGATATCAACGAAACCATGCCACTTTTACGGCGACCTTTACGAAATTTAATGGCTGTAATTAATGATAAATTCATATTTAATTATCCGTTCAGCTTTATTTCACAGAATTACTGGTAGACAACTGGCCATCACTCATAATCAATTGTTGATCAAGTTTATTCGCTAAAACTAAATCATGGGTAACAACTAAAAATGCCGTACCATGTTCTCGATTAAGTTTAATTAACAGATCAAAAATGGCGTCAGCGGTCGATTTATCTAAGTTACCAGTAGGTTCATCGGCCATCACTAAAGCAGGATTATTAATTAAAGCCCTGCCTATTGCCACTCGTTGACGTTCACCACCAGATAACTCTGCTGGGCGGTGATTAGCTCGTTTAACTAAATTAACCGACTCTAACATTGCCATAGCCCGTTTTTTAGCCTCATTTGGTGAAGTACCGGCAATTAATAACGGCATCGCCACATTTTCCAATGCGGTAAAGTCAGGAAGTAGATGATGAAACTGATATACGAAACCAATTTCTTGATTACGTAAATGTGCTTTTTCTTGTTCTGATAACCGATTAAGCTGTTGTGATTTAAATATAATTTCACCTGAAGTTGGTTTGTCTAATCCACCTAATAGATGCAATAAAGTACTTTTTCCTGATCCTGAGCTACCAATAATAGCGAGTAATGATTGCGGATAAATATCAAATGAAACATTTTTTAGTACTTCAGTAACCATTTTGCCTTCTTTATAGGTTTTATAAAGATTTTTAGCTGAAAGAAGTGGCTGTAAATTATTCATAACGTAAAGCCTCCGCTGGTTGAATATTGGCTGCACGATACGCAGGATAAAGTGTGGAAATTAGTGATAACATAAGTAATCCGAAAATAATAAATACTATCTGTGAAGGCTCAACCAAACTAGGCAATTCAATACCAGCAAAGGATAATCCAAGCACTGACATCAGTTCATTGAGATATGAAGCAAGTAACAGCCCTATGGCACTACCGAGTAAGGTACCAATGACACCAGAACTCGCACCTTGAATAATAAAAATCAGCATAATTTTAAAACGTGACAAGCCTTGCGTTTTTAAAATCGCGACTTCCCCTTGTTTTTCCATAACCAACAAACTTAATGAAGTAATAATGTTAAAAGCTGCCACAATCACAATCAAACTAATTAATAAGCCCATTACATTTTTTTCCATCTTGATTGCTTGAAACAATTCACCACGTTTAGCTCGCCAATCAGTAAAAACTAAATCATCGGGTAACGAACAGTTAGTTACTGATGCGATTTCCAGTGGATGTGTTAAAAATAATCGCCAGCCACTAATATTATTCGCTGGATACCGTAATAAATTTTTGGCATCAGATTGATTGATATAGATTAACGCTTGGTTAATATCATGATTGACCGAAAATAAACCACTTATAGTAAATAAACGTTGTGAAGGAATGCGTCCAACTGGCGTTATCTGGCTAGCATCGGTGACCATTAAGCGAATTTTGTCACCAACCAAAACACCGAGTTGATTAGCCAATGTCTGTCCCAGTATCACATTATAGCTACCTGCTTGTAATGAATCGATTGAACCTGTATAAACATAATTTTCTATTGGATCATGATCCTCTGCGGTGATACCCATTAAGGTACTAACCGTAATACTTTGCTGACTTTGTAATACCACATCACCGGTAATTATTGGCGTAATTCGTTCAACTCCTGGGATATTTTCAAATTGTTTCGAATGAATGACAGTTGTATCGATTCTTCCGGTTTTTGAAGTAATTTGCGCTTGGGGGAAAAACTTTAAGATACTATTTTGCATCTGATCTTCCAATCCATTCATTACCGACAAAACCACAATCAAACCGATAGAACCGAGCATAATGCCAATCATAGATAACCAAGAAACAAAGCGACCAAACCCATCGGTTTTTTGCCCGTATACATAGCGTAAACCTATATAAAATACTAATGGACGAAATATTTTTGACATAATAGTTATAAAGTACCTAAAGTTTTCAATAAAGTTTAACCAGTTAAATTTTAACTGCTTATCATACAGGATTAAACAGTTATAGAAAACAACCATATAATTACGTTATAATCTTAGGCTAACTTTGTCGCAATTATCTATTACTCTAACATGTCAAAAACATACAATATTTCTAACATCATTCCTAAAAAATCAGGTGAAGTAAAACAAGTCGGTCAACTTGTTGGTTCTTCCTTATCCCAATTTTGTGCACAGGCTATTGCTGCGCACGATGGTTTAGTGGTGATTGTTACAGATGACATGCAACAAACAACTCGTCTTCATGAAGAGTTGAAACAATTTTCAACTTTCCCATCGATTTTTTTTCCCGATTGGGAAACACTACCTTATGATAGTTTTTCGCCGCATCAAGATATTGTCTCCGAGCGACTATCTTGTCTTTATCAGCTAGGCCATTTAACTAAGGGTGCCTTAATCCTACCAATTAATACTCTTATGCAAAAAGTGTGTCCACAAAACTACTTAGGTGGGCATGTATTTATGATGAAGAAAGGCTTAGCCATAAGTCGTGAAAATCTGAGGTTACAACTTGAAAATGCCGGTTATCGTTCAGTCAGTCAAGTTATGGAGCATGGCGAATATGCTACTCGCGGTGCGCTATTTGATATCTACCCAATGGGCAGTGAGAAGCCATATCGTATCGACTTTTTTGATGACGAAATTGATAGTATTCGCACTTTTGATGTTGAAAGTCAGAGAACACTCGATGAAATTAATGAAATTCAACTTCTTCCAGCCCATGAGTTTCCATTTGATAAAACATCCATCGAATTATTTCGTAGTCAATGGCGTGAGCAATTTGAAGTGAGACTCGATCCTGAAAGTATCTATCAGCAAGTCAGTAAAAATATTTTACCTACAGGTATCGAATATTGGCAGGCACTATTTTTTAACGAACCACTTACTCCGTTATTTTCTTACTTTTTATCCAATTCGTTGATCATTAACACAGCCAATATTGAACAATTTGCTAATAAATATTGGCAAGATATTACCCAACGTTATGAAAGTCGCAAAGTCGATCCGATGCGACCATTGTTAACGCCAGCGGTAATTTGGTCAAAAACCGATGAAATCTTTGCCCATTTTAAACAATACCCTCGAATCACAGTATCACATGCTGAAATTATTGATTCGAACAAAAGCATTAATTTACCGTTTAGTTTATTGCCAGAGATTGCGATCCAAATTCAGCAAAAACAACCTTATTTACATTTTGAGCAATTTACTCAAGATTTCCAAGGTAAAATTATCTTTTCTGTTGAATCGGAAGGCCGTAAAGATGCATTGCAAGAAATCTTAGGTCGAATGCGAATACATCCGACATCCATCTCACAACTTGATCAATTAGCCAATGCCGAAAATCGCTACTTTTTAATGATAGGTGCTAGTGAACAAGGTTTTATCGATCAGCAACAAAATTTCGCCTTTATCACTGAAAACGAACTATTAGGTCGTCGGGTTATTCGTCGAAAAAAAGAGAGCAAACAGGCAATCAATACCGATAGTTTAATTCGTAGCTTAGCCGAATTAACACCCGGTAAACCAGTGGTACATTTAGAGCATGGTGTTGGTCGTTATGCGGGTTTAACGACATTAGAAACTGGTGGTATCACTGCCGAATACCTTATACTGCTCTATGCAAATGATACTAAGCTCTATGTTCCTGTTTCATCACTAAATTTAATTAGCCGTTATTCTGGCGGTGATGAAGATAATGCCCCACTAAACAAGTTAGGCACTGATGCCTGGAGTAAGGCAAGACAAAAGGCAGCCGAAAAAGTACGTGATGTTGCCGCTGAATTACTTGATATTTATGCTGAACGAGAAAGTAAACCCGGTTTTGAATTTAAACAAGATCGTGAACAATACGAGCTGTTTTGCCAATCTTTCCCGTATCAAGAAACCGACGACCAACAAAATGCCATTGGTGCGGTTATTGGCGATATGTGCTCACCTTACGCAATGGATCGATTAGTCTGTGGTGATGTTGGTTTTGGTAAAACTGAAGTGGCTATTCGTGCCGCATTCTTAGCTGTGATCAACCATAAGCAGACCGCCGTATTAGTACCGACTACATTACTGGCCCAGCAACATTATGAAAGTTTTTGTGATAGATTTGCCAATTGGCCAATCCGTATCGAAAGTTTGTCTCGATTCAAAACCGCTAAACAACAGCAAGCCATTATTCAAGAACTTGCTGAAGGTAAAATCGATATCGTCATCGGTACCCATAAATTATTACAAGAAGATGTAAAATGGAAAGATTTAGGCTTATTAATTGTTGATGAAGAACATCGCTTTGGTGTTCGTCAAAAAGAACGAATCAAAGCAATGCGAGCCAATATCGATATACTCACTTTGACCGCCACCCCTATTCCACGTACCCTAAATATGGCAATGAGTGGTATGCGTGATTTATCAATTATTGCCACACCGCCTGCGCGTCGATTAGCTGTAAAGACCTTTGTTCGAGAATCTGATGATTTAGTCATTCGTGAAGCAATTCTACGAGAAATTTTGCGTGGAGGTCAGATTTATTATCTACACAATGATGTCTCGGATATTGAAAAAGTGGCCGAAAAACTATCTGAACTCGTGCCTGAAGCTCGTGTTGCTATAGGTCATGGTCAGATGCATGAACGTGATCTTGAGCGAGTTATGAATGATTTTCATCACCAACGATTCAATTTATTAGTGTGTACCACTATTGTCGAAACTGGAATTGACATTCCCAATGCCAATACCATTATTATCGATCGTGCTGATAAATTTGGTCTTGCTCAGTTACACCAATTACGAGGTCGAGTTGGGCGTTCATATCACCAAGCTTACGCTTATTTATTAACGCCACATCCAAAATTATTAACTAAAGATGCTAAAAAACGCCTTGATGCTATTGCTACTTTAGAAGATTTAGGTGCTGGGTTTGCTTTAGCCACCCATGATCTTGAAATACGAGGTGCCGGTGAATTACTCGGTAGTGATCAAAGTGGTCAAATTGAAACAATAGGTTTTAATCTTTACATTGAATTACTTGATGATGCAGTTAAATCGCTTAAAGAAGGTAAAGAGCCAACCCTCGAATCACTACTTAATAATCAACAAACTGAAGTTGAATTACGATTACCAACCCTAATTCCGGATGATTTTATCCCAGACGTTAATACCCGATTATCACTATATAAACGAATTGCGAGTATTGAAAACCTAGATGAACTCACCGATATACAAGTTGAAATGCGCGATCGTTTTGGTCAATTACCCGATCCGGTGCTATTTTTATTAAAAACAACTAAAATCCGCTATCAAGCAAGTAAATTGGGCATTACAAAAATTGAATATGGTGAAAAAGGCGGCTTTATAGAATTTGGTTCTAACAACAAAATTTCAATAGATTATTTAATCGAAACGATTCAAAAATCGCCAAAAAATTATCGCCTAGAAGGTACAAATCGATTAAAATTGCTTAAATCTGATTTACAGCGAGTAGATCGTATTGATTATATTAAAAATTTATTAGCGGATTTTGCCGAGCATCAAGAAAACTAGCTAAAAAATATAACAGAATATAAAGAGTAAAAATGAAAAAGAAGACACTGGCTTTAGGCGTTATTGCTGTATTAGGTTTAAGTTATGTTGGTATTGCCTGGCATACTGGTAACGTGATTGAAAATGATTTAGATAAATCGTTAACACTAGCTACTGAGCAATTTAATAATAGCCAAAATATATTTAAAATTAACATCAGCCATTCTAATGATAAAAAACAGCTATTTTCAACCAAAACCCATATTAATATGACCTTATCCTCTAAAGATGGTAGTTTTGCTGAGGTATTTAAACTAGCTGATAAGGATTTCACTATTCATCATGGCCCTTTCCCACTTGCCGCTTTAAAGCAAGGTATTTTTTCACCACAAATGGCTTGGGTGGAATTTGAAACTAGCAAAGAATCCAATCCTTCCGCATGGAAGACTAATGATAATCAACCCTTTATTACCGGCTATATTAGTTTGGATTATAGTGAAAATATGATTGTAAAGCTTTTTAGCAAGGAAATCAGTCATTATAGAGAAACTGAAGATAATGTTAAATTTGAATACCAATTAGGCAAAGGTAGTTTTACATTTATTAGTAATATGGACTCAGCTATCCCTTCGATAACACTAGATTTAGATAAATTTCATACTCAAAAAACCGTTTACTATCTTACGTTAGATAAGCTTCACATTGATCTTGATGGCGAAAAACAGTCAACTATGATTGGTTATAATTTGCATTTAGATTCTTTAAAAACAAATTTAAGAGATATTTATTTTTATTATCTAGATGATTATGACTATGCCGAAACTGATAATGACACCTTTTCAATCGAGAATTTAAAGGCAAGTGGAACTATTGATTCCATCAATCAAAATATTACCTTAAATGCTAATCTTGATAAATTTACCTTAATTCCTGAGTCAGATGATGAACGACCCTTCATCATATTAAACAAACTATCTATCAAACAAAAAACTGATTTAAGTGATACTCGAGTTCTTAATGGCTCATTCATTAGCAGTGTTGATTCAATCTTATATGGACAACAAAATTTAGGTAAAGCAGAAATAGATATTGATTATCAAGGTTTAGATAAAGAGATATTTGGCGAAGAATTTATCGATGAAGAAACTCACTATGATCAACCCATTAACAGTAAATTTGAGCTTAAAAATTTAAACTGGCGTAATAAAAAAGGTGATGTCAATATTAAAGGATTACTTGATATCGCAAAACCTTATGACATTTATATGCTAGATAATCCTTTAGATAACATTAATAATTTTTCATTACATGTTAATGCCCCCCTTAATGTAATTGCCTACAGCTATGCCCAATATAATGATCCTCACCATAGTGCTCTCACTGAGGAACAGTTTAACGAATCGAAAAAAACGGTCCAAAAAAACTTGGTATATATGTTCGATGATTCTGCGATATTTAAATTTAGCAAAGGTGAAGAACAAGGTTTATTTATCGATATTGATATACTTAAAGACAGTAACGAGGCTAATATTAATGGTCAAATTTATAACAAAAGTGAGGTTTTAGATCTTTTCGAATAATCAATAAAAGGCGATACATCATTTTTTAATCAAAAATCATGAAAGTAAGTTATATTAAAAAATAATTAAAAGTAGAAAAATTGAGAGAGTAAACATGAAGAAAAGTACACTGGCTATTGGCGTTATTGCAATATTAGGCCTTGGTTATGTTGGTATAGCTTGGCATACAGGCAATGTAATTGAAGCTGAATTAGATAACACATTAAAACATCTAACAAAACAAGTTAATAGTTTACAAAATGATGTTGAAGTACAAATCACCCATTCCAATGATGAAAAGGGTATTTTTTCAACTAAAACACATATAAAAATTATCGCTGAATCTGCAAGTGCATCCTCGACTATCACGCTATATGATGAAGATGTTATCATCCATCATGGACCATTCCCGCTAGCCGCCTTGAAACAAGGTACTTTTTCGCCACAAATGGCTTGGCTTAAGTATCAAGGTACAGAAAAATCTAACCCAATTTTATGGAAACTTGCTGGTAACAAACCATTTGCAAAAGGACATATCAATTTATCTTATTCTGATAATCTAACCATTAACCTGACAACACAACCGATTGTTTTGAGTGATCAAGATCCTAATTATCAATTTCTTGAAGGTAAACTCGAACTAGGCCAAATTGATTATAGTGTGTCTGGTAACCTAGGATTTGAAACACCTTCTTTTTCATTGGTTATTGATAATTTAAATTATAAAAGACACGATGGTGATGAGATTAAACTAAAAAATTTAAAAGTTGATAATAAAATTGATTATAAAAATTATTTCTTCGAAGCACAAAATAGTGCTGATGATTTATTTGTTAATTTAAAGGCTAATACCGATAAACCAACAATTGCGCTTAAAAATTTTGCAATGGACTATAAATTTACCAATAAAACAACTGGCCTTGAAGGTAACATGGATATTGCAATTGATGCTTTTAATTACGGCAAGCAACAAATGGGAAATGGTACTTTTGAACTTAATGTTCAAGGGTTAGATAAATCATTTTTTGACAATTTTGAGCAAATATCTTGGTTATTAGATTCAGCTAATAACTCAAACATCACCAATACTAAAATAGACATTAAAAAATTTCATTGGCACAATGCTTCTGGTGATTTCAATTTTAGTGCATTAGTTGATATTGCTAACCTTAACCAAATGACAATTTATGATAGAGACATTGACAAAATTAACCAACTTTCAATAAATCTTGAAGCACCATTTGCTGTAATAGCGAGATTTATGTCACAAATAGAAGCTCCTGAGTCAGAACAAATAACCGATAATCAGCTACAAAGAGCAAGCAATAATTTACAATTAATGACACAAATGGCACTGAGCAGATCGCCATTAGTCACCTTTAAAAAAGGTAATACCTCTGGTATATTTAGCGAACTTGATTACTTAAAATCAAACGATCAAGTGACTATCAATGGCAATAAAATTAGCAAACAAGAATTTCTAAACAATTTAAACTTCTAATCTAAAAAATTCCGCCTATCATCAGGCGGAATACCATTTAAAACACAATTTAATGAGTCAAAACTTATATGAACAAAAACTCTTCTGCTGTGCCTGAAAATCAATTTAAACGATCAATGAAGACACGCCACTTAATCATGTTATCACTAGGAGGTGTTATTGGAACTGGATTATTTTTTAATACTGGGTATATCATCGCTACTGCTGGCGCTATTGGTGCTATTATTGCTTATTTAATTGGTGCAATTGTTGTCTATTTAGTTATGCTTTGCTTGGGAGAACTGGCCGTTGCGATGCCTGAAACTGGCGCATTTCATACTTATGCATCAAAATTTATTAGTCCTGCAACCGGCTATACTGTTGCTTGGCTCTATTGGTTAACCTGGACTGTGGCATTAGGCTCAAGTTTTACTGCGGCCGGTTTATGTATGCAATATTGGTTCCCACAAGTATCAGTTTGGATTTGGTGCTTAGTTTTCTGTGTAGTGATTTTCTTATTAAATATTATTACCGCACAATTTTTTGCCGAAAGTGAATTTTGGTTTTCCATTATTAAAGTGATTACCATTATTGTATTTATCATCGCTGGTAGTGCCGCTATCTTTGGGTTTATTCCAATGAAAAATAACCTACCTGCCCCATTTTTGCATAATATTACTGAACATGGCTGGTTTCCTAATGGTATTATTCCGATTGTTATGACCATGGTATCAGTGAATTTCGCATTTTCAGGAACAGAACTTATCGGTATAGCTGCTGGCGAAACCCATCAACCGGAAAAAACCATTCCACTAGCCATCAAAACGACTATTCTACGATTGATTATCTTTTTTGTTGGTACCATTTTTGTATTAGCTGCCCTATTACCAATGAAACAAGCTGGCGTTATTAAAAGTCCATTTGTTGAAGTATTTGAAAGTATCGGTATTCCTTATGCTGCTGACATTATGAATTTTGTCATTTTAACGGCCATTTTATCCGCAGCTAACTCTGGATTATATGCATCTGGTCGCATGTTATGGTCGCTATCTAATCAAGGTACATTGCCAAAATGCTTTGGTAAATTAAATCCAAAAGGAATACCAACTACTGCTATTGCCGTTAGTATGATTGGAGGATTATTAGCTTTGTTCTCCAGTGTTATTGCTCCCGATACTGTATTTGTAGGCTTAACGGCAATTTCAGGATTTGCCGTTGTTGCTGTTTGGTTAAGTATTTGTGCTTCACATTACTTTTTTAGAAAACAACTCTCAACCTCTGAAATACAATCGCTAAAATATAAAGCACCACTTTATCCATTAGTGCCAATTTTAGGGTTTATATTATGTTTAATTGCTTGTATTGGACTGGCTTTCGATCCTGAACAACGGATTGCCCTTTATTGTGGTATTCCATTTGTAGTGGTTTGCTATATCGCCTATCATGTTACCCGAGCTTATCAACAACGAGTAAATCGATAATGTCAAAAGAAAATCCTCTCTCGCAGTTATTAAACCAAAATAACTACGTAATTATTGATGGTGCTTTAGCAAGTGAGCTACAGCGCCGTGGTTGTGATCTTAATGATAGCTTATGGTCAGCTAAAGTATTAATTGAACAACCCGATCTTATTAGACAAGTTCATTACGACTATTTTAATGCCGGCGCTGATTGTGCTATTACCGCTAGCTATCAAGCAACACCATTAGGTTTTGCCCCAAAAGGGATATCACTTGCCGAATCAATAAATTTGATTAAACAAAGTGTAACGCTAGCTCAACAAGCCAAACAACAATATCTAGATCAAATTAAGTCAGATAAGTTATTAGTTATCGCTGGTTCAGTGGGTCCCTACGGAGCCTTTTTGGCAGACGGTTCAGAATATACTGGCAATTATCAACTCAGTGAAAATGAATTTATCGATTTTCATCAGGCCAGAATGCAAGCACTCATTGAGGCAAAAGTTGATATTTTAGCTTGTGAAACCCTACCCAACTTTGTTGAAATAAAAGCGTTAGCTAAATTACTACAACATTATCCCACAATGACAGCATGGTTTTCGTTAACGTTAAAAGATGCCAATCACCTTAGTGATGGAACTCCACTTGTCGAAGTGATTGATTATCTAAATCAGATTGATCAGGTGGTTAGTATCGGTATTAATTGCATTGCCTTAGAAAAGGTCTCTCTGGCATTAACCGAATTACAAACACTCACGGCGAAACCTTTAATTGTTTATCCTAATTCAGGTGAGCAATATGATCCAACCACTAAACTATGGCACAAAGATCATCAACATAATTGTAGCTTTGATAATCAATTGCCAGTTTGGATCAAGTTAGGGGCCAAATTGATTGGTGGCTGCTGTCAAACAACTCCAAATGATATTGCACAAATTGCTCATTATTTAAAAGCAGCTAATTAAGTATAATCGATAGTTTACATTTATAGCTATAGACAAATAAATCAGCACCGTTAATTAAATCGATAAGATAAATTAACGGTGTTTTGTTATATAATTAAGAATTTTATAACCTAAAAAGCCCCTCTCCTCAAATTTTTTGCTTCAAAAAAGTGCTTTCCTCAAAATTTTTTGGCTCAAATTTAATAATGAAATATTTATCGTTCTCATTTAAGATTGGAACTACTGTAATAAGTAGAATTTTATCTCAAGGGTGTAAGTTTAGTTTGTATTCTATTCAATATTAGCATGACGGTTTTTCATTAATTCTGGCGTCTGTTGCAATTCTGTCATTAGACTGTAAACAATGCTGTCATAAGTGAGTAATGATAGTTGTTCAAACGTACTGCCCATCGGTTGATTTAGTTCAAGCACTTTTATTGGAATTGCCACAATATTATCCGCTAACTTAGCTAAGCTAGAGTTACCATTGGTAGTAAATAGTATTATTTTAACGCCAAGTGCTTTTGCTTGATTAGCATAAGCAATTAAGCTTTTGGTTTCACCGGAACTCGATCCTAAAATTAATAAATCACCGACATTTGCTTTTGGTTTACTAATTTCAGTTATCAAGCTAACATTCAAGCCCAAATGCATTAATCGATTAGCAAATGCCCCAATCATTAACCCAGAGCGACCGGTCCCAGCAAGAAAGATATGTTGTGCTGCAATAATGGCATTTTTAAATTGGCTAAGTTGTTCCTCATTGATGGAGCTTACTTGTGCTGATATTTCAGTTAATATTTTTGATAATACATCTTTGGTATCCATTATTATTTCCCTATTTGATTGCCGCTTTTAATCTTTCTATGTTGCTTTCAAGCGGATTATTGTTAAAGATAAATCCCCCCGATACGATACTGTTTGCGCCAGCCGTAACACATGAAGATATGTTTTGATCGCTAATATTGCCATCAACCTGAATATCGTAATGATAATTACCGATTTGTTTTATACTTTTCAATTGTTCTATTTTTGGTAACGTAAAAGGTAAAAAACTTTCATTTTTTTGGCCAGGATTGACCGTCATGACTAAAACCTGATCGACCTGAGGTAATAAGAGCTTCAGATTTTCAACTGGTGTACAAGGGTTTATAGCTATACCGACTTTAATATTACTATTTTTAATTTTATTAATAATATATGAATGATGCGCCGTTGCTTCATAATGAAAGGTAATAATATCAGCTTTAACATCAATAAAATCAACTATGGCTAATTCAGGTTTTTCAACCATTAGATGGCAATCTAAAATAAAATCAGTATGCGCTTTTAGATTTTTAACAAAACTAGCATTAAAGCCTAGATTGGGTACATAATGATTATCCATTACATCAATATGTAGTTGGCGAACACCTAAAGTTTTTAGATTTTCTAGAGTTTCTTTGATCTGATAAAGATCAGAATTAAATAGTGATGGAGACAGTATCATAATTATCTCCTTTTATTAACGACCCATCAGCATAAAATTCACATTACGTTTTCTTTCACGTAGTGCATCCCAATCGACAAAATAAATTCGTCCTAACTGCCCTAATAATGGCTGACCATCTTTGATAATTAATACTATTGAAAAATGACCAAACAGTGATGATTTGATATGAGCATCGGTATTTAACATAACCCATTTTTCAGCTGGATAATTAGGATCACTAAGACTTAAACCAAATTCAACATGCTTTGGACCCGGTGAGTTATATTGATTTTCGCTGGTCATGCGTGGAGCAATTTTTTCTAATGTATTGTTGATATCAACTTGCAGAAATTCATCACCAAAAAAATTAGTATCGTGCATACATTCTTCAAAAAAAAGTGAACATGTTGTATGGCTAGTAGCTATCGTTAATTGACCATTTTGGATATTGGATTGCTTTACAAACTGTTTTAATTGCTCAGTAATATCGTGGTATGAATGCCTACCTGCAACCGTGTTGATTTCAATGGCATGATGAATAATATTCATAATAGTTTATTCCTTATTATAGCCCCATCTACTTTGTAGCTAAGCTTCACAAAATAAATGAGGCGATCATTATCAAAACTTAAAGTTGAATTTAAATTAAATAGCTAAACGCTTTTTCAATTCAGCAAAAAATTCATTTAATCCAACACCAGTAAGTAGTGGTAATCCATTAATTACTTTTGCTTTAATTGAATCCGGTACAATAGTTGTGCTTACAACCACATCATAAGAGTCAATCTTATTAAGTTCATCAGCAATCTTAGATTGATAAATTTTTACCTGATCTGTTAATTTTTCATCACTAAGCCATTTATTCACTTTGCTTACTGCGATAGTCGAAGTTGCATGCCCTGCACCACACATGATAAGTAAATTTTTCATATGATTATTCCCTTTTAATACATTTCAATTTTTTTGATTTTGTTGATATAGATAAGCAAGCAAAGAATAACTAACGCTAAACCAATTAGACCAATAAAACCAAGCTGAGTTAACAACAGTACGAATAAGGTTACTGGCCATAATCCACATAAAATGACAGTAACAATACCAGCAGTACCTACATCGTAATTAGCCAAATGGAATACATCAGTAATAACTGGAGCAAGCCATGTTGCCATATATAAGCAGACGACCAAATAGATGGTACCGCCTAAAATTGAACGAATAATATTCCCTTTGAAAAACGGTACCATTAAACAGATGCCAAAGGCATAGAAAGCTAAATCACCAAAAGGTAGTACTTTATTACCCGGTAAAATTAAGGCTAATAATAATGAAACAGGTACCATAATTAACGCAGTTGCCATTACCGCAGGATGACCAACAGTTAACGCAGCATCCATGCCGATGTTAACTTGTTTGCCATTGAGTTTTTTACTGGTAAATTCACGAGCAGCATCAGCAACTGGAAGTAAGCCTTCCATAAACATTGCAACCATTTTCGGCATAATTTTCATGATTGCAGCAGTTGAAATCGCTAATTTACCAATTTGTGGAACATCGTAATTAGCTAAGATGCCAACAACAATACCGATGATTAAACCAATTACCACTGTATCACCGAAAATCCCAAATCGTTTGGTTAATGTTTCTGAATCAGCATTTAATTTATTTAGTCCTGGAATGCGGTCAAATATCCAATTTAATGGAATTGCAACAATTGCCCCTGATAATGCCATAAGGTGAGTAACGGCAATACCCGGGTATCCAAAGAAGGAACTAATTGGTTTTTGTAAAAGATCAGCTAAAAACCATTGCAACATTACTGCAGTGATACAACCAATAATACCAACCCAATATTCACCGGTTACTGAATAAGCCACTAAGCCGAGGAAAATTGCAAACCAGAAGTTCCAGATATCAACGTTTAACGTTCTAGTCCAACCGAGTGAAATAAATAAAAAGTTAATAATTAATGAAGCAGGAATGAGTAATAATCCCAATGTGGTTGAGAATGCTAACGGGCCACCTACTCCACAACCAATATCCATGATGCTTAATGACGTTCCATATTGCTCACCCATTTTTTGAATCGCAACACCTAACGTATCTGATAATAAACCAATAACTAAACCAAGACCGACAATACCAATACCGACGGTAATACCTGACATCATCGCTTTGGAAAAGCTAACTCTAAAAAACAAGGCAATAATAAAAATGATGATAGGTAAAAAAACGACCCCACCTAAATTTATTAGCCATTGAAAAATATTAATGACACTATCCATTTGTAACTCCTTAATAAAAATAATCCATCCTATTTAACACCAGCGCTATTTAAAATAGAGATAAATTCGTTAGTTGATTGACATTGTTCTAATAATTTTATTTGCTCCTCATTTTGAAATAAGCCGATTAAATTTTGTAAATTCTCAACTTGTTCATGTGGCTCTTTCATTGCTAACATGAAAATAAATTTGACCGGTATTTGCTCTTTATCATCGGTCATACCAGAAAAAATCACCGGATTTTTTAGTGATGCAAAACAAATTTGTGATTGATTCACTTTTGAGGAATCGGTGTGGGGAATTGCAAAACCAATCGAATTAACTAATAAACCAGTAGGGTATTGCTGTTCTCTTTCTAAAATACCTGTTAAATAATCTTGTTTAACAATGCCATGTGACAATAACATTTGTGCCATTGTGGTTAAGATCTCTTCTTTGGTTTTTGCCTCAATGTTAAATAGGCATAAATGTTGATCAAAGTACATTCTTGATTCCTCTTTGATTATCCAAAAATTGTTTAAGTTGTTTAAAATTTGTGAGATTTTTTAAGGATGAAATTACTTGTTTATTTGAAACAATTTCATAAATTTCGGTAAAAACATCATTAATGCTATTGATATTGTCTTCGGAAAGACTAACCATAATAATAATACTGACATCAATCATGCCCCATTTTATTGGTCGTTTGAGGGTCATAATTGAGATACTCGATTTAATAACAAACATTGGCGAGCCATGCGGTAAAGCAATACCGTTTTCGATTGAAGTGTCGCCGATTTCTTCTCGATATAAAACTGAGTCACGATAGTTTCTGGTCACTAAACCTTTATCTTCTAACTTACTTATCAGCAAATTAAGGCAGTCACTTTTATGTTGAATATCAACATTTAATTCAATTAAATCCGCATTGACAAATTTGGCGGTAGACGGGTAATAATTACCTTTGTCTGAAAAATCGGATTGTTTATTCAAGACATAGTTAGCGTAGGCTTGAATAATATTTTGATAGTCTTGTTTGTTCAACAAAGATGATATTTTGACCATCGGTTTATTAATATTTTTGATATCAAGAGTGGTGATGATCAAGTCGACATTACTAAGCTTAGTCGAATTCAGTTTAGCCACAGAATACACTTCAATATTATCTTTAGATGGCAAAAATTTGCGGACTTTATTTAAGATTAAATTTGATGATGAACATCCATATTGACATATAATAACGATGTTATTGGCATCAGCAGCTTTATCTAAGGCTATTTGGAAATGAATCAATAAAAATGAAATTTCATGATCATTTAAATGAATATCAAATTTACGTTCTAAGTCTGAAAGTGCATACCATAACACACTAAATAATTTCGAATATTCCTGTTTTATTTCATCTAATATTGGATTAATAATACGAATTTGCTTTTGTAACCGAGTAATCATCGGTGGAAAATGCGACAATAATGAGTGAAATAATTTGCCATCACCAGAGAGATCGACACTTTCAATATCGCCTATTTTTTTGATAATTCTACGAATAATTTGCTCATAAAAACTATCATCAACAATGACATTTTCATCAATAATACGATGAGCAAAAAACAATTTACTTAGGTATTTAATATCATTGGTGGAAAACGTCACAATAAAAGTTAACTCTAACGTTTTAGCCAGTTCAGAGGCAATCAAATAAGATTGCATATATCGGATATGATTAAATAAAAAATCACTCTCTTCAGGAATTGAATAACCTAAACACAATCTTTTTAGCTGAATGGTGATGGATATCAGTAATGAAGATAAATAATGTTCCGAAGATTGTACGACTACCGATTCAAAACGTTCAAATAATAACTGAGTTATCTGTTCAAAAGAGTTATCGCCAATAAATGATTTCATCAATTGATTGAGATAATAATCATCTTGTTTATGAATATACAAAGATAAGAAATGTTTAATCGCTCGTTGAATTTGATTTTCATTACCTTCAATACAGATTCCTTTATGAGTGACATTTAATAGAATATTTTCTTGCTCAAGAGCCCGATTGATAAATTCAATATCTTTGTGTAACGATGTTTTACTGACTAAATAATCATCCGATAATTGTTCCAATGATACTGATTCGCTTTTAAGCAAACAGCGTTTGACAATATCTAATCGACGATATTCAGGGCTTAAGCGTCGTGATTTTTGATTGAAATAGCTATGACTATTTTTTTGTTCTAAATAGCTAATAATCGGCTCAACATCCGTTTTTTCACCTACTAGCATTAGCCCTTTACGGGGAGACTTTTCGATTCGAATATCCGTATTCGGTACCGTTATTAACTGTTCATTTAGTTTTTCAATATCGTAATATACAGTTTTAGTTGAAATTGATAATTTTGAACTAAAAAAAGCAGCCGGTTTAAATTCCGATTGGCTAAAAAGTAGTTTAAGTAATTTGATTTGTCGTTCCATTACTCAACTCCTTTTTCTAATTGTTGTTGCAATACATTCATAACTTGATGATTTAAAGTATAGTTAGTTAAATAAATAAGACGATTACATTTTTTTCCAGATTAATCTGGAATAGAATGTGATCTTAATCAATGTAAAATAATGAGATTGACTGAATATCAAGCTTAAGATGGGGTATTTGTTTTAATGTAGATAACCAATAATTGGTGGATATTGAGATAGAAACTTATTCAGAACGTAACATCTTAGGCGAAATGCCAAAGCGTTTTTTAAAATAATGGGTAAAGCGAGAACCACTATCATAACCAACTGATTGAGCAATAGTTAATATTGATTTTTGGGTAGTTTGTAATAAGACCAACCCATAATTTAAACGTACATCTAAAATAATTTGTGATAAATTTTGCCCTTCTCGAGCTAAATAACGCCTTAAAGTTGATTCGCTCATTGCAAATTGATCAGCGATAACTCTTAGTTTCCATTTTTTATCAGGTTGTTGGCTAATCATTTGTCTTATCTGGTAACTGATGCTAGTGTTATTATTGGCTTTAAAAACAATGCCTATTGAGGATAACCTGATTAATAATTCTAAAAATAGATGTTTAACTAACATCAAATTCATCCTAGAAACGTTCACTGAGCTATTTATCAATTCAGATTCTATTTGTGATAAACGATTAATAAAATTATCTCTTAAATCAGTTTCGACTTTAATCTTTTTAAGGGGTTTAGGAATAATTTGTTTATTAGAAGATGCAAATTGATTTAGTAATTCATCATACCAACTAAAACATATTGCTTGGTAAGGTGTATTATTAATCGACAAATTAGTCATATTCAAAATGGTATTTGCAGGAATAGCAATAATCTGCCCTGCTTTAACACTAAGTGTTTCACCATTCCACTCAACTAATTTTTCACCACTAATAACATATACCAGTAACGGCTGACTGTTTTCAATATATTTTAACTTATGGTTACCATGTTGAGTAATATGAATAATCTGCCCGATTAATTTAAAATCCAATTTAGTCTAACCTATTAATTATTGCCTAACGAGTGTAATGATAAGTGATACTTGTTTTGGCTATTTGATGTGCATTTGCAATAAATCCTATCATCGCGGGTGTTGTTTGATCAGTCACATCAATACGGTCAATATCAAGAGCATAAAGTGTAAACTGATAACGGTGATTGCTGTTTTCCGGTGGGCATGGACCACCATAATTAATCGTACCATAGTCATTGCGAATTAATTGACTACCTTTAGGTAATAATTTAGGTTGATTACCAGCTGATTCAATAATAAGTTGGCTTTGCACAGGAATATTTACCACCTGCCAATGCCACCAACCGGATCCCGTCGGTGCATCAGGATCATACATGGTCAATACTAAACTTTTAGCATTATTTGGAACATTCTGCCATTCAATTTGCGGTGAGATGTTATCGCCAGTACAACCAAATTGATTGGAAATAAATTTACTAGTAAATCCATCTTTAGCTAATTCTGGAATGATTAATTTTAATTGATCGGCTAAACAATTAAAAGGTACAAGCATCGCCAAGCTTAATAATAATGGTTTAAAGTGTTTTGCTATAAACATGTTGTTTCCTTTTTTATTAACGTATGAATGTTTAACAATAAACCATTATTAACTAACAATCAGTACACTATCAGCCAATTTAGGTACAAATTAGCTTAACTTTATTTTTTCGTTGCTAATACCCTTTCCACCGTATCAACGATAGCTTGAGTTTGTGAGTCAATTTCAATATTTACTTCATCACCAATTTTTTTACTATCTAGAGAGGTAATCGCTAATGTTTCAGGAATTAGATGGATATTAAATTGATTATCTTTTACTTCTCCTACCGTTAAACTTGCACCATCTATACCAATAAAACCTTTATATAAAACATATTTCATAAATTTTTCTGGCATGGCTAACGTCATTTGACAGTTAGTTGCTGTTTTTTGGATGTCAATAATGGTGGCTCGGCAAGATACATGACCTGACATTACATGACCACCAATTTCATCACCATATTTTGCACTTCGTTCAATATTTACCAAATCATTTAACTTTTTACTACCGAGAGTTGTTAAGGCTAACGTTTCTTGCATAATATCAAAAGTAACCCAATCATCTTTAAAATCGGTCACGGTTAAACAACATCCGTCGTTAGCAATGGATGCACCAATTTCGATATTCGGTGTTAATTTTGCTGGTAATTTTACCTTATAAGTACGTAATTTTTCTTGATCGATGATATCAATAATTTGACCAACACCTTGAACGATTCCTGTAAACATTATTTTAACCTTTATAATTCATCATTATTATCAGCTATTTTAACGCAAACCAATAAAAAATAATAATGATTACAATCAAATGATTTTGGTTAGCCTAACTAATAAATGAAATAATTTACTCAGCAAAAAGATACACATTTTATTAGTCTACTGATATGATCATGTTTAATTAATGATTTAAAGGTTTACCATTTATGTTAAAACTTATTTTAGCAATTTCGGTCGGTTCAGTTGCTGGTGGTTTATTACGCTGGTTTTTATCGTTAAAGTTAAATGTGATTGCTTTTACTATTCCGTTAGGGACATTAGTTGCTAATTTAATTGCTGGTTATATTATTGGTTTCGCCATTGCCTTTTTTAATCACTCTACCCTATCTTCTGAATGGAGATTGTTAATAATTACTGGTTTTTGTGGTGGATTATCGACTTTCTCCACCTTTTCAGCTGAGATTGTCAATTTTCTTCAAGAAGGACGTATTGGTTGGGGATTAACTACCATCGCTATTCATGTTGCAGGTTCAGTATTAATGACGTTTTTAGGGATTTTGACCTATCAATATTTTCGTTCATGAAGATATATTACACTATAATAATATAAAAAATGAGCAAAACGGTATTTACAACCTCAAAATACTGTATTAATATACACTGTGCAAATAAACAGTGTAGAGGTTATTATGCTTATTGAACATTCATCACCACAACTTATGGCTATCAATTTTGAAACACCTTTTCAACAAGTGTTGCAACAGCAGAGACCTTTATTACGTTCGTTCAATAAAGAAAAGAAATGGCAATTATGGCTATCAGATCGTCCAATGTTAAAACGTTCATGGCTGAATATTGCTGGGCTTGATAAACAAAAAGTCGTACATTTAGCTAACCTAACTAATAATAATTTAGTCTCGACTATTGAAAAGGCATTACAAAGTAAAACCTGTAGTTATGTGGTTGCTTGTATTAACGATCTTAATGAGCAAGATAAACAACGTATAGAACAAGCCGTTTTAACCAGCGATACTTGTTTATTCTTAGTTCACGATGAGCAAAGTCAGCAATCTGTTCAATACCACTAATTTGAAAATTAACCTTTCAAATATAAAAGTATTTGGCATACAATTTAATTATTTTCTTTACTAACTTCAATTATCATAAAAAGACACTATCTAATCTAGCAGTGTCTTTTTTATTTATTATCCGATCATTAATGTTAAATCACCTGATAAACTAAATTGTTTACTACTGTGAAAGAATAAGCGAGCTTTTAAAAAGTTTATTAAATGTTGGATTAAGTTTTTAATCACTTTTTTAACAAACGAATAACATTAAAACCATCAAAAGGTTGGCAAACTAATATTGGTTTTTATTTAAGAAAATAATGGTAAATTGCGCTACAAGACTTTAAAGTTTCTAATGAATTGAATGCTGTTATTAAAAATATTTTTAAACTTACCTAATAAGACACTGTATTTATTATTCTAATTAAGATTAAAATTGATAATAGGTTAAATATTGTTATCGAAAAGAGGGAATTTAAGATTACTCTGTATTAGACTTATTTATACTTAATGCATAAATTAAACTAGCGTATCATAACTTACTGTATTTTAAATATAAGTTATAATTTTAGTTAAAACTATTGCTAAAATGTAATTAAAAAATTTTAACCGAATTTAGAACAATCAAGATTCAGTATTCGATTCATCTTGCACTTCTTGTTTAGCTTGATTAATGATAGCTTTAACAATCCATTGTGAAAGATCTATTACTTGCTCACTGTCAAAGTTCCAAATATCTTTTAACACCATGAATATTTCAGAACCATATATGATTGAAATTGAGTAGATAACTTTATCAAAAAGCTCATCAGATAATTGTGCTTTGAGTGGCTGTAATAAATTGGTAAGAATTTCCTTACGATTACCTCGCACAAGTTTTTTAGTCTTTTCAGTTAATTGTGACCGTTCATCTGCCCATTGTTTTAAAGAGAGGCTTAAAGCTGCGCGTAATGTTCCTTCATGTTTTAACATTTGTGGCAAAGCAAAAGCTAAAAAATCATTTATCCGATCTTCGACATTTTCTTTATCTGATTGCCATAAGAATATTGGACTAAGTGATTGTTCAACAGCCGCTGATATTAAATCGGTTTTAGTCGGAAAATAGCGATAAGCAGTAGCTCTAGAAATACCTGTTCTATCTGATAATTCAGTGATAGATATCTCTTTACCCTGCTCTAAAGCCTCAATCGCAGTTTCGATAAGACGATCGTAAGTTCTTTTTTTGGCTCCAGAATATTTCTTAGAAATCATTAAGCTATCTATATTCATATTTTTATTTATTGCCAATTAGTAAACTTTTGTAAATTATACAACTTTTTTTAACATAACTATAATATTAAAAAAATTTTTAAAAAAATTTAAAAAAAATGAGACTAATGTCTCATTTTTAGCTTATAATCGTCAAAGTAGTAATCGCTGATAGTTGAGTAAGAAGTATCGAGTTCTATTTTATCTGTTAAGGAGAAATAAATGGCATCGCATAATATGGTTTACTTGGTCGCGACACTAGACACAAAAGGAGAAGAGATTGTTTACGTCAAACATTTACTTAGTAAAAGAAATGTTGAAAGTAAAATCGTTGATATCTCCACTAAGCAACCACATTCTTTTAATCACATTGCTGATATTAGTGCTAGCACTGTTGCTAAATATCATCCCGAGGGTGAAAAAGCTGTTTTTGTCACCGATAGAGGAAAGGCTATCGTTGCAATGGCTAATGCATTTAAACAATTTTTAATAGCGCAAAATGATGTTGACGCTATACTCGGTTTAGGTGGCTCGGGTGGTACCGCATTAATCACTCCAGCTATGCAAGCACTACCTATTGGCATACCAAAGTTGATGGTTTCAACTATGGCTTCAGGTGATATATCAGGATATATCGGTGCAAGTGATATTGCCATGCTCTATTCCGTTACAGATATTGCTGGCGTAAATGTTATTTCAAGAAAAGTACTCGCCAATGCAGCTAATTCTATCGCAGGTTCAGTGTTATTTAAAACGCAAGAACAAGTTGAAGATAAGCCAGCAATTGGATTAACTATGTTCGGTGTTACTACCCCGTGTGTTCAATCACTTTCAGCAAAATTAAATGATAAATACGATTGCTTAGTTTTTCATGCAACGGGTAGTGGCGGTAAGGCAATGGAAAAATTAGCTGATAGCCATTTATTAAAAGGTGTACTTGATATTACGACCACTGAAGTTTGTGATCATCTATTTGATGGAGTACTTGCTTGTGATGAAGATCGATTTGAAGCCATTGCAAGAAGTCAAGTTCCATATATTGGATCATGTGGTGCCCTTGATATGGTTAATTTCGGTAGCCCAGATACTATTCCAGAAAAATATCGTGATCGTCTGTTTTATCCTCATAATCCACAAGTTACTTTAATGCGAACCACGCCAGAAGAGAATAAAATCATGGCAAATTGGATCGCTACTAAACTAAATAAATGTCAAGGTGAAGTCGTTTTTATTATTCCTGAAAGTGGTTTTTCTGCACTTGATATTGAAAATGGGGATTTTTGGTCACCGCAAGCGGATCAAGCTTTCATAGATGAGTTTGAAAAAGTCTTTATTCAAACTGAAAAACGACGGTTAATAAAAACCTCGCATCATATTAATTCACCAGAATTTTGTAATTTAGTTATTAACGAATTTAAAAATATAATTAAATAATGGAGAAAATTATGAGTAGTAAACGTGCTCAATTATTAAAAAAATTCCATGATATGATTGCTAAAGGTCAACCTATCATCGGTGGAGGAGCTGGTACAGGATTATCGGCGAAATGCGAAGAAGCTGGTGGTATTGATCTGATTGTAATTTACAATTCTGGTCGTTATCGTATGGCGGGTCGCGGATCGCTAGCTGGCTTATTAGCTTATGGCAATGCCAATGAAATTGTTATGGATATGGCAAAAGAAGTATTACCGGTTGTAAAACATACTCCTGTTTTAGCTGGTGTAAATGGCACCGATCCTTTCTGCCAATTTGATCAGTTTTTAGATCAAATTAAAGCTACCGGTTTTGCTGGCGTACAAAACTTCCCTACTGTCGGTTTAATTGATGGTAATTTTAGAGCTAATCTTGAAGAAACAGGTATGGGCTATGCGTTAGAAGTTGAGATGATTCGCAAAGCACATGAAAAAGATCTGTTAACTACACCATATGTATTTAGTGAGCAAGATGCTATTGATATGACCAAAGCTGGAGCGGATATTTTAGTTCCACATATGGGCTTAACCACCGGTGGTAGTATTGGCGCACAAACCGCATTAAAACTTGCGGATTGTGTACCTTTAATCAATCAATGGGCTAAAGCAGCTAAAGCAATTCGTCCAGATATTATTATACTTTGCCATGGCGGACCTATTTCATCCCCTGAAGATGCAGAATATATTTTACAAAATTGTCCTGATTGTAATGGTTTTTACGGCGCAAGTTCAATGGAACGTTTGCCTACAGAAACAGCATTAACTCAGACAACAGAAAGATTTAAGTCTATTCGACACCAACAATAAGTAAGCAATAACGGTGCGACGACTCGTCGCACTGCTATTTTTTCTATTCACAAACATAAGCAAATTATACTTATATCATCTTAATTTTCAGTTATAAAAATTGATGATAATTGTCTATTACTTTACTATTGATTGTTAACTGTGAGACAATCTTAATTGCAGTATCCTATGTTTTAAAAGAGTAATAACGTTTTTAAGAAATCTTTATGAGTTTCATTATTGTTATTTTGCTAACTTAATATAGGAAACCAAAATGAAAGAATATCAAACTGATGTAGCTGCATTTGTATTACGAATTGCTTTAGGTATGATGTTTTTAGCCCATGGTTTTACCAAACTACTTGTTCTAACCCCTGAAGGTACCGCCGAGTATTTTCATACTCTTGGCTTTCCTAGCTTTTTTTCTTATATCGTTATCGTTTTTGAAATTGGTGGTGGCGCACTATTGTTACTCGGTATTTTAACCCGTGCAGTAGCGCTAATTGCTTTTTTTCAACTAGCAATAATAACCATTGTACATTGGACTAATGGTTGGTCATTTACCAATCCTGGTGGAGGTTGGGAATATCCAGCTTTTATGTCACTAACTGCTTTTAGTTTGGCATTATTAGGGACAGGTCGATTTAGTGTTTTAGCAGGTAAAAAATATCCACAAACGATTCAACAATAAGATGCTAAGTATTTAGGAAAGGTTGAGACAAATATTTATTACCTTTCCTAAAACTTGAAAAGTATAAATTAGTTATTAATTTCAATTACTAAAAGATCACCCTGATCTTTTAAGAAATATTCCTCATCTTGAGGCGCTCGTAATGACATCATACGATTATCACCCATTTCCATGGTATCGCCAGGATTCATTGTCGCTTGACTTTGTCGCAAATAGTTTAAAATGTTACTAAACATGTCAAAATAATATTCACTTTCCTCATAACTATTGGCTAATGCAGCAAAATTAGGTAAACCAAATTTATTAGCACCATAAGTGCGCATCCAAATCCCTTTAATATTTTCTATTTCATATTTAACAAAACCACAAAACAACAAAGGTAAACACTCCCCTAAAGTGGTTAAACCATCTTTTTCCGAAGCTAGTGAATTAATAAAGTTAACTGGTAATGAAGTATGGGCATCCTCATTAATTACTGCTAACGCATTAAATTGTTCAAAGCATACCGCTAAACGAGTTAAAGCTAAGTATTGCTCTAATACATTTTGTTCATAGCCGACATAATATAATAATAAATGACTATCACTTTCATAAACTTGTTGTTTTATTTCTTGACTATAACTTGCTGGTGCAACACATGTTTCTAATACAGCTTTAGGATAAGGAGCATTAAGACCAAATACTCTAATAACATGTTTACCCCAACTTACTAAAATACACATACCTTCTTCAAGTTGTCCGAACGGAGTTTCATATCGAATATCTTTTATGGTCGGATCAATCGATTTAAGTTTTGCTAATAATTCATCGTTATTAATATTAAGCGCACCGCTAAATACAATACTTACGCTAATGGCATTTTCAATATCAGGATTTGGGACAATCGAATTATCCATCTGTTTTGATTCTGTTTTTTTAGCAAAAAAACGAGAAAATATACCCATTTCATATTCCTTATGACAACTATTTTAAATTAAATCAAATTTTGTGCATTTTATAGTAATTGACGCTATAAAACTTAAACAATAATATCCACTTACATATATTAAGTAAATATTTTATTTATCAATTTTCACCATTGTAAATTTTTTAATTCAATAATTAAAAAGTCAATCAAACATCGAGTTCTAAGTGGTAATAATTTGCGACTTGGGTAAATAGCATAAATATTTAAATCCTATTAATTAATAAATATTAAAACATCGATGATTTAATCAAATATTAATAATGGTTTATTGTTTCTATAGGGGGTGCCGATTAGTTTTTATTGCTTCTAGCCAATCATTAAATTCAAATAAATTTGCTATATTTAAATCATTTGCATCTAGTATGGGCCATGATAATCCAATGTATCCGTACAAATACAAATATTAACGAAAATGTATAAATACCATAAAAAATTGGTACCATGAAAAACCCAAAAAAATATAACTATTAATATGATTAACAGGATGAGCCATATAAAATCCAATTTATAAAACTAGCTATAACAAAATTCCTTTCAGTTAGGATTATCACGGATAAATATTTATGTCAAAAAATGAGGATTTTTTATTAATCCTCAAAAATTAAGAAAAAGTATTTTAACTTATTAATTTGTTTCAATGAATGATTCAATATTCATTACTGTTGCAAATCGCATCAATGCCGACATAAAGCTATTATGAACATCTGACGATGAAATAATATTACCGTTAAATTCAAGATCACGGGTAGTACAAGCATCATGAATTAAAATTGGTTGGTAATTGAGCTCATATGCACAACGAGTTGTAGAATCAACACACATATGACTCATCATGCCACAAATGACCAGCTGGGTTATTTCTGCTTGCTTTAACTTCTGCTGTAATTGTGTTTGATAAAAACTATTCGGATAAGCCTTTTCAATCACAAATTCATTATATTCTTGAATAGGAATCAATTTAGGATGTAACTGACAACCATAACTATTTTTAACGAAGAAAACAGAATTAGCATCTTGGTTAACGTGCTGGATATAAATAATCGGTAATTGCTTTTGGCGGAAATAATTTTGTAGCTTTAAGGTACATTGCAATGTCTGTTCGGTATTGTTTAATGGGTATTTTCCATTGGGAAAATAATCATTTTGTACATCAATAATCATCAATGCTTGAGTCATTTTGCTCTCCTTTGTAATGTTTTGTGTTATTATTTTGAAATAATCAACCTCTAAATGACATAGCAAATTGAAGTAATAAACCTCAGTCAGCTTTCAAATTGAAAATATGGATAAAAAAGATCACGCTATCTTAAATGAATTAAGACAAAACAGTCGTCAATCCTGGCGCGAGATCGGCGAGAAGGTATTCTTATCAAGTCAAGCTGTGGGGCAACGTGTACAAGAGTTGCTAAATAATCATATTATAGAACAGTTCACAATTAAAGAACCAAAACATCAATTACAATTTATCACTATATACATGAACTCAAATCAATTTGAATCTTTTGAAAAATTAGTAAAATCTGTTAATGAAATTTCTGAGTTTTATAAAATTACTGGTGACGGTTGTTATATGATTGTTAGCTGTTTTGAAAATGATGCATTGGATGCTTTCTTAACAAAAATCTCGATTTTTGGCCGATATAAGGTCTGCCATCAATTAAAACAAATTTTATAAATTTACCTATTTTTACTATTCAAACATGACAAAAATGAACAAAACAGATAATTAAAAAATTTCAATTTTTATATTTTTTTTATAAATCGACAAAAATAAGTTGCTAGATAGTCATTTGTGTTATATGTTGTACAACAGTTAAATTTAAAGGTTTTATTTTATGAATTGTTTTTGTGTTTTCGTTACTAAACATCATCATCACCATCATTCCTGAATAGTCTTCGGGCGATTGGTGCTGGAAGACAAAAGGTCTTCCGGTGATATCGCAAAAGCATTTAGAAAACCCTCGGAAGATCAGTCTTCCGAGGGTTTTTTATTTGTGGTTTATAAATTTATTTAAACAAGTTGGAGAATAATATGTTGGATAATTCACGTTTACGTATAGCAATGCAAAAATCGGGACGTTTAAGCGATGAGTCGAAAAAATTATTGGCGCAATGTGGCATAAAAATCAATTTGCAAGAACAACGCTTAATTGCTTTTGCTGAAAATATGCCAATTGATATTTTACGCGTTCGAGATGACGATATTCCTGGACTAGTTATTGATGGTGTTGTCGATATTGGTATTGTCGGTGAGAATGTGTTAGAAGAAGAAGTTCTTGATAGACAAGCCGAAGGTGAAAATCCACAATATAAAACCTTGCGTCGCCTTGATTTTGGTGGCTGCCGCTTATCAATTGCTGCTCCTCGTGATTTTGTTTATAGTGGCCCAGAATGTTTAAATAATTTACGTATTGCAACCACATATCCTCACCTACTCCGCCGTTATCTTTCACAATATAATGTGAATTTCAAAACCTGTTTACTTAATGGCTCTGTTGAAGTTGCACCACGAGCAGGGCTTGCTGATGTAATTTGTGATTTAGTATCTAGTGGGGCCACACTTGAAGCTAATGGTCTACAAGAAATTGAAGTTATTTATAAATCGAAGGCTTGTTTAATTCAACGAGAAGGTGAAATGTCACCAACGAAACAAGCATTAATCGACAAAGTGATGACGCGTATTCAAGGGGTAATTCAAGCTCGTGAATCCAAATACATTATGTTACACGCTCCAACAGCCGTTTTAGATCAAGTTGTATCATTATTACCTGGCGCAGAAAACCCAACCATTTTACCATTAACGGGTGAACAAAATCGGGTAGCTCTACATATGGTGAGTACTGAATCATTATTCTGGGAAACCATGGAAAAATTGAAAGATTTAGGCGCAAGCTCAATCCTTGTATTACCAATTGAAAAAATGATGGAGTAATTAAATGAAACTATCATATTGGCAACAATGTTCTAAAGAAAAACAAGCAGAATTACTGACTCGTCCTGCTATAGCTGCTTCTGATTCTATTAGTCACGCGGTTAAAGATATTTTAACGCAAGTAAAACAAAATGGTGATGAAGCCCTAAAAGAATTAAGTAATAAATTTGATAAAGTACAAATTAAGCAAATCAAATTAACAGAAGATGAAATAAAAACTGCGACTAGCCGTGTTAAACCAGAATTAAAACAGGCGATGCAATTAGCCGTAAGTAACATCGAAAAATTCCACCAAGCACAAGTTAGACAAACTATAACAGTGGAAACGATGCCGGGCATCAAATGTCAGTCAGTAACCAGACCAATTGATTCGGTAGGACTGTATATACCAGGAGGTTCGGCACCTTTATTGTCTACCGTATTGATGCTAGCAATACCAGCTAAAATTGCCGGTTGCCGTAAAGTAATTTTATGTTCACCACCACCTATTGCCGATGAAATTTTATATGCAGCAGAACTATGTGGAGTGAGCGAAATTTATCAGCTAGGTGGTGCGCAAGCAATTGCTGCAATGGCATTAGGTACTGCATCAGTACCAAAAGTTGATAAAATATTTGGCCCAGGTAATGCCTATGTGACCGAAGCTAAGCGTCAAGTTAGTCAAAGACTAGATGGTGCAGCTATAGATATGCCAGCTGGACCTTCAGAAGTATTGGTGATTGCTGACAGTTTTGCTAATCCAGCATTTATTGCCGCTGATCTACTTTCTCAAGCTGAACATGGTCCAGACTCTCAAGTAGTACTACTAACACCCGATGAAAAAATTGCTCAAGCAGTTTCAATTGAAGTAGATAAACAACTAGCACAACTGTCACGCCAAGAGATCGCAGAAAAAGCTTTACAAGAAAGCCGACTTATTGTTACTAAAGATTTAGAAGAATGTGTGAGTATTAGTAATCGCTATGGACCGGAACATTTAATTATTCAAACGCAAAATGCTGATGAATTAGTTGATAAAATTAATAGCGCTGGCTCGATATTTTTAGGTTATTGGTCACCGGAATCAGCAGGTGACTATGCATCGGGTACTAATCATGTTTTACCTACTTATGGTTATACAGCTACTTATTCAAGCCTTGGTTTAGCTGATTTTCAAAAACGTATGACAGTACAAAAATTGACTGCTGAAGGTTTGCAAGCAATCGGTAATGCTGTTGAGCTAATGGCTCAAGCTGAGCAACTTACCGCCCATAAAAATGCCGTAACTATTCGTTTAGCTAAACTTAACTCAGATTCTGAAAAATAGGTGAATAAAATGGACATTAATCAATTAGTCAGAAAGAACGTACAAAAGTTGACTCCTTATCAATCAGCTAGGCGTATAGGTGGTAATGGTGATGTATGGCTAAATGCCAATGAATACCCTGTTGCACCCAATTTTCAGTTAACTGAGCAAAACTTAAACCGCTATCCTGAAGCACAACCCGAACAAGTGATTAATCGTTATGCGCAATATGCGGGTGTCACTCCAGAGCAAGTGATTGTTAGTCGGGGGGCCGATGAAGCAATAGAATTATTAATGCGAGCTTTTTGTGAACCTGAAACCGATACAGTGCTTTACTGCCCTCCAACTTATGGTATGTATCAAGTCAGTGCCGAAACACTAGGTATAAAAACCAAAACCGTACCAACTAAATCTAATTGGCAACTAGATTTAGACGGAATTAAACAAAATCTAGACAATGTTAAATTGATCTATGTATGTTCACCTAATAATCCAACGGGTAATTTGATAGACCAAGATGATATTAAAACTTTACTTAAACTAGCTGAAAATCGCGCTTTAGTGATTATTGATGAAGCTTATATTGAGTTTTCTCCAAATTCAACCGTTGTGAGCTGGCTTGCAAATTATCCTCACTTAGTTATTTTACGAACTTTATCGAAGGCTTTTGCACTAGCAGGACTACGTTGCGGCTTTACTTTAGCAAATAAACCAGTAATAGATGCTTTACAGAAAGTCATTGCACCTTATCCTTTAGCAACACCGGTTGCTGATATAGCAACCCAAGCATTAAGTAAAGATGGTATAAATACCATGAAGTTACATGTTATCAATCTCAATAATCAAAAAGAGAAATTAGCGAATCAACTTTCGGCTTTAGAAATCGTTGAAAAAGTTTATCTTAGCGAAGCTAATTATTTATGTGTTAAATTCCAAAGCAATAAAGAGGTATTTAGCAAATTATGGAATGAAGGCATTATTTTGCGTGATCAAAGCAAATCAATTGGCCAAGATGGTTTTATTCGAATCTCGATTGGTACACAAGCAGAATGTGAAGCAGTAATAACAGCACTCAAAGCGATATAATAGGAGCAAGTATGTTACAAAAATATTTATTTATCGACCGTGATGGAACATTAATAGTTGAACCCCCTATTGATTATCAAGTTGATAGTTTTGAAAAACTTGCATTTGAACCTAATGTGATCCCAGCACTACTAAAACTACAAGCTGCTGGTTACAAATTGGTTATGGTTACCAATCAAGATGGATTAGGAACCAGTAGTTATCCACAAGCTGATTTTGATGGACCGCATAATTTAATGATGCAAATATTCGAATCACAAGGTGTTAACTTTGAAGATGTACTGATCTGCCCTCATTTTCCTCAAGATAATTGTGAATGTCGTAAGCCGAAAATCACTTTAGTTCTACCTTATTTAACCAGTGGTAAGTTAGATAAACAAAATAGTTACGTAATCGGTGACAGGGTCACAGATATGCAACTTGCTGAAAATATGCAAATAAAAGGATTACACTATAATCCAAAATCACTTAATTGGAATGAAATAGCCCAACGTTTAACCACTGCAGATCGTTATGCAAAAGTCGAACGAAATACCAAAGAAACCAAAATTTTAGTTGAAGTTTGGTTAGATAGACAAGGTGGCAGTCAAATTAATACTGGCATTGGTTTTTTTGATCATATGCTTGACCAAATCGCCACTCATGGCGGTATCAAATTAAACATTCAAGTAGAAGGCGATTTACATATTGATGATCACCACACTATTGAAGATACAGGTCTTGCCTTAGGCGAAGCACTAAAAAAAGCACTTGGCGATAAACGAGGTATCACTCGTTATGCTTCTGTTATTCCAATGGATGAGTGTTTAGCAAAATGTGCAATGGATATTTCAGGTCGGCCTTACCTCAAGTTTTCAGCACAATTCAGTGATCCGAAAGTTGGCGATATGAGTACACAAATGGTTGAACATTTCTTCTATTCTCTAAGTTATACTATGGCAATTACCTTGCACATTGAAACGACCGGTGATAATGACCACCATCGTATCGAAAGCTTATTTAAAGCCTTTGCCAGAACACTCAAACAGGCGATTAAAATTGAAAGTGATAGATTACCTAGCTCGAAAGGAGTGTTATAGATGAAAATTGTCATTCTAGATACTGGCTGTGCTAATCTTTCCTCAGTCAAATATGCAATACAGAGATTAGGCTATAATCCAATTATCAGCCTTGATCCTGATACAGTACTCGAATCAGACAAACTGTTTTTACCAGGTGTCGGTTCAGCTTCTGCTGCAATGCAAAAATTAGAAGAACGTAATTTAATTGATCTTATCAAAGTCTGTACTCAACCAGTATTAGGTATCTGCCTCGGTATGCAACTTTTAGCTGATTATAGTAATGAAGGTCATGTCGATACCTTAGGTATTATTCACGAAAAAGTAGTACAAATTCCTGATTGTGGATTACCACTACCACATATGGGCTGGAATCAAGTCAATCCCAAAGCCGGACATCATCTATTTAGAGATATTCCTGATGGTGCTTACTTTTACTTTGTACATGGATACGCCTTACCATTATGCTCATCAACTATCGCAGAAACCAATTACGGCGAAAGCTTTACTGCTGCCGTACAAAAAGACAACTTTTACGGTGTGCAATTTCATCCAGAGCGTTCTGGCTTAGCCGGTGCAAAATTGCTCAAAAACTTTTTGGAGATGTAACTATGGCAGTTTATCCTATTATTATTCCCGCGCTTGATTTAATTGATGGTACTGTTGTGCGGTTACATCAAGGTGATTATGATCAAAAACGAGATTATGGTAATGACCCCTTAGCTCGTCTACAAGATTATCAAAAGCAAGGTGCGAAACTATTACATCTGGTTGATTTAACTGGCGCTAAAGATCCGCAAGCTCGACAAATCTCATTGATAAAATCCCTGATTAATGGTGTACAAGTTCCAGTACAAATTGGTGGTGGAATTCGGACAGAAGAAGATGTTAAAGCATTATTATCCGCAGGTGCAACTCGAGTAGTTATTGGTTCAACAGCTATTAAACAACCTGATTTAGTAAAAAAATGGTTTGATACTTATGGCCCTGAATCGTTGGTATTAGCCTTAGATGTTCGTATTGACCAACAAGGTAACAAAAACGTCGCTATCCATGGTTGGCAAGAGGATTCTAAACAGACATTGGAACAAGTTATTGATGATTATCTACCCTATGGCTTGAAACATGTACTATGTACAGATATTTCTAAAGATGGAACGCTAAGTGGCTCTAATGTAAAACTCTATCAAGAGATCAGCCAAAAATATCCACAAATTGCGTTTCAAGCTTCTGGTGGTATTGGTCAAATAGATGATGTTAAAGCATTAAAAGATAGTGGTGTTGCCGGTGTTATTGTCGGTAGAGCATTATTAGAAGGTAAATTTACAGTTCAGGAGGCGATTTCATGTTGGCAAAAAGGATAATACCTTGTTTGGATGTCCGTGATGGGCAAGTTGTAAAAGGAGTACAATTTCGTAATCATGAAATCATTGGTGATATTGTACCATTAGCCAAACGCTATGCCGAAGAAGGGGCCGACGAATTGGTATTCTATGATATTACAGCCTCATCCGACGGTCGAGTAGTTGACAAAAGTTGGGTGGCAAAAGTCGCTGAAGTAATAGATATCCCCTTTTGTGTCGCTGGCGGTATAAAAACGGTTGAAGATGCAGGACAAATTTTAACTTTTGGTGCTGATAAAATTTCAATCAACTCTCCTGCGTTAGCTAATCCGAGTTTAATTACTGAGTTAGCTGATTGTTATGGAGTACAATGTATCGTGGTAGGGATTGATACTTGGTATGATAAAGATTCCGATAGTTATCATGTTTATCAATTTACCGGCGATGAAAAGCGCACTGTGGCAACCAAATGGAATACACTTGATTGGGTGCAAGAAGTACAAAAACGAGGGGCAGGTGAAATAGTGCTAAACATGATGAATCAAGATGGTGTCCGTAATGGTTATGATCTAAAACAACTAAAAACAATTCGAGAAGTTTGTCATGTACCTCTGATTGCATCTGGTGGCGCTGGAACTATGGAGCACTTTTTGCAAGCTTTTCAAGAAGCCAATGTTGATGGTGCATTAGCCGCTTCCGTCTTTCACAAACAAATAATTAATATTGGCGAACTTAAACAATATTTAGCTCAACATGGAGTAGAAATCCGATTATGTTAACTCAACATTCCCAAATACAAATAGACACTAAACAACTTGATTGGCAAAAAGTTGATAATTTAATGCCGGTTATCATACAACACTATGTTTCTGGTGAAGTGCTTATGCTTGGCTATATGAATCAAGAAGCATTAACTCAGACACAAACTAGTGGCAAAGTAACCTTCTACTCTCGTACCAAACAACGCTTATGGACCAAAGGTGAAACATCAGGTAATTTTTTAAATGTGGTAAGTATCTCGACCGATTGTGATAATGATACCCTACTTATTTTAGTTAATCCAATTGGTCCTACTTGTCACACAGGAACAAATAGCTGTTTTAACAATAACCAAACTGAATGGGGATTTTTATACGATTTAGAACAATTACTTGGTGCTCGTAAAAATGCTGACCCTAAATCATCTTATACGGCAAAACTCTACCATGATGGTACGAAGCGTATTGCCCAAAAAGTGGGAGAAGAAGGTGTTGAAACTGCACTTGCAGCTACAGTACACGACAAAGAAGAGTTAAAAAATGAATCAGCCGATTTAATTTATCACTTATTGGTCTTACTACAAGATCAAAATCTCTCAATGCAAGATGTCATTGCTATTTTAAAAGCTAGACATAAATAACATTAGTCACCAAGCACAATCTGTTGTGCTTGGTCTTTAAAATTTATAAGCAAAAGATTTTCCTACTACCTAACAGGTAATTTAATCCCATTAAACATAGCCTGTACTGCTACATTATTTTCACATAAGATAAGTCTATCAACTGTTTGCCTATTTAAATGTGCCGAAAACTGATTAATAAAATCATACATATAATTGCGTAAAAATAGCGAACGAGCAAAGGCAATATAAGTGGTACTATATGGAAATATATGTCCAGCATTAAGTACCACAAAATCACTATCAGAGCTTTCATTAACCGCCATTTTAGCGACAATGCCAACGCCAACCCCTAACTTAACATAAGTTTTGATCAGTTCCGCATCAGTAGTACTAAAAACAATATTAGGAATTTGATTAGCTTTGATAAAAGCTTGATTCAAATCAGACCCATCATTAGAAAAATCATAACTGACTAAAGGATATTTAGACAATTCATCGATAGTAATTAAACTACTTTTAGCTAATGGATGATCTTTCATTACAATCACAGCTTGGTTCCAATGATAACAAGGTATGGCAATCATATCATCGCTAAGTTCAGATAAATCAGTTATGATAGCAAAATCAGCTTGGCCTGTTTGCGCTTGTAAAAGACATTGCGGAGATGATCCTTGCTCCATATGGAGTGTTATACTTGGATACTGTTGCATGAATTGCTGAATAACAATTGGTAAAGTATAACGAGCTTGAGTATAAGTTGTAGTAATGGTTAATGAGCCTTGATTAGGCTGACTAAATTCTTTAGCAATAATTTTAATATCTTGCGATTTAGTTAAAATCTCTCTAGCTAACGCAATAATCTTCTCACCAACGGGGGTAACTTCGGAAAGATGTTTACCGACACGAGTAAAAATTTGCACATTAAGTTCATCTTCCAACAATTTGATCTGTTTACTGATGCCTGGCTGAGAGGTATACAGTTTTTCAGAGGTAAGTGACACATTTAGATCGTTATTAACGACTTCAACAATATAACGCAGTTGTTGCAACTTCATGACAAAGGCTCCTTTAACTGTATACCTTTCCCTCTTTTTAAAACTATATAAAAAGTCAAAAAGAGGGAAATCGTAAGGTAATTCCTTTCACACTTTAGCACAAACAAAAAACAGCTTTTTATACTAAAACGATTCCTTAACCTGAGCGATTTTACATAAATCATCAGGTGTTCTTACCTATTTTTTACTATTAACCCATTTACCATCAACGTATTGCATTACCCAGCCAGTCGATTTGCCATTGACTTCCGAAGTAACGTACTGCTGTTTACTTTTACGACTAAATCGCACAATAGCTGGATTACCTTCTGGATCTTGACTCGGCGCTTGCGTTAAATAAATAAATTTTTCGGGTAGACGATCTTTAAAACGTTGTAGTTCTTCAATTAGTGGTGCACGAGTTTCTCTTGATTTTGGGAAATTATGTGCAGCTAAAAAGATACCTGAAGCACCATCTCGTAATACAAAATGTGCATCTGACTTAGTACATTTTAACTCAGGCAGATCAACAGGATCTTCTTTAGGTGGCGCTACATCACCATTTTTTAAGATTTTACGAGTATTTTTACAATCTTGATTGGTACATCCCATATAAAGTCCAAAACGTCCTGATTTAAGATGCATTTCTGATCCACATTTTTCACATTCAATAATTGGACCTTCATAGCTTTTTACCTTAAATGTGCCTTTTTCAACCAACGAACCATCACAGATTGGATTATTACCACAAATATGTAATTTACGCTCATTATCGAGCAAATAACTGTCCATAGCCGTATGGCACTTAGGACAACGTTTAAGTGCTCTTAGTGCGTCAGTTTCGGCTGTCTCTGCCTCTTCCAAAATATTTAATGTTTCATATTCGGGAATTAAATTAATTGTTTGCTTACAACGCTCTTTAGGAGGTAACGCATAACCAGAACACGCTAAAAATACACCGGTACCCGCAGTTTTAATGCCCATTTCACGACCACAATTAGGGCATTTAATTTCTGGTGTTAAAACTAGTGGATTAAGTTGCATACCTCCACGATCAGGATCTTGTTCTGCAATGGTTAAGTGTTGGCTGAAATCATCAAAAAATTGATCTAAAACTTCACGCCATTCTTGCTTTTTATTGGCAATTTCATCAAGTGCATGCTCCATGCGAGCTGTAAAATCGTAACTCATTAAGTCATTGAAATTTTCACTTAAGCGATCTGTAACAATTTCGCCAATTTTTTCCGCATAAAAACGACGATTATCTAATCGTACATAACCACGATCTTGAATAGTTGATATAATCGTTGCATAAGTAGAAGGACGACCAATCTCTCGTTTTTCAAGTTCCTTAACTAATGAAGCTTCGTTGTAACGAGCGGGAGGCTTAGTAAAGTGTTGATTAGGATCTAAGCCTATTAATTCCAACATATCTTGCATAGATACTGCTGGCAACATCTTATCTTCATTATTTTTAGTTAATTGTGGTTGCACTTTTGTCCAACCATCGAAACGCAAGGTTCGACCTTTAGCTTTTAAGGTAAAATCACCCGCTTTAACTGTAATAGTTGTTGAGTTGTATTCGGCTGATGTCATTTGGCAAGCCACAAATTGACGCCAAATTAATTGATATAATTTAGCTGCATCAGCCTCAACATCGCCAAGACTATCCGCTAGAATATTCACGTCTGATGGACGAATTGCCTCATGCGCCTCTTGCGAATTTTTCTTACTGCTATAAACGTTAGCTGATTTAGGCAAATACTTCTCACCGAAGTTTTGTCCAATGTAGTCCCGAACCATGGTTAACGCATCCTGACTCAAATTAGTAGAGTCGGTACGCATATAAGTAATATAACCAGCTTCATATAGGCGTTGTGCTAACATCATCGTCTTTTTAACACCAAAACCTAAACGGGTACTTGCCGCTTGTTGCAAAGTTGAAGTAATAAACGGCGCTGTTGGATTACTTTTAGTCGGTTTTTCTTCAATATTAGTGACTTGATATTGGCTTTTATTTAATTCATCCAAAGCAATATCAATAGCAACGCGATCTTTAGGTTCAAACGCATCATTTTTATAATGCGTTACTTGCATTGTTAATTGTTCTTGATGAGCAGTTTTTAAATCAGCATAAAGATCCCAATACTCTTCAGGAATAAATGCATGAATTTCTCGCTCACGTTCAACCACTAAGCGTACCGCAACTGATTGAACACGACCTGCTGATAAGCCACGAGCGACTTTTTTCCAAAGTAGTGGTGATAGCATAAAGCCAACCACACGATCCATAAATCGTCTTGCTTGTTGAGCGTTAACCCGATCCATATCCAACATGGCTGGATGATTAAAAGCATTTTTAATCGCCGTTTTGGTTATCTCGTTAAATACGACTCGACGATACTTATTATCATCACCACCAATAACGTCTTTTAGATGCCAAGCGATAGCTTCCCCTTCTCTATCCAAGTCGGTTGCGAGATAAATCATATCGGCATCTTTGGCTAACTTTTTAAGTTCGGCAACCACTCGTTCTTTGCCAGGTAAAATTTCATAATGCGCTTGCCAGCCATTGTAAGGATCAACGCTCATACGATCGACTAACACTTGTTTTTCCGATCGTTTAACTTTTTTCTCGGCTTTATCTTTACTTGTTTTTTCAGTGCGTTGACTACTACCACTCACTGGAAGATCGCGAATATGTCCGACACTTGATTTAACTACGAAATCTTTGCCAAGATATTTATTAATCGTTTTTGCTTTGGCTGGTGATTCCACAATAACAAGGGATTTTCCCATAATTAAACCTATTTATCCTGTAGTTTAAGTTATTTACCGTCTATATTGACATCAAGTAATGACAGTAAATCATCTTTAATTGTCGATACTTTACTAGCATATTGCTCTTTTTGCTCTGCATCTTCAATTAATTGTGTAATTGTTTGTGACAGCGTACATCCTCGGCGCTTAGCTAAATTAGCCAATCGTTGCCAGACTAGAAATTCCAAATCAATAGACTTTTTACGTGTATTTTGCTGTTCGGCATTAAAATGTCGTTTTCGTCGTGCTCGAATGGTTTGCTTCATACGATTATCTAAATCTGGATTTAGATGCTGCTTAATCCAATCAATAACCGCAGTCGGTCTGTGTTCCAATAACAATAATTCATTTACGGCTTGTTGAGCAGCACTCTTTTCAATATAACGAGTGATAAGCTCCCCTTCCAAATGCCTTTTTACTAAATAGTGCCACTTCCAACCGCATTCAAGGTTTTCTAACTGCTGGTATTTCATCGGTTCACCTTGTGACGCTGTAACTAAATATGTTAGTTGTAACATAATCTTGACACACAATAAAGAAAATTATTGCATTTGACAAATTTTTTATAAATCTGCTATCGTTCACCCTTAATTTCAGATCTTTTTTAAGGAATCAAAAATAATGGCAAAAGCCGATGTTATTTATATTAATGGTTACATCTATACTGCTGACCAACACGATACGGTTTGTGAAGCGATTGCAATTCAAAATGGCTATATTATTGCAATCGGCTACACGCAAGAGATAAATAACAGTCAATATGTTGATAATTCCACGATAATCTATGACCTACAAGGTAAAACTATGATGCCAGGGATTATTGATGCCCATTTACATACCTTTTGGGGCGGCATGCAATTATCCTCATGTAATCTAAATTACCAGAGTTTAACTGTAGATGATACTTTAGCCATTATTCAACAATATTTAGACAATGATTCCGTTCACAATAGTAGTAGTTGGTTACAAGTTCGAGGTTGGTTGCGCCAAGAAGTTTTACCAATTGGTACAGATATTACTCGATTCGATTTAGATAAACTTAATACTCAGCGTCCTATCATTCTATTTTCAAATGACTGTCATACGCTAGTTGCCAACAGCATTGCATTAGAAAAATTTGGCCTTGATCGTAATACACCTGAACCATCTGATGGCAAAATTGGGCGTACTCAGGATGGTGATTTAAACGGTATATTAGAAGATGCTCCTGCAATGCGTGCATTTGACAGTATTTCCAAACTTACCGACGAACAAGCAGTAAACATTGCTAAATTATCACAAGAAGAATTAAATAAGCAAGGTGTAACAGCGGTAATGGATGCGCGGATAACAGAAACCCAAGCTGATGCATTTCTAAAATTACAACAACAAGACCAACTGTCGATCCGATTATTTGGAGCCCGAGAATTACCACCTGATGATGTTGGTAGTATAGAAGATATTCCGGCAGTTATTGATCGCGTTAAACAATTTGCTGAGCATTATAATGACAAAAACTGGCAACCAAAACCAGGAATTAAAGTATCTCATACCAAATTATTTGTCGATGGTGTAATGCAAGCTCCATTAATGACAGCTCGTTTATTACAACCTTATCAATTAGAAAATGAAAAAGATCGCTATGGTGACCTCTATTATTCGATAGAAATGCTTGATGCATTAATTTTAGAATCATCACGGGCAGGCTTTCATCCACACATGCACACCGTTGGCGAAGGAGCCATTGAAGTGGTGCTTAATGCGATTGAAAAAATGCGTAAAGCACTACCCAATGCAGATATTAGACCAAGCACAGCTCATAATGAACTTAGTGCGATGCATCAATTTGACCGTTATAAACAATTAAATGCAAATGTTGTTTTTTCATTCCAGTGGGCCGGCTGTAGTTCTGCAATGATTGAACAGTATAAAACATTATTTGGTGCTGAACGTTATAATGGTTTAGAAGCACACGGTCAATATATTGATGCTGGGGTAACTTGTGCTTTTGGTAGTGATTGGCCAATTGATCCGCTTAATGAATGGTATGATTTCCAAATAGCTATGACTAGACAGATTGATGCTGAACATCCACGTTTAAACAGTGATCGCAATTTAACAGCACTTGAAGTACTACGCTGTGCGACCATCAGTGCTGCTTATGTTTTAAAACAAGAAGACTATATCGGATCTATTGAGAAAGGTAAGTTTGCTGATGTAATTATTTTAGATCGTAATCCATTTACCATTCCGGCAACAGATATACAAAACGTCAAAGTATTAACCACAATTGTAGGCGGCAAAACAGTTTACCAACAAGCATAATTGAACTAACCTATTGTTTTAAAAAAATATAACACCCTGCCATTGTCAGGGTGTTTTTTTATAACTAATCAACATCAAACCTGTGCAACAATCGATTGGAAAATACATTTTTCAAACAACAATAAAGCCATCAAATAGCCAATTAAATTATTCAACTTTAGTATTTATTGAACACAATTAACAAGCTGACTTATTTTTTTTATCAAAAAAAGCTCACAAATTACGCGGACTTATGATCTTTACTAAAAATTAGCTTGCATAATTATAATAATGTGGGAGAATTCCCTGCCGCTTTAAGCGGGTAAAAAGGCAAAACTATACTTAGTAGTTTTTTATTGTTTTTTGGGACAGAGGAGCAAATTAAATCATGTCCGCAATAAAAATGAAACGAGTTTTAACCACACCTGCATTGATTGCATTTGGTTTAGCTTATATGGTTCCTTTAGGGATCTTTACCACTTATGGGGAAGTTACCGTTGTCAGTAATGGACACTTACCTGTAGCCTATATCATCACCCTTGCCATGATCTTTTTCACAGCATTAAGTTATTGCCGAATGGCAAATAAACTACCTATTGCTGGTTCGGCTTATACCTATGTACAACGAACTTTTGGTGGAAAAGCAGGTTTCTTAGTTGGTTGGGCACAAATTCTTGATTACCTATTTTTACCAATATTAAATTACTTGGTTTTAGGGATCTATCTACATGAACTATATGATAGTATTCCAGCTTATGTATATGTATTGGCATCAATTGTAGGTGTAAGTGTATTAAATTACCTTGGAATCAAGTTAATTAATTGGGCCAATATTACTTTGAATTTCTTTCAAGCATTATTCATCGTATTGTTTATTATTTTGACATTGACAAATGTTCATTTGACACCTGAAACAATGTTAAAACCAATATCCGTCACAACCGATGATTTTAGTGGTTTATTTTCTGGAGCTGCCATATTATGTCTTGCCTTCTTAGGTTTTGATGCTATAGCAACACTAGCAGAAGAATCCAATGATGCGAAAAAAACCTTACCAAGAGCGATTATCGGCACCGTATTGATTGCAGGTTGTATATTTTTAGTTGTCTCATATTGTGCACATTTAGCTTACCCACAATGGACAGATTTTGTTGATAATAAAGATACTGCCAGTTTAGATGTAATGCGTAAAGTTGATAGCATAAGTCATCTAACCAGTATACTTGGCAAATACGGTAATGATTTTATGTATAATTTCTTCCAAACCGCTTATTTGACAGGTGTATTTGCCTCTACAATGACCGCACAAACTAGTGTGTCACGAATCTTTTATGCAATGGGGCGTGAAGGTGTGTTACCAAAACAGATCTTCTATAAAATTCATCCTCGTTTTCGAACACCTTATTTATCAATTATTTTTGTTTCCTGTTTTTCACTACTCTCTTTGGTACTTGATTTAAGTTTAGTCGTTTCAATGATCAGTTTTGGCGCCTTAGTAGCCTTTACCTTCGTTAACCTATGCGTAATCAAAAGCTACCTAAGTGGTACGGAAAAAACAGTACCAATGCTTTTAAAATATGGATTAATGCCAGCAATTGGCGTATCACTTTCGTTATGGCTATGGACCAGTCTTGAAACGACAGCGATGACGGTAGGTTTAATTTGGTTAGTAATTGGATTTTGTTATTTGCTTTATTTAACTCGATGTTTTACCAAATCATTGCCTTCTATTGATCATACAGAATTGGATTCAATCATCAAAGATTAGTAATCTATTAGGTCTACTTAAAAGTATTTAGTTGATGCCCTTTTAAAACAATTCCGTCGACCAAGGTCGACGGAATTTTCATTTCTCAGTAAATAAAATAAACTAAGTTAAAATCGCTTAAAATTATTCACCAAAACCTGTAGCAAATAATTCACGGATTTCATCCATTGCTGCTTGTTCATCTTCACCATCACAGATGATTTCAACAGTTGAACCACCTTTAACGCCAGCACCAAGTAAACCCATCATGCTTTTTAATTTAATGGCTTTGTCGTTATAAACAAGTTCAATTGATGATTTATAACGGCCAGCTAATTTAACAAGCGTTGTTACTGGGCGTGCATGTAAACCAGTTGAATTTTTTACTACCATTTGCTCTTTTAACATATTATAGTCCTTACATATATCTAACGTTAATACAATGCATGTATTTATATCATAAATTAACTTTTTTTGCTCTTTTTTAGCATCAATTTTTGAAATTATTTGATTATCTGATAGTTTTGCTAATATTTTTCATCACATTAAAAGCTATACTACCCAAAAATATCTTACGATATGAAAAAATATCGGCGCAGCAAAGCAAATAGAATCAAAACGATCAAGTATTCCACCGTGACCACCTATTAGTTTACCCCAATCTTTTACGCCACGATCGCGTTTAATAGCAGACATAACCAGACCACCCATAAATCCTAACAAAGTGATCATTAAAGAAATAAGTCCTGATTGTATAAAAGTAAACGGAGTGATCCAACACATACAGGCACCAATAAAACTAGCAGATAAAACACCACCAATAAAGCCTTCAATCGTCTTTGATGGTGATACGTTTGGGCTAATTTTATGTTTACCAAACAATTTGCCAAATACGTACTGCAACACATCAGATAACTGAACGATTAATACTAAATAAGCAATGAGTAATAGATTACGGCCTTGGTAATTTTCGATATCTAATACTAATAATGCTGGCACACACGAGATACTATATACCGTAATCATTAATCCCCATTGTACATCGGCTATTCTCGCCAAAAAATTAGCGGTTGAACCAGTTATTGTGGCAAATATCGCCAGAAACAAGAAAGCATAAACAGGAATAAAGATACTAAATAAACCATACCATGCTAAGGCGACCAAAATATATTGCATGGGTAAAGCAACTGCAAAAGCAAATATTAGGGCAAAATAATCAGAGTGGTTGATAGGCGTTAAAATAAGAAACTCTCGCAATGCTAAAGCTGAAATAACAAAAAACAAAAAAATTACTGCCAGTTGTCCAAACCAAAATGCTAAACCAATAATGGCAACCATTACCCACCACGCATTGATGCGAGTATTTAAATTATCGATAACACTATTAGGCGATGTAAGACGATATTTTAACAATTGACCAATAATTGTTGCCACTAATAAAAACAAGCCGATGCCCAAAAATAATAATAGTGTATCATATTGGAAATGGGACATTTCAGCGCTCCTTATATTGCTGTGGTGGTAATCTATTAACTTGTGATAATAGCATTAATCATTATAAAAACGATTAAACAATTTTGTAATAAAAATAGTACTACCTGCCTTTTAAACAGTGATAAAATCCCTTTTTGCCGTTCAGACAGCGTTCTTGATGATTGATGAGGTTTGATTAGTTGCAAATTGGCTAATGCTATGTCCATAGCTAGCAGCTCTTCAGGTAAATGATCAACATGCTCAGATAAATATTCAAACAATTTTCTATCAAAATCTATCCTTATTGCATAATACTTACTCATTAAACCTAGAATAAAAATGATTAGACAACTGATAGTTAATGATGTTAGAGAAATATGAATCAAAGCGACAATAGCAGCTAATATGGTTAATAGTATCGAAAAAAGATCAATATGTTTACTTATCGATAAAAAACAACAAAACGTTACTATATCTATTTTAGTTACACTATTTTGCGACCTATTATTACTACTCAACATATCGCTATCTCATCTTTAAAGTTAACCAACCAATTGGATAAAATCAGTTGTTGCTGGCTAGAAATTACAATTGAATTCCGCTGTTCTTTTACTATTCCTATCGCCTGTTGCAGAGTATTAGCTCTTTTAGTCCACAATAACCATGCAATAACTGCAGTTGCACTTCTCGAATAACCTAAAGCACAACAGACTAATAGTTTACCCTGCTGTCGATAATATTCGATAGCTTGTGCAGCCTGCTGACACTCTTGTTGTGATAAGGGGGTCATATCTAAAACAGGAATAAGCTTATAGTTACCGTTAAAAAATCCAATTGGCAACTCGGCACAAAGATCGACAACCGATATAAAATGATTTTGATTTAGCGTTTTTGAGGATGGAATGCGACCTAAATAAACTTCATCAATAATCAAATCATCAGTTGGATGTTTAATTGTCCATAACCTTGAATTGAGCCACATAATAGCAAAAAATGGCAAATAGAGCAGATAAACGGCTAACTTAAAATGACCATTTTGCTGTTTTTGCAAACCGGAGGTGCCAAACAACAAATAATTAGTTGCAATCAATAACCAGGCACCAGCCAACCATAACAACCAGAGTGCCCAGCCAGAAAAGTAAATAGCTATAGTGAGTGACAGTAGGAATAAACAAAAATAGATCATCGCCCAAATATAGTTTTTAGTTAATGGTCGATGTTTTAATGGCGTCGTCATATTATCGGGCCATAACCAAATAGAAAAACACCCTACCCATAATCCAGTTGGAATATCGAAAAAATGATGTTGCCAAGTCGTTAAAACCGAAAGTGCAATTAAAAAACACCAAGCATGTAATATATAACGTCCAATCCCCCGAAAATATTGAGCAAAAAATTGCCATAAAATAACTAATAATGTGATGTGTAATGAAGGAGCTTGATTAAACGGTTTATCGAATCCCATTAAAATATCAAACATCAAGCCCAAAAATCCATCCAAAGCTGGGCGTTCAAAATAGAACTTAAGCGGGAAAATTAGAAAACAGGTGATACAAATCACTTGTGCCGTTAACAGCCTTAAACCAAGATTTTTAAGTGATTGCCAAGAAGATGTTAAAAGAATAGCTAAACCATACATCAGATCGATAGACCAATAAGGAATTATCGTCCATGACCAAAGTGGAATAGAATATTCCCAACTAAAAAATAGACTTGTTACATCCTCACGTTGAGATGATAGCCAGTTGGCAAAATTATAGCTAGCAAAAAAGAATACTGATAAACCGGCTAACCATACACATTTATAGACATTAAGTAGGCTAAAGAGTTTTAACATAATCAATGCGAAGTTCGTTGTGCCAGTGATACGGTAAAAATCCCCCACTGGTCTACTAACATGGTCACTTTACTAAAACCTGCTTCGGCAACTAACTGATCCATCTCGATCTGTGTTCGGCGTCGCATGATCCATGGTTGCCCTTCTCGATGTGAAGTTAACGCTCTAGCAATAAACTCTAATTGAGGATGCCAAGGTTGATTGGTATAAAGTAAATACCCACCTTGTGGAATTGCATCAGCCAAGCCAGATAAAGATTGCTGTAACAGTTGATTATCACCAAATAATTCATACAATCCTGATACCACAGCTAAATTAGGCTGCGGAGATAATTGTGCGAGTTGCTCACGGTTAAATGCATCGCCTTTTTCAAAACGAACGATGTCGCTTAAACCTTGTTGCTCAATTAGTGCTTGTCCATCACGGATATTGATATCACTATAATCGCGCAACAAAACCGAATTAGGTTTATTAGCGATTTGATTAATGGTTTCTAAAATATATCGACCATGCCCTGCGGCTATATCAACAATATTTACTTCAGTAGATTGTTGTTGTAACAGTTCAATAGCTTGCTTTAAGAGCAGTTCAAGATGAATTTTTCGTTGTCGAATCCCTCGCCAACCAATAGATTGTAAATAGAGATAATCAAAAAATTGCCCCAATTTTGAAGTGCCGGATGGTTCATTTCGATAAACATAATCAAGTGTACTACCGGAATCAAAACCTGTTTCAAATCCTAGTTTAATTCCATCCGACATATTACTAGCATATTTCAAGGTCGCTTTGACTAACTTCCAATACCATGGTTTAAGCCAACCCGAAGGTGGTAAAGCTAACTTATCGGTTTCGGATCGAGTATAACCTACCCGATCGGCATTAGTTAACTTTGGAGCATTGGGTTGATTAGCAAAACAACCTTGAATAAATCGCCTTGCTCTATCAATTGCCATATAACGATCTTTTTCACCAAAGGTATCATGATAAAATTTTGGTAGGATATGAAACTCTTTTTGATTGGTTCCTAAATTATCATAAAACGCCTGTTGTGGTTTTCGTCGCACCACAAAATCACAACCAGAAACTAATAACTGTGTAGGAACAGTGATCGCGTTGGCATCCTTAACAATTCGATCCGCTACCGCATACAAATCAAGCAGTAATCTAACCGAAATGGGTTTAGTAATTAAAGGATCTTTATTAAAAGAATCTGCTCGACTATCATCATGAGTTAGTAAATTCGGTTTGACATAACTATTTACAAAGAAATTGCCTTTCAAGTTATATAATAACTTAAGTCCAGGTACCGCTAATGGCACATATAATTTAACGCTAAAAGCTGGAGCACCTAAAACTAAAGCGCGAATATTCGGTACATAATCATGCACCCAACCAGCAGCAATTACTGCACCAACACTTTGTGCAATAATAGCAATATCTTGCATTTCAATCGCATATTCTTTAATGATATGCTGTATAAAACAGTTGGCATCTTTTATCAGAGTGGCAAAATTTACCGCATCACCACGTTGACCATCAGATTGGCCATTTCCTCGCGCATCCCAAGCAAAAATATGGAAATCAGGTAATTCCAGCTCTTCAGCTAAATGAGCAATTCGTCCAGAATGTTCATGCCCACGATGAAAAAGTACAATTGCTTTTGAAGGCGTTTTAGTATCACTATCGACTGCAGGCCAATAACGATAAAATAATTGACAGTCATCATGACTAATAAATGTGTTTTGCTGCTGTTCACGCATTCCTTATTCCTTATTATTTTTCGCTTCTTGCAATCCTTTTTTCACTCTATTAATCACAGTAATTAATAACAAAAAGGTGATAAACCACAATAGAACATTTAGCCATTCAAGAGGCAATAAATAGGTTGCAATTCCTAAACTAATTAGGCTGAAAGCTAAAGCTCGATCGCTTTTCCCCATAGGTCCATCATAACGTCGAGAGCTACCAATCATCACACCTAGTACGCCTGCGTATTCGGTTAGAAATGATAACAAGATTACTAATATCATTAAATTGGTATTAACTTGATTTATTTGAGTAAAGATTAACAGCAGAGCACAATCGGAAATCACATCACAAATCTCATTTAAATAGGCTCCTAAATTGGATTTCTGACGATATTCTCTGGCTAACATACCATCAATAGCATTAAGAGCCATCCGGATAAACATCCATACGGGTATTAACAAAAACAGCCATTGATGATCGGCAAAAAAGCCAACTAATAAAGCAATCAATATCGATCCAGCACAAGCAGCTAACGTGACTTGATTGGCGGTTATTCGTGAATAATAAAGCGAATTAACATAAGGACGAAGCAATGTTTGAAAGCGAGATTTTAATTGATAAATAGAAAACACAGATCGATCCTTAATATATAATTATACAATTCTTTGTAATTGAGCATACTTTAATGAACTTACCATAAAATGCAAACGATTGAGTACATTGACTTCACCTGCGCCATCATCAAAATCCAAATAGAGTAGATTCAATTTTGGATTAAGATCACGCATACGTTTCTCAACCCCTTTAGAAACAACATGATTAGCAATGCAGCCAAATGGTTGCAAACTAATAACATTATTGATGCCATGCTCAGCAAAGGTCATAATTCCTGCAGGAATTAACCAACCCTCACCATATTGATTGGCTAAATTTAAAATTTCTTCTGCCTTTTTCGCCATATCACGAATATTATGAAATGGTTGATAGTGTTTAAAATCAGATAAAATCTGATTAGTTTGATCAATATACTTTTGCGCTACCTTTTCAAAAAAGTGAACAAAATAAGCGACGAAACTCTTGTTAACAATATAATTGTCAACATTACTATCATAGTTAACAAAACATTGTGCAAAAAACTCAATCATTGGCGGAATAACAGGTTCAATACCCTGATCAACTAGCCAATCAACACTATGTTGATTACCAAAACTGTTATATTTAACATAAATTTCACCAACAATACCAATTTGTGGGCAATCTTTATTTAATGTCTCGATTTGATTGAAATGCTCTACCGCCTCTTTTAACAACGCAAAGATCGCCTTTTTGCCTTTATGTTGATTGATAAGTTGTTGTAATTTTCTAATATAAAGCTCTTTCAATTGATTAGCTTGTTGTTTAAATTTGGCTCTAGGCGCAATCGAGTAGAACATCTTCGAAATCGAATCAGTAAATAACATCGCAAAAAACGTCGTTGGTAAAGTTTTTAGCCAATTAATTCTAAAACCTGGTTGCTCAATTTCATTAATATTACCGGTACTGAGTGACACGATAGGAATATCTTCGAAACCATTACTAATCATTGCTTTCTTAATTAAAGAAAGATAACTACTCGCTCGACACTGTCCACCCGTTTGAGTAATGCCGATAGCCACTTCATCACGTTGATATTTACCTGAATTAAGTGCTTTAATAATATCACCAACAATAATGGTCGCTGGATAGCATATCTCGTTATTGCAATATTTAAGTCCCCAATCAACCGAACTTTTATCTGGTTTTGGCAAGGTTTCAAGTTTATAACCTGACAACGCAAAAATCGGCGGTAATAATGGTGAATAAAAATCGGAGATATAAGGTGCTAAAATAGTCCGTCTCTGTTTATCTTGTTTAGCAAAAATAGCCGTCTTTTTACGCTCAACAACTTTTAACGGTTGTTGGTGATTCATACGGATTGACTCAATAATCGAACGTAATCGCAATCGCACCGAACCTGTTGCCGTGATCTCATCAATACGAATGATGGTGCACGTTTTACCTTTAGACTCTAAAATTGCTTTACATTCATCGGTGACAATCGCATCAGGGCCACAACCAAACGAATTAAGTTGAACAAACTGAATATTTTTCGGTTGTTCAGCAACAAAACTAGCTGCTGCATATAAGCGATTTGGATAACTCCATTGCGAGCAAATTTGCAGTTCAGGCGATAATTGGCTGATCGCACCTAACACTGAATCTTCGGTTATTACATCGCAACCAAGCGCATTTAAGATCTCTGGCGTTTTATGATTAATTAAGCTATCACTATGATAAGGACGACCTGCCAAAATAAATACATAACGCCCCGTTTGTTTAGCATTATTCAGTACTTCAACCGCTTTGCTATACAGCGATTTTTTATATTCCGCTTGAGCAGCTAATGCATCAGAAAATGCTTGATTAGCTATCTTTTCTGCAATACCAAGCGAAGTTAAATAATTAATACAGCCCTTTTTCAATAATTTTTGATTACTGAAATTGATCACTGGATAATCCAGTGGCACGTTATATTTTTGGTTAGGATTGATAGCACTATTTACCACCTCAGCATAGCTACTGACAATTGGACAGTTATAGCTGTTAACTGCATTAGTAAACTGATCAGATTCAAACACCACCATCGGCATAAAAATACGATCAACCTTTTGCTCAACCAGCTCCATAATATGCCCATGAACCAATTTGGCAGGAAAACAGATACTATCCGACATTACTGTACCTGCGCCCTTTTCATAAATCTCATGCGTCGAGTATGGTGATAACGTTACATTAATACCACTATTGGTTAACAACGTGTGCCAAAATGGAAAATTTTCGTATTGTCCTAAAACACGAGGAATACCAACATTGAGCTTAGATTCAGTATTATGGATAATGGTTCGCTCAAATAATAACGCATTTTTATAATCAAACATATTAAATGCATTTTTATCTTGATATTGATTATTACTCAAAAAGCGTTCGCATTTATTACCAGAATAATAACGCTGACCATTGGCAAAACGATAAATCATAATATCACATTTATTTTCACACCCCTTACAGCGTGATGGTTTCGCTTTATTATCTTCAGCTTTATGTAGATTATCTAATCCAATAAATTGCGAAGGTGTTTGTTGTTGCGCATAATGGTTTTTTGCCACTAATGCTGCACCATAAGCCCCCATGAGTTCAGGAATATTTGAACTAGCAATTTGAGCCCCAGTTAACTGCTCTAAGGCACGAAACACCGCAGGATTTTTAAACGTCCCTCCTTGCACCACAATATGATCACCTAATTTGCGCATATCATGTAATTTCAGTACTTTATGAATGGCATTTTTAATCACCGAAAAAGCCAACCCTGCAGAAATATCGCCCATTGTTGCGTTTTCACGCAGTGCCTGTTTCACTTTTGAGTTCATAAAAACTGTGCAACGGGTACCCAGATCACAGGGATTATTGGACTTACATGCTGCGTCAGCAAAATCAATAGTATTTGAATTGAGTGATTTTGCGAAGGTTTCAATAAATGAACCACAGCCAGAAGAACATGCTTCATTTAACTCAATATGATTTACGACACCATTGGCAATAAAGATGGCTTTCATATCTTGACCACCAATATCCATGATAAAACTGACCTTAGGCTCAATATGTTTAGCAGCAGCAAAATGCGCCATTGTTTCGACTAGACCATCATCAATCGCAAAAGCGGCTTTTAGTAGTTCCTCACCATAACCAGTGACACCTGTGCGAGCAATAATAATCTCTTTACCTGATGCAGCAATCTCATCCTTTAATACCGTTAACCCTTTAATTAATGCGGTGATTGAGTGGCCATTATTAGGCGCATAATAAGTAAAAAGTAGCTCGTCATCCTCACTAATTAAGGTAATTTTAGTGGTAGTTGAACCGCTATCAATTCCCAAATACGCTTTCTGCTTTTGGTAAGCTGTTAAAGCTAGACGGGGGATTTGAATATAGTTGCGTTTTTGTTGCCAATCATCAAAAGACAAGGCTTGATTAAAAAGTGGTTTTAACCTAAAAGATTGATTGACTTGAATCTTGGTTGAGGCATTTAATCTATCAATAAATTCAGTAAGTGTAAGTTGACTACGTTCAATTGCATGAATCGCTGCGCCCCAAGCGGACAACAAAGTAGGATGCTCGGTGGTAACTATCTGGTCTTCATTTAACTTTAGTGTCTCTAACGCGGCCTTGCCTAACGTTGGAATAAACGAAAACGGTCCACCAATCAACATTACTTTGGGTACGATATCATAACCACGAGCTAACGTATTGACCAATTGAATACAGACAGCATGTAAAACTGAATAGGCAATATTCTCTTTTGATACATTACGGCTAATTAAATTTTGCACATCAGTCTTAGCAAATACACCACAACGTGATGCAATAGGAAAGACTTTATCATGTTGAGTTGCTAGAAGATCAAATTCTTGTACTGGAGTATTGAGCAAGGTCGCCATCTGATCGATAAATGCCCCAGTACCTCCAGCACAACTACCATTCATTCGAATATCAGGCGGGCGGTCAGGAAAAAAGAAGATCATTTTACTATCTTCACCACCAATATCGATTAACGTTCTAACCTCTGGATATTTGCGCTGTACCACTTCCGATGCGGCAACCACCTCTTGAATAAAGGCGATATCGGCTTTTTCTGAAATACCCATCCCAGCAGAACCAGTCACCTTGACCGATAATACAATATCTTCACCCAATTGTTGTTTAATTTCATCTAATAGTGATAAAACTGTTGGAACAATATGGGTATTATGGCGAACATAATTGGTATAAACAAAATTATCTTGCTTATCAAGTACGACACATTTTGCTGTAGTAGATCCGACATCCAATCCAAGTCTATACATTTTTGGCATAAACAAACTCACATTTGCAAAATCAGACTTAACCTATAAAAGGGTCACAAATATTACTAAATAACTATATTTTTATTATGGAATTATTATAGCGAAATCTTTCTAATTTTTAATCTATTTGTTTATAAAAATGACATTTTTGGATATTTTTGGATATTTTTTGACTAATAAAAATTCAACGGAGTTTCAAATACAAAATCCGCTAAATTAACGTTATGCATTTGCCAAACCTTGCTTAGCTGTGGCAATAACATTCTTTAAATCAACCCCTTGTGCTTTTGCAGCAAAAATGCAACCACAATAACACTGACGATAAACATCATACTCCTTACAAAGTTCGATAGATCTTTTATAACCATTATTCTTTTTGAAATCAGAAGGCAGATAATTTACCGAAAAAAGTTCTTGAATTTCAAAACCAATTTGATTAATTTTCTGACTATTCTTTTTCGGGCTTAGCGTTAAAGCACTAGCGAAATAATCAAAGCCCAACTCTTGTGCTTTAATCGCCGCTAAATCTAATCGCATCTTATAACAAAGATGACAACGCTCACCACCTTCTGGTGCATCACGTAGATGCTCAACCTTTTTAATAAATTCTGCTGGTTGATACGGAGCTTCTAAAAACTGAACATTGTTGCCGGTTTTTTGATTAAAATCAGCAATAAATTTTTGTTGTACAACACTACGATATTCATATTCTACTCGCGGATGAATATTCGAATTAGCAAAATAAATAGTAATATCTGCATACTGAGCCAAATACTCCAGTACATAAGTACTACATGGTGCACAGCAACTATGAATTAGTAACTTTGGTCGTGCTGATGCTAACTGCCAATCAGCAATCACCTCTTTCAAAACTGAATCGTAGTTTACTTTATTATGTGGATTTAATTTTTCAAGAATATCTTTGGCATTAATTAACATTAGGACTCTTTCAAGTATCTGGCTGATTGATGAATTTTAAGGCGCGTATAATATAGTGATCTGCTTAAGCGTTCAAGTTTAAGTTACAATTTTGTTTTTCGGAATTAACATTTAATTTTTTCGCTAAATTTGCGGTTATTAAAAACCCTTTTCCTCAAATTTTTAAATGCCAATTTCATCATTTTGCAGCAGTCAAAAAGTGACAAATGCCTAAATCATGAGTTAGACATTTTTAATAAAGTGTTTCAACAGAATTTTTTGACTAACTATGCGGCGGTGAACTAACACGGCGTAAAAAGCTGACCATCTTTTTTTTCTAAACTACCTACTCGGCAGTGAACATTGGGCAACGCTGAGCGTTTGGGCTAATTCATTTCTAAACTACCTACTCGGCAGTGAACACCAAAAGGTCATAATTAAGTAAATACCAAAATTTCTAAACTACCTACTCGGCAGTGAACCTACGCCCACTACAACTATTTGTGAGGCGTTATTTCTAAACTACCTACTCGGCAGTGAACAAGAACATTATACACAATAAACTTTGTTCAGAAAAAGAATAATAACCAATTTATAACTAAAAACCCTTTTTTCACACCAATTTATAATTGTTTGATTTTAAATGAATTATAAGTGTCGGTAAAAAAAGGGTTGTTTTACTAATGTTGTCTAATTACAGACAAAACATTATTCCATTTATCAATTATATTTTTTGCTTTAATATGCGCTGTTTCTCGCTCAATAATTGATTTTGCGCTAGTTCGACATTGAGTAAAAAAGAGTCTTTAAAACTCGAATCTAGTGCTCATAATGCAGGCTTTATTAATTCTATTTGAGAATGCATTCTTTCTAATATCCATATAACCACGATAAGTCATATCAATCATCATCAAATAAAAAATTGCGAGCATGATTTGATCATGATTATTTTGTAAAAAACAGATTTAAAAAACTTTTATTTTCGATAAAAAAGCATCAAAATAATATGTATTTATACTTGCGTTAAATCTATACTTGGCTTTATATTTAATATAATGAAACAAATTGATAAGTTGGTAGCTATCGATTTTTGAATTTGTTCCTTGAATATTCACTGTCTTTAACACTTTCTTTTCATACCATTTATACTAAAATATTAAATTAATTTTTTGTAACGGCATGTTATTTATAATAATTTGAGCAATAAGAAACCGCACTATTGGCGGTTTGAGTAAATTTTTTAACGACCTAATCTGTAGTTAACTAAAATCATGGTGTTGGCATTGTAGTAGTGCGGTTTTCTTCTGTAATATTCGCTTTAACTAATGCTGTTACTTCATCGAAATCTGATTTATTCTGCATAAGTTCACTAAATGTTTTATATTTGTCTAATGTATTAGGTTTTTGAATATCGAATTTCCATAATGCTAAATAAAAGGTCTCTATCGGTGATGACGGTTTATCGTCTTTTTCTAATTTATTGATTTTTGACATTGTTACTTCAAAATATTTTTGAAAATAATCGTCAGACTTAACACAATTTTTTAATATCGGAAAACTGAGATTATCTTTAGTAGCGACGCAGATTAAATCTAATTTGTTACCTTCACTAATTTCTTTCGCATCATCTTTATTTTTCAACTCTAGCAATACATATTCAAATTGATTTTTACCATTTGCCACGACGAAGGGTTCACCACTTAAATCAGTTTTTAAGCCTGAAGCTGAAGTTTTAATATTAACAATTTGATTATTATATGTCTTTTCATATTTATATTGGTTGTTGTTATACTCGCTAATTAATTGTAAAGCATTTACAGTAGGTATCGCATGACGAATATTTGAATTTCCTTCATTTCTAAAAATGGAAATATCACCTTTTAAAATCTGTTCTGTGAGTCTTTTTGCATTATCATTAGCAAATGAATTAAAACTAAGTAAAGTCAATATAGAGACAACAATTATTTTTTTCATGTTTCATTTCCATTCAAAACAAACGGAAACAAAATATCAAAAAAATCATTGTTTTTCAAATTCTTCTTCCACGCAAATTTATTTACTATGCCAATAAGTAGCGTATAAATCCCTATTGTACTCAATAGATTTGAATTTATTGTCACCATTATACTTTGGATAGTTTCGGTTCAACTAGGATAAGCAAATCAATGCGATTTGCGGATTACAATGCGTTGTTCCTTCGACACCTTTATCATTTTTGTGACCTGCCTATGATTGTTTTTGTCATTGACATTATGTACCGTTCATTATTTGCAAGCGCTTTATCTTTTGGAATAGCAACAAGCGCCTAATCTTAAATAAACCTATCGATGTTATTGTTTGTTCTTTAAACTATCTATACTGCAGTGCACTAGACCACAATATGCTATAAATGTTGTTGGTAAAAAGGCAAAGTATAATTTTATTATGCCCCCTTTTTGAGAAGATCATATAATAGTTTGGTTTTTAAGTATTTTATTTTTAATAAAAAAAGACGAAACCAACATAACATTTTGAATCGCCCCTTCTTAAAATATTTTATTTAAATATGCAATTAAACAATATGTTTTCACGACACTGTAAATAATCACTTAAATAAAACTCTCCAATTAATTGAAATCTCCAATCGGTTTCCACTATATGAGAAATTAGAAAAAAACCTTTTATCCGCCAAACGATAACCATCAGCTAAACTTCTACAATAGTTATCTGCATCACTTCTATGAAAATAATTTTTCTGTTTGTACAATATACCGATGCATGAATTTATATTCATATAATAAAAACTTTTCACCACTGAATTATAATCTGGACTATTAAATGTTATCTTTAATGCCGGTTCTATTTTCCATTTGGATTAGGACCTTTACCTGCACTATGTTGCCATTCACCCGTATGACCAGCACTTAAAGATAAGCTTACATAACCACCTTCTATTGATCTTACCGTCTTACCGTTAGCTGTTACGACTACATCTGGATTAATTCCTTCTAGCAATAGGTAAAAATATATACCATGTGAGCCTATACATGGAGATCCTCGATATTTATTTTATGACATCCCTGAATCCCAAAAGCGACCATGATACCTTACGCATCGAATCTCTCCTATTGGCGCAGACATTTGTGAAGCTTTATCAAAATATAAATTTGGCTGAGCATAACACGCCACTGACGACTCTCGATTCGCTTTGAAAACTATGGCTACCACCAATAAAATCTCTCTCATTAGGTTGATCATACGCAGTCTTTATCTCACTATTACTTGCACTGATGGTTATACGTGATGGATTATGACAAGCATGAATTTCATTGGCCTGCCTGCATTTAATGCATAGGCTGAATTTATAGAAATACTTAATAGTCTGCTTAGCCTCTATATATGTAATATCGATTTTAAACTCAAAAATCGTGCACTAAATGAAATAGAACATGATAAATAATAACAGAATGATGAGATAAATGGGATATAACAAAATAAAAGGGGAAATAATGAAATTGTTTTTTGAAAGAGTGTTACAAAATATGAAATAAAAAATTGCCTAAAAAATTTTGCTCTAAAAATTGATTAGGCATCGTTGAAATCAAATAAGGTTGGTTGTTTTTCTTTTATCATTCGTTTATGAACTCGGTCAATTACTTTTCTGATACCACGTTCAGTCATATTATATTTTTGGCTTAGTTCTGCATAGTTGTTACCTTTAAATGCATCATAGATTTGTAGATCACGTTGGTTAAGTTTGAAGATATAATCACGTGGAAATGTGAAATTTTGACCACCAAATAATTCTGAAATAGTATTTGCTATGCTATCCCCTAATTGATTGGCAATGTCTTCAGGTAATCCATAATCTAGTGCTTCATTTGCAACAGATAATGATACATGAGTTAACAGTTCATGACGTTTAATTGACATCGCTGATTTAGACATAATTCACTCCTGTTTTCTTCTTATACCATGCTAAGGCTCCTGGAATTGTTTTTTCTAACTTAGTGAAATCAGCTTTCATAGAATACATTTGTTCAAAATACTCATCATCACTACTACGTGCTGGCTTATCTACTTCTTTGTGTTCTACAAACGCAAATAATGGTTTAGTTGACTCGTAAACTGACTTCAGGTATGCATGACTTTTAAGAGGTTTATCTTCTCCTTTTGAACGTTTAATGTGTATGCTATGTACTGTTTGGTCTAACGCATATGCTAAATGACGACTTGGTTGATAGAGTGCCAATATTTCATTAATTAATTTTACTGCTCTAGCATTACTCAAATTTGATTTTGGAGTACGAAATAAACCTAAATATGCCGTTAATGGTCTGGCACAACCATAACCTAATTTTGTGATTATGGTTAATAGTTCACGTCCTGCTTCATCTGATAACAAAGCTTCTAAACTGATGTCATGATGACAAATTGGACAGCGGGTTAAGTTCATCTTTCGGTTTTCCTTCTTTTATATGCGGGCTTGCCATTGCTTGAGGCTTTCTATAACAATCATTGCTTGTTTTGTATTAAGCCAGTCCATTACTTCAATACCTGTTATCCTTTTTACATATGCATTGATGGCTTTTTCTGATCTATTTTTTACGGTACCAGCATTTGCAAGTTCTATCCAAAGAGAACGTATTTTCTGGTGAACAGGTTCTGTAGCAGTTATCCTTCCTGCTTTTTTTGATGATTTAACTTTAAAACCTTTTGCTTTTAGATTATCTACTACTTTTTTTAATTCCCGGATTGTCATAATTTTAGTACTGTTTTTTTTGGTTAAAGTTTGTAATAGATGGCGATATGTATCGTCATCTATATTTAACTGGGACTTTGCAATGTGAATTAATCTTATATATTTATGCTTCATAGATTTTATCCTTAAACAATAAGTTATATGCCTCAATTGCAATTTGTTTTCTCTTTGTTTCAAGTTCTTTTTCTGAAATCAACGATGAAACATATCGAGCATATGTAAGCCCAGCATCATCAATTATTTTTGCTAATACATCTATTCTCTTTTTAAAAGTTGTTGATGAAATTTTAGATTTTGTAATTAATTTCATATAAATATCCTCAAAACCAAATGATTTTTTTGATTTTAACTTTATATATTCAGCGTAGAGCTCGTCATATAATTTTCCATCGACATAACCTTGACCATCGGTTTTACGCATAAACGAATGTTCATGGCTTATCGAAACATGATGGTCAGGTGTATATCGGATGGGATTTGAAAATTTGTTTATTCCCATATAGATTTACCATCCTGATTAGTCATTTATGAGTTCTTCTAACTCGTCAATGATGCGATCAGCTTCAAATTCAGATAAACCACACTCTTTACAGTGAACTATAAAATTAGCAGTCTGGCTTAATATAAATTGATGCAAAATATAATAATCTTGTGTTTGCATGATTAGATAACCTCCTGTTCAAATGGCACTATCGCAAAATCCTCTACATCTTTTTTGATAGTGATGCCAGGAACATGTGCTACTACATTTGGTTCGTTTAAAATAGCTTCTTTATTAACTTCTTCTTTTGTACGAATAAATCGTTCCAGTTTTAGCTTTTTCAGTGTTTCTATAACCGTTTCTAAACCACGAATAACACACGATGGTGGACGATTGCGCCACTGTATTTCACCTGTAACAAGATTAGCTGATTTAACTTTACCATTGTTGGTTAATTCATCACGGTTTGCTTCGCACCAAATTTGGATACCTTTTTGTATTTCTGCTGACTTCTTTTTTAATACTTCAATATTTGATGAATAACTTGCAGTAATTTCAGCGATTTTATCGTTCATTTCAGTTTCTAAACGAACTAATTCACGTTGAATATCACCTAGATATTTAATAGCCTCTGTTGTTTGATCTTTTGATTGCACAACATAAATTGATGCGGTAGCTTTAATACGTTTTTTAGTTTTTATCATTTCTATAGCTCCTATTAGATTAATGCAAGCGACTTATATCACGCTCTTTCCATACTATCCGGCAACCGTTTAGTTCAAATTGCCCGAACCTGTAATAGCCTTCATGTCGGTAATATATTGCTGTACCAGTGGCTATAAACTTATTGCATTTTGGATGGTGTTCGATTTCAATTGTTGGTTTTGATAGCGAGTCATGATAAAAACCAACAACAGTTAATTCCTCATTGGCTAGTGTGTTGATTGCTTTATTGACAGCATTTATTGCATTATTGATTACTTGATTATTTACCATTTTCATAACATATCTCCACGATCCTTAATGCACTCAACAATTATTTCGCCTGTTACCTTTTCAGCTCCGATACGCGCGGCTAGATTTAATGCATTTGAAACTAAATTATTAACTGCCAACGGATAACATAATGAACGCACTTGCTTTTCGCCTCTGCGATTTGATGCCACTCGTAGGCGTTTGATGATTTCATTAAATGCTGATGCGTCAAATAATGCTGTATAGTCCATATCAACACGTGCAAATTTATGCTTGATATACTCTTCGACTTTGAAATCTAACGGTTTAATATTTACCACTTCACAACGTTGCACAACTTCACGAACTTCAGGGTTATACTCTGATAGTTTGGTTTGTAACTCCGTTTGTCCAATTAGGATAATTGACAGTAATTTTTTAAAACCCTCTTGGAGTTCATAAAATCTTTTTAGATGTTTCAATGTTGGAATTGGCAATCCGTGCGCCTCTTCAATTATCAGCAGATGTTTACGACCTGATAATGCACTGTTCTTAAGTAGTTCGTGCATTTGGCGAGCACGCGCTTCTGCGCTTCGACGTGGTTTTGATTGCGGGTTAATTGAGCTAATAATCGCACTGCTAATATCCATGCTTTTGAGCGACTTGCCTTTAACTTCATTGTCCTCTAAACCTAGTACGTATGGTTCAATAACTGTGATGGGTTCATGATTGATATTGATAAAATCAATCAAATCGTGACGTAATGTTGATTTACCACTACCACTTTCACCAATAACCGCTAACATACCGCCGTGCTGAGCGGTTTGACGCATCGCTGCACGGACGTAGCGAATATCGTCAGAAAGATAAACATCCGCATCTTGTGTCATTTCATCAGTGAATGGGTCACGCGGAATGCGAAAATGAGCACGTGCATCTCGATTTATTGTTTGTTTTCGTAGTAACATATATGCTGACTCCTTTGTTAATTTCTCATTTGAGTCAACTGACACAGCGTCGTCCGCCAAGATTTCGGCTGTGTCAGTTTCTTCTTCAAAAATATTGAGCAAATAATCATTGCTTAAACCTAATTTGATTAATGCCTTTTCAATCTTCTGCTCTAGTTCTTCACGTTTAATAGAGCGTGGCCAGATGTTGCGATTCACAATTAAATTAATAACGGCCTGACTTATGCAATTACCCCTGTATTCAATGCACTTAGCTAACTGTGCTTGCTTAATATTGAATTGCTTCATTACATTTTTTAATTTCAACATTATTTAACACTCCTGAATATTCCTGTTGTACCATCACCTACAGCAATAGGTGTTTTGAATGTATGAATTAATGAATCCAATGAATCTTCTGGCACTCCATCGTTATAACGTGCTGATAACCATTTATTTTCATCAGTTGTTAATTTGCGACCGATTTCACTAGTAATTCTCATTAAAGCTGCGGTTAATGTTAATGTTGTGGTAGCTGGCTTTAAATGTTCCGGTGTGTCAATTTCACTTCCTTTTTGTTCGAAATAAGCTGGATGATTAATATCTTCTAGATAACTGAGTGTATTGAGTTTGCCACCGAACGGCGCAACTTGTTTTTGTTTTGCTTTTTTGATTTCATCTTCGGTCATGTCAGGGTATGCAACTTGATCCATCGCTTTCGCTGCTTGCTCAATTTCGGTATCACCTTTAGATTTATATTCTTCGCCAATCGCAGGTGCATCTAAACGTTGTCCAAATTTATCAAAATTACGATCTGGCTCAACACGATAAATCAGTGCTTCACCGTCATAACGAGGTACTTCAATTTGAATAGCACAATCACCGTAAACCAATGAGCGCACGCTGACTTTATCTTTAACAGCAATACCATCTAAACCTTTCAAGCTATAAATCAGCGAACTATCAGCTTGTGGATGTTTAAAGCTAATGGTTAAATCAGCCTTAACTTGACGTTCTTGCTCTCGGCTTGCCATCAACGCTTTACAGACATCTACAGCTGGCAATATTCTTAACTGCTCGGCGGTAATATGTTGCCATAATGTTTGGCGTGATACTGGTTCTGATAACCCAATCCGCCGCAAACGAGTATCTTGCCCAGGTAAACGATTGGCGTTATATGCTTCCGCCCAGTTCATTGCAGCATGATTTAACTCTTCAATACTGCTGATAGGTTGAAACTTTAAACGGCTTTCAAATTGTGTTTCGATGATATTATTGGCATTTTCAACACCACCTTTAGCTCTTGCATTTCCGGCTTCGTGTTCTAGATATTTAACTTCTAAATGGTCTAGCAAGTTCTTGATTGCTGATGATGTATTTGCTGAACCTTTATCCCAATACAATAACTTTGGCACACCATGAAATAAACGCCCATCTTGTTTACCCCAAGCAAACATTAAAAATTGGAATAATGAGTGTTGGTTTTCGCCTGCAGCTTCAACGTACCATGGTATAATCATGCCAGATGCACGGTCATATAAAGTATAACGCCAGACTTTGTATTTAACTTTTGCGTAGTTTTCTAACTTGTTTTTATAAAAATCGCGATCACGCATGATATGTTGTTTATTTTTCATGTAATAAATTAAACATAATGACGGATCGATTTCATGAACATGATTTGGATGCAATGCACGTAGTGATTGAACTGGATTAGCGACTTTTTGTGCGTTTACGTTCAATTTACGTTGGCGCATTAGTCGATTTAGAGTTGCATTACTGACGTTAATCTCATGTCCGTTTTGCTCTAATATCCCTCTAGCAGTTGTTGTAAACATTGTCTGCTTGCCATTATCTCTAATCGATTCACGATTCATTGCTGCAAGTGCTAACAATGATTCACTTGAAACTGTCATTCTACCTTTATCTGCCCTTGCTTTTCGTTCACTAGACCAACCGCAAACCTGCTTTAACTGTCTGTAAATCGTTTGTCTTGAAAAGCCTAAAAACTCCTGTGCTTCATCTAATATTGGTCCTCGTTGACCATGACCAACGCTATCCAGTTTTTTTGCAACATTATTTAAGTAATCACGAATCGATGGCGTTATCATACTTATCACCTTAAATTAATAATTCATTGCAGTTTCATTGGGGTCTATTTCAATATCATCACTAAAATTATTCCAAAAATCGAAATATATGCGTTTACTTTGTGATGATGTTAATTTTAATGATTGATACAATATCGTAAGTGTTACAACTAACGATTCGGGTAGTTGATAGTGTTTCTCTGGGTCGTAATTTTGATCATTGTCGATAATTTCTCTTTGTAAATTGTCTACAATTTGCAAATATTGTCGTTGTTGTTCTAATAGCTCATCGATATGCGATTGAGTTTTTGCAATCTGCTCTTTTAGTGGACTTAAACGCTCATCAAGTGGCACGGTTTTCATTTCAAATTGAGCTAATTTTATCGCTAGCACTTCTTTTTCTTTAGCTACATCAGCATTACGTTTGCTTAATGCTTTGTAGTCGGCTTGCAAATTACTATTTTCTGTTTTGAGCTGCTCTTTTTCTTTAGCATTTTTAGCAATAAACTCTTCTGCTAGTTCAACTAGCGTTTCTTTATCACCAGCTTTCGCTACTTCAATCAGTGCCGTTTTTTGGTCTTCCGGTAATTTACGGTATTGGCGTAATTCACGGTATCCGATACCCATGCGAGACATAGATTCAAGCGCTTCCTCGCCTAACATATTTAGATTACGAATATCTTCATCTATTTGTTCAACAGAACGCCCTAATAGAGAGCAAAATTCTTGCCATGTACCAGTTAAAAACTCGTGACCGTCACGACTTTTTTTACCTTTTAATGCTCGATAAAGCTTGTTTTCTTTAACAAATTTTAATTTAGAAGTCGTGACAGTCACGGAAAATTTAGCAAAAGCATCAGCCATTTGAGCCTGACCTAAAAGTTGATTAACTAGATCACGATCCTCGCTATATTCACTTTGAATCGTAGTCATAGTATTCATTACGTCATTAATCCCTTGCTCATCAATTACAGGTAGTTCAATCTTTTCTTTTGTTTTGTTTGCGGTTCTTGCCATTTTGTTATCCTCTTGAACCAGCTGTAATACGCTGATTGATTTCTGTTATTTGGTCTTGCATTTTCGTAATGTGAATAGCGTGTGCTTGTGCGATTTGTAACATTTGTATGCTATGAGCAAATAATCCATTATCCAGTTTAATAACGAAACCTTCTTCTATCAGTGTTTTCAATGCGCGAGTAACATTCACTGGTGATTCATTTATCATTTTTGCAATATCACCATTTGATATTCCAGTTAATGTATACCCCTTAAGTGCTTTCAACACTCTTAATGCCCGGCTTCCTGATGTTGAAATTTGTGATTTATGCATGTTTTTCTACCTTTTGCTGTATATGAAAAACTGTTACAATCAACGTTAACTGGCTTGTTTTAAGCCGAGTTTTACCGCTATATCGTGTGTTTTACCGCGATGAGCACGGCTTAGACCATTCAGAACGTTATAAACAACGACGGGGTGATAACCATTTTCTATTGCCCATGATTTAATAGTTTTACCCTTTTGTTGAAATTGTTGCTTAACTTGTTCGGGAGTGAGAACTTTTGGCATTTTTATCTCCTTTGATATAAGTTATTAATAACTAATTTATAATTTATGTGATACATTCTGTATCCATTTAGATACAATGTCAAGGTGTTTTTAGATGCATTTAAATGAATTAGATATTTCATTGGTTGGAGAGAGATTAAAAAAAATTAGAGGTAATTTATCTCAAACAGCTTTCGCAAAGGCGTTGGGTGTTGATAGGCAAAGTATTGCTAGATATGAATCCGGAGACAGAGTTATTGATGCTAATTTTATTTTTAATCTAATGGCTAAATTTAATACTGACCCTAATTGGTTATTAACAGGGGAAGGTCTTGCGCCAGAATTATCATCTGACGAGCAAGAATTATTAGTTTTATTTAGAACTGCACCACTTACTATTAAAGCCGCGGCGTTAGGTGCACTAACGGCGGGAACGGCTCAACAGGCAGGGGTTAATATTTCGAATAATACGATCCGTGGTGAAGGTCAAATTGCTGGTGGAAATATTTATACAAGTAGGAGACGGAAAACAAAGTGACGTTTGGAATTCAAGATAATACAGCTGAACAAATAGCAGGTAGGGATATTTATAATATTACGTCAAACAATGAAGATGATTTAGATACTCGCCCGTTGGTTCCCGCACAACGAAAATCACTTCATAATTTAATTTCTGATATTGAAAGCTATGGTGGAGTAACAGCACGGGAACTATGGCTCAAACTACACGCTATTCTTGGTGTTTGTAGTATTAGTGAAATAACAGTATCACAATTTCCTATTGCTAATAAATTTTTAATTGATGAATTTGAAGCAACTAAAGAAAAAGCATCTTGCAAAATGCTTATCCATTTGATTCTTAGTGAAATTAATGACAGGAAAGGATTAAAAGATAAGATGAATCATTATAGTAAAAGACAATTCTGCACTTCAGATTTAAAACAGCTTAATAAAGTGCAGCTACAAAATGTACTAAATTATATTGAGGAACTTTCTAATTTAGAAAATTTAAATAATAAAAATTTTTATAATCAAACGATAACATTATTTAAAACTCAAACAAAACCCACGTTAGCGATATTTACTGTGGGCTTTATTTTGGGGGCGATTATTTTTTAAGGATTAAAGATGAAAAAATTATGGTTATTTTGTATTTCGATTTTATTAGTGAGTTGTTATAACCCAAGAGAGTTGGCGGTTGACTTAGGAAAAGAGAGGGCTGAAAAACACTTAAAAGACCCCAAATTTAGCCGAGTATACTTTGTAGAAGAAAATAATAGTTCTGATAATGCATTCCGTAGTTATGTATGTGGCTATGCTGATTTTAAAGACATGTATGGTAATTATTATGGTTTCCCTCTTCGTTTTTTTGTTAAAGTTGATATTACAAAAAATGGATCAGTGACCGATACTGTAACATCGAACTTTACTATTGAACCATTGATTAATAAAGAATGGTTTGAGGAAAAATGGAAAGCTAATTGTAAAAAAAATGATTAAATTTTGCCGTGGGTTTTATTTTGAGTGTGATTCTTTTTTAATGATTTTTGCATAAAAATAACTCATCTATAGATATTTGCTCAAAAGGACTTCCGAATAGTGATGAATAACAATTAATCTGCCCCAGTTCAAATTACTGATTAACTAATCAAGATCATAATAACCTCATATTAATAACTATGAGGTTTTTTTATGAAACATCCAGTCAAAAAATTATCAAATATCCGCCTATTGAAATGGTACGTTCTTGCTATCATCTTATTTTCAATTATTGCTTTATTTTCACCACAACAATTACCGGTTGTTATATATAAACTCTCTTTAGTCTTGCTTTCAGCCGTTATTGGCTACCATCTAGACCGTGCTCTTTTTCCTTATGCATCTCCCGGAAGTTATCTCCTTTTTAATTGGAAAGAAGGCCCTTACAAAAGAGGCTATGGAGAAGTTAACAAAGGTGAAAATTATGACGTTGCATATCCAGTAATTAATAATTATCAGATCATTTTTGCGGTTGTTCTGATTCGTCGGGCGTTGATTGTTTCCGCTGTGATTCTTGGCGTAACACTTGGATTATAGACATGCGTTACTTAACCTTGCTTATTGTATTTATGCTGTTTAGTTGTCATTTAGCGCCGGCTATAGCTGGTGTACCAAATGATGCTAAGCAACATCAACGGGAACTGACACGTAATGCACGTGCAATCTTTGGTCTTGATGCACCTGTATCACTGTTTGCCGCTCAAATTCATCAAGAATCAAGATGGAAAGTAAACGCAAAATCACATGTGGGTGCTCAAGGTTTGGCTCAGTTTATGCCAACTACGGCTGATTGGATTGCAGGGGCTTACCCTAAATCATTAGGAAGCAATGAGCCGTATAACCCATCTTGGGCACTGCGTGCACTTGTTCAATATGATTATTGGTTATATCAGCGTATTAATGCAACGGCGAGTGATTGTGACCGCTGGGGATTCACGCTCTCAGCATATAACGGTGGACTAGGTTGGGTGAATCGTGATCGTCAACGAGCAAAACGAGAATATCAAGATGCTACACACTATTGGGGTGTTGTTGAAAATATTAATGGTGGTCGCAAAAGTATAAATTTCAAAGAAAACCGTGATTATCCTATTCGGATAATCTACCGCTGGCAGCCTGTTTATATTGCTGAAAATTGGGGTTTAGGAGTTTGTGATGATTAAAAATATATATAAATTAATCAAAAACTTTTTTGTGAGCAATAAAAACTGTTTTTTAGTAATTGCGTTAGTAATTACATCCGTCATAACAGCCTATGGTTTCGGTGTCAGTAATGGAAAACAAAAACAGGCAATAACACAAGCTACACAAACAATTAATGCATTAAATCAATTGATTAATAGTACTGAACAGCTAACTAAAAATGCTGTTGACGCCAGCTCAGCATTATCACAACAAATGGCAGAAAGGAAACTATATGATGAAAAATCAACAAATGCGCTACGTGATGCACTTAATTCCACTGCTACTAACCGCAGTAATTGTGTGTTTGATGATCGTGTCTTGCAATTTATCGACTCAGCACGCACCCGTGCAGCTGAAGCAACAACCCATGGTTTTACCAGCACAACTGACGGTACCATGCGAATTACCCGTAAAACGACGAAATAATACCGCTGATGGTTTAGCTGAAGTACTAAAAGAATTATACGACCAATATGGACAATGCTCTGGTCGTTTTATTGAATTACTAAAATATATTAATGAGGTAAATAAGTGGACAACGCTGATTTAGCAACAACAGCTGAAATGGAAGCACTAGACCGTGCGCTGGCGAAACATCAAACAAAAACGGGAGTATCAAGTTTGTATTGTCGAATCTGTGAAGAGCCGATAGCTGAAGAACGTCGAAAAGTATTAGTGACTGATTTATGTATTGAATGTGCTTCGATAGAAGAAAAAAGGAATAAACGATGAATTTTAATGAACTCACTTTCAATTGGCAGTTTCTGCAATGGGCTGTAATGGCGGTAGTTGGTGTTTACTCGTGGTTAATTGGGCGTCAATCTGCTAGCCAAAAAGAACTATTGGATTTACGCATCAGAATAACTCAGCTTGAGGAAACGGTTAAATCACTACCGACCCAGCAACACGTAACAAAATTAATTGAAAAATTAAGCAGCAATGAAGCCACTTTGACACAGTTATCAGATCGTTTATCTGGTTTGTCACATCAGCTTAATAATATTAACCAATTTTTATTGAAAACAAAGTGAGGGATAGGAATTATGAGCTACGCTGAATTTATAAAAGAAGATCAACGTTTGGTTATTTTGCGTATCTTATATGAAATGCCGAGCTATAGCAGTAATTCTAGCATTATCTATAGTGCGTTAGATCACTATGGTCACGCTATTAGTCGTGATCAAGTTAAAACTCATTTGAGCTGGCTTTCTCAACAAAATTTAGTTAAAAGTGAAACAATAGGTAGTGTAATTGTTGCTCGTTTAACTGATTTTGGTGCCGATGTTGCGCAAGGAAAAGTTACAGTTCCGGGAGTAAAGCGACCAAGTGCGGGAGCATGAGCATGGGACGAAAATCAACAATTCATAAACTAGAGCCTGAGGTACGTAGTTATATTGAGAAACTATTACGAGCAGATCAGTTAACACTGGATGAGATGATTGCAGAACTGCAACAAAAGTTTCCAAGTACTGATACGCCAAGCCGTTCTAGTCTTCACCGCTATCAAAAGGGATTTAACGAGATGACATCATCATTACGTGAAATTGAAACAGCATCACGTATTTTAGTTGATGAGCTTGGTGACAGTGTTGACGATAAATCTGGGGCTCTACTTGCTCAGGCGGTTACAACATTGGCTACAAGAGCAGCATTCAAAGCGCATGAATCGGAAGATATCACTATCAAAGAGATCAGTTTTTTAGCTAAAGCCGCGAAAGAAGCAATGCAGGCCCGACAACTTAGTTTTAAAGAAAGACAAGAAATCGAAAAAGCAGCGCGTGAAAAGTTATTGCGTGAGCAAGAATCTAATTTAAACAGTGTCGCAAAAGCTCAAGGGCTTGATGAGCAGTCAATCTTATTCTGGAAAGAAAAAGTACTGGGAATTAAATAATGAAAAAATTGGCGACAACAGTTAGAGAGGTTGAATGGGATGAGTTACCGCCAAGGGCAAGGGATATTCCGGATGGATTTAATCCACTAGCTAATGGCGTTTTAATGCAACATCAAATTGATTGTTTGAAAATTAAAGCTTCAATTCTAGCAATACCTAAAGGCCGACGAACTGGTATTACTTTCTCATTTGGTTTTGAAGCTGTTTTGACAGCCGCTGCTCGTAAATCAGCTGGTGGAATGAATGTTTTCTATATCGGTGATACAAAAGAGAAAGGCCTTGAGTTTATTGGCTATTGCTCAAAGTTCTCAAAAGTAATAGCTGAACAGCAATCATCACTAGTTTCCAATATTGAAGAGTTTTTATTTGAAGATCAGGATGAATATGGTAACACTCGCAATATTACTGCTTATCGTGTTCGTTATTCCTCTGGTTTTCAGATAACAGCATTATCTTCTCGCCCTGCAAATATCCGCGGTTTGCAAGGGTTAGTTATTATCGATGAAGCTGCATTTCATCAAGATGTGCAAGGTGTGCTAGATGCTGCAACAGCGCTATTAATTTGGGGTGGCAGGATTATTGTTATTTCATCACACAATGGTAAATCCAATCCATTTAACCAATTTTGTATTGATATTGAAAATGGGTTATATGGTGATACAGCAAAAACATATCTAGTTACGTTTGATGATGCTGTAACAAATGGTTTATATGAGCGTGTTTGTTATATGAAAAACGAAACCCCATCCTCTGAAGGTAAAAAAAAGTGGTACACAACTATCCGTAATTCATATGGACCAAACAAAGCAGCTATGCGTGAAGAACTAGACGCAATACCTCGTGATGGTGCTGGCGTATGTATTCCGGGGGTTTGGATTGATAGAGCGATGCGAGAAGAACGACCTGTTGTGCGCTTAATTTGTGGTGATGATTTTGCAGCTAAAGATGAGTTAGATCGTATTGCCTGGTGCGACAGCTGGATACAACAAGATATTGAGCCATTAATTACATTGTTAAGTCATGAGGATGAACATGTATTTGGTATGGATTTTGCTCGTCATCGTCATTTTTCTGTTATTTGGCCTATGTCCATTGAACCAAATTTAGTTCGAAAAGTTCCTTTTTCGGTTGAGTTGAATAATGTCCCTTCAGCTCAGCAACAGCAAATTCTATTTTTTATTATTAGCAAATTGCCTCGCTTAATGGGGGGTGCAATGGATGCAACAGGTCCTGGCATGGTACTGGCCGAATATACGGCAGATAAATTTGGTAGGCCATTTATTGCTGAAATCAATTTAAACCGTCAATGGTATGGCCTTTGGATGCCCAAATTTATTAATGCTTTTGAGGATGGTGTAATTGATATCCCACGGGATTTAAATATTGAACAGGATTTGCGGGCAGTACGCTCTGTTGACGGTATTCCCATGGTGCCAAAACTCGAAAGAAAAGATTTAAAAGATCCAGATCTGGTACGACATGGTGACTCTGCAATCGCTGGTTGTTTAGCATGGTATGCAACATTAAATAAAACGGCACAAATTGAGGGACAATCAACTGGTGAGCGAGATATTTATCATCAGCTATATGGCTATGTGAATGATTCATCATTCGAACAATTCACTAATACTGGCTTTGGTACCGTTCGTGGTGGGAATGATTTTGGAGGATTTATTTAATGCTATGGTTTAAAGGCAAAAAGCCACATGTTGAGACAGGAAGAGAATTAGCCGGAACTGGCGAAGGCAATGACATTACGCGGCCTTATCTTGGTCCACTTGCTTTACCTGATGACAGCGTTTTACGAAAGAGAGGCGGAGGCCGTCTAGATATTTATAAGGAAGTACTAAATGATGACGAAGTCAAGTCGGCATTTACCCAACGCCAAGATGCAGTTATTTCACGTGAATGGAAAGTTGAACCAGGAGGCGATAAACCAATTGACATTGAAGCTGCTGACGCAATGAGTGAATTGCTAAAATCTGTAGGTTTTGACCGAGTGACTAAATTAATGCATTTCGGAGTGTTTTATGGTTATGCAGTGGCTGAACTTATCTATGGCATCAAGGATAATCTATATTGGATTGATGATATCAAGGTTCGTGATCGTCGTAGGTTCCGTTTTTCTCCAGCAGGTGAACTACGTTTACTAACTCAAAATAACATGCACGAAGGGATAGAATGCCAAGCACCGTATTTTTGGCACTATGCAACGGGTGCAGATCATGATGATGAACCGTATGGTCTAGGCTTGGCTCACTGGCTATATTGGCCGTCATTTTTTAAACGTAATGACATAAAATTTTGGTTAATATTTCTTGAAAAATTTGGTATGCCAACTGCTGTTGGTAAATATGGTACAGGAGCAACCACTGAACAAAAACGCGACTTACTTGCTTTAACACGAGCCATTCAAACTGATAGCGGGATCATCATACCCGAAACTATGAATTTAGATTTACTGCAAATAGCACGCTCTGGAGCGGGTGACTATAAAGCGTTTTATGACTCAATGAATGAAGCTATTCGTCGTGTTACCGTGGGACAAATTACCTCGTCTGGTGGTGCTTCAAACTCAATTGGTGGTGATGAATCATTACAGGCAGCAGTGCTGGCATCAATAGCAAAATCAGATTCTGATGTTATGTGTGAATCATGGAACCGCGGACCAGGAACATGGTTTACACAGATGAACTTCCCTGGCGCTGCTGTTCCTCAGATTTCGCGTATTTTTGATGAGCCTGAAGATCTAAAATCATTATCCGAACGGGATAAGAACATTATTGAATCAACTGGTTATCGTCCAACACTTGCAGTAATTCAAGATAAATATGGTGGTGAGTGGGAAGAAAAGCCTCAAACACAGGTAGTCGGGACTACACAAATAGAAAAAAATGTTGAATTTGCAGAACAACAGCAAAATAATTTTGCTCCAGTTTTACAATCAAATCGTTTAAATTCGGAAATACAACCAGTTACAGATAAATGGATTAATCAAATCAAAGAACTAGTTGATAATATTCAATCGTTAGAAGAATTGCGTGATAAGTTATTTGAGCTAATTCCCGATATGCAATTAGATGAATATGCAAAGGTCATGGCTGACGCATTAACAGCAGCTAATTTAGCGGGTCGCACAGAACTACTTGAGGATAGCAAAAATGGTTAATGTGGCATATGGCTCGTTGCCATTTAAAGAGCAAATTGAGTTTTTCCGGCGTAAAGCAAATGTGCCCACAAACAGCTATGTAGATATCTACAATAATGAGCATGATTATGCTTTTGTTGTGGCGGGTGCTAATCGTAATGCATTACTAAATGATTTTCGTGCAGCTATTGATAAAGCAATTAGCCAAGGTACTACACTTGAAGAATTTAGAAAGGATTTTGCCGAAATTGTCGAAAAACATGGCTGGAGCTATAACGGTAGTTTTAGTTGGCGTACTCGTATCATCTATGAAACGAATTTAAACAGTTCTTACCAAGCGGGTCGCTATCAACAACTACGTGATGCAAAATTTCCATATCTAGAATACTTACATAGTGATTATGTTGAACACCCTCGTGAACTTCATCAAAGTTGGGATCATCTGGTATTAAATTTTAATGATCCATGGTGGAATACTCATTTCCCTCCAAATGGATATGGTTGCCAATGTCGTGTTCGTGGGCGAACTAAAGGTGATTTAAAAAGAATGGGTAAAGATGGGCCAGACACCGCCCCATCAATTAATTGGGTTGATAGAGTGATTGGTGAAAATAGTGGTAATCCGCGTACTGTAAGAGTGCCAGAAGGAATTGATCCAAGTTTTGAGCATATCCCCGGACAATCACGACTTGATACATTTGTACCCAATCCTTTAGATAGTGATCCAACATTAAAACGTGGTGTGCCATCCGTTAGAGCTGCTGATGAATGGCCGTCTATACGTGAAGTTAGTAAAAAAAGGTTATTAGAAAAAGGCTTAACTGAAGAAGATTACGCCAATATATTCTTAAATGAATTTGGTGCAACGTTAACCAATTCCGCTATTTTTAATGATGTAACTGATGAGGCATTAGTTATCGGTAAACAGCTTTTTACTGTCAGTAAAACAGGTGAGTTAAAAGTGACTAAACGCGGGCGTGAGCAATTTTTATTGTTACTAGCTGATTCGTTAAAGTTGCCGGATGAGATTTGGACAAGAATGGAATACTTTGATCATCTGCAAAAATCGGTAGTGCGTCGGCGCTATATCTCACGTTTTATGATTGATGGCGAGGTTAAGCCCATGCTTGCAGTATTTGAAGTCGGTGACGATGGTTGGCTCGGAGTTACAACATTTGCACCGGATAATCCTGATTACCTAGAGCAATTACGGGTTGGTATTAGAGTTTTTAAGCGAAAATAAAACCCAATCACCGCCACGATTGGGTCGCTGTACGTGGGATTCGAGGCTTTGGCGGAAGCTGCCCGTACATACGATAAAACTAGTATAGGTGAAAAAATGACTGGCGTAAACATTGAATTTAATATACAAGATGCATTAGATGCAGTAATTGCAATTGAGTCTTCTCTTGATAATACAACAGAATTATTCAATCATATTGGCGAGGTATTACTTGATATACACGCTGAGCGCTTTAATGCGCAAGAATCACCAGATGGCATACCTTGGCAAGAGTTATCACCTTGGTATAAAGAATCCAAGCCAAAACAAAAAGATAAAATATTGACCCTGGATGGAACTTTACGCAGTACACTGCGATGGCAGATTGAGGGTAATACGCTATTATTTGGTACCAACTTAATCTATGGCGCTATCCATCAATTTGGCGGTACAATCAAACCAGTTAGGGGCAATGCATTAAATGTTGGTGGACATCCTGTAAAACAAGTTGTAATTCCTGCTCGCCCTTGGCTGGGTGTTAGTACACAAGATAAATTGCTATTGGTCGATGTTGTGCGTGAGCACTTGGGGTTTGCTTAAAACGTAATATAACGCGTTTTAAGCGATTTTATTCTAAAATCCTAGTCAGTTTATTTACGAATCGCTTTAATCGTGTTGTAAATGCTTTATAATAAGTTTTTAGCTTATATTTCTTTTATTATTTTGCCAATCTATTCTCCAATCATTAAAAAATTATCTGCCCGCGTTCAGATTACCCTTTCCCCAAAATAGATCATGATGCTCTATATCAATTTATTGGAGCATTTTATGGTACTTATTCCCGTTTTTAAACCTGGCACGCACACAGCTGTTGATGGTCGAAGAATCACCTTCACTTTAGAGAACTGTATTGATCTAGCTGAAAGCTATGACCCGTCTTTATCTGAAGCACCAGCAGTGATTGGTCATCCTAAATTAACAGCACCAGCTTATGCATGGGCAAAATCTTTCGAAGTAAAAGATGGTTTGGTTTATGCCAAGTTAGATCAGATTAACCCAGAATTTGCTGAAGCATATAACGCTGGCAGTTATAAAAAACGTTCACTTTCAATTTACCTACCAGATTCACCAGGCAACCCAAAACCAGGTCATTATTATGCCCGGCATATTGGTTTCTTGGGTGCTGCTGCTCCAGCCATAAAAGGACTACCTGATGTAAGTTTTTCTGAGTCTGATGGAGAACAAGGTGCTGCTGAGTTCTCTATGGCCGATGAAGAATTTGACGAAAATCTGATTTCAATTTTATCAAATTTACGTGACTTATTGATTGAAAAAGACGGTATTGCTAGTGCTGACCTATTTTTACCGCAATGGCGCATTGAATCATTGCGCGCAATATCCGACCGAAAACAAAAGGAGAAAGAAATGCCACAACCTAATTTAGACGCAAGCTTTGCCGAACAACAGGCTGCAATTGATGCTAAAAATGCAGATTTAGCAGCACGAGAGCAAGCATTGCTTGAAAAAGAACAGAAGCAAAAACGTGATGAATTCATATCATTTGCTGATGGATTAGTTAAAGATGGAAAATTAATGCCCGTCCATAAAACAACCGTCGTTGAAGTATTTATGTCACTTGGTAATGAGCCTATCTCATTTGCGGAAGGCGATAAAACTGTTAACTCGTCACCTATTGATTTAATCAAAAAAGTGCTTTCAGAACGTCCTACGTTTATGGATTTTTCTGAAAAATCTGCTGAAGATGACGAAAACAAAGTTGATACACAAGACCCGAAAGCTATAGCTGAGGCCGCTGCTGCTTATCAAAAAGAACAGTCGGATAAAGGTAATAGTATTTCTATTAGTCAGGCTGTAGCGCATGTAACTAAAGAGAAAAAACAATAGATTGCTTTATCAATAACTCTATTTAATTAAACAAGATAAATAAAGGTTCAGAAAATATGAATATTCCAGGATTAATAGTAGCAAAGAAAGCGGAAGGCGAAGTCAAACCTCGGGTAATTGTTATACACGGCAGTGAAGATGGAAATGCAAAACAAGCTATTGATGGCGCCGTGTTATTAATTGGCTTATCAACAATTGCTGGCGGTGGAGATGGTGAAGTATTTGACGTAATCCGCAGTGGTTTAGCTCCTGTTTTTTATAGTGAACAAATAGCAATTGGCGACCCAATTACCGCAAATACCGATGGTCGAGCAAAAAAAGCTATTAGTGGCGATTTTATTATTGGCTATGCCGAAGTTGCGGGTGATACCGATGAACTAGGTTCTGTATGGATTGCTCCAGGTAAACAAGCTTAACCCATTTTATTTAACTAATGGTCTATGAACATTAATAAACAAGTTTTTTAGGAGAATATAACTATGCAATACCCTTTTCCAGTTGATCCTCAACTTACTGCTATAACAATCGCATATCGTAATACTAAACTGATTGCAGACGAAGTCTTGCCACGCGTGCCTGTATCAAACACATCATTTAAATGGCTGGAGTTTGATTTTTCAGAGCGATTTACTTTGCCTAATACAAAAGTTGGTCGGACGTCAAAACCCAACCAAGTTGAGTTTAGTGCTAAAGAAAAAGAAAGCTCTGTTGAAAATTGTGGACTTGATAGCCCTGTCCCTCAAGATGATATTGACACTGCAATCACGGGATACAATCCGCTTGGCCATGCAGTCGAAGCAACGACAGATCTAATTTTGTTAGATCGCGAAGTTCGTGCCGCAAATTTACTTTTTAATGGTGCAAATTATAACAATAAACAAACATTAACTTCAGCACAACAATGGAATTCTTCGGATAGTGATCCAGTGGAATTAATAACAGATGCATTTGATTCAATGGTTCAGCGTCCAAATATTGGCACCCTAGGCCGTCGTGTTGCAACAATATTACGTCGACATCCTAAAATTGTAGCGGCATATCATGGAAATGCTGGAGAAAATGGGATGGTACCTCTCGGATTTTTAGCTGACTTGTTAGAACTAGAAGCCATTTACGTTGGTGACGCATTTTTAAATAGTGCTAAGCCTGGTAAATCCCCTGTGTTACTTCGAGCGTGGGGCAATAAAGCATCATTCACTGTACGTAATAAATTAGCAAACACTAAAGGTGGTATCACGTTCGGTTATACAGCTCAATTTAAAGATCGCGTTTCAGGTTCAATTGCTGATCCCGATATTGGGTTGCGTGGTGGTCGGCGTGTGCGTGTTGGTGAATCAGTCAAAGAAATAGTTGTAGCAAAAGATGCTGGCTATTTGTTTGAAAATGTTATTTCGCCAAACAGTTAATAATGTGAATAGTAACCAACGGTAATCTATCGTTGGTTTGAGTCAAAATTATGAATATTCCATACATTACATTGCTAAATTTATTAGAACGCCCAGGATTAATTGAGCTAACGCAATTGGTTGCACAAGATGGTGAAATCCCCGCAGATGCTAAGTTGTTAGATGCCATCATTAATAGTAATGACATTTCAAGTTGGACATCTGATGAAATTACTAATGCAAATCGTGCAATCTCACGCATTAATGAATCAATTGATGATGCTGAAGCTGAAATTAATGGATTTTTAATGCAACGCGGGCACAAATTACCATTAATCAAGGTACCACGATTGTTGAGTGATTGGGCTCGAATTATTGTTCGTTACAAATTGCATCGCAATCGTGTTTCCGATGAAAAAAGCGATCCAATTGTACGTGACTATAAGCAAGTTTTAGCTTTTTTGAAATTAGTTGCCGACGGCAAATATTCGCTTGGTATTGACGATTCATTACCTGTTGCTGGTGGTGTACCGAAACAAACTGGCCCTATTCGGGTATTTGATATGGATACACTTAGGGATTATGGGCGATGAGCAGTCAACCTTTTGATGTATCAGTAATAGCTGAAAAATTAAAAGAGCTAACAGCAAATAAAACTCTAGTTTTTGTTGGAACAAGCGCTGAATACAGTAAATTGACTGATTTAACTTCAGCTCCAACCCCCGCGGCGTATGCTCTATTAGGTAAAGAAACACCAAATGATAAACCAGCGGGAACACGGCAATCAGTAACAGTCAATTTTGGAGTTGTAATTGTTGCTCGTGACATATCAAGCCAAGCAACGAATATTCAAAATGTAAAACAATTAGCAAACCCCGTCATAGGTGCTGTGCGTGATTTGTTAATTGGTAAAACAGTTCAGTTTATTGATGGAGTACGCCCTATTAGTTGGGTTGGTGGACAAACTCTAGGTTTTCAAAACGGCGTATTAGTGTGGATTGATTCGTATCAGACTCAGCATTTTATTGGTAGTCGCTAAATAGTTTTAGGAGAAATATATGTCAGATTTATTGATGAGTTTACAAGGTACCATAAACCTTGCTACGCGTAATACCGCAAGTTCACCAGCCCGCCCAGGTGCATTTCGTCATGTGGGTACGGCGGATTCTTGTGAAATGGAACTAAGTGTCGAAACTGTGACACAAAATGAATCGTACACCGGGCAGCGTTTACAGGTTGGAGAATTAACACTAGGCAAAAGTGGCACTCTGAACCTCACATTAAAAGATTGGTCAATCGAAAATATTGCCCTCGCGCTCTATGGTGAAAAAATCACGGTGAATTCAGGTATAACAACTGATGAAAAATTGCCAGATGGATTAGTTGTTGACGACCGCATCAAATTAGCGCATCCATTTGTGTCTGATGTTGAATTAAAAGCTATTGATGGAACGACATTAGTATTAGGTACCGATTATGAGCTTGAATCATCACACGCCGGATTAATCAAACTATTAACTACAGCAGCATTAACTGCAACGGTTGATTATTCATATGCTAAAACTGACAGTCTAGGTATTTTTACTCGTCACCCCCCAGAACGCTGGTTCATGTTAGATGGCATTAATACAGATCGCGATGATGAACACGTTATTGTTGAATTATTCCGTGTCAAATTTAACCCTGTATCCAATTTGTCGTTGCTGCACAATGAAGGATATGGTGAGTTACAACTGACTGGAACAGTTCTTGCAGATATGAGTCAATCCAAAGATGGTTCGCTTGGTTATTTTGGTTCATATATTCAAAAAGCAAAATAATTAATTAACTAACTACGAATTGCGGTGAAAACACACCGCTTTTACTTTATCAACTTAAGGTTAATAAAATGGCAGAAAAAGTGACAGCAACAAAAGAAGAATCCAATGATTTATCAGTGTTAATGCCTGACCGTGAAATAACGTTAGCTGGCGAAACAATTACAGTACGCGAATATTCATTTAAAGACGCGCTAACAATCGGTAATGACATTGACCAGTTTGTTGCATTAATTGTGAATGAAATGAATGGTACAAACAAAATCACTATTGAGCAAGCCGACGCAATTATCATGAATAACCTGAAACTTGTTTATTCATTAATCAGTACATCGATTCAAAAATCTATTACTTGGATTGAAGCGCTGTCATATGAGGATGGATTGCAAGTATTAGATTGGTGGTGGGTCGTTAATTCTGGTTTTTTTATGAACGCGGTGACACGCAAAATCATTCGGCAAAACGCAGCAAAACAAGTAAATCAGGCAAACCAGTAAGCTGGAGTGAAGTTTTTACATTACTAATAAAAAATGGACACGATGCACAGCAGTTACCAAATTACACACAACGACAACTACTGATGTATTACGACGAAATAATTAAGTTACAAAATCGAGAACGCGCTAACCATATTGAAGATATCAGTCTTGGGTTTGGCGGTAAACAAATTACAAACTTTGTAAAACGATTACGCGGAGAGTAATAATGGCTAATAACGATATGAATATTGCAATGCGATTCACTGCTGACGTGAATCGTGCTAAAAAAAATATTCATGAAATCGGCGATGAATTAAAAAGCGTTTATGAAAAACAAACTGACGCTATGAATCGTGGTCAGCGAGCTATTATGGAATTAATTCAGCAAGAAAAAGCTGAAGAACGTGCGCAAGAAGCGGCTGCAAAAGCAGCCAAAGAGCATAACAAAGAGGTCGAAAAGTTACGACAAGGATTAGATAAACTACTTGCGAGCATTGACCCAGCAACTAAAGGTTTGAGTCGGTTAGATGAATTAGAGAGTAAATTAAGAAAATCCAAAAAAGCAGGAGTAATTGATAATGAAACATTTGATAGTTATTTAAGCAAAATAAATAATCAAAGAGCCGCATTATCAACTGTTGAATCGCTGTCCAATGGAACTAGTAAAATAGATTTAAACACTCGTTCAGCTCGTCGTAGTATCGCCAGCATGATAAAACAACTCGCGAGTGGCAATCTAAGAAGTGCTGGAAATTCGTTATTTTCAATTGCAAATCAAACAGGTAAATTACCGCCGCTGTTCAGTGCTGCGACATTGTCTGTTGTCGGTTTTATCGGAGCTGCCTATAGCATAATAAAAATTTTATCTCGTATTTCATCTGAGCAAGAAGCCTTTAAAAAATCAATTATTTCAACAGGAAATTATGCGGGTACAACAGCGTCAAGTCTTGAAGCCATGTCTCAAAAAATTGGAAGCATTGGCCATAATTATAGTGAAACAAGCGACAGCATCGCAGAGTTAACTCAACAAGGGCAACTATCATCGAAAGCGATAGAAAACATAGGTACAGCAGCTGCTTATATGTCAGTACTAACTGGACAAAGTAGTAAAGAGGCAATATCAAGTTTTAAGGATATACAAAAATCTGTAACTGAATGGGCATCAGTTTCAAACCAGCAATATCACTGGATGGATCTAGCAACATATCAGCGAATCGCTGCACTGGAAGCTCAAGGGGACACTGAACAAGCAATTGCTGTTGCCACTGGTAAATATGCAGATGTACTCAAAGCACGCGCTGAAGAAATGAAAACCCAGCTAAACTGGCTGGAATCTGCTTGGATTAGTTTTAAAAATGGCATTAGTGACTTAGGTAATTCTATAAAAAAAGATTTAAAATTTAGCTTTGGGCTGGCAACTTTAGATGAAGAGATTGAAAAGTTAGAACAAGCCAAAAGACGTGGTTTTTTTATGTTTAATGGCGGTTCAATACAATGGTCTGAGTCATCAGAGGAAGATTTGCAAAATAAGCGAAATGAACGTGATAAATTGCAAAATGAAGCAGCTAAAAATCGGGAACAAGCAATTGCCGCCGAAAAATCCATTTCCGCTCAAAAACAACTTGATGAACTTCATAAAAAAAATACAACTGATGCAGAACGTCAATCTCAAGCTGTCGAACAATTAAATAAAAACTACCAGGCATTATGGGCAGATGAAAAAGGACGCAAAGATCTACAAGAGCACGGTGTTACATCAGATGACGGTAAATCATTTTCTGGTGGTCAGTACGATAAAGATGTAAAAAACATTACGGACAAAGGTATTCAGGGATATAACCAGAGCCTTGAGAAATCACTTAAACTAACCACCGAACTACAACGCGTAACGTATGAGATCAATGAAGGCCAATATAAAAATGCATCGCAAGCAGAAAAAGATAGAGCCATTGAACTCGCTAAACAGATTGACGCTAAAAATGCAGCTAAAAATAAAAAATCCGATTTTTCATTAAAAAATGACAAAAATAATCTTGCATTACAACAACAATTAAATGAATTGCTCTTGGGAACCAAAGCTAACGATCAGACAGTTGAACAATGGTATAACAATTTACTAACTCAATTTAAAAAATCTGGAAATAAAGAAGGTATCGATTTAATCGACCAAATATTGCCACTTAAAAAAGCTGAAGCTAATCTGAATGAAATCACTGCTAAAATTCAGCAAGCGCAATCACGTCAATCAACAAAAGAACAAAGCATACAAGCTCAAGTGACAAGCGGATTAATTACACAAGTTGAAGCTCAAAGTCAGTTAGTCGAACTGCATCGGCAAACAGCGCAAGAGCTTGAAAATTATTTACCCATATTGCAAGCAATGACTGATTTGCCGGGACAAGCAGGAGAAAATGCCCAAAAATCACTTGCAACACTTCAGTTACAAATTGCTGAATTAAATAAAACCACGGATGCACTCACTAGTGCATTTCAAAACGGACTACAAACAGGTATTCAAAGTAGTTTGGATAGTTTAGCCAAAGGAACATTCGAACTAAAAGATGCATTATTAAACTTAGCGCAAAGCATTTTGTCATCAATGGCGCAAGTTGCTAGTAAAAGTCTTGCCGACATGGCGATGAGTGGGTTATCAAATTTAGGTAATTCATTGTTTGGTACAGCAACAGATGCTGCTGTTGATAGTGCAAATGCAGCAGCCCAAGCTGGTCTAATGGAAACAGCTATTGCTACAAGTACTGCTACTGGGGCAGGATTAATGGGTGAGTCAATTTCCATGTCGGCTGGAATTGGAGCTGAAACAATTTCAGCATCGATGGTGACAGCAGGTACAGCAGCGGGTGAAATTATTAGTGCATCTATGATTGCTGCTGCGGGTGCAAATGCGGGTAGTTCGGCAGTTGGTGCAGCAGCAGTTGCAGCAGCTACAGGGGGGTATATTTCAGGGCCAGGTACTAGCACATCAGACTCTATTCCCGCTAAATTGTCTAATGGTGAATATGTTGTTAATGCAGCTTCAGTCAAAAAATATGGTGTTGACTACTTACACGCAATCAATACTGGGCGTGCACATCGTTATGCGTCTGGCGGTTTAGTTTCTAATGTTAGTACTCCTAGAGCTCCGAATGTTTATGATGAAAATTCAACATCACGCACTGCTAATCAATCGCAATCAGCACCAGTTATTCAACAAACGTTAGTTTTAGATAGTGGTGAAATGCTGCAATCAGGTATTAATTCAGTGGCAGGTTCACGGGCAATTATGACGTGGGTAAGAGCTAATTCTCAAACATTAAAGCAGGAGTTGTCATAATGAAAAAATTCGTATGGCAGGCAGATCCTGATTGGACAAATGGAGTTACCGAAACTTTAGAATGGAAAACCGACATACTACAATCATACAGTGGCGCAGAACAGCGAATAGCACGTCGTTTATCACCACGGCGCACTTTTGAGTTTTCAATTCTTATCGGTGGTAATGAACGGGCACGTTTCGAAAATAGGCTAGCATTTGTGGGGGGTAATTCGTGGTATTTCCCAATTTTTACTGATGTGACCTATTTGGAAAAAGATGTTGATTTAAATGCTACAGTTTTGCCATGCAGTACCCTAGGTCGTGATTTTGTGGTTGGTAATAAAGTACTGATTAAAAGTGAAATCAATAATTGTAATCAATCTGCATTGCTCGAAGTCGCAGCTGTAAATGATTATTCAATTACATTAGTTAATCCGATTAAAACTCGGTTTAATGCTGGCGCATGTATTTATCCCGTTAGACTGGCTGTACTAACAGATGTACCAGAACTAACTCGTTACAATGATGATTTATTAAGTGCTCAAATTCGATTTCGAATTAGTGAACACAATGCATTTAGTAATGATATTTCACATTTACCCATTTATCGTAATTTTCCTGTTTTAACCATGTTCCCAGATTGGTCTGAATCGTTAAAAGGTCGATATGAGCGATTTTTAATTGAGCTCGATAATGGTTCTAGCGCTCCATCCCGATTAGATACTGCACGGTTACCATTTTTTGTACAGGAATTCAGATGGTTTGTAACTGAACGTAATGAGCAAGTTGAGTTACGCAAACTGTTTTACTATTTAAATGGTTGTCAAAAATGTGTGTGGGTATCAAGTCAAGCAAACGACTTTAATGTTGTTTCAGTTGATGGTCGAGTTCTTGAAGTCGAGAACGTTGGCTTTAATGAAATTGGGCTAATGCCAGGCCGAAAAGATATCACTATAAATTTATGTAATGGCGAAGTGTTGTATCGTCGAATTGAAAAAGTTGCAGCTATATCTGATGAAATTGAACGACTGCTGCTCAACGATTCAATCAGTGTAAATGCTGAAGATATTTTGTCAGTTTCGTTTTTAACATTGTGCCGTTTAGATAACGATTCTGTCAGCTGGGAACATGTAACTGATGCTGATGGTTTAGCAAATATCACATGCAGTTTTAGAGGAGTACGCGATGAGCTGGAATCAATTTGAATATTCAACAAATAACGGTAAGCCGTTAACACTATATGAATTTATTCATAATGAACAAAAATATTATCGCTATACAAATGCTGACCGTAATGTTGAATTTAATAATGCGATTTGGTTCAGTGAGGCTATAAGCAACACAGGTTTAAGTATTGGTTCAGGTAATAATTTAGAAATTACTCTGCCATCTAATAATGATGTAGTGCGACTATTTCGTGGAGTACCACCAACAAAGCCAATTGTTATCCGTATGTATCAGCTACATGAAAGTTCGAATGATTTTAAGGTCATCTGGATCGGAAAAATTCAAGAAGTTAAGCGTGAATCAATAGAAAAAGCAAAACTCATTACTGCAAGTGTTGCAAGTTCATTTGAACGAAATGGTCTGAGGTTAACTTACGGGCGTTCATGCCCTTATGCATTATATGACCACAATTGTTGTATCAATAAAGAAAAATATAAATTTACCAATATTGAAATATTGGCGCTTGATGGCGCAAATATCACCGTAAATTTATCAGGATTTAATTCGGGTTATTTTTCTGGTGGATATATGGAATATTACATCGATGGCATTCAAGAGCTGAGAGGGTTAAAAGTACATGAAAATAACACAATTGGGATTCTTGGCGGTACACAAGGCTTAAGTAAAGGAATGAGAATTAATTTATACCCCGGTTGTGACAAAACAATCAAAACGTGTAATGAAAAATTTGGAAATCATCTTAACTATGGTGGTCAACCGCACATACCTGGTGTGTCGCCGTTTACTATTGTTAAATTATTTTAGGAGAAAGCTATGTGGTGGGCTGTTGCTAAATTTGTCGCTGTTATTGTTGCTAGTTATGTTATTGCGCGTGTTACCGCGAAACAACCAAAAAGTAATAGGCCTACTGCTGCAACAGAGGATGATTGGAATATGCCTGTCCCAGATGAAGGTACACCACAGTGTGTTTTTTTTGGTGACTGTTGGACGGCGGATTGGTTTGTTCTGGGTTACGGTAACTATCGTTATAGTGCTATTCGCAAATAATTTTGGAGCATTCATTATGAAAATAACAATGGAACATATTCGTGCAGGCGGTGGCTGTGCCAAAGGATTACGTGAGTTTTTTAAACGCTATAACTTGGATTTAAATGCGTTTATTCGTGATGGATATATTGATTCAGAAAAAGTATTAAAAACCGGCGATGCGCTAGCTGTTCGTATAGTCAATATTGCAAAGGAGCAAGAAAATGGGCGGTAGTTCATCAAAAAAAGTGACTGTCGGTTACCGTTATTATTGGGATTTGTTTTGTGGGCTAGGCCGTGGTCCAATTGATTCTATTGTTGCGATTACAGCTGATAAAAAAGTCGTGCTACTTTGCACTGAAAATGAAGCCACATCATCATGTTCTATAAGTATTAACAAACCCAATTTATTTGGCGGAGAAGACACCGGTGGCGAAGGCGGTATACAGGGAAACTTGGAAATAATGATGGGTGAACCAAACCAAATTCCATCAAATAGTTTAAAAAACATTTTAAAAGGATTGATTCCGGGATTTCGTGGTTTGGTCACAACATTTTATTCAGGTCTAATCAGCTGTTACAGTGCATCACCAAAACCGTGGTCATATCGAGTTCGTCGAACAACTAAGGGGTGGGATAAAAATAATGTTTGGTATCCAGAAAAATGTTTGATCTTATTGCGTGATGATTTGTCTGAAATAACTGGAATTGAAATTGAAATTGAAATTGAAAGTCGATACGGAAAAATCACGCCCGTAAAAAATAAAAATAAGTTTATAGATAAAATTAAAAACAATGACAAAAATAAAACTCCAGAACAATTGGAAGAAGAAAGAAAAAAACGCGAACAAGAAAAACTAAAAGAAGAAAAACGGCAACGAAAAATTGCAGCGTTACGCAAAAAACTTAACTATAACATTCGCAACATACATGCAATGAATCCAGCGCATATTCTGTTTGAATGCGCCACCAACCGTGACTGGGGCCGTGGGTTGTCATGGAACGATATTGATGTTGATAGCTTTAAAAAAGCTGCGGATATACTATTTGCTGAAAAATTTGGTCTTTGTTTTCGATACAATCGACAGGATCAGCTACAAACGTTTATACAACAAATTTTGGATCATATCGGGGCTGCGCAATATGCTGATCTCTCAACCGGAAAATTAAAATTAAAGTTAATTCGCAATGATTATAATCCAGATATGTTACCACTGTTTACATATGATAATGGTATTTTATCAGTGCAAGACGACGATAGTGCAAGTAGTGATGCATCATATAATGAAATAGTTGTTACATATCACAACCCCGTAACACATGAAGATGGAGTTGTACGTGCGCAGAACTTGGCATCAATACAACAAGTCGGATTGATTAGTAATTCTGTTGAATATAAAGCTGTACCTACACAAGAGTTGGCAGCCCGTCTTGCAGAACGTGATCTTGAAATGAATGCTGCGGGCATTACACGTTTAATCATTAAATTTGACAGGCGTGGAGGCATATTAGAGCCAGCATCTTGTTTTAGAGTATCACTACCCGACCGTGATATCGAAAATATGATTCTTCGTGTAGGAAAAATAGAAGAACAAAATGATGGTTCGTTATTGATTACTGGAGTCCAAGATGTTTTTAGTTTGTCATCAACATCATTTAGCAGCGGACAACAAACCAACGAATGGACGTCACCAGATAATTCAATTCGAGCGGTTAATGATGTACAACTTATTGAATTACCTTATGCGGTTCTTGTATCAACACTGAGCGCAGCGGATCTAGATTATGTAAAACCATCGTCAGGATACATAGGTGTTATGGCATCAGCGCCAACATCAATGTCAATTAATTATGTATTACAATCGCAAGCAGCGGGTGCTGAATCAATCAATGAAAGTCAATGTGATTGGACTGCTAGTGCAACATTAATTAATGATATTGAAAAGTTAGAAACAAAATTCGAAATTAGCATTGATTCTGATTATCAACTGTCAATTGGTGACGGCATTATAATTGATGACGAATTCATGCGTATTGATGAATTTGACGTTGAAACAAATACGTTAACTGTTGGTCGCGGTTGCATTGATACGCTACCAACATTTCATCATGCTGGCTCGACAATACGTTTCTATATGAGTGTTCTGGAAACAGATCATATTGAATATATTAGTGGTGAAACAGTCGGAGTTAAACTACTTACGCAAACTAATGCTGGCAGACTAGATGAAGATATTGCTCCCGTCGAAAAAATTGTTATATCTAATCGTCAAATCCGCCCTTATTTACCGTGCAACATTAAAGTTAATAACTCACTATATCCAGATATAATTGAGCCAGCGGACTCATATATTGTGAGTTTTACTTATCGTGACCGTTTATTACAAGCTGACCGTTTGATTGATTGTTTATCAGATAATATAGGTCCAGAGCCCGGTACTGAATATATAGTTGAAATTGCTGATTATTATACAAAAGAAATATTATGGAGTTTTAATGCAACTGACACGTTAATTGCATTGCCATATGTCTCAAATCAAGATCATATCTATGATGATCGCCACATACTCACATTGTATAGCATGCGGGACGGTTACGAATCGTTATACAAATTTACAGCTGAATTACCGGAAGGCCATTTAGTTGGAGGTGAATATGTCTAATCAAAATGAATACTATTACGGTCAAGGTAAAGTATTTCTATCTCAACTAAATAGTGATAATGGGCAATGGCGTTGGATCGGCGATGTTTCATCACTAAAAATTAATTTTGAATTTGAAGAACAATATAGCAAACGCAGCATTGGAGGCAAATTAGTTAATAGTAAACGTTATATCACGTTTATTGGGGGAAATGTCACTGCTACATGGTTTGATCGTTCTGTTGAAAATCTAGAATTATTATTGCGCGGAAAGTCTATATCACATCAACAAAGTGGGGCTGAAGATGAATTTAATAATATAAAAGCTGGCATGACAATTTATCTACAGCATCAAAATGTACGGGATGTATTCATAGAAAATCTAAAAGAAAATACCGATTATATTATCGATTATAACCAAGGTTCTATTTTATTTATCACAAAACCGCACTCGCCAGTACTAATTGAATATGACCATTCTGGACTTGACGGTATCAGTATTTTAAATAATGAACCGATAGAGCTTGCCCTTCGTTATGTTGGACACAACATTATTGATAATAAATCGGTAAATATTGAACTTTTTAGATTATCACTAGATCCAGTCGAATTCATTAATTTAATTGATGACAAATCAGAATTTTCAAATATTGAAACAACATTACAACTATTACCAGATCTAACAAAAAATCCAAGATCAGATTTTGGGATGTTCGGCCGAATGATCAAATTTACAGATTTTATCGATATCTTATACGACGATGAAATTGCATATGATGAACAATACAACTTTTCAAATTAAATTAGAGGTAAATGTAATGGAGAATTTAAATGAAGTGGCGAGCTGGGATGATGCGGTTTATTTAATTCAACGTAAAGATCGTGTAGGCGGTGGCGTTAGAGGCATTGCAAATAAGCCACACATGGCACTGGCAAATCGAACACAATATCTAAAAAAAGCTGTAGATGAAAATACTGAGGCATTAACACTAACATTATCCGCATCTAATAATAATCCCAATTTTAATGCACAAAATAATCGTATTGAAAATCTAAATCATCCAGTTAACAAAAATGATTCAGCCACTAAAGATTATGTTGATTTAAATAATGAAAAAATACAAAAACAAGTAAATGAACTGAAAGAAGCACAGATCGGTTACGAAAATGTAGGCAACTTTAAGGCTGGATGCACTTTAAATACCCGTAATGAAATTGTCTATGATGAAGTTACAAAAAAGTATTATGCGTGGGCAGGAAATCTTCCACATGTTGTTTTACAACATACAAATGTTGTTGATGAAATAGCAAATGGACAACCATGGTTGGTCATTGAAAACTCGAACGAATTTATACCAAAAATTGAGAGTATAAAACAAATAGCACAAAGCGTAGCTACACAATTCTATGGTTTTAAAAGAGATGGTGCAAAATTGATTTTAGAAACAGCAGGAAATATAGATAACAAAACATTACATATTTCTGAATTTCTTGAGTGGATAATTGCACCAGGCGGATGTGAATTTAAAATTAAAGATAAAGATCTATTAATGATTATATAAATAAAGGAGATAAAAATGGCAATTATAAATCTTGGGAATATAAGATTTAATTGGTGCGGTGAATATAGTGATGCTACAACATATTACCCCGATGATGTTGTGGGTTGTAATGGTTCAAGCTACATAGCAAAAAAAATAAATAAAGGCATTAGCACAGCTGATCGTGATGCGTGGGATCTAATGGTCGCCGGAGCGGAAAAAACCTACGTGATTGGTGAACAAAAATTAATGCCATTTCGTGCATCTGAATTACCACCCGGATGGTATTTTAGGAACGGTGATAATTATTTACTAGATTCGCCACAAGGGCGAGCGTTAGACAGCTTGTCTGCAAATTATAAAGAAGACTTTAAAATCACAATAAAAGTAATTGATGGTAAGCAATATATTAATGTACCGACAGCATTTTCCTCTGACGGGCGTGGTTTTTTTGAACGCCCCGTAGATGGAACTACTCGTCAGACTGGTAATGTTGAAAACGATGCTATTCGTAACATTTTCGGGCAATTGTATAATGTCATGCAATGGAGAGGGACATCGGGAGTGGGAGTATTTAATGTTGAAGAACCAAGCAACGAGGGTTCTGGTTTAAATAATCGATATAACAATGCAACTGTAAAATCATCTGATTCAGATTTTCCCGAACGCCCGATCACATTCAATGCATCAAATGTTGTTCTTACAGCCCATGAAAATAGACCTTTAAATATTGGCATGACACCCACAATTTATCTCGGAGTTTAATATGATTAATTATTATTTTGACAATACACATGAAATGAGACCTTACACGCACAAGCTGGAAGCTAATGATGGCACGTTAGCTCCAGATAATGCATTGCGGATTTCCCCTGAATTTAAAGAAAGTTTCCATCCATGCGAAAAAGATGGTGGATGGTATTTGGTTGAGGATTATCGCGATAAAATAGTTTACAATATAAAAACTAAAGAATCCGTTAAGGTTGATTATTTAGGCCCAATTAGAACAGGGTTTACCTTGTTAAAACCATTTCAATTTAGCAAATGGGACGAAGACAAATGGGTTTTAGATGAAAATGAGAAAACCGCATTTAAAATAAAACAGAACAAAATATTTAAAAATTCGTTACTAAATGATGCGAATCAAAATATATCAATGCTTCAAGACGCAATCGATCTCGGCATGTCAGAAAAAGGAGATGATGAAAAATTAAAATTATGGAAAAAATATAGAATTCTGCTAAATCGCATTGACGCATCAGATATAAATGTAATTTTCCCAGAAAAGCCGTAATGTAATTTGTTTTCATATATAGAAATAAGCGATGCAACGAATTATCAATTGATCTACAGCGTAATTATCTCGCGTTGCATCAACTAAATTTGAATTCGTTGAATAAAATTAAAAAAATATAAATAATCTATAAATAAGAGAAATAACGTTTGATTCTAAAATAAATAACCTAACTTTCGTCAGTTAAATAATCCTAAATTATGGCTTGCTGGAGACTGGCCTCTAGGCAATTGTGTTTTAGAATTTTCAATCCATTGTTACTATTTCTGATTGTTTTATTTCAATAAAAATACGTTTTATTACTGCACAAGTAATAAATAAACTCATTCATTTTAGCAATTTTTGTTTTTGCTGATTTTGTTAAGATATATAAATAACCAAATGAAAATAATCATGATTTGTTAACAAATGTATTAGAGGCGATAAGAAGATCTGGTTGTTGATAATAGATCTTTCGGAAAACAAAAGATTTGTAAGATTTTTAGACTTTAAAAACTCCATTCCTCAATTTATTTATAAATTATAAGCCTTGAAATAGAGATATCCTCTATTGATAATGATAATTATTAATTTTGAGTTTTTTATAAAACTTAATTTCATTTTTAGCAAATAAAGGCGTTATAATATACTCAATTTTCTAAATAAAATTTTAGGCCTGAAATTGGATTTTCAACTTGTTAGTCGATTAAAGAATCTTCAACTTTATAAAAAACGACGTTCAAATAATGTGCTTTTCTGGCGCGAAATTTATCCTTTAGCTATGCCAATTTTGATTGAGAATTTGTCAGTCATTTTGATGGGGATTTTTAGTACATTTTTAGTGAGTTGGATTGGTAAGGCCGAGATGGCTGCCGTCGGACTTGCAGAAAGCTTTAATATGATTATCATGTCCTTCTTTATGGCAGTTGCACTCGGTACTTCTGTGGTGGTGGCGTTTAGCTTAGGCCGACACAATCGTAAAAAAGCCGTGGTCGCAGCAAGGCAATCCATTACGTTATTAGTAATAATTTCGATTTTACTGTTTTTGTTTGTCGAGTTCTCTGGTTATTGGATTGTCGAAATTATTGCAGGTAAAGCCGATCCTGAAGTGAAGGAATTAACGCTTACTTTTCTAAGATTAACCGTTTTAGGCTACCCCGCTCTTGCCTTTATTTTAGTTGGTTGTGGTGCATTACGTGGTGCTGGCAATACCAAATTACCAATGTACTTAAACATTATCATGAACATTTTAAACTTAACGATCAGTTATATGCTAATCTACGGCGCTTTTGGTTGGCAAGGATTAGGCTTTATTGGCGCAGGTATCGGCTTAACAATTTCACGCTATTGTGGCATGTTCTTTATTTTATTAGTCTTAACCATAAAACCAAGTCGGGCGTTATTTATTCCCCTCCGTAGTTATTTTCATTCATTTAATGGCAAAATTTTAATTGATATTTTAAGTATTGGAATTCCTGCTAGTGTGGAATCGGTAATGTTTAATATCGGAAAATTGCTTACGCAAACCTTTGTCGCAGGTATGGGCACCTCAACTATAGCTGCTAATTTTATTGCGTTTTCAATTGCCGGATTGCTTAATTTACCAGGTGGAACACTTGGTGCAACATCAACAATTATTGTAGGTAAACGTATTGGTATGGGACAAATTTATCAACCAACACGGCAACTTAAATTTATTTTTCATCTAACCAGTTTATTACTCTGTTTTTTAGCCTTTTTATCGATCCCATTCGCAGGATTATTAAGCTCGCTTTACACTAATGATAAAGAAGTTATAGAAATCTCCAAACATTTACTTTGGTTTAATGCCTTATTTACCCCTTTTTGGGCTTCATCCTTTGTTTTACCATATGGTTTTAAAGGTGCGAAAGATGCAAGTTATACCATGTGGGTCGCTATTGCTAGTATGTGGATGTGTCGGATTGTTGTGGGTTATATTTTTGGCGTCTATTTTGGATTTGGAGTTATTGGTGTTTGGTTCGGTATGTTTTTAGATTGGATTATTAGAAGTATTTTCTTTTATTATCGACTTATTAGTGGTAAATGGCTATGGCGTCATCAAAAAATCAGCTAGTACCAATACTGAAAATCTATTTCTTACAAATAAGTTTGGAGTATTTAATTTAACGATATCAACAATGTGCTGACAACTGAGTGAAGTTAGCATGACAAACATAGACGCATTAAAAGCGAACGCAGGCGGTAGGCTGTCACATCGTGACCACTTGCGTGGTCGCCGTGGAAGTTGGTAAAGAGCATTCACTTAAACACTCTTTATTCAAACGGAAACAACATATATAAATAGCCATCAAATAACAAAACGTCCAAAACTCAACCAAGCAAAAAATTTGAGGAACGGGGTTTTAAAAGGCTAAAATCCATCCTAGAAAGCCCTAAATTCGTTTACAAAAAATGATTTTAAACAAATTCAATATCGACCAATTGACTCTGAATCAATTATGCAATTAATAAACAATTATTTAGATGAAAATTATTTCAACAGCATATCAATACACTAATTATAGTGATAACATATCACTAATTACTTTTAGCTATATTTCTTCAATTGATTAAGATTTTTACTTCAGCAAGGTCTGATAATTAAACTCGTATTTCTGGTTAAATTGTCAGTAGATATAAGTAACATAAGGAGATAATAAATGAAGGTAACGTCAATAGCTATGCTAGTCACATTTGGATTAGCCAGTTCAGCTGCTTTCGCTCATAGTGCTGATCAAATCATTATTCGTGGCGGTCCAGTCTATGTTCATCCACAAGATAAAAGTGATCATGTTAAAGTTGGTGGAGCAAAAAGCGATCTTAAAGCCAAAGCTAATAATGACACGCAACTTGGGCTAAACTTTCAATATATGGTTACTGATAATTTCGGTATCGAATTATTAGGCGCTACACCATTTAGTCATCAAGTTAAACTGGGTGGAGGTAATTCTACCGGATTGGCTGGTGCAAAATTAGGTAAAATTAAACATTTACCACCGACATTAAGCGCAGTTTGGTATCCACTTGATAGTAATTATGAACTCCAACCTTATGTAGGACTTGGTGTCAATTACACTTTCTTTTTTGATGAAAAACTTAGTGGCGAAGCCAAAAAAGCAGGTTTTCATGGCCTAGATTTGGATAGCTCTTGGGGTTGGGCCGCTCAAGTCGGTGCCGATTATACTTTTAACGATAATTGGCTAGTCAATGCTCAAGTCCGTTATATTGATATTGAAACTAAAGCCACTACTCATCTGGGTAATACTAAAGTAACTGCAAAGTATAAACTTGATCCTTGGGTGATGATGCTTGGTGTTGGTTATAAATTTTAATGTAATTAATAAAAAACCTCTCCATGAGAGGTTTTTTTAATACATTATTTAATGCCTTAACTCAATTAATCTATACTATCAAAATAAGCCTCGAGAATTCAGTTCTTCTTGCCATTAAAGCTCGTCAAATATCGATACCTCCTACATTATTTGTGTCCAAAATGGCGTTATAAATTTGTGATATCTATCACATTAACCATATAACGTAATTAAGGTATGCAAAATCATAATACTGTTTTGAAAATGAATTTTATAAACTCTATTTATTGTTATTTTTTCAATAAGTTGTTAACGCAACCGATAATTAAATAATGACAGTTTTATGCAAATCATATTTTGATAACTAAAAGGAGTTTATGATGGATAATAATAAAAAATTATCAGTCATGGAAAAAATCGGCTTTGGGATGGGGGATGCAGCCTGTGGTATTGTCTATTCCTCGGTGACGATGTTTTTGACCTATTTTTATACTGATATTTATGGCCTTTCTGCTGCTGCGGTTGGCATAATGTTCCTCGCTACACGAATTTTCGATGCTATTATCGATCCGATTACAGGTATGGTCGCTGATCGTACTAAAACAAGATGGGGACGATTTAGACCATGGTTAATTTGGTTTGCTATTCCTTATGCTGTACTAGCTGTTATGACTTATACAACACCAGATTTTGGTTATTCAGGTAAACTTTTATATGCATACATTACCTATGCATTATTAATGCTTTGTTATACATTTATTAATATCCCTTATTGTGCTCTAGGTGGTGTTATTGCTCGTGATGAGAAAGATCGTTTATCTGCTCAATCCTATCGGTTTACTATTTCATCGGCATCAGGGCTTATGGTATCAATCGGTACATTATTCTTAGTCGATTGGTTAGGAAAAGAAAATAAGCAACTCGGATTTCAGTTAACCATGGCGATAATGGGCGTTATTGCAATTGGTATGTTAGTATTCTGTTTTGCAACCACTAAAGAAAGAGTGGTACCAATTGAAGATAAAAATGTCAGTGTTAAAAAAGATTTAAAATGCTTATTAGGCAATGATCAGTGGTGTATTGTGGCTCTTATTACCTTCTTTTCAAGTATGGCTGGCGTTATGCGTAGTTCAGCAACGCTTTACTATGCAACTTACTTGATGATGGGTGGCGTTAGCTCAGCAGCGGGTACTGCGATGAAATCAGCCTTTGTGTCAACATCCGTGGTTGGTACTATATTAGGCGCGATGGCTGCTGGTTATTTTGCTAAACGTTTTACTGCTATTCAATTATTTAAAAATATTAATTTAACGTTGTTTGTTATTGGTGTGGTGATGTTTTTTGTTCCACCTGTGTGGTTAGCGGTTATTTTCCCACTCTATTTTTTAATTGGCTTTTTCCATTCCATGTATCAACCATTCAAATGGAATATGATGGCCAATGCTGCTGATTACGGTGAATGGAAATTTGGACGCCGAGCAACTGGTCTATCTTTCTCAGGTAATTTATTTGCCTTAAAACTTGGCATGGCAATCGCGGGGGCTTTAGTCGGAATTAGTTTAGGTTTATTAGGTTATCAAGCTGGTGTAAATGAACAAACACCATTAGCCACAATGGGCATTATTGGTCTTTTAACTATTGGACCAGCATTTTCATATTTATTACTTTGGTGGTTAATGCGTTTTTATAAATTAGATGACAAAATGATGGAAAAAATTCAAAGTGATTTACTTGCTAGACAACAAAATAAAGATAGTGATGACTAAGATAGAATGTCGATAAGTAATAGTTACAATTAAAGGTTAATTATATGAGTTTAGATTATTACCAAAATCCTATTATCTGCGGTGATTATTCAGATCCCGATATTGTCAAAGTAAATGATGATTTCTTTATGGTTTCATCTAGCTTTAACCATATGCCAGCATTACCGATCCTACACTCAAAAGACTTGGTAAATTGGCAAATTATCAATCATGTTTTTGATGCACTTGACTTACCCGGTTATGATGCAGTCCAACCAGGTAAAGGAGTTTGGGCGCCATCGATTCGCTATCATGATGAAAAACTTTGGGTGTTTTTTAGTACCCCTGATGAAGGTATTTTTATGTCTTATACCACTGATCCATGGGGCGAATGGAGCAAACCACACTGCTTACAACCAGCACTAGGTTGGATTGATCCTTGTCCATTTTGGGATGATGATGGTCGAGCATGGTTAGTGCATGCCTTTGCACAAAGTCGTTGTGGTGTAAAACATAAGTTGCAGCTGTTTGAAATGGCCAACGATGGGTCAAAATTAATCGGCGAAGGTCAAATTATTTACGATGGCACTGCCGATTTACCGACACTTGAAGGACCAAAACTTTATAAGCGCAATGGTTGGTATTACATTTTTGCACCTGCTGGCGGTGTTGAAAATGGTTGGCAATCGGTGTTACGTAGTCGTAATTTAACGGGTCCTTGGACTGCACGCAATGTGCTATTTCAAGGCAATACGACAATCAATGGCCCTCATCAAGGTGGATGGATCGAATTGGCCAACAATGAGTGCTGGTTTGTACATTTCCAAGATGCCCATTTATATGGTCGTATTGTTCATTTACAGCCAATGTATTGGGGTGATGATGATTGGCCTCGCATTGGTGAGAGTATCTATAATGACTTTACAGGACAACCGGTATTATCATATAAAAAACCAACTGTGCTCCATCATTCAGAAGAGTATAAAATCCAAACCAGTGACGATTTCCAGCATGGTAAATTTGGTTTACAGTGGCAATGGCAGGCTAATCCTAACTCAGATTGGCTAATAGCAAGTGATCAAGGATTAACCTTAAGTTGTTATCCATTACCTACTCGTCATCAACAGCAAACACTCTATTTTGCAGCAAACTTATTACTGCAAAAATTTTCAGCATGGCAATTTACGGCGCAAACTCAACTTAGAATGAATGCTAAGCAAACAGGTGATTTGGGTGGTTTAATCGTTTATGGTGAACGTTATGCAGCAATTATGATCGGTTATGATAATGGACAGTATAAGCTTTATTATCGATATGGCTGGATGAAAGATTCAGGTCAAGTTGACGAATATCAACAAATTATCACTCAATTATCTTCTGAGAATTGTCAACTTAAAGTAGAAGTGGGATTGAATGGTATCTGTCAATTTTACTATAAAGATCATGAGACAAACTGGATTTCAATTGAACCTAGCTTCGCTGCAGGAAAAGGTAAATGGGTGGGAGCTAAAGTAGGAATTTTTGCCGCAACAGAAGCAGATAATACTATTGGCCATTGCCATTTTGATTACTTCAAGATTAGTTAACGGTTTAATTAGATAAAAAAACCTCTCATATGAGAGGTTTTTTATTCAAGTTGTTAAAGACTTTTTATGGCTGCATGCTGCTCTTGCAATTTGGCTTTATCAGCAATATAGCCTTGTTGTTTTTCTTTCTCTTTCGCAACGACTGCGGCGGGCGCTTTATCTACAAAGCTAGCATTAGATAATTTATTATCAATACGCGCAATTTCACCATCAATACGAGCGATCTCTTTTTCAAGACGAGCTAGCTCATCTTCTTTATTAATAAGCCCAGCCATTGGAATGAGGAGTTCGGCACCATCAACCAATTTAGTGACTGATAATGGCCCTACTTCACCTTCATCTAACAAGACAATTTCTGATAATCTTGCTAATGACTCGATAAACGTGACGTTGTCACTAATTATGCGATGTACAGCTGGTGATGCTTTTCTAATCAATAGCTGTAATGGTTTGCTTGGTGCTATATTCATTTCAGCACGAATATTACGAACCGCAATGACAGCGTCTTTAATCCAATTGATATCGGCAACCGCTTTATCATCAACTAATTTGCTATCAAATGCTGGCATTGGTTGTAACATAATGGTATCAGCTTTGATTGCTATTAATGGTTTGACACTTTGCCAAATAGCTTCAGTAATAAATGGAATGATTGGATGCGCCAAACGTAATAAGGCTTCAAGTACCGTTACTAAGGTATGACGAGCAGCTCGTTGCTGATTCTTTTCACCATTTGCCAATACTGATTTAGTTAACTCTAAATACCAGTCACAGAACTGATTCCAAGTGAATTCATATAGGATATTAGCAGCTAAATCAAAACGGTAAGTATCGAATGCTTCTCGATAGGTTTTCACGGTTTGGTTAAATTCCGCCAAGATCCATTTATCCGCTAATGAATAATCTAACTCTCCACCGTTAAAACCACAATCATGGTCTTGGGTATTCATCAGTACATAACGGCTGGCATTCCATAGTTTATTACAGAAGTTACGATAACCCTCTAAACGTTTTAAATCCCAATTAATATCACGACCAGTAGATGCAAGCGCGGCTAAGGTAAAACGTAAGGCATCAGTACCATGCGCTTCAATACCATTCGGGAACTGTTTTTCTGTACGTTTAGCAATTTTTTCCGCTAATTGTGGCTGCATCATATTACCAGTACGTTTTTCTAATAAATCAGCAAGTGAAATACCATCAATCATATCTAAAGGATCGATAACATTACCTTTAGATTTAGACATTTTTTGCCCTTCTTCATCTCGAATTAGTCCTGTCACATATACCGTTTTAAACGGTACTTGTGGTTTACCATGTTCATCTTTAATGAAATGCATGGTCATCATAATCATTCTAGCAACCCAGAAGAAAATAATATCAAAACCTGTCACTAGCACATTAGTTGGATGGAAAGTAGCTAAATCATCTGTCTTTTCTGGCCAACCTAAAGTTGAAAATGTCCATAATGCTGAAGAAAACCATGTATCAAGAACATCGTCATCTTGAAATAATTCGATATCTGCTGCAAGATTATTTTCACGGCGAACTTCAGCCTCATCACGACCAACATAGACGTTGCCTTGATTATCATACCAAGCTGGAATTCGGTGTCCCCACCATAATTGTCGTGAAATACACCAATCTTGAATATCATTCATCCATGAAAAATACATATTTTCATATTGTTTAGGCACGAATTGGATATCACCATTTTTTACCGCCGCAATAGCTGGTTCCGCTAATACTTTTGCTCTCACATACCATTGGTCGGTTAACATAGGTTCGATTACCACACCACCACGATCGCCATAAGGGATAGTTAAGTCATGCGGTTCAATTTTTTCTAAAATACCTAGAGCTTCACACTGCGCAACAACTAATTTACGCGCAGCAAAGCGTTCTAAATTTTGAAACTGTGCCGGAATATCGGTTGCGTGTGCAGTACTTGGCTCACCATTAGTATCAAACACTTCAGCTTGAGCACGAATGTCACCATCAAAAGTTAAGATGTTAATCATTGGTAATTGATGACGACGCCCAACTTCATAGTCATTAAAGTCATGCGCAGGAGTAATCTTTACACAGCCAGTACCTTTTGTCATATCCGCATGTTCATCGCCAACAATCGGAATTCGGCGATTAACAAATGGTAATATGACAAATTTACCAATCAAATCTTTATAACGAGGATCTTCTGGATTAACGGCAACACCAGTATCACCAAATAATGTTTCAGGGCGAGTTGTAGCGACAACTAGATAATCTTTGCCTTCTGCAGTTTTAACACCATCTGCTAATGGATAGCGTAAATGCCACATTGAACCTTTTACTTCACGATTTTCAACTTCAAGATCAGAAATTGCGGTACGTAATTTTGGATCCCAGTTAACTAAGCGTTTACCACGATAAATCAGATCTTCTTGGTAGAGTCTTACAAAAACTTCTTTAACCGCATTTGAAAGCCCTTCATCCATAGTAAAGCGTTCACGATCCCAATCAACCGAATCGCCTAAACGTCGCATCTGTTTAGTGATGCTACCACCTGATTCAGCTTTCCATTGCCAAATTTTTTCGATAAACGCTTCACGACCATAGTCATGACGAGTTTTGTTTTCTTCAGCAGCAATTTTACGTTCTACCACCATTTGCGTTGCAATGCCGGCATGATCACTGCCTGATTGCCATAATGTATTATTGCCTTGCATACGATGATAGCGTATTAGCGCATCCATAATGGTTTGTTGGAAAGCATGTCCCATATGCAAACTACCAGTTACATTTGGTGGTGGAATAGCAATACAATAACTTGGTTGAGATTTGTCACCATTAGGCTTAAAGTAACCACTTTCTTCCCAATGTTGATAAATAGGTTGTTCGATTTCTTGTGGATTATAAGTCGTGTTTTTCATAATAAAGCTATCAATCCTAATTCAAGGCATAAAAATGTAATCATTCTACCGTAAAATGATTTAACAATAAATTACTAGACGAATAAAGTGTTTGATTAAATCAAATTTAAATCAGATAACAATGAAATTAGTATAAAAAAACCACTTGTTGGCAAGTGGTCTTAACGTTATGAACGATTAGAATGGTAAATACTAATGATGATAGATAAAGTTATCAATCAATCTGGTTTTACCAATATAAACTGCCAAAGCACATAAACTATCTTGATTTAAACGATCAACCGCGGTTAATGTTGCATAATCAACAAATTCAATATAATCAATTTTAGCTAACGGCTGTGCATTTATAATATTCTTCATCGCGGTTAAGATGGTTTGTACTGATTTTTCACCGGTTTGAATCATTTGCTGGGCACACTCGATTGATTGATACAAACAGATAGCGGCTAAACGTTCATGTTGCGATAAATAGCTATTGCGAGAACTTTTAGCTAGTCCATCACTTTCACGCACAATTGGGCAACCGATAATTTCGATGTCAATATTAAGATCACTTACCATACGCTGAATAACCGCTAGTTGTTGAGCATCTTTTTGACCAAAATAGGCTCGATCAGGTTGCGTGATATTAAATAACTTAGTAACCACAGTACAAACACCTTTAAAATGGCCTGGTCGCTTTTTGCCGCAAAGAGCATCAGTTAGGCCATTAACATTCACATAGCTATTAAAATTGGCATCATACATTTCACTGGCTGATGGACAAAAAATCAAATCAACCCCCATTTGTTGACAGGCGTTTTTGTCACGTTCTAAGTCACGAGGATAACTGGCTAAGTCTTCTTTCGGGCCAAACTGCATTGGATTGACAAAAATGGTGACAATCACTTTTTGATTATCTTGTTTAGCCGCAGCCATTAAGCTCTGATGACCTTCATGCAGATACCCCATGGTTGGCACTAAACCAATGGTTTCACCGTTTTTACGCCATGATTTAACTTGCTGACGAACTTCATCAATAGTTGTTACAACTTTCACAATTATTATCCTTTCTGGCTATTTAGAAAATTCAGATTTGAGTTGAGTCATAATATCACCGTCAATGGCAAACTCATGTATTGATGCTGGGTATTGTTGCTGTTTTACCTCTTGGCAATAATCGGCAAATGCTTTCTTCATTTGATCACCAATTGGCGCAAAAGATTTAACAAATTTAGATGATACACCGTCATACATTGACAACATATCTTGATAAACTAACACTTGACCATCACAACCATGACCAGCACCAATACCGATCGTTGGTATGCTAACAAGTTCAGTAATAAATTTAGCCAAATCGGCAGGTACACATTCGAGTAAAATAGCTGTAGCACCGGCTTGTTCAACTGCTAATGCATCCAAAATTATATCTTTAGCCGCTTGGTAATCTCTACCTTGTACTTTGTAACCGCCTAATGCTAATACTGATTGTGGCATCAAACCAATATGGGCAATAACGGGAATCGATGCTTGAGCAATCATCTTAATATGTTCACAAAATGCTCGCCCCCCTTCTAGTTTTACAGCATGTGCATTGCCCTCTTGAATCAAGCGACCAGCATTATATACAGCATCATAGACAGAAGCATGGTAAGACATAAACGGTAAATCCGTCACAACCAATGCGTTTTTAGCTCCTTTTACCACTGCTTTAGAGTGATGAATCATATCTTCCATGGTGACAGAAACCGTACTTTCATAGCCTAGCATCACCATTCCTAATGAATCACCAACTAATAAACAATCTACACCGCTATCGTCCATCAGTTTTGCTGTTGTGTAGTCATAAGCAGTTAACATGGTGATCTTTTGTTGATTTTGTTTACGTTGTTGTAAAGTTAGAATTGTATTTTTCAAGGTAACAGCTCCAGTTCTAATTGATGATAGTCCCTATTAGGATGTTTTTGCCGACTAAGATTAAGTAATACTGTCGATAATTGTTGGTATAAAGGTTTTATATCAGCAGGTAAGTTGAGTAAATGTTGTTTTATAGTATTTGCATCATTGCGTTCAACCGGACCTGTTAATGCATTTATAGTACCAACATTACAAATATTTTTGGCATTCGCTAAAAATAGATCATGCCATGCTTGTTGGCAAAAGTGGGGATCTAAACCACACCATGCCAACATATCACTGCCAACTTGAGCTAAGGCAATGACATGATTACTTAGCATAACGCAAGCAGCATGATAAAGCGCTTTATGTTCTGCCGATAATATTGCTATCGCATTAACCAAAGGTGACAACATCTGTTGTAATTTAGCTAATGCTAAGGGATTATTGGTTTCTAAAGTGAAAGATACCTTAGCCATGTCCTTGTAGCAGATAAAACGATCATAAATTGCCGATAAAGGGTGTAACGAAAAAGCTAAAGGATGAACAATCTGATCGATAGTAAATAGCTGCGATGTCAGCAAACCACTGCAATGACCAACCAATTTATTCTCAATCGGTAATCGACTAACCTCTTGCCATACAGAACTAATTTGACTATCCGGCACAGTCAAAAATAGACAATCACAATTTGCTATTAAGGTAGATAAAGTTAAATATGCTTCACTACCAATAAATTCACTTGCCGCTTGTGTTTGTTGATAATCACGACTATAAAAACCAGTAATTTTCAGACCACAAAGACTAAAATATTTAGCCAAAGTACAACCCACTTTACCTGCGCCAATAAAACCAATATTCATCTTTAATAACAAAAATTAAACGATGCGGCATTATAGCCTAATTTGATATAGATTCAATTTTTAACCAGAAAGATCAAGCAATATTGGATTAGATGTGATTAAAAACCCCCTCTTCTCAATTTTTGGGGTGTAATTTGCTTTAAGGATTTTTTAAAAAGAAGAGTTTAATTTGTTGTCAGTTTATTTATCACTAGGTAATTAATTTTAAATAATTATTTACCTGCATAAAGAATAAATAAAACTTTTTGGTATTGTTTAGTTTTCTTATCCCATTCTTGTAACATTAATATACATAGGAATTTTTTCTTCTCATGGGTCGGTATTGCCCCAATCGATAATAAATAATCTTTAGCATATTGCTTTTCAATGCTAAATGCATGCCTGTAAATCGCCAACCAGTAATACAATACATTATGATAAAATAGTTATATTGATTCTTTTAGGATTACATTATGCTGAAAATTATTAGTCTTTTCTTTTTAACTGCTTTAGCTGAAATCTTTGGCTGCTATTGTGTCTATATTTGGTTCAAAAAAACAGCATCTCATTGTTTTTTGGGATTAGCTATACTAAGTTTAATGTTATTTGCTTGGTTACTATCATTACATCCAGAAGCAAGTGGCCGTATTTATGCTACCTATGGCGGTATCTATATTATCGTATCAATGATTTGGCTTAGATTGGTTGATAATGTTAAATTGTCTAGTTTTGACTTAATTGGCGCGGGTATTATTTTATTGGGAACTGTGGTTATTATTTCCGGCTGGCGCTCATGATTTTATGAAAAATAGTTAACTACCTATGATTATTTAAGTTTTATCAAAAGCTTTTGCTAAAAAATAAAAAAATTTTCTATTATTAATATTCACTTGTTACAGTAATTATTTTAATTACCATGCAAAAATAATTATAATTAAATATTTTTCATATGGTTATTTTAATAATTGAGCTAAAAGATCGTCAAAACTGATTCAGTTAAGATAATATAAAACCCTCTGATGAGGGTTTTTGACTATTTATTATTCTGGTTTTGTTATCTCAACACGTTTATCAAAATCTTCATATACCAGCGTTTCCCCATTTTGAATCAACGAAGATACCGAAACATCAGATAGATTAAATATTTGATTTTCATTTGCTTTTATATTATACCATGAATAAGGAAGGTAAGTTTTATTATTTGCCAAAATACCATGAACAACAATATCTTGATCTTTATTGATGTCATTATTTATGGTTATTTTTATTAGTGGATTTATATCAATAAATGATGCTTTTTTTTGACGTTCAAAATTATGTTTTAAATTATCTGACATTTTAATTACCATTCCACCGCCAATATCCGTATTGGTAATTTGAATACCATCAACTGAATTTTTACCACCCACCGTAATCGGAATTTCAAATAACGCTTTTGAATCCATTTTTTCAGTATAACATTCAATATATTTAGCATTATTAAACACTTTAGCAATGGCTTCTTTAGCATCCTTTACATCTGAAGACTCTTGTCTTGAATCTTCATAACTTTTACATGACATAACTTCAACAATTAATTTTGATTGTATTGTTTTAGCCGATTCACTGTTAATGTCACTTAGATTTACAATTGGGGCTAGCTCGACTTTACAGCCAGTTAACAACGTAACTATTGAGAGTGTTACTAATGCTTTCTTCATATGTTATTTCCTATTCATGTTTAAAAGCGCAACAAAGTAACAAAATCAAAAAACCATTTCAATGTCCGGTATATAGACTAATTAAGCATTACTAAACAACTTTGATAGACTAAATAATTATTACATTTCATAACACTTTGTATAACTTCCATATTTATAATGTCATTGAAATTGAAATTCATTTAAAAATAAATTTAATAATTGTCAATTTTTCCACGGCTATGAATGTTCTATTTACAATTAAAAAAATAGCAAACTAACAAATAGAATATGCTTAATTTTTTTAAATTTAAGACTAAGGTGTAACACAAGCAATACGGTATATATCTCCATATTGATTAAAGTCATACAAAAGCGGTATACCAAAATTCAAATGATTAATGATTGGTTTGCCATTATTGATTGATACGGTTGCATTGCTTGCTTGACTAGCGGTTAAGTAATAATAGGAATCCCAATCACTGCCCGGATAGCCTGAGCATTGAAGTGAATATTGCGTTGTCGCATACCAATCATTAACCATGCACCCCCATTCGCTATTAATTCCACCTATCCATTGTCCATTATCTCGATAACTTAACTGACGAGAATACCATGTACCATTTCGATTGGGGATACCAATATTCCATCCATTTTTTGGACTCAATGTATTAACATAATCGTTGACTTCAGCCAAACGATAACCAAAACCAAAATTACTACAATATTCTTTAGCCTTATTTTGAGCAGCAATAACTTCAGACAAAGACGATGTACTCTTGGCATAATTGACAACTGGTTGAGGAATGTACCATCGCATTAATCTAAATTCATACAGTAATTTAGTTTTAGCCCTATCAAGATATATCTTAAAAGTGGATGGTCTAAATAGTTTATCATTTGAATTGTAACGAGGACCGTTTAGCGTTACTTTTAAAGCAGGTTCGATTATTCCAAAGGAACCACCGAAATATTCCCATTTTTCAGTCGAGCCAGCACTAAGGGATAAGGTCACATTTCCCCCTTCTTCGGCATTTACTGTTGGACCATTAGCATTTAAGACAGTTTGTGGTTCAACTCCACCAAATATTAAGTAAAAATAAAACCCATGAGAGCCAGTGCTGGGAAAGTTGTTCTTCATCACCTGATTTACCCCATCATAATCACCACTATTCGAGGCATTTATAACTTTATATCCTCGGCCTGGTATGCGTGTTACTCCTCCATCATTTGATAAATAACCTTCATCCCATAATGCACCTGATACGTCATAACCTCCTGATGGAAGAATTTGATTATGATAAACCAAACTAGGTTGAGCATAACAAGTCGTTGCTAATAATTTATTCGGTTTAATGTAATAAGAATGGCTGCTAGAGGGAATAGTGTTTTGTTGGGGATCACCATAAGGTGTGATTAGTGTGGTATCAGTGGCAGTAATGGTTAGTTTATACGGGCCATTACAGTTATTCATTAATGCATTAATATTTTGTTGAACTATTGGCGTAATGTCATAAAAAGTCGATTGTCCAGGATACGGTGATTCCCACTTTAAACTGAGATTACCTGTTGCTGTGGCGGTAAATTGTCCAGTAGTATCGTAACCGTCACCATCATCATCGCCAAAATAACTATAAGGTGGTTTTAATAACTCCATCATATCTAATTTTGGGTAATTCGCATTACCGGCGCTAGGTAAAGGAACAAAAGTTTTGATACTAGCAAAGGTTTCCATGTCTAATGGTAATTCTATTGGGTTATTGAAGCTAGAAGTATCTTGTGAAGCTTGGATAGTGGTACCGTCTGATAAATTGATCCAAAAAAAATCATCAAACTTATCTAGTTTGCTGACACCATTATCAATAGTAAAATGGGGTTCATGGCCCTGAATGGCGTTGGATGTCGTTATATTAATTACATTTAAACCATAAGCATTAGTCGCCAGAATAATATTAACAATAAAGATTAAACGACTAAAATCATATAATCTTTGCGTTAATAGTAGCCTTTTGGAATATTGATTAAGTAAATGAAATAATGAGTAATATCGAATATGAAATCTTGTGGTATATCTTGCAGATTTAATCCCGAAATTAGTCGCTAATTTTCTAGTAGCGTATAGATATGTCATTAACCGACTGTATTTTAACATTTGTAAGGCTCCACCTTATGTTTTTATAAAAAATAAAGCACGAACAGAAATTTTAAATTGTTAAAAAATTCAGTAATCAAGATATAACAATACCAATAATAAATATTAATTAAGCAGACAAATACAGAATAACCAAAAACTTATTTTATGTTTGACAATACAACTATTGATATCTTTATGACGAATTAAACGCTCTTATAGTACTTTGAAATTAAGAATTGCATTAATATTTGTGGATCGGTTTATTACTTATTTTCACATAAATAATACGAGTAGCTTGGTAGTTCTAAAACTTGATTGATAAATCAAGCTATGTCGGTTTAAATAATGCCATTTTTTTTAAGAAAAATATACCCTTTACACAAAATTTTTCAGTTTTTTATAAAAAGCGTTTGTTGTATTTGGGGTTTATTTAGATGTTAGCTTTTTCTGAATAAAGCTTACGCTTGCGTAAAACATTTTTGTTGTGCATTTAGCAACTTAATAATCCTCTTCTTTATTCTCAAATTCAAAAATAAAGAAGAGTAAATGGTAGAGTACTTGCATGTTTTCATTTAATTAATAATATTTTTCAATAAACTTTTTATTGTTTACAAACTGCATGTAAATCGTTTGATTTTTTGTAAACTTTAATCTGCCCAATCCAAGCATCAATAGCAAATCTATCCATAAAATAGTCTGAATCACTCACAGGATCAATATATTGATCTCGAGAATAAAACCACAAAAATCCACTAAACCAATTTGAATCAGGGTAAGTATTCTTAATTGTCATACCCCATTCGCTCAAAAGTCCTTGTCCTATAGTACGAGTAAAGGCATCCCATTCAAGTGGCCATTCTGTCCATGACATTGGTGCATTTGGAGAATTTGACATTTCAGTCCTTGAGGGAATATTCGACTCTCCACCACACAAATTAACGGTTTGCTGATAGGTATAATAGTCATTTCCATATGGTACCGCCCATATACCGGTTAAATTGAAAGTATAGTTTTGTTCAGGAACTTGTCGATCATGTTTAAATTTTGCAGTTATTGTAACAGGACCTATCGGCTTTTTAATCAACATAACATAACCTTGTTTATCAACCGTAATACCATCATTTGGCGTTGCCGAAAACGTATATTCAAAATCATCTTGATGACCAGTCATAATTAATTGAAATTTTGCTCCTGGAAAGCCAGTGGTAGGGAAATGAGGAGAAGCTGACACTTTAAAACCATTAACTGGATCAAAAACATTCGCATTATAACCACCACCGCAATAGCTATCCCTTTCTCGGCTATTATCATAATTCCAACCATTAACCCAGTGTTTACTGTCATCAAAAAGCGATGATTCAAATTCATGCTCAGCATAACCAGATAAAAGACAATCAAGACTTCCTTGATATGGTACTGGTCTAACACTTCCCCAAACATATTGTGGATACAGTATCATTCCATAAGGTTTAGCATAACAGATTTCAGGTTTAGCCATAATTTTGTATTTTTGAGTGATATCAACATACTCGCTTTCATTAGGAATACCATATTCGGAATAGGTTTTTACTTTAGTTGTAATAGTTAAAGTTAACGGCATGGAAATACCACTACCACAACCAATTATTTTTTCATTATTTTCGATTTTTATCCCTTTATTATCAAACCAGCTATAATTTGTTTCTTCTACGGTGAACGGAGTATTATTGCGAATGCCATCACCATCGGTATCATCATAATTAGCCATCACATCTAAATCATTCATTGCATAATCTTTAATAATAAAGTCTTTAATTGTTAAATTACCATCAAACTGATTGATTTGTGTGTCACTTAGGTTATTGGTATTTGAACTATATAAAACACCATTAACAGTAAAACCATGTTTTTTCGATGCACCTTCAATATCGACAACTTTCGGTTTATTACCAATAATGACATTTATACTATGTGCTGTAAGTGCTAGGCTTTTTTGACTGAAACCTAAAAAGCATAAAATAAATAAAATATAAATAAACGGTTTAACCAGAGATAAACAAACGGATAATAATGAAAAATTTGTTAAAGCAAAAATACAACGCATTGTATTTGCTATGAAATCTCTACAAGGGGAAAGCTGAACTAAACGGCGTTTTGTTTTTTTTGTTCTTTGGCTAAATTGATATGGACTAAGACTAGATATTAACTTGGATTTTCTGTGAAAAGATAAACTATCGTGAAAAAGTAAACTTGAATTGAGGTAATTAGCTGAAATTAAATTATAGGTTGAGCAGGTTTGGTGTTTGGTGTTTGGTGTTTAAAATTATAATGCATATTCGACATCCTGTCAATTAACTTTATGTTTAATTTGATATTTTATCTTCCATTGTTAGTTTGATTAACTAAATAAAGATCGATAAGCCTACTTAAAATTGTTTAAAATTATAAAGACATAAAAAAAACCTCGCAACCACTTTTTGAGGCTAAATTGTTAAATTTTGTAAATATTATTAATACGTTAAACTTTTAAAGCATCAATTAATATCGTTAAAAAACCCGTTCCTCGAATTTTTTGGTTCTTTGCTTTTCGGACGTTTTTTTTTGTTTGATGATTAGTTCTATATGGTGATTATATCGGAGTAAATAAAAAGTATTTCATTGGTTTTTTTATATTTTATTTATCATATTTCTGTAAACTAGTTTGGTTAAAGTCAATTTTTAATACTTTTGATCATCGACATGTAATTGGAATAGTTTTGAGATTAAAACCTGCTTCTTTATAAGCTTTATATCTTTCTCTAGCTAATGATTTTTGTTGGTCATCAATAGGAACAAAATCGATAATATCACGATAAACACCGGCAAATTCTGGAAATTGTTGTTGTAGGTTTATTAATAAATGTCGTGCACCACTACTGCGCTTTTGTGGCCAGCAGATTTCAACTGGCGATCCGCCTTTTAAGCCTTCACCAGCTAAGTTATGAGGAACAAAATCATCGGTATTAAGTTGCCATAAATATTCATCAATTCGCTCAGCTTGCGCTTGATCTTGGCAAGCAACGAGCACTCGTTGTTTACTATGCCATGCTTCGACAATTTTTTCGCAGGCTAATTTTTCTTGAAAGAATACCCCAGCATCATTAGCTGGGGTTGGGTTTTCTAGTAAATAGAAAATCACTTTTTTCATGATGTTTATCTACTTATTTTGATCAAGTAAGTATTGAATTAACATAGCAACTGGTCGGCCAGTTGCACCTTTGTTGGCACCTGATCTCCAAGCTGTGCCAGCGATATCAAGATGTGCCCATTGATATTTTTCAGTAAAGCGCGATAAGAAACAAGCAGCAGTAATTGTACCGCCATCTCGGCCACCAGCGTTGACAATATCAGCGCAAGTCGATTTGATTTGATCTTGGAAATCACTATCAATCGGTAAAGACCATGCCTTATCACCAGCTTTATTTGATGAGGTAACAAGTTGTTCCACCAATTGTGGATTGTTACCCATTACACCAGTGTAATGGTGACCGAGAGCCACAATACAAGCACCGGTTAATGTCGCAATATCAATGACTGTTTTGGGGTTAAAGCGTTCTACATAGGTCAAGGTATCACATAAGACTAAACGGCCTTCAGCATCGGTATTAATTACTTCAACAGTAATACCTGACATGGTCGTTAAAATATCACCCGGGCGATAAGCGTTTCCATCAGGCATATTTTCGCAGCCAGCCATTACACCGACGACATTGATTGGTAATTTCAGCTCGGCTACTGCTTGCATTACGCCAAACACGGTTGCCGCACCACACATATCATACTTCATTTCGTCCATACCAGCAGAAGGTTTAATAGATATACCGCCTGAATCGAAAGTTAATCCTTTACCGACTAATACATAAGGTTGGGCTTTTTTGTCTTTAGCGCCATGGTATTCAATCACCGTCATAATTGATTCATTAGCAGATCCTCGTCCTACAGCTAAATAAGCATTCATGTTGAGTTTTGCTAATTCTTTTTCGCCAAAACAGGTGACTTTTAAATTAGTATGTTGTTGACCTAAACTTTTACCTTGTTCAGCTAAGTATTTAGCATTACAGACATTCGATGGCATGTTAGCTATATTTTTCGTGCTACTAATAGCTTTTGCAATAATTTGCCCTTGCGATAATTGGCCTTCAACTTGGTTGACAGTCTTTTTGTCGCCATAAAGCAGTGTCAATTTTTGTAAGCACGGTTGTTCTGATTTTGTTGATTTGAACTCATCAAAACAATAAGTTAATTCGCTAACAATTTGCGGTAGTTGCTTAGCAATTTCACCACTTATTGCTGAGTTTAAGGTCAAAATATCCCAACATATGTGGTTAATTTTTTTGCTAGCAAGCTCTTTAATTGTAGCTTGAATCACTTTTTTGGCGGCATTTAAATCAAAACTTTTTACGTCACCACACCCCACTACTAATATTTTTTGTTTGGTTGAATTTGCCAATGTATATAAAAATGTAGTTTTACCTAACTGACAATTAATATCACCTGATTTTATCAATTGACTAATCAAACCATTATTTTCTTCATCTATCTCTTTGATTAAATTAGATTGTGATTTACCTAATTGGACAGTAATAACTAAACATTCTTCTTTTTGTTTAGTTATAGCAAGGTTGTTTTTGATTGCGTATTGCATAGGTTTCTCTTAAAAAGTATCGAATATGAATAATAACATTTTATCGGTTCATTAAACGATAGCAACAAAAAGATAACGAAATAGTACAAATCGGATTATAATAGTTAGATTTTATAAGACGAATAGATAGGTAATAATGTGATAATTCGCCGATATTTAATTAAAGAGACAATGAAAACTCAAGGGGCAATATTATTTATATTATTGCTGATTTTCTTTTCTCAAAAATTAATCAGAATTTTATCCAGCGCAATCGATGGCAGCATTCCTCGAGATTTGATTATGCCATTATTGGTGTTAGGTGTTTCAAATATGGCTGATCTTATCTTGCCGTTAAGCCTTTTTTTAGGTGTGCTTGTTACCTTTGGTCGACTTTATTCTGATAGTGAAATGGTCGCGATGCATGCTTGTGGTGTAAAAAAGAGACTTAACTATCAAGTCGTATTTTTACTTTGTGTAATGACATGTACACTGACAGCTCTTAATAGTCTTTGGTTTGGTCCTTGGTCTAGCGTAAAACAGGATCAATTAGTTGAGAACGCAAAAATTAATCCAAGTTTAGCAGGCCTACTTGCAGGACAATTTCAACAAACACCGGATGGCAATTCAGTTATTTATATTGGCAATGTCGATAACAATAAGTTAGACAACGTATTTATTGCCCAGATCAATCCTAGAAATAATCAGCGCCCGTCTATCATTATTGCCAATAAAGGAAAAACTGAAGAAGACGCCGATGGTAATCAAATCATCACCCTTGAAGATGCGAATCGTTATGAAGGCACTGCCCAGCTAAAAGATTTTCGTATATCGAATTTTCATAACTATTTGGGAATCATAAAACCTAAAGAGTTAGATACAAATGTTGATGATGATAAAGCTGATGTGCAACAATTAGGGTTACTTGAACTACACCAGAATTCTACCGCAAAAGCCCAAGCTGAATTGTATTGGCGCTTAACGCTAATTATTTCAGTTCCTTTGATGGCTTTTTTAGTCATACCATTAAGTGTTTCAAACCCACGGCAAGGTAGATTGGCACAGATTTTACCGGCACTATTACTTTATCTAGTCTATTTTTTAATTTCCAGCTCAGTTAAAGCTAATGCCGGCAAAGGCCGATTAGATCCTGCTTTATGGTTTTATCTCATTAATATAGGTTATTTTATTTTAGCTTTAATTCTAAATTGTTGGGATAACTTATTTATGCGTAAACTTCGTTTAAAATATAGTGCATTATAAGGGGTGAACGATGTTTTCGATTTTAGATCGTTATATAGGTAAAACTATTTTAAATACCATTGGGATTTGTTTATTTTTATTAATTAGTCTATCAGGAATTATTCGTTTTATTGATCAACTTAGAAGAATAAAAGTGGATTATGATGCGGTTTCTGTTGGTTTTTATTCATTACTCATGGTACCAAAAGATTTAGAAGTATTTTTTCCTATGGCAGCTCTGTTGGGCGGCTTAATCGGTTTAGGTATATTAGCCTCACGTAGTGAACTCATTGTCATGGAAACATCAGGATTTAGCCGATTTAAAATTGCTTTAGCTGTAATGAAAACAGCCTTACCTTTAGTAATTTTAACTATGGCTATTGGCGAATGGGTTGCGCCAATTAGTGAGCAAACCGCTCGCAATATGCGTTCAGAAAAACTTTATGGTGATTCCTTATTAGCGCAGCAAGGGAGTTTGTGGGCTAAAGATGGTAATGACTATGTCTATATTGGCCATGTTGATAATGACAGTGCAATATCGAATATTGATATTTATAGCGTAGATAAAAATAAACTTCTTTCGATCACCCATGCTAACAGAGGTGCATTTGAGAATGGTGTTTGGACTTTGTCAGAAATTGAAAAAAACGATTTAAGCAATTCCAACCAAGTAACTAGTATCAATATGTTGACGATGCAATGGAAAACCAATATTACTCCTGATAAATTAAGTATTGTCGCCTTTGAGCCAGAATCTTTATCCGCATCTGGTTTATATCAATATTCACAATATTTGAAGGATTCTGGGCAAGATACCAAATATTATGATCTATTGTTTTGGAAAAAACTGATTAAACCTGTGTCAGTAGCGGTGATGTTACTATTGGCTTTATCTTTCATTTTTGGCCCGTTACGTAGTGTTTCGATGGGGGTTAGAGTGATTATTGGTATTAGTTTTGGATTTATTTTCTATATTGCCGATAATCTTTTTGCTCAAGTCAGTATTGTAATGGGAATTTATCCTATTGTAGGTTCAATGCTAACCAGCTTAGTGTTTTTATTAATTAGTTATATTTTATTTAAGCGCAAAAATTAGCATATTTATGAGAATTATCATTACTCATTAAAAATGGTATTGGCATATACAATGCTCTGATATATGCCAATATTATCTTTCATATCAAACAAGCAAAATGTTCACAGCAAATATAAGCAGATTTACTTATATATTTGTTTATTAGGAGTAGAAATTCATTCAGGTAATTTTATTTTTCAGCATCTATTAATTTGATAAAAGATCCATTAAATTAATTTATTTAAATAGCCTTAAATATTCACCATAACCTTGCGTTTCAAGTTCTTCTTTTGGAATAAATTTCAACGCAGCAGAATTAATACAATAACGTAATCCACCTAACGCTGCAGGGCCATCAGTGAATACATGACCAAGATGGGAGTCAGCCTCTGATGAACGCACTTCTATCCGGTTCATACCGTGGCTGTTATCTTCTTTTTCTATAATTTGTTGCTGATTAATCGGTTTGGAGAAACTGGGCCAACCACAGCCAGAATCAAATTTATCTAATGACGTAAATAGTGGTTCCCCTGAGACGATATCGACATAGATACCTTCCCGATAGTTGGCATTGTATTGGTTGTCAAATGGGGGCTCAGTGCCATTTTGTTGAGTAACATGATATTGCATAGGTGTTAATGCTGCTATAGCCTTATCTTTCACTGATTTATTCATGATTTATCTGCCTCACGTTACGTTATAGATGCTATTAATATTACCAATTTTAAGTTGATATTAGTCGTTACAGCTCAACATCGATTGCAATACTTTATCTTTAAGCCAAAAATAATGATACAACGCACCTAATATATGAATAATAACCAATATAGCTAAAATGTAAGCACTGATTAGATGCATTGAATGAAACATTTGATGTGTCGAATTTGGCATAGCAATGGCCGGAACAGATATTAGACCAAAGACATTTAGATCTCGGCCACTCATCAAATAACCAGATAGCGGTGCAACGAGTAGTAAAATATAGATAAATCCTTGAGTAGATTTTGCCAAAATTCGTGCTAGTTTTTCATCTTTAGATAAAACATCTGGTGCGACTTGACGATAGATCACTATAATTCGCCAAATCGTAAATATAAAAACCATGATACCTAAAGATTTATGCAATAAATACACCATTGTCATCCCCCCAATCACATACGCCATTGTCACTTTTAATACCAGTAGCATAATTACTGTTATCACCAATATCATCGATGACCAATGAATCCATCTTTGTTTACTGCTGTATTTCGGGAAGTCTTGCATAAATTACTCACTCTTTGTGGATGGCTTATCTTGCCAATTGTCAGCAATAAAATTGGCTCGTCCAGATAAGCGATAATAACGGTTATAATGTTCTGGTTGTTTTTTATAGTAATCTTGATGATAATCTTCTGCCGGATAAAATGTTGTTGCTGGCTCTATAGCAACATTAATGGGATGATTAAATCGTTTACTTTCTTCTAATGTTTGTTTAGATGCGATTGCTTGCTGCTGTTGAAATTTATTATGATAAAAAATCACCGGTCGATAAGAATCTCCCCGATCAGCAAATTGTCCTTGTGAATCAGTTGGATCAATTTGTTGCCAAAAAATTTCCAGTAATTTTTTATAGCTGATCACAGTTGGGTCAAACGTTATCTGTACAGCTTCAGTATGACCAGTATTACCTTGGCAAACTTGTTGATAAGTTGGATTTACTGTGTGGCCTCCCGTATACCCAGAAATCACACTAATCACACCTTCATATTTGTCGAAAGGTTTTACCATACACCAAAAACAACCACCGGCAAATGTTGCTTGTTCATATTGTTGCATAAAAACCTCCAATTAAATGATATTAATAGAAATGATCTTTATTTTAAAACACAACACTTACTTTTGCTTGATAGCTTTGCGGTTATATTACTTGAAACTGGTCAAATAATCACCATATTATTAATCTAATGTAATTGTTTAGGAGGTGAAATAATGGCTAGTGGCTGGGCATCTGATGATGCTGTTAACCAACAAATTGAAAGCACAATTATTGATGCTATTGAACTTGCCAGACGCCAACTAAAACACGATAAACCAAGTGCTGATTTTTGTGTTGAATGTGGTGATGCAATTGCTAAAGCAAGACAACTTGCTTTGCCTGGCGTACAATACTGTGTTAATTGCCAACAAGAAATGGATAAGCAATTGGCTAAGTCGGCAATCTTATATAACCGTCGTGGAAGTAAAGATAGTCAACTTCGATAATCTATCTGTTGATGGGAGGGAGAGAATGGTCCCTCCCTTTATTATTGTTTACTGTTATTAATTATTTTTTATTATCATGTTCAGCTTTACGCACTTCATCATAGGGATAAACTAATAATTTATCATCAAACCATTCAGCACAAAAAATATCTTTGATATCTTTATATCCTTGTTTTTTAATTTCATGCTTAAGCCAAGTTTCATTTTTATGTAATTGTTCAAGATTATCCTGACTAATCGCCCCATTTTCAATCACCAATACCGCTATATCTTTATCGCCTTTTTTGATAATAGTTAAAGAGCCATTTAATTCGTACCAAACTTGTTTTAATTCACTAAATGCGCAAATACCTTGAATATTAATTAACGTTTCGAAATCTCTAACTGGTAAATTTGCTTTAATAAAATTGTCAGATAGCAGATGACCATTTTTAACTAATTGTATCGGTTCACCGTCGATGGCATCGCGTAATTTTGAGTTTTTAGATTTGATGAATCTAACTAAAATAAGCAGTCCCGCCCAAATCGCTACTGCTCCAGCTGATTCCCACGCTGAAACATTAGCATTGAGTAACGTTCCCCCTACCAACGCACCAATAACCATGCTACCAACTTGATCTAATTGCGACATCGGCGCTATTTGGCTTTTACCTGATAATTTAACGTAGATCAGTAAAATAATAAGTGCAACTAAGAATTTTGGTGCCATTTCGAGTAAATACATTACTAACCTCCTAGTGTCGATCTAATTTAAACGACCAATGTTTTTGGCGTAATTGGATCAATAACAGTTAACAAGATGTATCAGGAACTAAATTTTTATTTATTTGAAACAAACGACAAATTGTTTTTTAATAGAGAGATATATATGAGAGCAGTGCTATTCTACTCTAAAAAGGAATTTAAAAAAATGATACTTGCAATAGATGTTTACTATTTAGATGATAAAGCGAAAACGGTCGGTATTTTGTTTGAGCAATTTACTGATAGTATTAAAGAGATAAAATCCGTTATCACTGATTACCAATCAAATGTTGCCCCATATCAATCAGGCCAATTTTATCAACTTGATTTACCATGTTATTAGCGCTATTTTATCAAGTCGATTTCATTGCGATTGAGACGATTATTGTGGATGGTTATGCCCATTTAAATGAAGGTGAACTTGGCTTAGGTGGTCATCTATATCAAACTCTTGATAAAAGATACCTATTATTGGTGTTGCTAAAAAGTTCTTTGCTGATAATAGCCAATATGTGATAGAAGTGACACGCAGCAAAAGTAATAAACCTTTATACATCACGACATTAGGAATAGAGTTAACTAAAACTGCAGATCATATTAAATCTATGGCAGGCAAACATCGCATGCCAGATTTACTTACCTATTTAGATCAACAAACCAAATTGTTTAAAATTGAATAGTATGCTGTTTTTTTGCTAATAGCAGTTATATCAATAAACTATGATTCCTTGTTATTATTAAATAGTGCCAACCAGTAAATAGGCCAATGTTTTTTATTGAAAAGATTATTAATTATATAAGCAATAGCAACTAATATTACTGCACCAGACAACACCGGAAATAAAAGAAAAGTAAAATCATAATCTATTTTATCTGCAGTTAGTAAAATAACTAATGGATTAGCACCTGCAGGCGGATGCACAGAACGAAAATATTGCATTGCGACAATTGCAATCCCCACGGCTAGTCAGTTTTGAGCGAAACGCAGACATTTTTTACAATATAAAGAATATAATTATCAAATAGCAAGATTCAGATTGTAATACATAATAGAATTTATAAAATCCTATTATGAGAGAAAAAATACGCATAGAGCTTGAAAAAATAGCAGAAGAAAATTATCGAATCTTTGCTACAAAGCTGATTCCCAATGTTGATAATTTATTAGGTGTGAGATTACCTAGACTCCGTAAAATAGCAAAAAAAATAGCACAGCTCGACTATGAATACTACCTTGCGATGGATGATCCCTTATACTTCGAGGAAGTGATGTTACAAGGTATGATTATAGGTGAAATAAAATTACCATGGAATGAACGTTCTCGTTATGTGAAACAATTTATTTCTAAAATTAATAATTGGTCAATCTGTGATAGTTTTTGTTGTGGATTGAAGTTTGAAGCCTCAGAAAAAGAGATTGTATGGCAGTTTCTACAACCCTATTTTGCATCAGATGCCCCATATGATATTCGCTTTGCTGTCGTCATGTTGCTTTTTCATTTTGTGAATGATGAATATTTGCAGAAAGTATTTACTTTGTTCAACCAAATCAAAAACGATGATTACTATGTTAAGATGGCTGTTGCATGGGCTATTTCTATCTACTTCCGAGAGTTACCTAAGTTAACGATGGCATACTTACAGAAAAATCAACTAGATGATTGGACTTATAATAAAGCATTACAAAAAATAACTGAATCTTTGAAAGTGGATTTTAATACAAAAATCATCATTCGAACCATGAAAAGAAAGAAAAATAAATTATGATTATTAGTGCTAGCCGCCGAACAGATATTCCTGCTTTTTACTCTTCGTGGTTTTTTAACCGTCTAAAAGATGGTTTTGTACTGGTTCCTAATCCGAGGAATTCAAAGCAGTTAAGTCGCATTTTTCTATCACCCGATATAGTTGATTGTATTGTATTTTGGACTAAAAACCCATCTTCTATGTTACATAAACTGGTAAAGCTTTCTGAGTATCCTTTTTATTTTCAGTTTACATTAACAGCTTATGAAGCAGACATTGAAAAACATCTTCCTGCTTTGCAAAAACGAATAGCTATATTCAAGCAATTAGCTGAGCAAGTTGGACAAGATCGTGTTATTTGGCGATATGATCCTATATTAATTAATAAACATTATACCATTGATTATCACATCGATTTTTTTAATCAAATTGCTTCTTCTCTTCGCGGCTACACGGATAGTTGTATCATTAGTTTTATTGATGATTATCCGCACATACAACAATCACTAATCAAAGAAGATATCAATCGATTACAGGTAGTTGACATATTAAATCTTTGCAGTTCATTATCTGAAATTGCTAGTGATAATCAACTAACTTTACAAACATGTGCTGAGGAAATTGAGTTGTTAAATTGCAATATTTCTCATGGTGCTTGTATCGATAAAACACGTATTGAAAAGATAACCGGCCGCTTATTATTGGCTAAGAAAGATAAAAATCAGCGAAACAACTGCCAATGTTTAGAAAGTATTGATATTGGAACATATGATACCTGTTCTTTTGGATGTTTATATTGTTATGCAACCACTTCAAAGAGAAAAGTACAAGCTAATAAGCGTCTATATAATCAATGTTCACCGAAATTAGTGGGGGATCTACTTGAAACAGACATAATCAAAGATAAGCCAATGCGATCGTTATTTTCTTTACAAAATGAATTATTTTAATAGCAAGATTCGGATTTTTAATTTTTGAAACTTTAAATATTATGAGATGTATCATTAATTAAAATAAAGAAAGCATGAAAAAGTTATCTAAAAGTGTTTATTTAAGACTGGTTGATAGTAGTGTTAAAAGTCAAATGTTAATAAAGAAATTCAAGTAACTTACATTGAAAAAACTTAATAAGAAAATTTGGAGCTACTACGAATTGAGCTATTGACGCACATGTTTTTTTGTGAATAAAGTTTGTTATTCCGTGAGTAAGAACAAGTTGGTCAATATTCAAATAAATAATAACTTTCTATGTAGCAACCTTAGTTCGGTGAAATGGAGTATTCATGATGCAAAAACAAGAACAAATCGATTTTGCTCGAATAAGAAAAGCTATCGGATATTTGAATGAAAACTATAAATCTCAACCAACACTTGAACAAGCCGCAGAGCATGTACATTTAAGTCCTTATCATTTTCAACGCATGTTTTCTAGCTGGGCAGGTGTTAGTCCTAAACAATTCCTAAGATACATCAGTATAACTCACGCTAAAAAACTTCTAATAGAAGAAAAAGCCTCATTATTGGATACCACCTATGAGTTGGGATTGTCGAGTACAAGCCGGTTACATGATTTGTTTATTGATATTGAAGGTATGACTCCAGGAGAGTATAAAAATGGCGGTGAAAACTTAGCAATTAACTATAGTTTTGTTGAAAGCCCTTTTGGAAAAACCATCGTTGCATCAACAACAAAGGGGATTTGTTATATTGCTTTTGTTAATGATGAAGTGTCATCACTTAAATTATTAAAAGACCAATATCCCAATGCTCAATTCCAAAAACATAGAGATCAGATTCAACAAAATGCAATCCTTGTATTTACACAAGATTGGTCAAGACTAGATAAAATTAAGTTACATATCAAAGGTACCGATTTTCAACTGAAGGTATGGCAAGCTTTATTGACTATCCCTATGGGAAAACTCTCAACCTATAGCAACATAGCAGACAAAATAAATAATCCAAAGGCTAGCCGTGCGGTTGGCTCGGCTATTGGTGATAATCCGGTAGCATTCTTAATTCCCTGCCATAGAGTTATAAAATCAACAGGATTACTAGGACAATATCATTGGGGATGTGATCGCAAAGCCGCAATGATTGGTTGGGAAGGAGCTAAAACAGATGGTTCAACATCTATAAGCTAAGTAAAAATCAAAGTGAGCTTCATACAAAAGTAACAAAAAGAATTAAGACAGAACCAATAAAGTTTGATTGTTATTAAAAATAAAATATCTACGAAAAGCTAAACTGCAATTCAGAAATGCACATGAAAACTGAAAATAAAATTTTTTAGGCTGAACAAATTTTACAATAACCTAAAAATAAACAATAGAGTACAAATAAGGAATAGGACAAATGGAAAATGTTAAAAATAAAAAAATAATGGGAAGAGAAGATGAATAAATTACTAATTCATAAGATTTCTTATTCAAATTTATGTGCGCAGTTCTCCGAACAAATAATAATAGCAGTACTGCCGATTATAGCTGTGTTATCTATGAATGCTTCAGCAGCTGAAACAGCTTTTATACAAATGATAAATACTTTGCCTTTTCTATTACTCTCTATTCCTATGGGAGTAATTGCAGATAGAGTATCAAGAAAAAAACTAATGATCCTAATAGAAATAGTTCGAGCAACGGCTATATTTCTATTATTTTATTTGACGTTCTCTGGAAGTCTATCAATCAATAAAATTGCATTATTCGGTTTTTTTATAGCCATGGGTACAGTTATTTACAGTGTGGCAAGTCCGGCTTTAGTGGCATCTTTCATCATAAAAGAACAACTGATTAATGCCAATAGATCAATAGAAATTGCCAAAAGCGTGGCTTTTACTGCCGGGCCAGCTTTAGGTGGTATTCTTGCTAGTTATTTATCTGGCGGGTTAGCATTCATCTTAGCTTTTTTACTCTCTATAGTAAGTGCTATTTTTCTGATATGTTTACCTAAGGAACCACTTTTAAAAAAATCTGGAAGAAATATACTTCAAGAACTTTGTGATGGTTTGATTTTTTTAGTTAAAAATAAATATCTTATGCCAATAACTATCACGGCTTTTGTATTTAATTTATCGCAATACTTGTTATTATCAATTTTTGCTTATTATGTTATCAATAATCTATCCTTTACTTCTTTTGAAGTTGGAGCTTCATTAAGTCTAATCGGTTTAGGAATGTTAATAGGCTCATTTTTATACAAAATTATATCGAAAAAAATAAATTTTGGTTTTCAACTGACTTTAGGACCTATATCTGCTTTTATTGCCTCCATTTTGATGTTCTTAACCATTATATATCATTCCAAATCACTAGTTTTTATTGCTTTTTTCCTTTTCGGGTTTGGGCCTATTATATGGACTATATCAACAGTATCACTAAGACAACTAGTCACACCTAGTAATATGATAGCTAAAGTATCATCGGTGATCATGACAGTTACATTTGGAGCTCGGCCTTTGGGAGCTGCTTTAGGTGTGTACATAAGTGCAAATTTAGGTGTTAATGCTTGTATTTCTGCAGTTTTAATCGGTTTTTTAATTCAGTTGATCATCATTCTTTTTTCAAAACCGGCCAAATTAAACAATTTATCTGATGCAGAAGAATAAAAACTGTATTAATTAAATAATAATATTATAGAGGTGAGCAATGTCCAATATTTTGGCCGTGCTCACTAATCAGACCTTAAATTTAATTACATCCACAGGACTCTAGTTATCGAATGGTAATACTAGAAGGATTACTTAATATTAGTATTGTCTACAAAGATGATAAAACACTTTATGATGCGATGATTAATGATAGTTTTGCTTTAATTACCAATCTTCTTTGTAACTAATAGGTAAACATACTCAATTTTATAGCTATTCAAGTAATGATGAATGTGAATAATAAATTAGAATCTACTGAAAATATTATCAATAATTGAGCTAAATAATATCGAATAATTATTGATTAAAGAAAACGAATCTTATTCAAAGGATGAAAACAGTTATTTCCCTAATTTTTATTAGCCAACAAATATGCAAAATTTTACAATTTAATTTATATCTATTATTTTCAAAGCAGTATTGAGAGAATCCTAAAACATTTTATTCATTATAGAGTTTATAGCTTTTTATCCATTTATCGATCCCTTCTTGATAATTGCTAATATCATACTGTTTAGCATTAATAATCGATGAACATCTATTATGCGGAAATAATAGATAACTATAATCTAAACTTAAATCTTCTCTACCTTTTTTTCATTATCTTTTATTTGAGCGTAAATATTATCCATTGCTTTTGGGGGATCTTCTTTATCATCAAGATAATCTTTAGACATACCCCAAAACGCTGATAAAGAATCTGTCATTGCTGGCATTTGCTCTAAAAAATCTCTATAACATTGTGCATAAATTTCACAATATGGATAATGATTAGCTTCACAATATCTCGTCGCCCCAGTAGTTACAAAATATCGAATGCTCTTATCTATATCACCATAAATACAACCAGATAATAATATTACTGTTGCTAAAAGAGAAAAACTATAACCTAATATTCTCATAAATAAATCCTAATTATCCAATATCATCTTGATGTGTCCTTATTTAACTACTTTTATAGCATACTCTAAATTAATCATATAATTGCTAATAGAATTTTGATAATTACATAACAGAGAGAGGCGTAGAAAAAATACAGAATTTGAATAGCAACGGAATCCTTTAATAACTTAACTTTAAACTTTTAAATACAAATATCGATCGTTCATTGATCCAATATTACCCACTATATAAAAATGATTTAGGGCATATTTTTAGTTATTGTAGAGTAAAGCGCCCTTAAATAGTTATAAAAAATGTTGAGGAGTATACTTTTATCGAATTACTTAAGGAAATCGAGATCTTATAAATGTCAGAATATCGTTTGCTTGAGTTGCAGTGTTTAATATTTCATAAAAATCGGGCATCTCAAGCAAAGCAACCAGCTCTGACATTGCGTTAATATGGCTGGTTTTATTAACTGCTGCTAAAGTAAAAATATATTGCGTGGGAATTTTATCATTCTTAAAAATAATTGGTTTTTTCAATACCGTTATACTTAACGACAGAGAGTTAACACCATCTTCTGGTTTAGCATGAGCAAGAGAGACATTTTTGGTTATCAAAAAACTGGTTCTATTTGAATTAACATTTTCAATAATTTTCTCTATGTAACTTCGGTTGATATAGTTCTTTTGTAATAATGGCAATGCAGCTGTAAATAAGGCACTTTGCCAATCGTTAGCAGAGACATTTATTTGAATCAAATCTTCTTGGATCAAATGGCGAATGCCTAAACTTTGATTTTCTATCGTTGTATTTTTATCTGTTTTATAAAAATACTGATAAAGCTCTTTTTTAATACCATTTTCATTGGAAATTGTACCGTATTTTTTAAAAATATCGATCAAGTCAGTTATCTTCGGATAGGTCAAATAAGAGTTAATTTGCGAATAAACGCGCTCCAGCAATAAATACTCTTCTTCATCGGACATGATTGGCGATACGATAAAAAACGGTTTATTTTGGTTATAAAAAACCAAATTATTTACAGTACTAAAGATTATATCGAAAAAATTGGTTAACTCTAAAGCTTCTGCAGTTTCCATTGGCCCTAAAAATAGAAAATCAGGGAAAAGAAACTTCAATCTATTATAGACAATTGAAGAACTGCCAATACCATTTTGACAAATAATTACGGCAACAATTTGCTGATTGGTTGATATTTTATTTTCATCTAGAATCGCCGCAAAATAAATGGTTAAAAAGGATATTTCATCGTCTGGAATATCATTATTAATGATCGGATAGATAACTTTTAAGGTTTCTTTTACAATCAAAAAGAGTTTATTAAACTCTTCTTTTACTTTATCTAAAATTGGATTAATGATTGGCAAACGGAAAAGTATTCGGTAATACGCGGGTCTAAAATGGCTATAGAGTTTTTTCGAAATATCATCATTGTTATCAAACTTTATGCCTAAAAGCTGCTCAAATCTCGATAGAATAATTTGCACAATATTTAAAATTAACTCCTGATCAACTGTCTTTATATCACGATTCCCAACCGAATTGCCCAGTAGCAAAGAAGTTAAGTATTGCACTTCATAAGTGTTATCATCTATTTTATATAATTTCAGCAATTCTGATGATATATGATACTCTTTCAACTTTATTATGATTTTATTTGGCATTGAGATAACAGGAATATATTCCAGTTTTTTAGTCATTCTTGGCAATAAGAATATCACTGTATAGATAAATTCTTTTTTCCTCTTTTCACCTAATAAAATTTCATTTTTTAGCATAATTTCATTGATATCGTTTTTGATATCAAGGTAGTCAACCTTCTCTTGGTTTAAGAAAAGATCATATAGGAATGTATCATCTAAATTATTGGATAAATCTTTGAGTAAATTTTTTAGAAAAAAATTACGGATCGATAATTCATCTCCAACTAACGAATAACCTTTTTCTCTAGTATAAGTGATTAAAATATCTTCGGAACTTAATAAAAGTTCTAGCTGTTTGATATCATTGTTTAAAGTTGTTTTACTAATATTTAATGCTGATAAAAAATGTAATGAAGAAAGATAAGTATTTACGTGATAGAGCAACATTAAAAAAATATATTTTTGTCTTTCCTCTGTTGAAAAAATATAATTTTTGCCAATTTTTCCGTTAATTAAATTCTTAATTAGAAACGCTTTACTTTTATCAGGCAAAGAGTAATACAGGGCATTTTGAACAACCACACTTTGTTCATTTGAAGAGAGGTATGCATTAATTTTTAAAATTGAATAATGTAATTGTCGTTTAGTTATATTCAATAAATTCAATAAATACTCCTGATCACAAGATTTTTCAATCAAAGTTAGGATAATTTTCTTTGAATTTAAGTCAATCATACCTTCTTCCTTACTAAAAATATCAATGAATTACATAATTTATTAGTAATATCACGGATGTTTTTCCTTATATTTTTTTAATGCATTTGCAAGGCTAATTGCATTTTTACTTATTTCCTCAACCGATCCTTTAGTTAATAAGGAACCAATACCAATACATTCAATATCCGTATTTAGCCAATCATCAACATTTTCTAACGTAACGCCACCCGAAGACATAATAGGCACATAAGGCATCGGTGTTTTAATGATATTAACTAAAGATTTGCCATAATAATTTGAAATAGGAAAAGCTTTGATCATAGCAGCACCATTCTCTAAAGCCGTGACAATTTCTGTCATGGTGGTACAACCAGGCATATAGGGTATTTGATAACGATTGCATATTTTGCATACTGCTTCACTATAATTAGGTGCTATGATAAATTTGGCGCCAGCAAGAATTGCTAATCGGGCGGTTTCACTATCCAGTACTGTCCCTGCACCGACTAAAATTTTGTCACCATATTCTTGGTTAAGTTGCTGAATTATTTGCCCAGCGTTATTGTTTGTGTAACTAATTTCTACACAATCAATACCACCGGCTAAAATACCCTCAATGATTTCTTGAGCTCTTTTGAATGTTTCAACTCTAGCTATCACTAAAAATTTACTTTGTTCTAACCGAGTAAGTATATTGGTTTTAAACATGATAATTCCCCACTCTATTTATAAGTGATAATAGTTTTTTATCGTATTGACTATGTCTTGGTTATCATTTGGATTCGTGACAGGTAAGACAGGTAATCGAGGTACGCCAACTTCAATACCAGATAAAGATAAACTTTGTTTAAGAACAGAAGGAATGGAAGCATATTTTAAAATCCGGCGAAATTCTTCAAGAGATTGTTGCCATTGTTCAGCTTTATCTAAATTACCGGCAATAAATTGCTTATATATTTCAACATTGTTGGTGGTTAGTAAATTAGATGTAGCTGAAATAGCACCAGTAGCACCTATTTTCAATGCTTTTAGGATGAGGGAGTCAGAACCAGAAAGAACTGAAAACTCATCTCGAGATGTGTTATCTATATAGCCAGCAATATTATTAATATCACCACTACTATCTTTTATACCAATGATATTACTGATTTTAGACAGTTTAGAAACTAGCTCAAAGGATAAATTAATTCCGGTATTTTTAGGTATATTATAAAGTACTATTGGAATAGCAAGGTTTTCGGCAATCATTTTATAATGATTATATAATTCATTTTCTTTCAATAAAACAAAGTACGGCGTAATTACCGATAACGCATCCACCCCGACAGCTATCATATGCTTACCCAGTTTAATGACTTCGTCAGTGGAGTTACCACCAGCGCCAGCATAAACCGGAACTCTTTTAGCCACTATTTCTACAACTATTTTAGCAAATTTAATTTTCATATCATTTTCTATAACATGAAATTCGCCATTGGTTCCTAATACAAAAATACCTTGAACACCATTTGCAATTAATTTTTCAATTAAAATTTCTGTTGTTTTAATATCAATATTTCCAGAGGATTCGAATGGTGTAACCATTGCAGTTATAATTCCATTTAACATACTTTCTCTCCTCTTATAGAAGCACCTAAACTGCCACCTGGATGCCACTGATAATACATATTTTCGGTTAAACCTACGGATTCTTGAAGTTTTATTGATAAACACTGTAAAATAATGACTTCAGCAAGTATTGATATTCGCGGAGGTTTATTTAAGTTGTCCCCTTCTTGTTTTACTCCAGCAAATAAAAATATGTCACAGTGTTGAGCTAACCAAGAATTGTTATTTCCCGCAACACCAATAATTTTTGTACCTAGTTTTTGCAAAGTACAAATTGCTTTTTTTAACTCTTCAGTTTCACCACTATTAGAAATCGCAATCACGATATCACCAGGTAAAACTTGCCCTGCCGAACCATGAATAGTTTCAGTTCCATCTAAAAAATAAGCAGGTATTCCTATTGATGAGAATAACGAAGCAATATAATGAGCAACATAAGAAGGTTTACCGATTCCTGTGACATGTACCCGACTACCTTCATTTTTTTTGCTGATAATTAAATCCTTTGCTTTATTTAAATTTTCTTCACCAATATATTTAATATATTCTGACAATTCCGATTTGATACAATCAATATATTTTTCTAACATACAATTCCTCTACTTACTCAATGATTTGAAAAAGATGATTACTTTTCAAATCATCTTTAATCAAACCCTCATACATTACATGGTGAAATGAAGTATTTTTTCCAACAAAATACCAACAACGTTGTAGTCAATATTTGGGAAGGTTGAGCCTTCTATTCCCATATTGCCAAATATCGGATATAAAACGGTAGGTAAAAAGGCTAACAAGAGTCCAACCACAAAAGAACCTAACATAGCGCCACGCCAGCCACCTGTTGAATTACCAAATACACCTGCGGTACCACCAGAGAAGAAACAGATATGAGCAGCAGGAATAATGACAACAGGAAAATCCAATGCAACCATTATGGTTACACCAACTAAACCAGCAGCATAAGAACAAAGGAAACCGATAATTACAGCCGTTGGCGCAAAAGGAAATACAGTTGGAACATCCAACGCAGGACGTGAATTTGGAATGAATTTTTCAGAAATAGAGACGAATGCAGAGGTGATTTCTGCTAAGAACATTCTTACACCAGTCATTAAAATTGACATTCCTGCAGTAAAAGTAAATGCTTGAATGAAAGGAAATACTAACCAATGCACTTTACCAGCTAATCCTTGAGTAAAGGTCTCACCAGCTTTAAAAGCCGAAATATAGAACAAGACGAGCATAACAACTGCAACGCCCATTAAAAAATCGCGGAAAAAAGATAACCATTTAGGGAAATGAATATCTTCAGTTGTTTTGTCGCTATATTTGCTAAATATCTTACCTAATAAACCAGAAAGTGCATATCCAAACATATTAAAATGACCGATTGCTTGAACATCACTACCAGTAATTCTTCGCATAAATGGTTGACATAATTGTGGCAATGCACTTGACGCGAAACCTAAAATCGTTCCACCGATTAAAATGGCTGCGGTATTAGATAAACCATAAGATTTTAGGATTAGTGATAATACACAAGCAAAGAATAGACTATGGCCAGTGGTAAAGAAGATATTTTTAAATGGTGTGATTCTGGCAAAAACTAAATTCATTGCAAAACCTAATATTAGCGTCACAGAAGTCACTAAAGCATATTCTGTTTGCGCCATACCAGCAGCTGCTTCTGGTGATGCAACGATACCAACAATATGAAAACCTTCTTGAAATAATTTATTAAAATTTTGTAGAGCACCTGTCATAAGAGCTCCACCAGCACTAAAAATTAAAAAACCAATGGTTGTTTTAAATGTGCCAGTAAAAACTTCTACCAACTGTTTCTTTTGGGCTAACAAGCCAACAAAGGCAACTACGCCGAGTAAAACAGCTGGAGTGCTAAGAAAACTAATTATAAAATCCATTTTAGACCTCTTATCAATTAAATTAATCCATCTTCTTTAAGAGCAAGCTCTAATTTTTCTTTTATTTCATTTTTATCCATAATATTTTTGATTCCGATAATACGTTGTGGAAGATTTTTCTTTTCTAAATCTTCGGCAACATCAGGTAACGTAATGATATATTTACCATTAAATCCAGAAACACCATCTAATGAAGAGTGCTCAAGGGCAATTGGAAAGGCATTTTCTTTGATGACTTCATTCAATTTAATTTTTAACATTAAACTTGACCCAACTCCTGCACGGCAGGCAACTAATGCTTTAATCATTTTCTATACTCCTTTCAAAGTTTTCTAAAAAATCTATAAAATCGTGCGGTTTTTTCACATCTTGTATAAAAGCTAAAAATTTCTCATCACTAAATAAAGATGCTAATTCTGACAATGCAGATAAATGATCGTCTCCGGTCGGTGAACTTAAGCAGAACAAAAACTTGACTGGATCATTGGCTGAATTTCCTGAAACGATAGCGTTCTTCAGTCTTGTAAATCCTATAGCAAGTTTTTTAGCGCCAGAATCCGATGGCGCATGAGGAATGGCAATATTTTTGGTAATGACAATATAAGGACCAATTTCTCTTAATATAGCGATAACTTTATCGACATAATTTGTCGTAACAGCTTCATCAATAACTAATGGTGACATTGATAATTCTATTGCTTCCTCAAAGCTACTAGCTTCAATATCAAGTTGAATATAAGAAGCTTTGATAAGTTTAGTTAACAAAGGTTTTCTCCTTTTGCAAAATCCATTTCAATTTGATTATACGAAGGCCTTGATATTAGACAATGATTATTGGGATTACTTTTTGTTGAGAAAAAACAAATAAAAAACAAAATGTGACTCTTAAAAATAAAAAACAGATAACCGGAGATTCTGATTAAGAATTTTATTGTTACAGACAAAACATAAAGTCATTTAAATTTGTCTGGATTGTGCTTGATATTGATCGATCATCTACAACTAAGAGAAGATTAATTGCAGAATAATGACAGAATAACTGACGTTCATAGACAATATTAAAATAATAGAATCGCCTTGTTAGAGAACTTTTTATGTTCAAATATAAGCAAAAATTGAGAATTACTAGTCCTATATAATTGTAGAATCGAAGCTATTCATTCCAATATTATAGAATTAACAATATTTCGATAATCTTTTAGAGGAAAATATTAGATAAAATAACTGAAGCATTTCTTTATTATTGAATCTTTTGATATTTGAAATTGGAGCGGGAAACGAGGTTCGAACTCGCGACCTCAACCTTGGCAAGGTTGCGCTCTACCAACTGAGCTATTCCCGCATTAGAAGTGTTTTAAATGGTGCCCGGGGCGAGACTTGAACTCGCACGGCCAAAAAGGCCGAGGGATTTTAAATCCCTTGTGTCTACCGATTTCACCACCCGGGCTCAAAACTTAGTTCCGAAAGGTAACTGCGTTTTGGATGCTGTGCATTTTACCGATCTTAATTTTTACGTCAATAGAAAATTTAAAATAATTGTCTAATTGCTCAATGTTTGTCACATTTAAGGGAATTTTTAATCAATTCCCTTAAAATTCAGTTTTCCTAGGATTAAGAATCAAAAATTTGATTAATAATCTGACTTAAATTAAACGCTAAATGAAGAACCACAACCACAAGTAGTAGTTGCATTCGGGTTATCGACGACAAATCGTGAACCTTGTAAACCTTCAACATAATCTATGGTGCCACCAACTAAATATTGCAGACTCATCGGATCGATAACCAAAGACACACCATTTTTTTCGATAGCGAGATCGTCTTCATTTACTTTTTCGTCAAATGTGAAACCATACTGAAAGCCACTACAACCACCACCAGTTATATAGACTCTCAATTTTAGATTCGGATTTTCTTCTTCTGTTACTAGAGATTTAACTTTATTTGCTGCCGCATCAGTAAAGTTAATTGGTAACGCATCGCTCATTTTATTCTCCTACTTTTATTACTGTTATATTATATACCCTTGAAAAAAGAAAATACAAAACGAAAACGTCGATTAGATAAATTTGCGTTAGCTAGCTTGAATTTAGCTTAATTTTGTGAATAAATACCACAACCTTAACTATAGAGATAATCACGATTATGCATACATTTAAATCTGAAAAACTTTACCGTGAAGCATTAGCTTTTATGCCTGGTGGCGTTAACTCACCTGTACGAGCCTTTAATGGCGTTGGTGGTACGCCATTATTTATCGAAAGGGCTGATGGTGCTTATATTTATGATGTTGATCAAAAAGCTTATGTTGATTATGTTTTATCGTGGGGGCCGATGATTTTAGGACATAATGATCCTGATGTTGCCGATGCTGTTATTAATGCGGTACGCAATGGATTAAGCTATGGTGCGCCAACTGAGATTGAAACTAAAATGGCTAATCTAGTCACTGAGCTGATGCCATCTATTGAGATGCTGCGTATGGTAAATTCAGGTACTGAAGCGACTATGAGTGCTATTCGCCTTGCTCGGGGTTATACCGGTCGTGACAAAATTATTAAATTTGAGGGGTGTTATCATGGTCATGCGGATTATTTATTAGTTAAGGCTGGCTCCGGAGCACTAACTTTTGGTCACCCTACTTCACCCGGTGTTCCTGAAGATTTTGTTAAAAACACTTTAGTTTGCGATTATAACGATTTAGAATCCGTCAAAAAACAATTTGAGCGGTATCCCAACGAAATAGCTGCAATAATTATTGAACCAGTTGCTGGTAATATGAATTGTGTACCAGCTAAAAAAGCGTTTTTACAAGGATTAAGAAGCTTATGCGACAATTATGGTGCATTACTTATTATTGATGAAGTAATGACAGGTTTCAGAGTTGCTTTAGGTGGTGCTCAAGAATACTATGGCGTTGTTCCTGATTTAACTTGTTTAGGTAAAATCATTGGTGGCGGAATGCCGGTCGGTGCTTTTGGTGGTCGTTCGGAAATAATGCAAAAATTAGCACCAACTGGCCCAATTTATCAAGCGGGAACGCTTTCCGGTAATCCAGTTGCAATGGCGGCCGGTTATACTACTTTGAAAAAATTGATGGATGTTGGTATTTATCAGGAATTAGAAGAGAAAACTTCTTACTTAGTTAATGGCCTGTTATCTGCTGCAAAACGTTTCAATGTTCCTTTTATTGTTAATCATGCCGGAGCTATGTTTGGTTTTTTCTTTACAAATGCTGTAGAAGTGAGCAGTTATAAAGATGTTATGAATTGTGATATTGAATTATTCAAAAAATTCTATCATCATATGCTCGCTGAAGGTGTTTATTTTGCACCATCAGCTTTCGAAGCAGGTTTCATGTCACTTAGGCACACAGATAAAGAAATCAATCATACGATTGATGTAGCTAGTCATTTTTTTAAAAATTTAAGTTAAATTGATAAAATAAAGTAATTTATACCCATAGCGATTAAAATTTTAAACTAAAACATAGGTAATAAATTTATGGTTAATCCGATAAAAGAAGGTGAAGAAGCACCTCAATTTTCTCTACCTGACCAAGATGGTGAACTAGTAAGTTCCAATGATTTTGAAGGTCAGCGAATTTTGCTCTATTTTTACCCAAAAGCGATGACACCAGGTTGTACAGTACAAGCGTGTAATTTACGTGATAGTGCTGACGATTTTAAAAAATATAATGTAGTTGTTATTGGTATTAGTACAGATAAACCAGAAAAATTATCACGTTTTGTTGATAAAGAATTATTAAATTTTACCCTACTTTCAGATGAAGATCATAAAACTTGTGACGCTTTTGGCGTTTGGGGTGAAAAAGAATTTATGGGAAAAACTTATGATGGTATTCATCGCATAAGTTTCTTGATTGGTAAAGATGGTAAGATCGAAAAAGTTTTCGATGACTTCAAAACCGCCAATCATCATACCGTGGTTTTAGATTATCTTAAAAACCATTGTTAATTTTTCAACTAAAGCCGATTATTTAATTAATCGGCTTTCTTTCGCTTTTCATATTATTTATCTTTGCAAAATTTGATCAACCATCAATAATCAGCTCATAACGACAAATCGCCATTGTCATTATCAATATTTATTCTAAAAATTATACATTATTTAATCTAAATTCTCTTTTATTTTCAAAAGCAGTAAACAAAATAAACTAATTATTACACTGATAATGTTTAATATAATTAAAGTACCATTAAAGGCTTTATGATAACTACCAATAATATCACTAAGCATAATTGACTGCATATCTGTCGGAATATTAGATAGTGGTAAGGCAAGATTCCCACTAGCCACAGAAGTTATCCAGTCATTGATTTCATCGACTGATGAACTATATTTTATTAATAGATTTGGTAATACATCATTAAGCCTAACAGATAATAATGAGCCATAAAGTGCAACAGCGATAGCTTCACTACCTAATCGGAAGGTGTTTAATAAGCCAGCAGCCATACCGGTCTGGTCAGGATTAACACAGCTTAACGCTAGACCATCAACAAGTCCTGCAGTTAGCCCCATACCTGTTCCAATCATAAATAAGGCCAAACAGATCAGATATATTAACCCATCAACACCACCACAAAAAAATAATAAAATTGCGCCCAAAATCATTAAAGCTAAACTAACAATAATAATAGATATTGCAGATATACCACATGAAACAATTTTTCCAGCAAGCAAAGGACAAAATAACACAGGGACCGTCAATGTGATCATAATTATACCAGCATAAGTGGGACTAAATTGCATCACCCCCGTTAAATAGCTTGGGTAATAGGTAAGCAAAGTAACAAAGCTAAAACTTGCAACAACAGGCACAAGAATCAACCCCATGTATTTTTTATTTTTTAATAAATTGAGATTCAAGACTGGATTGGTAATAGATTTTTCATAAATTACAAAGGTAAAGACCAAAAGAATCGTCATAGCTATTATTAGTAAGGTTTTTAAATTTACCCCACCTTGTTCAGTGCTGTTGCTAATAAGAAGCATCAACAAAAACAAAGCTATAGTGAAAATTATTGAACCAATTTTATCAAATGGAGTTTTATATTTATTTAAACTATCTTTAGTAATAGCTGGCGTCATAGATATAACTATTGTCAAGACAACAGTATGTAATATAAAAATAGCACGCCAGCTAAATATATCCAATAAAAACCCAGAAATTGTTGGTCCAAATGTAATCCCTAAACCTGCCGTGGTGCCAAAAAATGCAAAAGCTTTAGTTCTCTTCTCACCACTAAATGTTTTGATGAGTATAGCACTTCCACATGAAAATATAGCTGCACCACCAACACCTGCGAAGCCTCTAGCTATATCCAGCATTAGAGGGTTGATAGAGATAGAGGATAATAAAGAAGCAATTGTGTAAACCATGGCGCCAATTATAAAGACTCTTTTATGACCAAAATTATCAGCAAATGCTCCCCACAATAAAGTAAAACAAGCGAAAGTTAAATTAAAACTATTAACAATCCATTGTAGTGAGGTTGAGTTAGCAGAAAGATTTGCACCAATAAAAGGCAAAGCAATTGCCGTTCCTGAAATGGAGGTTGGCACTACAAATACAGCTAGTAATATGGAGGTTAAAACAATGGTTGTTTTAAAGTTTTCAATCCTTGAGTTCATATGTCAATTCTCTAGAAATATTTTATAACTGGTTAAAAATTAAATCTGAATGGGTAATCTATTAGAGAGCATCAAAAAACGATTCTTTAATACAAAAAAGCATATGCATTAGGAATGTAGACTTGCCAAAATAACATAGCAATAGATAATAATTAGGACTTTAGGTTTTGTATTCGTTAAAAATGACTATTTCCTTGATTATTACACTTTGCAATTTAAAACTTTTACCTAGTTTTATTCAACATAGTCTTTATTCCTTTACTATTTCAAGCAATATACTTAAAATTTTAATTCTGTTTTAATGACCTTATAATACTATCGGCAGATAACGTTCCATTAATATGATAGGTTCGATAACTATCGAACGTTAATATTATTAATCTGCTTTTTGCTCATGTCAATTTTTTTGATATTAATGATTATTTTTTGACGAAAGTATAATTTTAATTAAATAAGAAAATGAAGTTATAAGAATAAAATGAATTTAATTCAAATATTTAAAGCATTAAGCGATCCTAATCGCTTATTGATCATTAAAAGTCTAATAGAAGATGAACCTGGAGCTGAGCGACATTGCACATCATTTGGATTGCAATTAACAAGGGCGACTCGCTCACATCATTTCAAAATCTTAAGAGAGGCAGGACTGATATCACAGGTAGACAGGGGAAATTGTTCTCTAGCAACTTTAAGACGCGAGGAAATTGAAAAAGAGTTTCCTGGATTATTGGAATTAATTTCGACTAACTGGCAACCTATGTAAAAGAATTAAAGTTTTCTTATAGTAATATTTAGCAATAACATTTTAAAAATTATTTTTTTTAAAAAAACTAACTTTCGCAAAACCTTTTATTTTCAAAGAGTTTATACATCTGTAAAATATTCAAAAACTAACAATACAGCTTTTTGAATAATCTAGAAAGTAAAAAACAGTATTCTTATTAAATAATTTCAATATATAAGAGGCAATAAAAAGAGATCCTCTAATTAGTCTAAATCAAAGCCAACCAAACCATTATTAATTTTTCAACTAAAGCCGATTATTTAATTAATCGGCTTTTTTTTCGCTTTTTATATTATTTATCTCTTCAAGATTTGGCCATGCATTAATAATGGCTTTAACTAATGTCGCAAGCGGTATGGCAAAAAATACACCCCAAAATCCCCATAAGCCGCCAAATATAATAACAGCAACAATAATAACCAATGGATGAAGATTGAGTTTTTCAGAAAACAGATAGGGAACCAATAAATTACCATCAAGAGCTTGAATTAGAATATAGAAGAAAATTAAATAACCAAATTGTGCCGTGAAGCCCCATTGAAAGAGTGCGATTAATACCACCGGAATACTAGAGATAATAATACCAATATAAGGGATCAGTACGGAAAGGCCAACTAAAACAGCTAATAATAAGCCATAATCTAAACCAAAATACCAAAATGGGATATAAACACAGATAGTTAATATAACAATGTGTAAAACATTGCCGACTATATAGTTGGAAATTTGCATATCCATTTCAGAGGCGACTTTATTTAATATGGTACGATTCTTAGGCAATGCCTTAGAACAGTAACCCCATATTTTCGCTTTATCTTTCAATAAGAAAAACATAATAATTGGTACTAAAACTGCATTAATGGCCACTGAAACTAAGCTAAATAAAGAACTAATTGAAAACTGTAATAGTGAATTGCCTGTTTGCACAACTCTACTGGTTATACTCTGAATTATTGAATCGAATAGACCAACATCAATTAATTCAGGATAGTGTTCTGGTAAAGATGTAATAAATTTATTTGCAAAATTCAACATATTGGGAATATTAGTGATTAAGCTAACACTTTGTTGCCAAATTAGCGGTAACAAAATCATAATGCCGGTTAATCCGACAAACATAAATAGTAGCAGCACGATCACGACGGCTAATGTATGAGGAACCTTTTTGCGTTGCAAATAATTAACCGGCCTATCGAGTAGATAAGATAAAACAATCGCAATTAAGATAGGTAGTAAAATTTTGTTGAAGAAATAGATGATAAAAAATAACACAATGATAACAATCAGTAACGATACCACATGAGGATCGCTAAAGCGTTTTTTATACCATTCAATAAACAATTTTAACATCTATAACTCCTTCTTGTTGTTTTATTAGTCTATTTGTTGTTAATTAAACTTACTTTTTAAAACCACCCAATATCCCTCGAGTAATTTGCCTGCCTATTTGATTAGCGACTTGCCTAGTGGCACTTTTAGCTACGCTTTGCACGACACCATCATGTTGCCCGCCCTTAGCGCCTTTCCAACCAAAAATAAGTGATCCTAGAAAATCCATTACTCCACCATGTTGGTCGTTATTTAATTGATTCTGCTCTGAATTTATCTCTGCAGGATGTTGATTATTTTCGCTATTGATCGTGAAACCTTGTTTAAGTTTTTCATAAGCTGATTCACGATCTATAGTGTTTGAATATTTAGAATAAAAGTGGGATTGATGGATTATTGCTAATTGATCTTCTAAAGTCATGGTTCCCATTTTCGATTCTGGAGCAATTACCATTCCCCTTTGTACTACATTAGGACGCCCTTTTTCATCTAAAAATGATATTAATGCCTCACCAACTCCAAGTTCCATTATCGCTTTTTCTGTATCAAAGTTTGGATTGGATCGCATGGTTTGCGCTGCTACTTTAACCGCTTTTTGATCTTTAGGTGTAAAAGCTCGTAATGCATGTTGAACGCGATTACCTAGTTGGCCAAGAATAGTTTCTGGAATATCGGTTGGACTTTGTGTAGCAAAATAAATACCAACACCTTTAGAGCGAATAAGACGAACAACTTGTTCGATTTTTTCTAATAAAGCTTGAGAAATATCATTAAATAATAAATGAGCTTCATCAAAAAAGAATACCAGTTTCGGCTTATCAAGATCGCCAACTTCTGGTAAATGCTCAAACAATTCAGATAACAACCATAATAAAAATACTGAATATAGTTTGGGCGAATTATAGAGTTTATCTGCTGATAAAATATTGATAATGCCACGACCTTGTTCATTAACTTGTAGTAAATCATTAATATCTAACATAGGTTCGCCTAAGAAGAATTCGGCACCTTGCTGTTCAAGAGATAATAATCCTCGTTGTATTGCACCGATTGATGAAGCACTAATATTGCCATATTGCGTGGTAAATTTTTTGGCATTATCACCAATAAACTGTATTAAGGTGCGTAAATCTTTAAAATCAAGCAATAACAGACCATTATCATCCGCTATTTTAAATACAAGTTGTAAAACGCCTGATTGAACATCATTCAAATTTAATAATCTAGCCAATAAAATAGGACCAATATCGGAAACCGTACTACGAACTGGGATCCCTTTTTCAGCAAATACATCCCATAACGCTAAAGGTGATGAATCAGGGCGCCAATCAGTTACGCCTATATTTGCCAATCGTGATTGTAATTTGTCAGATAGTACCCCTTTTTCTCCTAAGCCAGTCAAGTCACCTTTAACATCAGCAAGAAAAACCGGTACACCAATTTGCGAAAAATTTTCTGCTATCTTTTGTAGGGTTACAGTTTTACCGGTACCTGTCGCACCAGTTATTAAACCATGGCGATTTGCCAACGATGCAAGGATGTATAAATCATTACCTTCACTTTTTGCAATAACGATCTTTTCACTCATAAACATCTCCCGTTCAAAAATTGCTATTAAAACAATCAAGAATATTGTAAGCTGAAATAGTAATAACTGCTATTGTTATTATTTTAACTCATCTTGTAAGGGGGCAGTATGTTTCCAGAATATCGTGATTTAATCTCTAAGTTAAAAAACACTGATTTACATTTTCAAAAACTATTTGAAGAACACAATCAACTCGACCAAAAAATTAAGAATATTGAAACGGGTATTACCGTTGATACTTCTGAAACGATTGAAAGTTTGAAAAAACAGAAATTAAAATTAAAAGACCAAATCTATGAAGTTTTGAAAAAAGCCGCTGCTTAATATTTCAAAACAATAAGCTTGATTAATTCTACTTAACGTTATAAAAAAACCCCAAATTATGGGGTTTATCTCAATTTATCTTTTGCCACTAATCTACCGTTTATTGTTTATTGACTTGTTCTTGTGCTTTTTTCAATTTACGGTTTTTAATTAGTGTAATTAAATTTTTGTGTGGGGTTTTCATTTTTTTACTCCTCTTGTTGTTATTGTTAAATAAATGCTCCTTAAAATATTTTAAAGATGCTGATTAAATGTATAAATATTAGTTTATTAATAATAATGTTTAATCGCTTTTTCAATGATGTCATTACTATAACATAATAGTTCGATATTTATACATTTTTTAGTTAATGATGTAAGCATAACTTACATCAAGGATATTATTTTAGAACCATTGTCCAAAGCGTTTGATGTAAATCTTTTTCATTATTTGGGCAACAACACAGTAACTCAATAATGTTGCAACCAACCATGGGAAATAGGACCATGGTAATGGTTGAAGACCAATTAAGCTGCCAATTGGTGAAAATGGAATATAAATACCCACCGCCATAATTAGCATAGTCATAACAATCACTGGGAATGCTGCTGTGCTTTGAATAAATGGAATTTTTTGTGTTCTTAGCATATGTACTACTAAGGTTTGGGATAACAATCCTTCGATAAACCAACCTGAATGGAACAGCGATTCAGCTGCTACACTATTAGCACCAAAGACAAACCACATTAATGCATAAGTTGTAATATCAAAAATGGAAGATGTTGGGCCGATCCAGATCATAAAGCGTCCAATATTTGGTGCATCCCATTTACGTGGTTTTTGTAAAAACTCTTCATCCATCTTATCCCATGGTAATGATAATTGTGAAATATCATATAACAGGTTCTGGATAAGTAAATGAATCGCCAACATTGGTAAGAATGGTAAAAATGCACTCGCAACTAATACCGAGAAAATATTACCAAAATTAGAACTTGCCGTCATATTAAGGTATTTCATGATATTACCGAAGGTTTCACGACCACATATTACCCCCTCTTCTAATACCATTAAGCTTTTTTCCAGCAAAATAATATCGGCTGATTCTTTAGCAATATCCGTTGCAGTATCCACCGAAATACCAACATCGGCATCGCGTAACGCTGGAGCATCATTAATACCATCGCCTAAAAAACCAACTGTATGACCGTTATCTTGTAATAATCGAATTATGCGAGATTTTTGTAACGGAGTTAACTTAGCAAAAATAGTACGTTGTTCAATTTCTACTTTTAGCTCTGCATCATCCATTGTTTCAATTTCAGTACCTAATAAAGGAATACCGGGCTCTAAGCCAACTTCACGACACACTTTAATAGTGATAATTTCATTGTCACCAGTTAAAACTTTAACCGCAACACCATGTTCATTTAATGCTGAAATAGCCTCATAAGCACTCTCTTTTGGTGGATCTAAGAAGGTTAAGAAACCACGAATAGCCAATGCTTTCTCATCTTGGACATTGTATTGCGTTTTAGTTTGTTCTGCTGAAATCTCTTTGACGCCAACAGCTAATACTCTAAAACCGTCTTTATTATAATTATGAGCCAATTCAATTAATGCTTGTTTTCGTTTTTCATCTAGTGGTAAATATTCACCATTTTCATAAACGAAATCCGAAATAGATAACATTTCTTCAACTGCACCTTTACAGATCATTAAGTGATTATCATCATTGCCTTGCACAACTACAGATAAACGACGACGAACAAAATCAAACGGTAATTCATCTATCTTACGATAAAGACCAACGCCGACTTTTTTAACACTGGTTTTTTCTTCTGCAAAACGGATGATTGCTTTATCCATCAAGTTTTTCATTCCGCTTTGATAGTAACTATTGAGCCATGCAAGTTGTAACACAGATGGATCAACTTGACCGTTAATGTCTAAGTGATGTTCTAAAATGATTTTATCTTGGGTTAAGGTACCGGTTTTATCAGTACATAAAATATCCATCGCACCAAAATTTTGTATTGCGTTTAACCGTTTAACCACCACTTTGCGTTTTGCCATTCCTACCGCACCTTTGGCTAGGTTGGCGCTAACAATCATCGGTAACATTTCAGGCGTTAAACCAACCGCCACTGCTAAGGCAAATAATACAGCTTCTCCCCAATCACCTTTAGTAAAACCATTTATCAATAATACAATCGGAACCATTACTAACATGAAGCGAATCAATAACCAACTCACGCTATTTACGCCCCGATCGAAGGAAGTTTCAGCTCTGGAGCCCACAATGGATTTTGCTAACGAACCAAAATGCGTATCTGCACCAGTTGCCACAACAATCGCTTTTGCAGTGCCACTGACTACATTGGTACCCATAAAACAGATATTATTGACATCAAGAACATTATCTTTATTAATTTCAGATGGATTCACCTCTTCTGAAGTTTTTTGTGATACCGCACCTAAGGTATCGTATTTTTCAACTGGAATTGATTCACCGGTTAATACTGCTTGGCTGACAAATAGATCTCTTGATTCGATTAAACGAATATCCGCTGGAATCATATCGCCGGCAGATAACAATACAATATCACCCGGGACAATATCACTTAGAGGCACTTCGATATGTTCAGCTGGCATATTTTTATTTGGCCGACGTAGAACTGTAGCTGTGGTTCGAATCATCGATTTGAGTGCCTCGGCAGCTCTATTTGAGCGAAACTCCTGCCAAAAACGGAGTAAGCCACTTAATGTTACCATGGTTAAAATGATAATAATTCCTGTTAGATCAGTCTCTTCACCACTTTGTAGTGGTAACCAATAGTCAGTCACAAAACTAACTATAGCTAATGTCAACAAGACAAAAATAAATGGATTTTTGAATGCTAGTAACAACTGAACAAAAGCCGAAGGAACTTTTTCCCGAGCTACTTCATTTTTACCATATTGTTCCAATCTTGATTTTGCATTTTCTTGGGTTAAACCAGAAAGACTTGATTGAAATTTAGATAAAATGTTATCTAGACTGTTTTGAGCTTCCTCAAGTGCTTTTATAGTTAAAGTATTTTCTGTCTTTACTTTAAATTTGTTTTTAATCATAGTTGGTACCTATCTATATTTTTTAGACAAAAGAAACCTATTCCTTAGTTAAACATAACAAGGCATTAATAAGTTTTAATTGACCAAAATTTAAATGCAAAGCAATAAGTAGCCAATAAAGCTAATGCTTGGCACGAAATAAAATTATTGAAAAATAAATTTAATTAAGAATTAGATACAACTAGGTGGCTCTAAATGTTTATCAGTAAGATACAATACTCGTAAAAGTACTTTATGAGCACAATGATGTTTTGAGTTTGTGTGATAGCGTGTAGAAAATTGCATATCGTTCACCGTTACCGTTTTTATCAATTTCGGCTCGTGAACTGAAAAAATTACTATTTAGACAGGTTCATTAACCGATAATGATGTGTTTGAATTTATCTCCCCACATTTTGGGGTGACCCGATTGAGTGTCCATATTTCTCCTGTAAATTGAACTCATCACTTTGTATTTCAACTTTTCTTAACCATCATTTTTAACCACCTTATAGTTAAAAAAGTAAGAAAAGCTCAAAGGCGAGCACTTTATACGCTTTTAAATTTAAGAAGTCAACATAATATGTAAAAATAGACTTATAACTGCCTAAAAACAGCACTAATAATGCGGTTATTAGAAAATATTGTATAGAATTAATACCTGTTTTATACAATATCAGTTACAATTGCCCAATTGTTATCAACATTGGTTAATCTGAATGGATCTTACGCAACTATTACAAGATAATTGGTTTAATTTATTTCTTATTTTTATACTCTCTTTTGTTGGCTTTATTTATAAAAAAAACACGCCAAAAAACTACTTTGACAATATTATTAAATATTCAGATATTTTAGAAAAAACACCACAACCAAATTATCAAAAAGATTATTTAAATAACATTAAGAAGAAACTAATTTGGGAAAAAGTCTGCTTCTATAAATCAGGTAATATTAATAAAGAGAGAATTGCTATCTCATTAGTTAATGCTGATAAACATAACATTATTGAACTATCACAATTAAATCAATTCACTCAATATTTTGCTATCGAACAAAATCGACTTACATTACTAAAACCTTTTTTAATTAAAGAGATAATTTTAAGTGCCGCTGTTTGTCTGTTTACATTTATTATGTTAATAACCAATTTGCATACCATCTTTAAATCAACTTGGATTATTAATGTGATTATTTCTCTTTTAACAATTTTTATTATGATTTTTATAATTAGTCAATTTGCTAAAGGACCATTAAAAAGATTAAATACTTATCGCTTAATTTTGAAAGATAGTGACTTTTTAAACAGAGCAAATCAAGAATTTACGAATATACTTGCTGAAAATCAGGAACTAAATGAGTCTATCGTTTCACAAGAAGTTGCAAATGAAGAAACAACAGACTAATTAAAATTATTTGGATTTATCCATTAAAAGGATAATCAATAATTGCGATATTATCGATTATCCTTTTTTCATATTTGGGGATGCAGATTGAATTTTCAATCGTGAATGTTTTAGTTGTTCAACCAGACTCAGCAAAGATGAATTTAATTGATACATAAACTGCTGATAGCTAAACTCCTTTTTACTAATTTCTTCTAGTTGTAACTCCCAATGTGCAGTCATATCTGGCATTGAGACACTTTCGGGCAATGATAGAATTAAATTCTGACCAATTGGTGTTGAACGTATTGATTTACCTTGTCTGGTCAAAAATTGCCGTTTGAATAAAAGTTCAATTATTCCTGCACGTGTCGCTTCAGTGCCCAACCCATCTGTTTCGCGTAAGATTTTTTTTATCTCAGGGTCTTTAACAAATCTTGCTATACCCGTCATTGCTGAAAGTAGAGTTGCATCGGTAAAAGGTCGTGGAGGTTGTGTTTCTTTACTAAGTAACTCTGTATCAATACATTGTACCAATTCGCCTTTTTTAACTAATTTGGTTAATAAGCCATTATTCTCGTTGCTATCTTTATCACTCTCGGCTTGATAGTTCTTACTTCTAAATAAAACTTTCCAACCTTCATCTAACATTTGATTGGCTTTAGAAGTAAACTTACCACCACCAATATCAACATCTATTTGTAATTCGGCATATTTATAAACAGGATAAAATTGTGCCAAATACTGTGTGGCTATCACTTGATATACTGCTTGCTCGTTAGAAGATAAATTATCCATTTTGGCTTTACGTAAAGTTGGAATAATGGCATGGTGTGCTTCAACTTTTTTATCATTCCATGCTTTAGAACGTAGAGTGAAATCAGCATCATTAACCGCAGTTTGCAGTTCTAAACAATTATTCTCGATGGCAGCTTTTACACCATTAATCTGTTTTAAATGCTCTTCTGGTAAAAAACGACAATCTGAACGAGGATAAGTAATTAACTTATGTTTTTCATATAAAGATTGGCAGATATCAAGTACTTCTTGCGCACTTAAACCATTCCTTTTTGCCATTTCAATTTGTAGGGCCGATAAATTAAACGGCATTGGTGGCGCTAATTCTTTCTTTTTGTTACTGACTTTATCAATAATGCCCGACTGATCTTTTATTCGTTGGCAAACATTTTCAGCCAACCGTTTAACCAATACACGACCTTCTTCATCCTGATAAGGTGCACAAGCTTCACTTGGTTGCCATTTGGCTTTAAATATTTCGTTATGTTTGGTTTGCAATATAGCAAATACTTCATAGAATGGTTTAGGAACAAATTGAGTTATCTCTAAATCACGCCTAACGACTAAGCCTAAAATAGGAGTTTGTACTCGGCCAATTGATAAAACGCCTCGATAACCATTACGTTGACCAACCAGAGTACAGACTCGGCTCATATTCATGCCATACAGCCAATCAGCCCTCGCTCGAGCTAATGCCGAGGTGGACAAAGGAATAAAGTCTTGATTACTACGTAACTGTTCAAGTGACTTTTCAACAGCACTGGCATTTAAATCACTAATCAAACAACGCTGGATAGTTTTACGTTTTTCCGGTGTTAGCTGACAATAGTTTAGTACTTCATCCACCAATAACTGCCCTTCTCGATCTGGGTCACCAGCATGAACAATCTGATCTGCAGATTTAATCAAATCCACTAAAATATTGAATTGCTTTTCAGTACTACTTTTAGGCATCAATATCCATTTATCAGGTACTATAGGCAAATCATCAAGTGCCCATTTTTTATATCGTTCATCATATACTTCAGGTGTGGCTTGTTCTAGTAAATGGCCAATACACCAACTAACAATATCACCATTACTGGCTTTTATAAATCCATTCCCTTTTTGATGAGGTTTCGGCAAAACATCAGCAATAGCCCTAGCTAAGCTGGGCTTTTCAGCAATAAATAAGCGAAAAGATTGATTAGATTGCATAATAATTATTATTAATCATAAATTTTAAACGACGTACCCATTATCTGGTTTATTTAAACTATAACTTAATTTGCTAGTAAGCTTAATAGCAGCCTGATTACTTGCATTGCAATAAGATGGTATATGATTTAGTAACCAAGCTAAGATCAGCTTTGCTGAACTAATTAGCACTCGCTCCTCGCCTTTCACCTATTCTATAGATTCAACGTCTATTTTCATAATCTCATTATTAGCAAAATAAGATAATATATCTGCAACTATAATTTCATTTGTTAAAATAAGAAGTCTTACGCCAGCATTAACCAATTTTGCATAGAAATTGAGATTGTTACACAACTTTTTAGTCCATTCAAGTCTAAGAATTTGCTGAAAATAATTTAGCAATTAGTTTTAGTTGATAATTTTTTCAGCAATTTTGCATGAATAAAGATTCATCTATTCATAATAATTAACAGATTTATATGAAAGCTGTAGCCAATTATTTTTTCATCATTATAGTTATAGGTGCTTTCAATTAAATTTTCCATAATTTATTAATTGGAACAATGTTAGTATCATCCTTATTACATCTTTGTGAAATATAACTAATCAGTTAAGGTTTCGGTTTAACATCTACAAAACAAGCAACCAATATTGATTACTACAGAATTAGCTTGTAATTTGTTATCTATATAAGCATTGCTTAGATCTCTTTTCATATCAGCGGGTAAAAGTGTTTGTGGTACACTTGCAAATAACAACTTTATTTTCTGTTTATTCCTAATTTTATGAATATTTGCCATTTTTTATTTATTTTAAAAGTCAGTCCCTTTACCACCATTTTTTTAACTTAAGCCATAAAACAGAAACTATGCTAATCACAATTAATAGTACAATTAAGCCAATGAAAGACCACTCTTTTTCATTGAAAGGAATACCAGCCAAATTAACCCCAAGTAGACTTGTTATAAATGTAATTGGCGTAAAAATAATGGTAAATAGTGACATTAAATAGATACGCTTATTGGTCGATTCAGCCAAAATACTATTTATTTGCTCCATAACTGAACCAATCCTGATTAGGCAACTATCAATTTCAGAAACATAATGATTTTGTTGATTGGAAATATCATGAAGCCGTTGACGATCATTATCATCAATCCAAGATATTCTTTCGGTAGAAATTTTTACAAAAATATCACGCTGTGGCGAAAGTAGACGACGCAATATGAAAAGTTGTTTGCGCACCCTACCGATTTCTTTATGGGAAAATATCCGCTGATTTAATAATAAATCTTCTAATTTTATTATTTTATTGTGAACACCATCAAAAGATAAATTCACTTGATCACATATTAATTCTGAAAGTTGTATCAGCCAATCGGCAACATCAACAGGGCCAATACCTTTTTCTAAATTTTCTTTTAATTTAATGATTGCATCTATTTTTTGATGTCTGGTTGAAATGATCAAATTATCGGTGATATAAAAACGAAAAGTAACAATAGGATCTGGTAATTCATTTGGAGTAAAGTTGACCCCTTTCAAGACCACTAAAATACCTGAATCACAACGGATCTCCTTTGGAAATTGATTAGCTTTAATCAACTCATGTTTAACAAGTTCCGGTATTAAATTTGTTTGATTAATCCAATTAATAGTTTCAGTTTTAGCAAAATCCAGATGAATCCAATATGGTTGCTTAGTAGAAGCTTTATTTTTATCGTTTAAAGGATTTGCTTTTCCTTTACCATCCAATTGGCAACTAAAAACAGGTTGTGCTGCAAGTAGATCTGAAACCAGAATAGAGTTATCACTATTTTCGTTAGTCATCATCAGCCCCATTTATTAAGTTTGCTTAATTATATACTGATTTTGCGTTAAAATGCAGCGAATGATTAGTAATCGATATTTTTTACTATTAAGGATTCAAATAGATTTGCGGTATTGATGATTGGCTAGGATGAACCAAAATACCTAAATCGACCCCATACCAACGTTGAATATTCTCCACTGTCAGTACTTGTGATGGGGCACCTTGTTCAACAATTTTACCTTTATTAAGCAAAATTATTTTATCCGCATATAAGGCTGCTAGATTAAGGTCATGTAAAACACAACAAACAGCTAATTTTTGTTTAACTGCTAATTGCTTTAATAATCGTAATGTATGTTGTTGATGATAGAGATCGAGAGCTGATGTAGGTTCATCTAAAAACAATAATTTTTCACTAGGTTCCGGTTGCCATAATTGTGCTAAAACTCTGGCTAATTGTACCCTTTGTTGTTCTCCGCCAGATAATCCTCGGTAATCACGTTCAGCAAATTGCAAACAATCCGTTTGTGACATAACTTCATCAATTGCTTCATTAAAATGGACTTTACCATAAGGTGCTCGCCCCATAGCAATAACTTCTTTTACCTTGAATGGAAAAGTAAGTTGGCTTTGTTGCAGCATCACTGTTCTTGTTTTAGCCAATTGTTTCTGAGACCATTGGGACAAGGGACGGTCAAGTAAATAGCATTCACCAGAAGATGGTTTTTGATAACCAGTTAATAGGCGTAACAAGGTTGATTTACCTGCACCATTAGGGCCAATAATAATAACAATTTCACCAGATTTTATCGATAAAGAAACATCGTCAATTATCATACGGCTGCTATAAGCAAATGTCAGATTTTTAGCAATTAACACTATAAAGTTCCACCAATTATTTATGTCTTAAAATAAGCCAAAGAAAATATGGACCACCAATAAGGCTCGTTAAGAGACCAACAGGAATTTCTGTCGGGGCAACTAACGTCCTAGCTAAGGTATCTGCTAACAGAAGTAAACAGGCTCCACCTAATGCAGATCCCGGAATTAACCATTTATGATTTGCTCCAATTTGCAAACGAATCATATGCGGAACAACTAGACCAACAAAAGCAATGATGCCACTTACCGCAACTGATGTACCAATTAACACAGCACAAAGAAGTAAAAGATAGCGTTTAGTGCGTTCAACATTAATGCCTAAATAATGGGCATCTTCATCACCTAATTGTAATATGTTAAGCTGGTGAGCTAGCTTAATTAAGCATAATAATGCTGGAAAAATTAACGATAGCGACATAATCACCAGATCCCATGAACCTTTACCTAAATGGCCCATTGACCATAAAGAAATTTGTCTTAGTTGAGATTCATCGCTGATATAACTCAAGCCGCCCATTACAGCCCCAATGATGGCATTAATAGCAACACCGAGTAAAATCATTTTAGCTAGATTACATTGTTCATTAAGGCTATAAAGATAAATAAGTGCACAAATAAATAAGCTACCAGCAAATGCTGCAACCATTTTGCCGTAAAGCATCATAATTGGCGGGAAAACAGCAGGAAATAAAATTGTCATACCAACCATTAAACTTGCTCCACTACTAATACCTAACAAACCAGGATCAGCTAAAGGATTTCTAAATAACCCTTGCATCACAGCTCCTGCGCTTGCTAATGCCATACCAACAATTATCGCTAAAATAATTCTTGGAAGGCGAATATTGCACCAGATATTCCATAAAGGATCATCAAATGACAAATTCATTAGTTGTGTAAATGATAATTTTAATGCTCCTGTGTTTGCAGAATAGATCATTAAAATTAATAGCAAAATAAATAATCCCAATAATAATATTGCTTGGCTAGATTTGTGCACCAATTAACCTCATATATTTAATACTAATAATTTACTGTTAGATTTGGGTCTACAACACTATATATACAATTATCAAATTGTTGATTAGCAATTTTATCAATGATTATTCTGGCTAATTCTTTTCGATATACAAAGCCATGAACTTCTTGAGCGGTATAGCACTGACCTTTACCGGTTATCTCGCCATCACGCAAACCACCAGGTCTTAAAATCACATAATTTAATAAACTTGTTTGTAACCAAACTTCAGCTAGTGATTTTTCCCGGACAGCATAACCAAAAGCTTGTTTAGCACGTAGGGATAGTGTTGGCCATGAGTCGCCACAACCAAGTGAAGTGACTAAAAGCATCTGTTTAACACCAGCTTGTTCAGCACAATTGATAATAATACGTTGAGCAATATAATTCCCCGTTTCACCACCTAGCGTTGAAATAATAATAGCTTCAGGCCCTGCTTGCTGACAGATCTTTTTAACTAGTTCTTTATCGGTTGCATCACCAACATGAGTTTCAATACCTTGTTCCGCTAATTGTTTAGCAAATACAGCATCTCGAACTAATACAATACAACGCCACTGAGGATGGCATTGTTTTACTAATTGAGATACTTGATAGCCAGTACCCAGATGTGCGCTTACACCAAAAATAATTAATGTTTTCATTTGTATAATTCTTAAAATTAATTGATTTTTTCGGCTAATGCTCGGAATTTTTCAAGTTGATCTGCTTTTAATTGGTGTTTTTCATCACGACCGACAAAAATTTTAAACATTGATTGACCTAAATGATTAAGGAAAATTATCGATGCTGTCGACATTTTCATAAATTTTCGTTCGATAAACGCAATATGTAGACAATGTTCCGCTTTGATATGACCACTTAAGCCTTTTTGATGACGTAAATTAAAATATTTTTGACTATGCGTTCCAGGGGGCAGTTCTCCAGAAATCTCGGCAATAATATCCCCAGTATGAATTAAAAATAATACGTCACCCCAAGTTGTTACCTCCTCCCAAATCATATCAAAATTGCTACCATCAACAATTTTAACATCAGGTATTGCTTGGATTACTTGTGTAAGTGTCACTTTATAATCTTGCGCGATTTTTTCTAATAATTCTTCTGGATTTGATTGCATATAAGTTGCAAGATTATTTAAAACAGTTGGTTTATCTGCCATAGTAATTTCCTTTAATCATTTGTTTTTTAAATGGATATTTTGCATATGAGGATGAGCTTTAGCTACACCATTACTTTTTTGCATGGTTTGTCTAGCTTGTGCCATTTGTTTTTGTAATTCGAGATGTTCAGGATTATTAAGTTGTAATAACAGTTGCTGTAAGGCTTGTAATAGATTACTCGACCAAAATCGTCCCGATAAGGTAAGTCGTAAACAGTGATCTTCATTTTGTAATAGCCCTACTTCATGCCATTGTTTGATTAGTGGATCAAACAATTCTGCACGATCGGTTAACTGAGTTAAATCAATTCGGCCTTTCTCGATGCCAGCTTGTAACTTATGTAACCAATCGCCAAGTAATGGTTTATCTGTTAACATCATTATTGGTTTCTTACCTTGGTCTAATAATGCATAATACTGATTTAAATCACGATGGATCATATAGGATTGACCATTTAATTTACCACCAGCACAAGAACCAAATCCAAAAAAATGTGAGCCTTGCTTTATGAGAAAATTATATAAATTGCGCTCACGACTGGTTTTAGCCCAATGAGCATTAGTTAAATGTGTCCAGCCTTGTTTAGCTAAATACTCGGCACCTTGATGGTAAAAACCACATTTATCAATAACCGATGGTAATTCAATTCTTCTATTTTCAACCCCTTTCGCTAAAGGAGTAGTTGGCAAAAGATTTAAAGAATAAAGATCAACGCCATCAAGCGGAAGTTGATCGGCAATTGCTAAATCTCTTTGCCATGTAGCCGTTGTTTGATTAGGTAAACCAAACATTAAATCACAAACTAGTGCCACACTATCTCGTGAAGCAATGTTTTCGAAACGTTGAATAATCTCCTTTTCCGATGATTGGCGCCCTAATTTTTGTCTAATTTCAGTATTAAATGTTTGTACACCTATCGAAAAACGATTAGCTCCAGACTCAATATAACTATCAATTTTTTCATCATCAAAATCAGAAATTCGACCTTCTACGGTAATCTCACAATCAGGCGCTAAAGGGGCATGTTGTTTAAAATAACTAATTACTCGAGCTAATTGTCCAGTCGCCAATGCTGAAGGTGTTCCACCACCAAAATAAATAGCATGAATTGGGGCCGACTGCATTGCTTTACTATTGATTTCTAAAGATATTTCCTGTAGTAAATAGTCTATATAAGTTTTGGTATCAAACTTACGTAATGGATTTTGATAAAAACCACAAAACTGGCAATGAATATCACAAAAAGGAATATGTAGATAAATTAACCTTTTTTTGCCAGCTAAATTTGAATTTAGTAGGTTATTCCATTGTTGCTCTAATTCTGGAGGCGGAACAGGTAAACTGGCTTGTAATGGCATTACAGCCCAACGATCTTTAAAGGGTAAAACTGAATTTAAAGCGTAATAGGCACTTACATCAAATGATTTCATAACTTCCATTCATAAAAATAATCTTGCAGAATTAAATAATAATTATTCTCATTTATCAATATTTTTTTCATTATTTATTTATTTGTTATGTAATATGAATTTACTATTTATTTGAATAATAAAATTATTTTAGCTTTAGTTCCTATTTTTTTAAAACTTCTTATAAATTATTATTAATACATATTGATAATGATTATCATTTTCAATATATTGATTGGTCTATTTGTAAACTTTTAATGAGAAAATACAGAATGAAAAAGAAATTTATGGCAAATATTTTATTATTCATATTCATTTTTAGTGTACATAACTTTACTAATTTCAGTTATGCAAATGAGAGAATTGTTATCGCTGGTGGCGCACTGACTGAAATTGTGTTTGCTCTGGGTGCTGGTGATCAGGTTGTCGGTGTTGATAGCACCAGTCACTTTCCTCAAACAGTAAAACAACTTCCTCAAATTGGTTATTTAAAATTACTAAATATTGAGTCAATACTATCTCTTAATCCCTCACTAGTTATTAGTTTCAATGATACTGAAACCGATAATATTCTTCAGCAAATAACCCTAGCAAAAGTTGCTGTTCTAGCGTTGAAACGTGTACCAGCCACAATTGATTTACTTTATGAAAATATTAATAAGATTGCCGTAAAATTGGATAAACAAGAAAAAGGCCAAGAACTAATCAATCAAATCAAAAAGAATCTTTCTAATATCCAAACTCAAATAGCGACGCAACCACATAAAATAAAAGTGTTGTGTATCATGAATATGGGGGGAAGCATTTTGATTGCAGGAAAAAATACGACTACAGACGCTTTAATCACTATTGCTGGTGGTGAAAATCTTGCTACTCATAACAGTGTTAAAACTTATACAACTGAATCCTTAATTGCTATGAATCCAGAAGCTATTATTTTAACCACACATTCAATCAATGAATTAGGTGGTTTAGATAAAATCAATACTATTCCTGGTATTTCAGAGACAGAGGCATTTAAAAATAATCGAATTATCATTATTGATGATAGCTATTTGTTCGGCATTGGCCCAAGAGTAGATGATGCAGTAAAAATACTCTTTCAAGGTTTTTATCCTCAATAAATTTTTAGAATAACTATTTTTATATTTTTTATTAATATTTTTATCATTTGAAGCAATAAATGAGCGTTCTTGTTATTTATTACATTATCGATTAAAGGACTAGAATGTTAAATTTTAAATTTTTAAAAAATACCAGTTCATTAGCAATAGGTTTAACCTTAGCGTTACCTGCTATTGCTGCTGATAAACCTAATGAGCAAAACGATATTGATACTATTACCGTTACCGCCCATGAAACGACAAAAAAATCTGGAACAAGTTCCGAAATTTCGGAACAAGATATTCGCCGTGATGGTGGGACTAATTTTGGCACCATTATGCGTTATCAACCGCTGATATCAGCATCTGGTAGTATTTCCGGCTCAGGTAGTGGTAAAAGCAGTTGGGATCGTGGTGGATTTACTGGTTATAACATCCGTGGTTTAGATGCTAACCGTGTTTCAATCGATATTGATGGTATGCCATTACCTATTGCCCAAGGTCGAGTTAATGGTGTTGGTCGGGCCGGATTTGGTTCTTATGGTATTGGACGAGATTATATTGATACTTATATGTACAATAAAGTTGATATCCAATCAGGCGCAACCTCGGTAAGTAACGCTAACAATGCTTTAGGAGGCTCCGTATCATTTCAAACTAAAACCGCCAGTTATTATCTTTATCCAGGAAAAACCAGCTATTTCGGTTTTCAAAACAACTATGACAGTGCCGACCGAAGTTATCACCAAGGTTTAACCATGGCTGGTGGTGATGAGTATCTCAATGGTATTTTAGTATTAAGCCGACGCGATGGGCAACAAACGCGTAATCATGGCGATTCAATCAATAGTTATCCAGAAAATTGGCATTCTAATTCAATCTTAGCCGGTTTTGGTTGGCAAATGACCGATGAACATTTAATCAACACCACTGTTGATTACAATAATAAAACCAAAAACGCTCATTATGATACTTGGGATAGGTATGGTAAAAAGATTGAATCATTTGATAAACAAAGAAGCAAAAACAATCGTTTCAATCTTGCAATTAAAGATCAATGGAAACCGACAAATATCAGTTGGATTGATAGTTTAACCACACAGTTGAATTATCAACAAACCCATGTCTATGACAGTACCGATCTCCGTCACAAAACTAGAGGTAATTTTAATACCCAAACGAACTACAATACCAAAGCTTATAACTTTATTACCACTTTAATCAAAAGTTATGATAATCAATGCATTAGTGCTGGATTAAATGGTAAATGGAGTGAAGATGAATCACCATTTTTTACATCGGCTGAATCAGAAAATATCATTATTCTTCCCGATGGTCCATATAGTAAGCCACAAGCCGATAGTCGTAGTTATCAACTCGGTGGCTTCTTCGAAGATCAGATAAACTTTAATGTTAATGACAGTAATAATTTTTATTTAGTCCCCGGTGTCAGAGCTGTTTACCAAAATACTAAACCGCGTAATCTTGAAAATATGTCAGTGACGAATATTAATAGCAATCGATTAGGTAAACAATACAATAGTAACAGCGATTTTAAAGTATTGCCTTCGATAGCATTTATGTATGACATTACCCCTGATTTTACTGCCTATTTACAGTATCAACGTGCAGCACAAATGCCTAATCAGAATCAGCTTTATGGCTCTTATTTAGCCCATAGTAGTATTGCTTTATTAGTTGGTGATTCAAATCTTAAAACCGAAACTAGTGACAACTTTGAATTAGGTTTAAAAGGCCAACCTGTATCAGGTGTGACACTTTCATCATCAGCTTTTTATAATAAATATAAAAACTTTATCGCTTATACTCGCTATAAAAAAGATTTTTTAGGCATTGGTAATCGTATTGTTTATCAAGCAGAGAACCGTGATAAAGCTTATATTTATGGTGCTGAACTAAGCAGTGAATTCAATATTGGAAAATGGATTGAACCGGTTAATGGTTTAAGTGCCAGATTTGCAATTGGCTATAACCAAGGCAAATCAAAATCAAGTTATTTAGGAGATAAATATATTGAAATGGACTCTATTGCTCCAATAAAAAGCATTATCGGCTTAGCATGGGACGCTCCGAACAAATTTTATGGTGTAGCGATTACGGCAACTTTCCAAAAAGGAAAAAAAACCGAAGCAACATCTCGTGAAACTTATAACAATGAAGGTAAACCTATTCCTAATTCCAAAGATGATTACTTTAGAATTGCTGGTCATGGTATTGTCGATTTAACAGGTTATATCAATATTACCAAAAATGTGAAACTAAATGGTGGGATCTACAATCTTACTGATCAAAAATATTGGAATTATCTAAGTAATAATAAATTATATAGTACATCAGATCATAAATACCTAGATATGTTTACTGCACCAAGTCGTACTTTCCAATTAGGTTTAAATATTGATTTTTAATCTTAAAAAATAATCACTCCACCGATAATTGGTGGAGTTGATAAAAATAGTTTTTTTCAGAGAAAAAATAACAACTAAAATTCATTATTAATTATCATCAAATGATGACTTAACCTGCATTTATAGCTGTAATTGTTGATTATTTAGCTAATAATTGGGAGTATTTGAAAAAATTTTTTCAATTTTATGTTTATAATTTATTGATTATAAACTTATTATTTATTTAAAAAAAAGTTTATTTTTATTCTTAAATTTGCTTTTTTTTGGCCCTGCTACAGCAAATCTCTATAGATTTTATGTTGATAATGGTTATCATTTTCATTATATTATCCAGTCTAATTTTTAAGCCATGGTAGGTACATAAATTATGAAAAAGAAGTTTATGGGAAAATTGGTGCTATTTTTGCTAATTCTCAGTATTAATAGCTTTATTAATGTTTGTTCAGCTAGTCAAAGAATCGTTATTGCCGGCGGCGCCCTTACTGAAATTGTGTTTGCTCTGGGTGCTGGTGATCAGGTTGTCGGCGTAGATAAAACAAGTAGTTTTCCTGAAAAAGTTAAACAATTGCCACAAATTGGTTATTGGAAATTATTAAACATTGAAGGCATTTTATCGTTAAAACCATCACTGTTTATCACGTTAAATGATGTTGAACCTGAAAATATTATTGATCAAGTTAATCAGTCAAAAGTAGATGTTCTAGCGTTGAAACGTGTACCAGGGACAATTGAATTACTTTACGAAAATATTAATAAAATTGCAGTTAAATTAGATAAACAAAAAGAAGGTCAAGTGCTCATCAATCAAATCAGGACGAATCTTGCTGACCTAGAAACGAAAATTACTACACACCCACAAAAAACTAAGGTTTTAGCTTTAATGAGCATGGGAGGAACTAACTCAGTAGCAGGGAAAAACACAACTATTGATGCATTAATTACCATTGCTGGTGGTGAAAATCTTGCTAATCATAATAGCTTTAAAAGTTATACTGCCGAATCATTAATTACTCTTAATCCGGAAGTCATCATATTGAATAAACATTCAATTGATCAACTAGGCGGACTAGATAAAGTTAATACTATTCCAGGTATTATTGAAACTGCAGCGTTTAAAAATAATCGAATTACCATTATTGATGATAGCTATTTGTTCGGCATTGGCCCACGAGTTGATGAAGCAGCCAAAATACTTTTCCAAAGTTTTTATCCACAATAAGTTATTTTAAAGAATTTAATAAAATTTTTAATAATTGAAGCAATAGATGTGCACTTTATTATTTAGTATATCAGATTTGAAAGGACTAACATGTTAAAGTTTAAATATTTAAAAAATACCAGTTCATTAGCAATAGGTTTAACCTTAGCGTTACCTGCTATTGCTGCTGATAAACCTAATGAGCAAAACGATATTGATACTATTACCGTTACCGCTCATGAAGCAACGAAAAAACCCGGAACAAATACCGAAATTTCGGAACAAGATATTCGCCGTGATGGTGGGACTAATTTTGGCACCATTATGCGTTATCAACCGCTGATATCAGCATCTGGTAGTATTTCCGGCTCAGGTAGTGGCAAAAGCAGTTGGGACCGAGGTGGATTTACTGGTTATAACATCCGTGGTTTAGATGCTAACCGTGTTTCAATCGATATTGATGGTATGCCATTACCTATTGCCCAAGGTCGGGTTAATTCAGTAGGTCGAGCTGGATTTGGATCTTATGGTATCGGGCGAGATTATATCGATACTTATATGTACAATAAAGTTGATATCCAATCAGGCGCAACCTCGGTAAGTAACGCTAACAATGCTTTAGGAGGCTCCGTATCATTTCAAACTAAAACCGCCAGTTATTATCTTTATCCAGGAAAAACCAGTTATTTCGGTTTCCAAAACAACTATGATAGCGCCGACCGAAGTTATCATCAGGGTTTAACCATGGCTGGTGGTGATGAGTATCTCAATGGTATTTTGGTATTAAGTCGACGCGATGGGCAACAAACGCGTAATCATGGCGATTCAATCAGTAGCTATCCGGAAAATTGGCATTCTAATTCAATCTTAGCTGGTTTTGGTTGGCAAATGACGGATGAACATTTAATCAATACCACAATCGATTACAATAATAAAACCAAAAACTCTCATTATGATACTTGGGATAGATATGGTAAAAAAGTTGAATCATTTGATAAACAAAGAAGCAAAAACAATCGTTTCAATCTTGCAATTAAAGATCAATGGAAACCGACAAATATCAGTTGGATTGATAGTTTAACCACACAATTGAATTATCAACGAACTAATGTTTATGACAGTACCGACCTCCGTCATAAAACTAAAGGCAATTTTAATACCCAAACTAACTATAACACGAAATCTTATAACTTTATTACGACTCTAATCAAAAGTTATGATAATCAACGCATTAGTGCTGGTTTAAATGGTAAATGGAGCGAAGATGAATCGCCATTCTTCTCATCAGCTAAATCTCCAAATGCATCATTTTTTCCTGATGGAGATTATAGTAAACCTCAAGCCGATAGCCGTAGTTATCAACTCGGTGGCTTCTTCGAAGATCGGATAAACTTTAATGTTAATGACAGTAATAATTTTTATTTAGTTCCCGGTGTCAGAGCTGTTTACCAAAATACTAAACCGCGCAACCTTGAAAATATGTCATTATCAAAAATAAATAGTAGTCAATTGGGTAAACAATACAATAGCAATAGCGATTTTAAAGTATTACCATCCATGGCATTTATGTATGATATTACCCCTGATTTTACTGCTTATTTACAATATAAGCGAGCTGCACAAATGCCAAATCAGAACCAACTTTATGGCTCTTATTTAGCACATAGCACTAAGTATGTATTAGTGGGAGATTCAAACCTAAAAACTGAAACTAGTGACAACTTTGAATTAGGTTTAAAAGGGCAACCTGTATCAGGTGTGACACTTTCATCATCAGCTTTTTATAATAAATATAAAAACTTTATCGCTTATACTCGCTATAATAAAAACTTCGTTGGCGTTGGTAACCGTATTGTTTATCAAGCAGAGAACCGTGATAAAGCCTATATTTATGGTGCTGAACTAAGCAGTGAATTCAATATCGGAAAATGGATTGAACCGGTTAATGGTTTAAGTGCCAGATTCGCAATTGGTTATAACCAAGGCAAATCAAAATCGAGTTATTTAGGGGATAAATATATTGAAATGGATTCTATTGCCCCAATGAAAAGCACTATCGGCTTAGCATGGGACGATCCGAACAAATTTTATGGTGTAGCAATTACGGCAACTTTCCAAAAAGGCAAAAAAACTGAAGCAACATCTCGTGAAAGTTATGGTAATGATGGTAAACCAATTGCTAAATCTAAAGATGATTACTTTAGAATTGCTGGTCATGGTATTGTTGATTTAACAGGTTATATCAATATCACCAAAAATGTGAAACTAAATGGTGGGATCTACAATCTTACTGATCAAAAATATTGGGATTATCTAAGTAATAATAAATTATACAGTACATCAGATCATAAATACCTAGATATGTTTACTGCACCTGGCCGTACATTCCAACTAGGTTTAGACATTGATTTCTAAAATCAAATTATCCCAAGAATCAAATAACCCGCTTTTGCGGGTTATTTGATTATCATAACTGATATAACTATTGATTAACTTTATTTTTTGAATAATAAGAGTATATAGCAAAATCAGTTTAATCTTTTTAGCTATACTTTAATTTCAAGCAAAAATAAACTATTTAATCATTTAATTAAATCAAATAATTACATGATTATTGTAATCTTTGTTATATTATGCTCTTTTTTATCCAACTGAAAATCTAGGTGCAAAAATTAAGAAGAGAAACATGAAAAGATAACAACATATAGGAACAATTATAAAAAATATCCCGGTAATTCTTAAAAATTTATGAGATGAGAATAAAAGCAATATACCAATCGCTAATACAGCAAAATAAACCCACCAATAAATAATCAAGGTAAGTAAAAACACTCCCCAACCATTTAACACCATATTTAATTCCTTTTAAATCGTTTTTTATCTACTGCCATAGATTCTATCATTATTTGAAAAATTTAAAAGCATGTGAAAAATAGATATTATTAATAAGTCACTATAAAACAAATCTAAAGCTATAATTGTGTTAATAACAACCAAACTACAATATGAGTATCAAAGCAACTGAAAACTAGACACAATTAATTCGCCAAAATGAATTAAATAACAATAAAACGTTGGATATGATAAAAAAAGTTTCTTAAAATACACAACACTTAAGCCATTATTATTAACAACTTGCTTGTTAATAATTTTTATATCATCCCTACCGCATTGAAACTTAGAAGATAATTAATTGTTGTTAAATAATTTTATCGGTTTTTTGATTGTAAAAATAAAAATCAAATAGTTAATGATATTTTATTTATAATGAAAAAATCAAAACAAAGCTTTTTTTATTAGCCACCTGAGTAAGCAGATATTCAGGAATGTAATGCCGTGTTAATAATCTTGTGTCAGTATTATCATATAAAACTACTTATTGAGGGATTTTTAGAATGTATTTAAACTTATTTGAAATTCGGATGGCGTCCCCTACAGGATTCGAACCTGTGACCTACGGCTTAGAAGGCCGTTGCTCTATCCAGCTGAGCTAAGGAGACATTAAGTAGCAGAATTGATATAACGCAGAGTATTATATAAAGCTATTTTGATCCGTCAATGCTTTTTAATCGATTATTAGGTTATATAGTCAAAATATCATCAATTTAATAGCATAATCGCTATATTGAAAATTTTTCTAATAAAAAATCGGGTATTTTGCTAAAAATAAATAAAAATTTATTTATTATTAAGCCTAAAAAACCCCTTTCCTCAATTTTTTTATGTTATTACTAATTTAGTCAGATTTAATTATAAATCATGATAGCAGTACAATGGCTGTCTTATCTCACTTTAAATATTAGTCATTTATTTAGCATTGGCTATTTGTGCTTTTAGCATAGCTAAACGACTTTGCCCTTGTTGCATCTTTTTCTCAGGTGATAATTCATGACGCTGATCTTGCCATGCTAAATCGTCTTGAGGAAGTTCAAGTAAAAAGCGACTTGGTTCTACATAAACTATTTCACCAAATTGTTTTCTCTGTCGACTAAATGAAAAGGTTAATTCCCGTTGTGCTCGAGTTATACCAACATAAGCAAGCCGTCGTTCTTCTTCAATATTGTCTTCATCTATACTGGTTTGATGTGGCAATAATCCTTCTGACATGCCAATTAAATATACATATGGAAACTCAAGCCCTTTAGAAGCATGTAATGTCATTAATTGTACTTGATCCAGTTCTTCTTCTGTTTCATTACGCTCTAACATATCACGCAAGGTAAATCTAGCTACAGCCTGCTCTAAAGTTAATCCTTCATCGATATCATCACCTTGTAACATATCATTTAACCAGCTTACCAACTGTTCTACATTACGCATGCGCATTTGCCCAGCCGTTGGCGAAGATGAAGTTTCATAGATCCAACTTTCATAATGAATACCATGTAAGAGTTCATGAATGGCAGCCATAGGCTCTATGTGTGATTTTTCAATCAAAGAATCAAACCAGTGAATAAAGGTATGCAATGTCTCCATGCGTTTACCTGATAGTAATTCCGTTAATCCCATATCATGGCTTGCTTGATATAAGCTAACTCCACGATGATTTGCCCACTCCCCCAATTTTTGAATGGTTGCAGGTCCAATTTCACGTTTTGGGGTATTAATAATCCGAATAAATGCATTATCATCGTCAGGATTGGTTAATAAACGAAGATAGGCCATTAAATCTTTGATTTCAATTCGAGCAAAAAAAGATGTACCACCTGAAATTCGATAAGGAATTCTATATTGCATTAGCATTTTTTCAATTAAACGAGATTGATGGTTACCTCGATACAAAATGGCATATTGACCATATTGGCTATTATTGGCAAATCGATTTCCAATTAAGTCGTTAACCACTTTTTCAGCTTCATGTTCTTCATTATCGGCTGAAATGACTTTTAGATGTTCTCCATAACCGAGTTCGGAAAATAATTTCTTTTCAAAAATGTGAGGGTTATTTTCAATTAAAATATTGGCAACTTTTAATATTCTTCCTGATGATCGGTAATTTTGTTCTAACTTAATCACTTCTAGTTGAGGATAGTCCTGCTTGAGTAAAACTAGATTTTTCGGACGAGCACCACGCCATGAATAAATTGATTGATCATCATCGCCGACAACTGTAAATTTAGCTCGGCTACCTACCAATAATTTAATAAATTCATATTGGCTGGTATTGGTATCTTGATATTCATCGATCAAAAGATAACGAATACGGTTTTGCCATTTTTCTCTGACTTCTTCATTGGTTTTTAATAGCAGTGTCGGTAATAAAATAAGATCATCAAAATCTAATATGCTACATGCTTTAAGTTGCTTTTCATAAAGTTGATAACAGTGAGCAAATAGCTTTTCTTTATTAGTTTGTGCTCTCGCCATTGCAATGGTTGAATCAACAATATCATTCTTCCAATTCGAAATAGTTGAACGTAACTGATTAATAAGATCTTTATCCCCATCTAACCATTGCTGGGTAAGCTCTTTGAGCAGAGCGAATTGATCATGATCATCAAATAGTGAAAAATTAGCTTTAATACCAAGATGTTTATATTCTCGACGTACAATATCTAATCCTAATGTATGGAAGGTTGAAATTTTTAACCCTCTTGCCTCAGGCTTACTCAGCGATTGGGCTATGCGTTCTTTCATTTCCCGAGCCGCTTTATTAGTAAAAGTCACGGCAACAATATGTCGAGGTAAATATTCTTTTACCCGAATTAAATAAGCAATTTTATTAATAATTACTCGAGTTTTACCTGAACCGGCACCAGCTAGTACCAGACAAGGTCCTGAAACATATTCGACAGCTTGTTGTTGACTTGAATTTAAACGCACAGAAGAGAACCCTAAGTAAAATTGTTCGCTAGTATATACTGAACCGTCAAGCATGTGCAATCAAGCATATTTCGAAACATCTCATAACATTTGTTGCTATTGAATAAAAGTTAATGCCTGTTCAACAACTTCTATTCCTACCCCTTTTTTATGGGCATTTTCACTCAAATAGCGTCGCCACTGTTTAGCCCCCTTTCTACCATTAAAGATACCTAAAGTATGGCGCATAATATGATTGAGTTGAGCACCTTGAGTTAGCTGCGTTTCAATATAAGGATAAAGTTCTTGTATTGCAGCTATAGGCTCAGGAATTGGAGCATCAGAACCAAAGATTTGTTGATCAATTTGCGTAAGTAGAATAGGATTTTGATAAGCCTCGCGACCAACCATAACACCATCAACAAAAGTTAAATGCTGTTTGATTTCATCAATGGTTTTAATTCCACCATTTATGGCGATTGTTAGATGAGGATAATCACGTTTCAATTGATATACTCGCTCATAATCAAGTGGTGGCACTTCGCGATTTTCTTTTGGACTAAGTCCGGAAAGCCAAGCTTTACGAGCATGTACAATAAATGTTTCGCTATAAGGCATGACTTTTTCAATAAATTCACATAAAAATTCATAACTATCTTGATTATCAATACCAATACGTGTTTTTACCGTTACGGGAATACTAACAGCATTTTGCATTGCATTAATACAATTTGCGACTAAATCAGCTTTCGCCATTAAACAGGCACCAAACATGCCATTTTGTACGCGATCGGAAGGGCATCCGACATTGAGATTGATTTCATCATATCCTCGTTCTTCGGCTAATTTTGCACATTTAGCCAATGCAATAGGATCACTTCCACCTAGTTGAAGACTCAAAGGATATTCTTGGCTATTAAAAGCTAAATAATCGCCTTTACCAAATAAAATTGCCCCTGTAGTTACCATTTCACTATAAAGTAACGTCTGTTTAGTCAAAATACGATGAAAATAACGACAATGTCTATCCGTCCAATCCAACATGGGCGCTATTGAAAAACGATTTAATGTAGATTTTTTTTTCAAATTAGCCTCGACATAAAAAAATAAAATGTTATTCTATCCGCCATTTTTTGATAGTACAACAATATATAATGTAAGGAATAAATATGGATCTTAATCAACCGAAAAGTATTACTATTAATTCAACTGAAATGTTAAAAAAACAGATGAAATTTATAGCAATAATGCAACAAATCTATGGAGTTATAATGATAATTATCGGCGCCTTATCTTGTTTAGGGATCATATCCGCTATCGTCGGTATTCCGGTAATCTTAGCTGGCGTAAAACTATTCAAATCAGGCAGCACATTTGGTATGGCTGCAAATTTTGATAACGAACGAAATCTTGTTGAAGCTATTGAAAATTTACATGGCTATTGGAAGTTTACATTAATTGCTTTTATCTGTTCAATTGTATTTTTCATCATTTATATGATTCTTATAGTGGCTCTTATTTCTTCTATTGGTGGTCACTACTAAGTAGACCGATTTAATCGAATTTAACATTGATTGAACATAGATATAAAAAACCTCGTTATTATTAACGAGGTTTTTTTGATTCTATTCTGACTCGGATTCGGGTTCTGAGGATTGTTGATTAGTTAGGTTATCATTGTCATCTTCAGACTTTATGTCAATAGGATCTGAAATTTCCTGTTTATTCATTTCCTCTAATGACAAAGAACCTTCTAATGTAGAAGTTTTAATATCACTCACTACCCCCATCCCATCAAAATAAACGGCATAAGTGATTTGGCTCACATTACCATGGCGTGGCTGTTGGCGAAAAACATAATACCAAACATTATCCCCAAAAGATGAGGTTAACATTGGCGATCCCATAATAAATACCACCTGCTCTTTGCTTTGGCCTACTTGTAATAATTCTATTGCATCTTTTGTTACATAATTACCTTGATTGATATCAGGTCGATAAACCCAACGATCAACAAATGAACAACCAGTTAGTAACATACTGGTCACAATAGCAAGCGAAATAGATTTACGAAACGGCATTTAAAATCATCCATTCAAAAATACAATAAAGCTTATTATCGCTGATATTTTAACTAAGCGCTAGATAAAATAATAAATTCCTTTATAAATTTATACTAAATAAGTATTGTTATCTTGATGATAATTAATAAGAGTTGATATTTTTCTTATTATCTTTAATCGTAATGCTCTATAATAACTAACTTAATATTAACAATATGACAGGTAAAAAATGAAATTAGATACCATTGAGCAAAAAGCAAGTTACGCAATTGGACTACAAATTGGCCAACAACTGAAAGAGTCAGGCTTAAATAATTTAGAACTTAATGCACTAAAATTAGCTATGGAAGATGTATTAAGTGGTAACCAACCGGCTTTACCTTTACAAGAATTGCATGATGCTCTTCGTCACGTTCATGAACAAGCTTCTAAAGAAAAAGCGAAGCAAGCCGAAAAAATTGCCCAAGCAGGAAAAGACTTTTTAACGGAAAATCTAAAAAAAGATAACATAAAATCAACTGAATCAGGTTTACAATACGAAATAGTTAAACAAGGTACTGGCGCATATCCAAAAGCAACTGACCGAGTGCAAGTTCATTATACTGGACAGCTAATCGATGGCACGGTATTTGATAGTTCAGTTGAACGAGGTCAACCGGCTGAATTCCCTGTTAATGGTGTTATTCGTGGTTGGGTTGAAGCGTTACAATTAATGCCTGAAGGGTCAAAATGGCGGTTATATATTCCTCAAGAATTAGCTTATGGTTCTCAAGGTGCAGGAGCGTCGATTCCACCATATAGTACTCTAATTTTTGATGTTGAATTGTTAAAGGTTCTTTAATAAATATGGACGCAGATAGCGTCCATTATTGTTATATTTAACTATTACGTATTTTAGGTAAGTAGCAAGTACATAATGCAGCTAACAATAATAAAGCACTAGCTATACCGAAGGCAATAAAGTGGTTATGCCATGTATCATATGCCCATCCACCTAGCCATGAACCAATCATCGCACCAATTTGGTGACCTAAATAGGTTAAACCTGAAAGCAAACCAACAATTTTTACACCGTAAATATCGGCGGATATGGCACTTGATAAAGATAAAGCGCCAGCCCAAACTAACCCACCTAATAAGGCTATGGTATAAAGTTGCCATTGCGTTGCTGCAATAACTAACGCTATAAATCCTATACCCCGAACAAAATAGATCATAGCTAATACAAATTTTCGTGGCACAATATCTGAAATATAGCCAAGCAGTAATGTGCTAAATATTGCCACCAGACCAATTAAACCTAGTCCAGAAGAACTGGTTATTGAATCAAACCCATGATCCATTAACATAGGAACACCGTGAGTCCCAAGTAAATTCATGCTAAATCCACAAGTAAACAAACCAAAACTAAGTAACCAAAAAGGTCGCGTTTTTAAGACTTGACCTAACGTCATTTCAGGTTTTAAATCATGATTACTTTCAGTTGTTTCAGTATCACTTTTTTTATCTTTCATAATAAAGAGCGCTATCGGTAAAGCTAAAAGCATAAAAAATAGTGAAAATGCTATCAATGTAGTTTGCCATCCATAATGTGGAATAAAATAAGCAAATACAGGTAACATAACGGCAATGCCCGCCATACTACCACTCGATAAAATAAACAAGGCCAATCCGCGATGTTTGCTAAACCAGCGAACAACAATCGGTGTAAAACTCACCGAACCGACAAACGAGGTACCAAAAGATAACGCGATACCAAAGGATAATAAAAAATTCCAATAATCAGTTATATTAGCAGCCCAAACAGATGAAATAATAATTATTATTGAACCTAATAATAATACAAAGCGTGTTCCATATTTGCTAACTAAATAACCGGCTATTGGCATCGCAATTCCTGAAAACAGCATACCAATGGCAATAATACTTGATAAAGTACTACGGCTAAATTGTAGATCATTGGCAATAGGTAAAAAGAATACCCCCATGCTCATACGTAATCCACTTGAAAGTAGAGTTAACAACGCTGCTGCAATAACAATGTTCCACCCAAAATACCATTTACAACACATAACGTATCCTATTTTTATTATAAGAATAATAGGAACAAAGTATAACATTTTGCCTTTTAGCTGGTATATAACTTAATAGTTTTCCGCTATAATATTTGTTTATGTATATAAGGTGATAATGTAAGGAAAGTTATATGTCTACAAGTATGATTCGCATCGCTATTGCTGGCGCCGGAGGTAAGATGGGTCGTCAACTCATTCAAGGCGTATCCCAAATTGAAGGTGTGACTTTAGGCGCTGCTTTTGAAAGAGTAGGATCATCGTTGATAGGTAGTGATGCTGGTGAGCTTGCTGGTATTGGACTGTGTGGTGTAAAAGTCACTGATAATCTATTAAAAGCAAAAGATCAGTTTGATGTATTAATTGATTTTACTCGTCCTGAAGGGACTCTAGCACATCTAACTTTTTGCGTCGAACATAAGAAAATGATGATAATCGGCACAACTGGCTTTGATGAAGCAGGTAAACAAGCAATTGCTAATGCCGCACAACAAATTGCAATTGTATTTGCTGCTAACTTCAGCGTTGGTGTTAACTTAGTACTTAAATTACTTGAAAAAGCCACCCAAATTATGGGTGATTATACTGATATCGAAATTATCGAAGCCCATCATCGTCATAAAGTCGATGCCCCATCAGGTACCGCTCTTGCTATGGGCGAAGCTATTGCTGATGCACTTGGTTGTAACTTAAATGAACGTGCAGTTTATTGCCGAGAAGGCCATACCGGAGAAAGACAAAAAGGTGCAATTGGTTTTGCTACTATTCGAGCTGGTGATATTGTAGGTGAACATACTGCTATTTTTGCTGATGTCGGAGAACGAGTTGAAATTAGTCATAAAGCTTCAAGTCGAATGACATTTGCTAATGGAGCAGTACGTGCTGCATTATGGCTTGCTAAGCAGCCGGTTGGACTTTATGATATGCGTGATGTACTTAATCTAAATAATTTATGATATTAAAGCATGACAGATGAAATTTGGATGCGTCATGCATTAGAATTAGCGAAATGCGCTGAATCTATAGGAGAAATTCCGGTCGGCGCAGTAATTGTTGATGAAAACGGACAACTTATTGGTGAAGGATTTAATCAATCAATTATTAAGCATAACCCAACTGCTCATGCAGAAATCATGGCGATTGAACAAGCAGGTCGATTTTTACACAACTACCGTTTAGTCAATACAACATTGTATGTTACTCTTGAACCTTGTATTATGTGTGCAGGCGCTATTATACATAGTCGAATCAAACGTGTAGTGTATGGTGCTAGTGATTATAAAACTGGTGCTGCTGGTTCTTATATCAATATTCTTTCCAGAACGGGCATCAATCATTTTGCCCAAATAACTAGTGGTATTTTAGCTAGTGAATGTAGCTCAATGTTAAGCAATTTTTTCAAAAAACGTCGTTTAGAAAAAAAACAAAATAAATAATCTTGTCATAGTACAGTTAACGATTGACTTAATATTAAAAAATTAAGTCTATAAATCATTTTTTAATTATTTAATAAAAAATTGGCTTAGTTATTCTTTTTACCTGCGAAAATTGCTAGAATCTGTTCTGATTTTTTAAGATATATACTGAGCATTATTAATGAAAAAACATACATTAGAAACTATGATATCTGCTGAAGATATCCAAAAGCGGGTAAATGAAATAGGTCAACAGATAAGTCAAGATTATGCAGGCAGTCAAAATGAGCTTATTTTAGTTGGTTTGTTAAGAGGTTCTTTTATCTTTATGGCAGATCTAAGCCGAGCAATTAGCGTTGGTCACGAAGTCGACTTTATGACGGCCTCAAGTTATGGCAATGCAGTGGTAAGTAATAGAGATGTCAAAATTTTAAAAGATTTAGATGAAGATATTCGTGACAAAGATGTGTTAATTGTCGAAGATATTATTGATACTGGCAATACGCTTAGCAAGGTAATGGCTATTTTAAAACTACGTCATCCACGTAGTATCGAGATTTGTACATTATTAGATAAACCTTCACGCCGTGAAGTTGTAGTACCTGTAAAGTATATCGGTTTTTCAATTCCTGACGAGTTTGTAGTAGGTTATGGTATAGATTATGCGCAGCATTATCGCCATTTACCATATATTGGGCATGTAAAATTACTTGAATCCTAAACTTTATCGAGGTGTATGTGTCACGATTTTCTCGCTCATTATGCGTACTTTTAATGGTAACAGCCACATCAAGTTATGCCGATATGAAGTTATCAATTAAAGGATTGTCGGGAGAACTTGCGGAAAACGTTGATGCACGCATTTCGTTAATCACTCCAGATAAAATCAATAATTCGTCTAGTTTTAAGCGATATTTTGAAAGTGAAGCACAAAAAGCCCTTCGAGCATTAGGGTATTATTCCCCTACTTTTAGTTACGACGAAAGTGATCCTAAAATCCTCGTTGTTAAAGTATCACTTGGCGAACCGGTTAGAATTAAACAATTAAATATTAATATTAATGGTGAAGGTAAACAAGATAAAGATTTTCAAGAATTATTAGCTAAACAACTGCCTAAAATCGGTGAAATTTTAAATCATGGCACTTACGAAGCATTCAAAAAAGGCTTAGAAAGCTTATCATTAAAAAAAGGCTATTTTGATGCTGAAATGCCAACCCATCAATTAGCTGTATCTCAATACGATCATCAAGCTTTTTGGAATATCGATTTTAATACCGGTAAACGCTATAAGTTTAGCGAGGTTAAATTTCCAGACGCAAAAATTCGCCAAGATTATCTTGCCAACATCGTACCTTTTAAAGAGGGGGATGAATATTCGGCTGAACAGCTATCATTATTAAACCGACGCCTTAGTTCAACAAACTGGTTTAACTCAGTGGTTGTTACACCGGATTTTCCTAATCTAACAGCAGACAAAGCGTTACCTATTGATGTGGTAACCACGCCACGTAAAAAAAATGCCATGGATCTGGGTTTAGGTTTTTCAACAGATAACGGCGTGCATGGTAAAATTGGTTGGAATAAACCTTGGATCAATAGCCGAGGACATAGTTTTCAAAGTAATTTATCTCTATCATCACCTGAGCAAATTATTACGATGAGTTATAAAATACCTTTGAAAAAATCACCTATTGAACAATACTATACCATTCAAGGTGGTTATAAAAAAATTGATAATAATGATACCTACTCGCGCTCTTATACCTTAGGTGCTCTGCGTAATTGGGATAACTTTGATGGTTGGCAAACAGCTCTAGGTTTTAATATGTTACATGACGACTTTACTCAAGGGGATGCAAGTTTTAAAACCTTTTTATACTATCCATCACTTAGTATTTCGCGTATTCGTAATGACGGTAATTTATTATCTATGTGGGGCGACTCTCAACGTTATTCGGTTGAAGGCGCTGCCGAATCGTTAGGATCTGATATTAATTTAGTCCGTTTTCAAGCCCAACAAACGTGGATTCGTTCAATTAAACAATCACATCGTTTTATAGCTAGAGGTAATTTCGGCATTATTCAAGCAAGTAACTTTGATAGAGTGCCACCTTCTTTTAGATTTTTTGCTGGTGGTGATCGCAGTATTCGTGGATACAGCTATCAATCTATCTCACCTAAAGATAAAAAAGGTAAACTTAAGGGGGCTTCGAAAATGATCACAGGATCAGCGGAATACCAATACAACCTAACCGGTTCTTGGTGGGGTGCTGCTTTTGTTGATACTGGAGAAGCAATAGATAAAGTCGATACAGCTAAATTTTATACCGGTACCGGCCTAGGTATTCGCTGGGCTTCTCCTGTTGGGCCAATTAAGTTTGATTTAGCAACACCACTAAATAAAAAAGATAAAGGCTCAATACACCTATATATTGGTTTAGGAAGCGAACTATAAAATGGCAAAAAATCCAATAAGAGCGAAAAAGGCTGAAAAAATAAAACGAATACGTAAATGGAAAAAACGTAGCATTGTCGTGCTTTCCATTTTTGTTTTCCTTATCACGTTTATAATTTTAATGATTTACACCTCTTTAGGTGTAAAACTAACAACCTATGTTCTTAATAAATTTTTACCTGAATTAAAAATAGCACAAGTTGAAGGCACATTCCATGATTTACATATTAAAGGACTGTCACTTGAACTACCTGGTGTCAATGTACAGGTGAAAGATGCAACATTCAAATTGTCTGGTTTATGTTTAATACAGACAAAAATTTGTGTTAAACAATTTGATGCTGATGGGGTTAATGTTGTAATTAATACTGACGAAATAGAACTTTCACCTGATGAATCAACGTCAGAAAAACGACAAATAATTAAAACACCATTACCTATTGAATTAAAACAAACCCATATTTCAGATGTCATAGTAAAAGTTAACGATATGCAATTTGGTATGTCAGACTTTACAGGCAAAGCTAACTGGGTCAATGAAAAAATCTATGTATATCCTGCTATTGCTATGGATTTACAGGCAATATTTGCAGATTATCCTGCAAAAAAGTCTAATAACCAGATAGATGATAATCTACCGCTTGACCAACAAATTAGGCAACTATTTAATCAACCTTTAATAAACTCACTGCCACAAGTTAGTATTCCACTCGATATTAATGTTACAAGTTTAACCGGGAACAATTGGTTATTACACATTGCAGGGCAAGATTATCATTTCAATCAAGTGAATATCAAAACAGAGATGATTAATAATCATATTATGGTTAAACATGTCGACACCAATGCAATAACACCTTATGCGAGTGGTCATGCTTATGTATCAGGTGAAATAACCTTAGGTGATAATTGGCCTATTTTTGCTTATGTTAAGGCCGATACAGAGAAAAATCATCTTAATGGGCAGTTTTCAGGACACTTATTAGGTAAATTATCAACTTATACTCATGTTGCTGGGTTAAATCAAATTGCTATTGAAGGGCAGATAAATTTTATTGAAAAATATTTACCATTAATTACAAAACTAGAAGGTAAACATATCCAATGGCCAATTGAGGGAACTCCGCAATATCAGCTTGATAATTTTGCTATAAGCTTAAATGGCAATGCACAAAAATATAATATGCTTGCTAAAGGTTTGATTAAGGGAGATGACTTACCTGATACCTCTGTTGATATTATTGGTGATGGTACCAACCAATCTGCCTCTTTTGAGCATGCCAATATTAAGTTTCCACAAGGTGATATTAATCTTACCGGTCAATTAGATTGGCAAAAAGCTCTTAAATGGAATGCTAGTGTTAAACTTAATAATGTTGATATAACTAAAGAGTTACCAACCTTTCCTATTCGCTTAGCCGGTCAACTAAAAACTTCGGGTATGCTCGAAGGTGATTTATGGCAATTAAAGATTCCTGATATACAATTAAAAGGTAACATAAAACAAGCTAATTTTTCAGCTAATGGCGATCTATTTATCGATTCTAATCGTACTTTAGTATCCAAAAATCTAACTATGCTTTGGGGCAAAAACCAATTAAATATTAGTGGTTCTACTGACAAAGGTAATTTAAATAGCCAACTTAATTTAAAGTCTTTGTCATTATTAGCTGATAATCTAAATGGCGCCATCATAGGAAATATTAGAATCACAGGTAATAAAGCCTCACCTGTTATTGAAAACAATATAAATATTAACGATTTAAATTATGAAAATATTTCAATCGCTAAAGCAAATCTATCAGGCAACATCCAATACAACGATCAACTTAGCGGGCAATTGAAGCTAATTGCTCAAAATATCGATATCGCTAACCAAAATATTAAAAAAGCTAATATTGAACTATCAGGTAATGAAGCTCGCCACGCTTTAAACATAAGTTTTGAAGGTAGCCCATTATCGATGGTAACATCATTGAGTGGACAATTAGATAAACAACAGAACAAATGGACCGCAAATATACCGCATAGTTTACTTACATTAGCTAATAATAATCGTTGGCAATTAGCTAAACCTATCTCTCTATCTTATGATATTACTAACCACGTTCCAACTATAGGTGCGCATTGTTGGCGTAGCAATAATTCTAGTATCTGTTTAGATAAATCGTTATCAATAACTAACAATAACCAGACAACTATAACACTAAAAGATATTGATCTTGCTAAATTACCAATACCTACTGATGGTGAAACAAAAATTGATGGTTTTATTAATGGCAAAGCAGATATTAAATTCAATGATGCTAGCAAAATTCCAAGTATCAAAGCCAATATAACCAGTAATAGAGTTTATATTAAACAGATGATCAATAATCAAGCTCTACCAATTCCATTTGATATGTTCAATATCAATGCAGAATTTAATGAACAACAAGCTAAATTAGATTGGCGTTTTGGGTTAAATAAATTAGGTAAAATAAATGGTGATCTTTCAATAAATGATCCAACTGGGAAGAAAGATTTAAGTGGTCAACTCAATATCGATAATTTAGCCCTAGCAATTATCAATCCTCTATTGAGTAAAGATGAATATGCTAATGGCGCCATCAATGGTATGGTTAAATTTTCTGGTTCTTTAATGGATCCTAGTTTAACCGGTGGTATCAATTTAAAACATAGTGACATAAAATCTAGCCAATTACCAATTGATATCAAATCGGCTATGCTTGATATTAAATTCAATGGTAAAACTTCAACAATGAAAGGAATATTGGCCACTAAATCAGGTAATATTAATATTAATGGTCAAGCCAGTTGGAATAATTTGGAAAAATGGCAAGCAACCTTAAATGTTAATGGTGCGGCCATGGATGTGACTGTACCACCAATGATTGTCATGTCTGTCATTCCTGAGATTAAAATAGAAGCAACGCAAGATGAACTGACAATTCTCGGTAAAGTTTCAATTCCTAAAGGTAAAATCACTGTTGATTCGCTTCCACCGTCAAGTATTGATGTGTCACCAGATGAAGTCATGTTGGATCGAAACCACAAACAGATTCAAGTACAAAAATTTGGCATGAAAATTAATAGTCATATTGAAATCAATATCGGTGATAAAGTCACGGTAGATGCTTTTGGTTTGCAAGCCTCATTAAAAGGTAAACTCATTGCTACACAGACGAATAAAGGACTAGACTTACACGGTGAAATATTAATTCCTAACGGTCGATTTCATGCTTATGGACAAGACTTAATCATTAATAAAGGCATTATCACTTTTTCTGGTCCAACGGACCAAGCTATGTTAGACATAGAAGCCATTCGTAATCCTGAAGCAATGGATAACAGTAATATTACGGCTGGTATTCGAGTTAAGGGATCATCAACAGATCCTAAAATTGAGATTTTCTCCGATCCGGCTATGTCACAACAAGAAGCGCTCTCTTATCTAATTCGAGGTCAAGGTCTTGATAGTTCTGACCAAAGTGATAATGATATGATGACAGCGTTTTTAGTTGGTGTTGGAACCGCCAAAACAGGACAATTTATTGGTGATATAGGTAATGCATTTGGCATTAAGAATCTCTCTTTAGACACTCAAGGGGCAGGAAATAATTCAAAAGTGGTAGTAAGTGGTTATATATTACCTCATCTACAGCTAAAATATGGTGTAGGTATATTTGACTCACTAGCTACATTTACCTTACGTTATCGTTTATTGCCAAATTTATATGTCGAAGCAGCTTCTGGTATTGCGCAAACACTAGATCTTATCTATCAATTCGAGTTTAATTAATAGTAGTTAATTCGTATTAGTTCGCCAAAAGTTAAATTGGCGAACTAATTTAGATTTTTTGGCCGATTAGCATTTCACGTTTTATACCAAATCCTTTCCGTTTTTCAACATTAAATCCAGCATTAATTAAATTACGTCGGACAAAACCTGCTGCGGTAAAAGTTGCAAATGTTCCTTTTTCTCTGGTTAATTGATAACAACGTTTAAATAAAGATTCATTCCACATATCAGGATTTTTGGCTGGCGAAAATCCATCAAAAAACCATGCATCAATTAAACTATTTTGTTGAACTAGGAAATCGGCAAAGCAGCTAATATCGTCATAACATATCAATAAATTCGTTTCATCTAAACTGCCAACATCGGATTTTATTAAGAAATCTTGCAATTGCTTAGCTAATGGCGATAGAGAATCTTCACTATTAATAACTTTATCATGAATTTTTGATATTTCACTGGCAGATAAAGGATATTTTTCAACACTAAAAAAATTCAATTTTTTCAAATTACTATTTGGATTTTTCTGTCTAAATTGTTTAAAAGTTTGCCAAGCAACTAAAAAACTTAAACCTGAACCAAAACCGGTTTCACCAATAGTAAAAGTCTCTTGTTGATGTTGTAAAAATCGCTCATATAAACAATTCCCTTCAATAAAAACATAACGAGTTTCATCTACAGCACCGTCAGTATTAAAATAGACATCATCAAAGTAACGAGAGAGTGGAATTTGATTATCATCCCAAATGATAGTTGATTCGAGCATAAACATCCTTTAAGCGATATTTAACAAACTGTATATTCATATAGATTACGTATATAATACGCTAAGTTAACTTATGAGGTAAATTATGGTTTTTCTTTTTCGCTTAATCAGTGTGTTATTTATTGGTATTATAACTTGTGTGCTAGGCGTTATTTTTTGTTTATTCAATCCTCGTAACCCTAAAAATGTGGCTAGATTTGCCCATCTTTTTAGTTTTTTCTTCAAACCAATTTTAGGTGTAAAGGTTGATACACGTAGACAAGCAAATATTAACAATTTAGGCAGTTGCGTATTTATTGCTAATCACCAAAACAACTATGATATGGTGGTTGCTGCTGACATTGTACAACCTAAAACCGTTACAGTGGGTAAGAAAAGCCTTGCTTTGATTCCCTTTTTTGGACAACTTTATTACTTAACAGGCAATATTTTGATTGACCGTAATAATAAATCAAAAGCTCGAGACACCATTAACTTAGTTGTTAACGAAATAAAAAAACGAGGAATATCTATATGGATGTTCCCCGAAGGTACTCGAAGTCGTGGACGCGGATTATTACCATTTAAAACTGGTGCCTTTAAAGCTGCTATAGCCGCTGGCGTTCCTATTGTGCCAATTTGCGTATCAGATACCAATAATATAAAACTTAACCGCCTTAATAATGGCCATATGATCGTTGAGATGCTTCCGCCAATCGAAACCCAAAATCTACGTAAAGAAGATGCTAGAATATTAATGGAACAGTGCTATCAATTGATGTCAGAAAAAATTGCCCAAATTAATTTAGAAGTGACTAAATTAAATAACAAATAATTGAAATAATAACTCTATACTATGACAAAAATTGATCGTAATTTTGATGATATCAGCCATAAATTTGCCAAAAACATTTATGGCACAAACAAAGGTAAGATTCGAGAAGCTATCGTTTGGCAAGAGCTAGAAAATATATTAGCTAGCTATCCATCGAATAAACCATTAACTATTTTAGATGCAGGCGGTGGACAAGGTCAGATTGCTTGTCGACTAGCAAAATTAGGTCATAACATTACTGTTTGTGATATTTCCGAGCAAATGCTGGAATTAGCAAGAAAGCAAGCCGAACAAGAAAATCTAAGTTTAAATTTTATTCATTGCCCTATTCAAGATCTAAAGCAATTCATTAAAATACAATTTGATATTGTGATTTGTCATGCCGTTTTAGAATGGGTAGCCGATCCAATCCAAATAATACAGTCGCTAAAACAATATCTTAAACAAGATGGTTATTTGTCATTAATGTTCTATAACTATCACGGGCTATTATTTAAAACAGTGACTTTAGGTAATTTTGGATATACTCAAGCCGGTCTTAATAAACGTAAAAAGAAAACCTTATCTCCCGATTATCCTCGAGATCCAAATCAAGTATATCAATGGTTGAACCAACAAAATTTTGAGATCATCAATAAAATAGGTATTCGATTATTTCATGACTATTTAACCAATAAGTCAAAAGCCGAAACACATTTTAAGCAATTATTAGAAATTGAAAAACAGTTTTGCCAAACTGAACCCTATCTCAGTTTGGCAAGGTATATTTTAGTTACCGCAAAAATTAATAACAACTAATTTAGAGAAAAGATTAAGGGAAGCATATTCCTTTACACTCCCCTATTTTCTTAGAAGAAAATGGCATTAACAATTAATAATGTCACTGTTCCTGCAGCCCAAAGTACGGTAGTTGTCATACTCCAAACTTTAATTTGTTCTTTAACTTCAGTAACGCCTAGTGAACGATTCACTACCCAAAAATAAGCATCATTGAAATGAGAAAACATAAATGAACCAATAGAGCAGCCTAATCCAGCCATAATCGGATTTACCCCCAATGTTCCAATCATTGGTGCAGTAATACTTGCTGCGGTAATCATGGCAACTACACCAGAACCTTGAATTAAGCGAATCAAAGTTGAAATTGTCAATGGTAACAAAATACCAGGCACACCAATTTTAACAATATATTCAGCAATAATTTGACCTGTTCCTGAGTCACGTAACACCATTCCTAATGCGCCACCACCGCCAATAACAAGCAATATAATACCAGCAGAACGAATTGAATTTTCCATTTGATGCACAACATCTTTTCGAGGAAATGAGTTAGTTAATGCCATGATAGCAATTAATAAACCAATGCCCACAGCTACAATTGGGTGTCCAATTGTTTTTAACATAATGGCAATAGAATTATCCCATTTCATTTCATTTACTAAAGTAGCGGTTAATATCAAAATAATCGGAGTGACAATTGGTGCAAACGATGCTAATGCACTTGGTAATTGTTGATCATCTTCTAAATTTTGCGAAGTAACTGTTAGACGTTCACGGGTAAAATTCTCACCATCCTCCGTAGGAATTTGATAAATACTACGACCAACATGGCGAGTATAAATAAATCCAGCAATAGTAATAGGTATAGCAACAACCATTGCCCATAGCATATATTCACCAAGGCCAATACCAAATTGTGAAACTACACCAAATGGTCCTACCGCTGGTGGAATCATACTGTGGCTTATAACAAGTCCCATAGCCAATGTTGAACCAAGTCCGACTACAGATTTACCTGTACTACGCGAAATAGCTTTCACTAACGGTAATAAAACAATAAATGCTGAATCACAAAATACAGCCAAACTCACTAATAAACCGATAATGACTAATGCTAACTCTTCTCTGCCTTTTCCTAAAAGGTTAATAAAAACTTGAGCCATTTTTTGCGCTGCACCACTCATCTGCAAAACTGACCCCATCATAACGCCAAAGCCAATAACGATCCCTATGTTACCGAGCGTATTACCAAAGCCTTTACTAATCGTTGCGATCATAAATTCACCAGGCATACCACCCAATGAGCCAGTAATTAAAGCGGATATAATCAATGCAGGAAATGCCTGAATTCTTGTTTTCAAAATCATAAATAGTAACAAAGTAATTGCAACAAGTAGACCGGCAACCATTCGCCAGCTGCTCTTCTCAATACTATGTAAACTTCCTAGATAAAAAACAATTAATCCGACAACCACTAAAATAATGCCATTTAATAAGACATAAGGATAAAGTGATTTATTATTATTTTCTTTTTTAGACATATGCAAACCCTCCTTCGATAATGACATAATCATTACCGAAAAATAAATTGTTATAAGTAAGAATAGCTACTTATTAACGTTTGAAATTTGGTGCGTATAGCGCAGCTAAACGTATAGCCTCAATCAAACTTACTGGATTAGCGATTCCTTTTCCGGCAATATCATTTGCTGTGCCATGGTCAACAGATGTGCGAAGAATCGGCATTCCATTAGTGATAGAAATGGTACGATGAAAATCAACCATTTTCGTTGCGATATGACCTTGGTCATGATATGGAGATAAAACAGCATCATAGCCCCCCCCCATAGCAAAATGGAAAACACTATCAGCTGGTTTAGGGCCATTAATATCAATCCCTTGTTTACGAGCCATTTCAATACCTGGTAATAAGACATCATCATCCTCATGACCAAAAAGACCATGCTCTCCGCAATGTGGATTAATACCGGCAACCGTCATTCTCGGTTTATTGATCCCCAATTTAACCAATGCATCGTTACAACGAATAGCATAATCACAGACTCTTTCTGGCGTTAATGATTCAATAGCTTTAACCAATGCTAAATGACGAGTTAAGAAAAATACTCTTAAATCTCGAACTTGAAACATAGTAAGTGGGTCTTGACTGCCAGTAAGATCTGCTAATATCTCGGTATGACCAATATAGTTAACATTACCAGCTTTAAGGGATTCTTTATTGATAGGTGTTGTTGCAATGGCATCAAGTTTTTTTTCCATAGCAAGCTCAGTGATAACTTTAATATAATTGAATGCTGCTTGACCACATTGTCCTTCAATTTGGCCAATTTTAAACGTTTCATAATTTAATTCGCCACACTGAATAAGATTCAATACATTAGGTTTATCTTGTATTTGAGTTAGATCGGTAATTTCATTAATTTGTAAGTTTACTTTTGAAAACTTACACGCATCAGCTAACACCTTTTTATCGCCTGTTACCAGTACACATCCATATTCATATGTTTCTGGTGCTGCAATACTTTTCACGACAATTTCAGGGCCTATACCAGCCGGATCGCCCATAGGAACTCCGATTAAACAACGACGTTTCATTTATTACTCCTTTAAAATTACTCAAAATTTGCTCAACTTATGTTGTTTTATCTAAGTTGAACTAGTTATAAGGTATTAATGCTTCATGCTTTCATGTGATGAAATCTTGGTACTCAAATAGTCGATACAATGAACTAAAGTATTATCGTTACCGACAAATCCACCTTTTGTTACTATCGAATAACCATCACATTTCCCTCCGACAAGGTGTCCATAAACCGTTAATGGCTCAACTTCATCTTTAAGTAAGAAACCACTACTTCCTAATCGATTTACAACATTTACCGTGACATCTCCACCACTGGTATAAATACCTCTAATAATAGATTCAGGGTGGAATAAGACTTGAGCAGTTATTTCGGCAATAGCCTGATTCAAAGTATTACTAATTTCACTCATACTCATATTATTGTTAGCAGCTAACTTAGCTAAATCACAAACATGCTCTGGCATTTCAACGGTATCAATGCCGATCACATCAAATTGATCAACCTTTTCCAGTAATTTATCTACAATTGGTTTAGCTTTCTTGATGTCTTTAGAAATTTCTATCAATTCATCAACCAATATCGTTTCTAACCAAACTTTTCGGTCATATTTCAATTTTCTTATTTGTCTTTGAGTAAGATCAGACACACTGCCTATTGCGACAAACACTTTGTTAGCCATCTTTCGTTCTGATGAATAACGTAGATCAGCAAACTGGGCAGTAAATGGCCCCGGATCAACACAAAAAACAGGCAAATTAACATTATTCGCTGCTTGCGCTATCACACTAATGTCAGTATCCGTAGTCGCATCAAATATGACAATTCGACCACCTTGTTGATATATTTGTTTTAAACGCTGCTCAATTCTATCTTTACCTTCTAAAACATCCTTGAGAGCAATATGTGAGACTGGATATCGAGACTGGCAACGAAATAATTCTAAAATTGAAGACTCCGTCATCGGATTTTTAGGATCATTACGCATTGCTGTATTCTGTAATGGGATACCATTAACTAATAAAGATCCGCCAACACAAATTCGATCACTAGATGGATACACAGGTACAACTAAAGCCATTAGATTAGGATCATTGTCGATAACCGCATCAACTTCTGCCCCTAAATTACCTCGCAGCGTGGAGTCTATACGTTTACTAATTAAAGGTTGATATTTGCTAAACTGGCTTATGCAATCGACAACCCGTGAATACGCCTCTTTATAAGGTATTGAACGTGAATCAGTTGCAAATGAAATCACATCAAATCTAGAAAGATCTTCATTAAATTTTTCTAAACATGTAATTGCATTAAACCCTTTTTTGCTTAATAAAGCACAGGTAGCATTAGCACCTGTCAAATCATCAGCTACAACGGCAACTTTCATATTTTTGCTTCCTCTCAAAAATTAAGCTCAATAAATGAACTTTTTATACATCTACCAAAATTAACTAACTATTAGTTACATCACTTAATAAATATATTTAATATCCTGTTTTATTAATTGTTTTTCAAAATTACTAGGAAATTGCTTTTCAGTTATAAGATAATTAAATCGATTTAAATCGCAGATTTTAAAACGACATCTAAGCCCCAATTTACTGCTATCAACCAATAGAACCGATTGAATAGATCTAGATAATGCCATCCATTTACAGTCAGCTTTAATCTGTGTAGTGGTCAATGCACCATCTTCTAGATTAAAACCATCCGCACCAATAAAGGCTAAATCAATAACCTGCTCTGATAGATACTTCATGGCTTGAGTGTTATAAGCTGACGCATTTGTTGTTTGTATTTCACCAGGACAAATAATCGTGTTCACTTCTGGCCGGGAAGATAATTCCAAAGCCACATGTAAATCTAAAGTAATCACTGTAATTGGAATATTGATATTCAAGGCAAATTCACGCATCGTTGTTCCTGCATCAATAAAAATTACCATCCCTGGTTGTAATAAACTTACCGCTATTTTCCCTACTCTTTTCTTACCTTCAGAAAATCGATTCTGTTTGATGTTATATAGGGGGGTGCCATTTAAAAAACTTCTTTTTATTTCACCTCCATACGATACTTTGATTAATCCTTTTTCTTGTAAAAGTTTTAAGTCCCGTCTGATACTCATATGTGAAACGGAAAATAAATTAGATAGTAAATTGATATTGGCAACATCATATTCATCTAAGTACTCTAAAATTCTTTTATATCTTGGTAATTCTTGTTTCATAGTAAGTTTCCCAATTAAGTTGGCGCCATTGTAGTAATAAAATAATCAACAAAATGTTAATCTTTTAACACTTTCACAACCCAGTTTAACAAATGTGATCTGAATCAAACTTTCACTTTTTCTTGGTTAGTTTTTTGTGAATCAATAAAATTATTTTCGGTTTTATGCATACAATTTATGCTTCTATTTTTTCAATCTTCACCAGAGTTAATTTAATTCATAAATAAGGATAATTTGGATATGACAACAAAATCAGAAAGTTCTTTGGTAAGCAAAAATGAAACTTTGCAACTTGCCAAACAAGTTTTAAAACAAGAAGCTGCTGCAATAGAAGAAATTGTTAACTCAATTAATGAAACTTTTTTACATGCAGTAGAATTAATTTTGCATACCAAAGGAAGAGTTATCGTGACAGGAATGGGAAAACCTGGCTATATTGCTCGTAAACTTTCCGCTACATTTATGAGCACCGGTACTCCGTCTTTTTATTTGCATCCAGCAGAAGCTATTCATGGTGATTTAGGTTGCATTACCAAAGATGACACTATTATTGCCCTCTCAAACAGTGGAGAAACAGCCGAAATTATTAATATTTTACCGACCATAAAACAAATTAATATTCCGTTAATCTCAATTTGTGGTAATCCATTATCAACTTTAGCTCGCTTTGCAACCTACAATTTAGATGCCCATGTATCCCATGAAGCATGCCCTCTCAATTTAGCACCAACAACAAGTACAACGGTAGAATTAGCCTTAACTGATGCATTGGCAATATCAGTGATGCATGCAAAGAAATTCAGCTCACAAGATTTTGCTTTTTATCATCCAGGCGGAAATCTAGGCCAAATACGTTTAATGACAGTGCAACAGTTAGTTGAAAAACATAATAGAAAGGTTGCTATTACCACAGAAAAATCTATTTCTGACGCTATTTTTGCTATGACGAATTCGGGGATAGGCGCTGTTGCGATAGTTGATAACAATAATGTATTACTTGGTATAATTACAGATGGTGATATTCGTAGACAATTACAATACCAACCTAATTTGTTAGATATTCAAGTTTCTGAGTTAATGATAACCACACCAATAACCATTGAACATAGCCAATATGTATCAGAGGCTTTATATAAAATGGAACAACATAAACCTAGGCCAATAACCGTTTTACCTGTGATTGATAATAAAAAACAATTTATTGGCATGATACATATCACAGATATATATCACTAAATCAAATTTTATGATCATCTAGAAACAACAAACAAAATTAAGATAACTAAAAGAGAACTCGAAAATTTGCCAATAAATCGTTATTATAGTGTCATTAATTTCATTAGCTAAAGGTTGTAATTATGATAGTTGTTACTGGTGGTGCCGGTTTTATTGGAAGTAATATTGTTAAAGGTTTGAATGATTTAGGCCGAAAAGATATTTTAGTAGTAGACGATTTAACCGATGGAACTAAATTTGCCAATTTAGCAGATTTAGATATTGCTGATTATATGGATAAAGATGAGTTTATTTCAGCAATAGTCTCCGGTGAAAATCTGGACATTGAAGTTATTTTTCATCAAGGAGCATGTTCATCTACTACTGAATGGGATGGCAAATTTATGATGGAAAATAATTACAACTATTCAAAAGATTTGCTACATTATTGTTTAGATTTTAATATTCCTTTTTTATACGCTTCTTCCGCCGCAACTTATGGAGGACGCAGTGACAATTTTATTGAAGATAGAGTTTATGAAAAACCTTTAAATGTATATGGTTATTCAAAGTTTTTATTCGATCAATACGTACGAAAAATTTTACCAAATGCAAATTCGCAAATTTGCGGTTTCCGTTATTTCAATGTTTATGGACCTCGTGAAAATCATAAAGGTAGCATGGCTAGCGTTGCATATCACTTGAATGAACAAATAACCAAAGGCGAAAAGCCAAAATTATTTGCTGGTAGTGATAATTTTAGACGTGATTTTATTTACGTTGGCGATGTAGTTGAAGTTAACTTATGGTTCTGGAAAAATAAAGTTTCTGGCATTTTTAATTGTGGAACTGGTCGTGCAGAATCATTCCAATCAGTTGCTGATGCAGTTTTAGATTATCATAAAAAAGGCGAAATCGATTATATTCCATTCCCTGAACACTTAAAAGGACGCTATCAAAGCTTTACTCAAGCTGATCTGACTAAATTCAGGAAAACAGGTTGTCCTATTGAGTTCAAAACAGTGTCTCAAGGAACAACTGAATATATGCAATGGTTAAACCAACAATAAAGGAACCTCAATGAAAACGTTGATTATTGGTCCTTCATGGGTTGGAGACATGATGATGTCACAAAGCTTATATCGCACATTAAAACAGTTAGATCCATCTATTGAAATTGATGTGATGGCACCAGCTTGGTGCCGAGCTTTATTAGATAAAATGCCTGAAGTAAATCAGTCAATCGCTATGCCTATAAGCCATGGTGAGTTTGCTTTAAGCAAACGTTATCAGTTAGGAAAGGAATTACGCAATAATCAATACGACCAAGCTATCATCTTACCTAACTCTTTTAAATCAGCACTCATTCCTTTTTTTGCTAAAATTGCTAAACGTACTGGTTGGAAAGGTGAGATGCGTTATGGCTTATTAAATGATTTACGAGTGCTGGATAAACAAGCCTTTCCATTAATGGTAGAACGCTATGTCGCTCTCGCCTATTCTAAGCAGAATATCTATTCAGCAAAAGATATACCTCAGCCAATTTTATGGCCAAAACTTAATGTTTTAACCGATGAGGTTGAACAAACATTATCTACATTTAATATTACAAATGATGAGCCATTAATTGGTTTTTGCCCAGGAGCCGAATTTGGCCCAGCCAAACGCTGGCCTGATTATCATTATGCAGCATTAGCCGATAAGATAGTTAAACAACACGCTAAAATTATTATTTTCGGTTCAGGAAAAGATAAAATAGTTGGCGAACAAATCATTGCTAAAATGAATCATGGAGAACACTGTATTAACCTTGCTGGACAAACGGAATTAGGACAAGCAATAAATCTGATTGCTGCGTGTAAAGCTGTCGTCACCAACGACTCAGGACTAATGCATGTAGCAGCAGCGCTGGATAAACCTTTAGTCGCACTTTATGGGCCAAGTAGTCCTGATTTTACCCCACCACTATCCAATAAAGCAGAAGTAATCCGTTTAATCACTGGCTATCATCGCGTTCGTAAAGGTGATGCTGAACAAGGCTATCATCAAAGCCTTATTGATATAAAACCAGATTTAGTATTTGAAACATTAATGAATCTTATCGTTCGCTGTGAAAAGAGCTGTTAATTATGCGCGTGTTAATTGTTAAAACTTCATCTATGGGTGATGTATTGCATACTTTACCTGCTTTAACTGATGCTGCTAATAGAATACCTAACATAACATTTGACTGGGTGGTTGAAGAAAACTTTTGTCAAATTCCCAGTTGGCATTTTGCAGTAAATGACATCATTCCGGTTGCTATCAGACGTTGGCGAAAAAACTGGTTCGCTAAGCCCATTCGCCAAGAACGCCATCAATTTATAGAACACTTACAGCGTAAACAGTATGATTGCATTATTGATGCTCAAGGGCTAATTAAAAGTGCGTTTTTAATCACTCGTAAAGCGAAAGGTATTAAACATGGTTTGGATCGCCAAAGCATAAAAGAACCAATTGCTAGTTGGTTTTATGATGTAAAACATCATGTTCCTAAGCAAATGCATGCCATTGAACGTGTCCGTATGTTATTTGCTAAAAGTCTTAATTACTCACAACCAGATTCGATTGGTGACTATGCTATTGCTGATCATTTTTTAACATCATTACCACCTGATAACCAAAAATATTTGATTTTCCTACATGCAACTACCCGGGATGAAAAACATTGGACAGAATCGGCATGGCGTAATTTAATTGAGTTAATTGAGCCTACTGGCCTTAAAATTAAACTTCCATGGGGAGCACCGCATGAACAAGAACGTGCATTGCGATTAGCCCAAGGATTCAAACACGTTGAAGTATTACCTAAATTATCTCTCAATGAAATTGCAACGGTTATTGCCGGAGCCAAAGCTGTAGTATCCGTCGATACTGGATTAAGCCACTTAACAGCAGCATTAGATAGACCTAATATTACTTTATTTGGTAATACCGATCCGAAGCTTATTGGCGGATATGGAAAAAACCAGCATAGCATCATTTCAGCAGATAAAATGATGCAAACCATAACAGCTGACGAAGTTTATCAACAGTTAATAACATTTATTTAAATCATATTTAAATTTTTTTAATCTATAGGATAGTAAAAATGAACAAATATAGTGAGCTAATTCGGGAAAAATATGCACAAATTGGTAGTAATGATTTAGGTTATATTGATGATGCTTTAGGTGCAGTAATGACAGTTCTCAATGAAATAGTGGATAATCAACAAGTACCAACTGAATTACGAGAAAAAGCCGCATATGCTGCAGCTAATCTACTAATCAGCGATTTTGACGTTAAATAACTGTAGGAAGTTTAATAATAAATCGAGTTGATAAATCATCAGATTCGACATGAATATGACCTTTATGCGTGTCGATAATAGATTTAACGATTGCTAAACCAATCCCTGTTCCCGAGCTATCTTTACCACTACGGTGCCGTGATTCATCAACTCGATAGAAGCGATCAAAAAGATGTGGTAAATGGCGACTTTCAATCTTTTTACCTGGATTAGCAATAATAATTTGGATTCGTTTTTGATTTACTTGACTCAAGCTAATTTTAATTGTCTGATTTGCAGGAGTATATCGAATAGCATTGGATAATATATTACTTATCGCTCGCCCTAACATCATTTTATCCCCTTCTATATGAGAACAACTACCTTCTATTTCAAAAGTTATATTTTTTTCATCGGCTAAAGGTTCAAAATACTCACACATCAAACTAATCATTGAATGAAGATCAATATCAATAAGATTAGGAACTAATTGATGATTATCTGCTTGAGCTAAAAACAGCATATCAGAAATCATTTGAGACATTTTTTCATACTCTTCTAAATTAGAATATAAAATTTCTCGATATTCATCAGTTGATCGCGCATTATTTAATACTATTTGCGTTTGTGTGGTTAAATTAGTAATTGGTGTGCGCATTTCATGAGCAATATCAGCAGTAAAATTGCGTTGCCGATCAAAAACATCTTCCATTCGATGAAGCATATTATTAAAAGCTTTAACCAAACTAACATATTTCACCGGTACTGACTTGGTTGAAATACGATAATTTAAGCTTTTCATATTAATGCCTTCAATCTTTTTGATTAAACGGTTAATTGGTTTTTGCGTAAAATATATTGAAATTAATGAACCAATTAAAGCTAAGACACAAGCAATAACGATAAGTAAACCTAAACCATTTCTTAGTCGCTTAATAAATTCAAGCTGTAAATCACGGGCTACTGCAACTATTGTCGTATATTGGCGGCCTTCGTCCAACAATACTCTAGAGGCTCCGATACGATAAGATGATTTATCAATGTTCCAAATTGCAGTGCTATTTTCAGTAATTAAACGATCAAAATCTTCTTGTGATAAAGCAATTGATAAATTTGGACCTCGTGTGCGATAGACAATTTTTCCTGAATCATCAATAATATAAACAAATAAATGATGATGACCAGTTAAAATAAGTAAAAGATTTTGAAAGAATTCATCACGATTTTCATCGGGTGAATAATAGGTCAGCTCACGCTCGATTGAGGTAATGACAGAATTGAGTTCGGTGACATTTTGCTGAATCGAAATTTTTTCAAAAGTATGTTCAATAAGATAGCTAAAACAATAAAGTAGCCCACAGGTCAGTAGGCATACAATAAGTGGTATACGAAATGATATGATATTAGTTTTCTTCATCCAATACATCTAATTTATATCCCATTCCTCGGACTGTATGAATTAATTTCGGTTCAAAATCAGCATCAATCTTATTCCGCAAGCGCCTAATTGCCACATCAATAACATTGGTGTCACTGTCAAAATTCATATCCCATACTTGGGATGCGATTAATGATCTAGGAAGCACTTCACCAGGATAACGTAAAAAATATTCCAGTAATAAAAACTCTTTATTGGTTAAATCAATTCTTTTATCACCTCTGGTTACTGTTCGTTTAGGTAAGTCCATAACAAGATCAGCAATACTTAATTGATAATTATTAACCTGTGGTACATTTCGTCTTAATAATGACTTAACTCTTGCTAATAGTTCAGCAAAAGAAAATGGTTTTACTAAATAATCATCAGCGCCTAAATTTAGACCTTTAACTTTATCTTCAACACTCCCCATTGCCGTCAGCAGAATAATTTGCGTATCTTTACCAGCTTCACGTAAAGACTGCACTATCTTCCAACCAACAATATCGGGAAGCATGACATCAAGAATAATTAAATCATAATCTTCAGTCATTGCTCGATGATAGCCATCTAAGCCATTATCTGTGAGATCAACAATAAATCCTGACTCAACTAATCCTTGGCGTAGATATTCACCTGTTTTTTGTTCATCTTCAACAACTAACAATTTCATATTGAATATTCCTTAATGTTCTATCAGGTTATCGAAATTGCATAATGCAGTAATAGGATATATGAAAAAGGGAAATGGCATCATGACAATTTAATGACTATTTTGTAATCTAATGGTCATTAAATAGTCTGGTTAGATTTGTTATAGTATCGCCACAATGATTCATGAGGCTAGACAGTATTGTTTCATTGTTTTATTTCCTTTCATCCATTCCTTGCAATTTAATGCAGCCCTAGTTGATCTAGGGTTTTTTTTTGACTTTAATACTTACTGACGTAAATTTATCCATGGATTACGGCTAATTCACTATAAAACAAATTTCATTTTAGCAAATTTAACCGTAATTGAATATGGTTGATGTTAGTTTTTACGAAGAACAATACCGGTTTCAATATGATCGGTATAAGGAAATTGATCGAACATCGCAAAATGTTCAATTTGATGCGTTTTAGTAAGTTGTTCTAAATTATTTTTCAACGTATTAGGATTACAAGAAATATAAATAATTCTTTGATAACTTTGGATAATCTCAAGCGTATTATCGTCTAATCCTGCTCGTGGAGGATCGACTAATACGGTTTGACATTGATAATCATCTAAATTAATACCCTGCAATCGGTTAAATTGTCGTTCTTTTTTAATTGCAGTGGTAAATTCTTCGGCCGATAATCTGGCAATAATTAAATTATCAATATTATTTACTTTAATATTATGTTGTGCAGAATAAACCGATGCTTTTGCGATTTCAGTTGCCAACACCTTCCTAAAATTTTGTGCTAATGCAATCGAAAAATTACCGTTACCACAATAAAATTCGAGAAGATCACCTTTAGAATCTTTAGTAACCGATATTGCCCACTCCAACATTTTAATGTTGATAGCCGCATTAGGTTGGGTAAAACTGTTTTCCACTTGTCGATAACTAAAGTTATTATCAAATATGGGTAAAGTCTCATCGACATAATCAACATTTACAGCAATTTTTTGATTACTAGCTCGACCAACCAAATTGGCAAAAATACCCTGCTCCGCTAATTGTTGTTTTAAACACTCAGCTTCTATTATCCATTGGTCATCTAATTTTTTATGATATAAGAGTGTTATTAATAACTGGCCGCTCAATGTGGAAAAATAATCAATCTGAAAAAGTTGATGGCGCAACTTATCGTTATATTGAAGTAACGGTAAAATTGTTTGCATGGCACGATTAATTAATTGTGATGCAATTGGGAAGCTATCAATTCTTACTCTTTTTTTAGTTTTTTTATCATACATAATATGATAAAGCTCCTCACCGTTATGCCAAATTCTAAATTCAGCTCGCATACGATAGTGACTAATTGGTGAAGAGAAAACCTGTAAATCGGGTAATGAAAAATCAGATAATAATGTTTTTAAGTTGATTATTTTATTTTGTAACTGCTGGTTATATTTGTCGTTAGAAAAAGATTCTGTCATATTTATAATTCGATCATCAATTTAACTAAAAAGAATAGTATTAAGTTTGCTACCTTGTTATTTTAATTATTTTAGCATAAACCATAAATTATGATAAGTTTAACCATTCATAGTTGGCCAATAAATAATATGGTAATCATGAAAAATTGTTTTTTATTCTTACCTATTTTCGGCTCTGTTACTTAAAGATTATGTTAGTTAAGGATAAACATTGTAGTTATAACAATTGCCGTTATAATGTGGGACAAAATGATAGATAAAAGAGCACTATGACTACACAAACTTTTTCCGATTTACAGTTAGATGATATCCTAATTGACAATCTACAAACACAAAATATTAATACACCAACGGTAATCCAAGCACAAACTATACCAGTAGCATTAGACGGTAAGGATGTTTTAGGATCGGCTCCAACCGGAACCGGTAAAACCTTAGCTTTTTTGATTCCAGCGGTACAACATTTACTTGATTTTCCTCGTCGAAAACCAGGACCACCACGAATTTTGATACTAACCCCTACTCGAGAACTCGCAATCCAAATAGCTGAGCAAGCAAAATTGCTTACGCAATCAACTCACCTAAGTATCGCCACCATTACTGGTGGAGTTGCTTATATGAACCATGCTGAAGTGTTTAGTAAAAATCAAGATATTGTCATAGCCACTACTGGTCGATTATTACAGTATATTAAAGAAGAAAACTTCGATTGTCGTGCGGTTGAAATGTTAATATTGGATGAAGCAGATCGCATGTTAGATATGGGATTTGCTCAGGATGTAGAAACTATCTCTGCAGAAACTCGTTGGCGCAAACAGACGTTACTATTTTCAGCTACGCTTGAAGGTGATGGATTACATAGCTTTGCTAATCGTATTCTTGAACAACCCGTCGAAATCAATGCCGACCCTTCGCGAAAAGAACGAAAAAAGATTTTGCAATTTTATTATCGCGCTGATGATTTTACCCATAAAGTTGCATTATTAACGCATTTATTGAAACAAGAAGAAGTGAAAAAAACGATTGTCTTTGTTCGTAAACGGGAAAGAGTACATGAATTAGTAACATTACTTCATCAAGCAGGTATTCAAAGTTGTTATCTAGAAGGCGAAATGGTTCAAGCCAAACGTAATGAAGCAATCAAAAGAATTAGTAATGACACCGTAAATGTGTTGGTTGCAACAGATGTTGCCGCTAGAGGAATAGATATTGACAATATAAGCCATGTTATCAATTTCGATGCGCCTAAAACCGCTGATGTTTACTTACATCGCATTGGTCGTACTGCTCGTGCTGGAAAAAAAGGTACCGCAATAATGTTAGTTGAAGCTCACGATAATGAGTTATTACTAAAAATTGAACGTTATATACGTGAACCGATTAAATTAAGAACCATTGATGAATTGCGACCAAAAACTAAAGCACCTAAACCTGTGACCAAAAAGAAACCGTCACAAAAAGCTAAACAAAAAAGTGTAGCTAAAAAGCAAGAAGATACGAAAAAGAAAAAGGTAAAACAGCGTCATCGAGATACTAAAAACAAAGGTAAACCAAAGAAAACGATAATTAAAACCGAATAATAATTTATTTATCATAGTTTAAACTTATGAAATCAATCGCTGATAACAGCTTGGCGTATTGATACATACTGCTATAATTCACCGCAAATAAATTACAAATTTAGTTACACAAGGAGACATTTTATGACATTAGTAACTCGTAAGGCACCAGACTTTACTTCATCTGCAGTGCTTGGTTCTGGTGAAATAGTAAATAATTTTAATTTAGCTGAACATATCAAAGGTAAATATGCAGTAGTATTCTTTTGGCCTATGGATTTTACTTTTGTATGTCCATCAGAAATCATTGCTTTTGATCACCGTCTTGAAGAATTCAAAAAACGTGGTGTAGAAGTTATTGGTGTTTCAATGGATTCTGAATATGTCCATAATGCATGGCGTAATACTCCGCAAGATAAAGGCGGTATTGGTGAAGTGAAATTCCCTATCGTTGCAGATATCAAACATAGCATTATGCAAGCTTACGGTGTTGAACATCCTGAAGCAGGTGTTGCACTTCGTGCTTCCTTCTTTATTGATAAATCAGGCGTTGTTCGTCATGAAACTATCAATGATCTTCCAATTGGACGTAACGTTGATGAAATGCTACGTATTGTTGATGCTTTCCAATTCCATGAAGAACATGGTGAAGTTTGTCCTGCACAATGGACTAAAGGTAAACAAGGTATGCAAGCAAATCCAAATGGTGTTGCTAGCTACTTAAAACAACACGCAAGTGAAATCTAATTTTATTCAAAGTTGATATTTTTACATACCTTTCTTCTAACTTTTACCGGAGTTTAACTCCGGTTTTTTTATTTTTAAAATGCAAAAAACTTAATTAATATTTTTATTATTAGGGTTTAAATCTATATCAATGTCCTGAAATATTTGAAAAAAGATTAATAATTACTACTCCAAAAATAATAAATCCCATACCAATCAATGCAGCAAGATCCAATGACTGTTTTAAAAAAATCCAAGCAATTAAACTAATAATGATAATCCCTATTCCCGACCAAATTGCATAAGCAATACCAACCGGTATCGTTTTTAAAGCTAATGATAAAATATAAAAAGAAGCACTATAACCAATTATGGTAATTATTGAAAAAGTCAGATTAGTAAATCCATTAGATAATTTGAGTGAAGATGTTGCAATCACTTCACAGATAATTGCAGCGAAAAGTAGCAGATATGCGTTCATAGTTTTACTCTCAAATTGGTTAAAATTTTAATAAATAGAATATAGACTTGTTATGATATATTTTGTGAACAATTGAGATAATTAAGCGAGCTAAATCGTTAATAATTTATGAAATATTACATGTGTTAAATGGTGGCTTTACAATAACTATTAATAACCAATTAATATGAATAGCAATTTGCCACTATTTACAAAAATAAATACAAAAAGTCAGCTATTTCTATATGACTTATTCATTATACCTAAAATTTAGTGACTTAGCAGTGCCTTTTTAGATTGTACAAATCTAAAGTTTTTTATTCTAATAATAATGTTAATTAATAATATAAATTTCAAAAACGAAAATATGTTATCTTTGAATTTGATTGTTAATTTTTTGAAGATCCTTAAAAAGGAAGATGTTTAATAGTAGATCGTGAAGGAATAACCCTAGACCAATTTATTATTATACAGTGTCATTAAAGTACAAGTTCAGTACAATAACAGAAAGTTACAACGATTTAAGAGAATGAAATTAGTTGCACCTCAAGATTTAAAAAACTACCGCATTTATGTATTAAAACAAAGAAAAGGCGGAAGTGAAGTACTTCTAGAAACGAGAACAAACACAACAAACTTTGAGCTAGCAAAAGCCGCTTTTTGGCAATTGTATAATACGCACTATGATAATAAGCATCTATTATTAATGACTTGCAATAGCAAAAAGTTATACGTTTATCGTTATCAATCATCTCCCGGCGATGAATGTTATATTTCATCTGATACAGAGTTAAATTATGAATAGAGAAAGACAACGAAAAAATGAACAAGCTTATCGAGACAAGAACGCTGGACGCCCTCGTTTGCCAGGTACATATTTAACAGAACAAGAGAGTGAACTCCTCAAAAAATTAGCCACAATCTGCGGGACTCAAAAAAAGCTATTTTTGCCGGGTTAGAGCTATTAGATGAAAAATTAAAAAAAAGATAAAATAATTATTGATTAATCGTTCGCGCAATCAATTGTAATCACAGAGTTTAGAGATAATTCGATTGATCTGATAGACTCCAGAATCATAGTAAATATACAATTGTGAAAGATTTTAATTTTCCCACTACATCTCAAGAATGACACTGAATGACGTATCAATCGCAATTTATGCCAACCGAAATCATTTATCTTATAAAAAGATCGCAGAAACAGTCAGTAAAAAAATTTTGAAGACAATCATATTAAAATAATATTAATAACCGACCAAAACCGAATAAAACCAATTACGGCTGCCATTTTACCACCACTTAGATGTTATTAAATGGATTTTGTCTAATGGCATCCTCAAAGTGATTGGGTGCAAATTGAGCCTAACGCATTGTCATTTTAATATCTGTATGACCAAGTATTTTTTGCAATAGTAATATATTATCACCATTCATCATAAAAAAGGTCACAAAGGTATAACGCAAAACATACAATAATTGCTGATCTGGTAACTCTATTTCAGCTCTTTTAATGGCAGAACGGAAAGCCAAGTAATACGGAGTAAAAAGCTGAACATTTTTTTGGAATTTAATTAAAAAGTTCATCATTTATAGGGACGGGGGTTATGCTTGCCTTAAGTATTAATATAGGTAATTTTCCCGTCTTTGACTTGAGAGCTTTTTAAACTTTCAACTGTACTCCATATGGCATCAGTTGCTAAACCAATTTTAACAATGACCGTTAAATCTTTTGCTTTGCTCTACTCCGCTGATGCTAGTAACAATTTTATTTGGTCTGGGAGCAGGTACGCCATTTCTTGCTCATCAATTGTAAATTGTCTGATGCGCTCAACCGGTTTTTTATGTTTCTATTATCCCATTAGTATCAGTTCATTAAACATCGATTTTATATAGGCTAACTCAAGGTGTAACGTTCGAGGTACAACGGTTTTAACTCGTTCTGGGCGATATATTTCACCATTCAGCCGCTTGGTGCGGTAGTCTGTAAAAATTTTCGATGTAAATTTATTAGCTAGTGGATTATTAATGCTTTTAGAAATAAATAGCAAACTAGTTTACACATTTTCACCATCACTTAACGCCTTACCACGGGCGTCGAGCCAAATTTCGATTAGAGCTAACACCACCTATCATTTTTTCAGCAATCTAATGCTTAGTTATTGCTTGCTCCTTTATATAGTTTTCGTATGCGGCCTCGCCTTTTGTGACAAACGTTTTTCGAATGCACCACCCATCTTCCAGATATTTCTCAAAAAGCCACTTGCCATTTTTTTGTTTTCTGATAGACATAATTGTTAGTCGTCGCTATATAAATATTCACAAAGCCCATTAATATTGAACGTTGATACCGATGTCTTATCGTTAAATGTATATAAAAGATCAAGATCAACAAGATAGTTTTCAAAAGATGATACAAATTTTTCGTTTTTACAGAGTTTTTTATCAAAAAATATATCTGCATATATATCAACATCTTTTTGAAGAAATTCATCTATGCTACCTTTATAACGGTAATCATGAATTATTGATTCATCGGATGAAATTATATTTCTTAATGACATCTTATCGTCAACTTCTATTGGAAAATCACCGAATTTTTTTTCATAATTTTTTTTTGCAATTTCAGCTAGTTCTCTTAGTACATCGCTTTTATCAGCAAAACTTGGTGATGTAAATAAAATGCATGCAGCCAAAGGTAAAGCTAATGCAATAATTTTTTTCATCTCCCTATCCTTATTTTTAGTTCTTAAAAATACTATTTTTTAATAGCATATATTCATCATCTGCTATTGCTTCTTCTTTTTTTAATTTCGAAATACGCTTTAATTTCTCCAAATCATCGTTTGAAAATTCAATAGATTTTTCTATATGTTGTCATTGATGTTAGGGCTTTCTTTACCTGTATATAGCCATTTGAGATTAATCCCTGAGAGCTGAAACGCTCGCCGTGTTCTCGTAAAAGCGGTATACCAACCTTGTTCAGTTCACTGCCAAATTGTGATTGTAGTGATTACACCTATATCAATATAAGCAAATTCTCAATTTCACTAAGCTGAATTACTAATTTACGGTTAATAATAATAAAATTAAGAAAGTGAATTAATACTTATTTCAGTTTTTTCTTTTTTGATCTAATCGCTGTTCAATTAACTTTTCTTGAATTGATGATCCTGCTGCAATGTTATTTATATTTACTTCCGTATTTACTTTGACCATTAATTTCATTTCGTCTTCTGAAAACAAGCTTTTACATAATTGACAGTAAGTTGATAAATAATTAAGAGCATACTCTTTATTTTTATCGAAAATCAAAATAGCTCCATCTAGTTCAGAGTTATTTTGATATTAAACATAAATTAATTTATCGTAAAGAAAATTTTTTCTAAAAGCATAATTATAGTAGTTAAAATATGGCAGTTTATAAAATGCGGATGACGTGTATTTAGGAAATAACTAGTTACTATTAAAACTATCTCTTACTTTAGTTATCAATGTCGCAATCTGATTACCATTTATAACTCGTTGTACTGCTAATTGATTAGCCATCCGTATTCCATTTAAGTTCTCTATTAATTCTTTAGAGTCAGCTGTTACAATTTCAATGCTAATTCTTCTACTATATTATTTAATATAATAGCTGTGTTAAGTATCTGTTTGATTTTCAACAATATTGAAATCACCATAAATTTTTTTTAACTCTGGTTCAGCAATTTTAAATAAACATCTTTCAAACTTTATTTTTTCTTTGTTTGTATATGCCATTTTATTACCTCCTTACTAATTCTTTCTAAAAATCAATATAAAAGTTATATCATAAATTTCATTTTTGTATAAATAAAGTTGTAATTTTGAACTGTATGACTACACTGCACGAAAACGAAAGATCACCGGAGGATCAAACAATATTTTAAATTCTGACAAACTGTATATATATAAAAAAATCTCACAGGTATCGTTATAGAAAGATAGGTCATTATTTCAAATCAGAATCATCAAAAATAGAATAATCGAATTTCCATTTGTGACTTGGATTTCTATTACATTGCACAATATTTTCACTATAATTTTTATTTATTTTTATTTGTCTAAGTGATAAGTTTCCATCACATTTATGTACATTACATTTCCCTGTAATTTTTGTAATAAAAACCGCTCCATATCTATTTGATTCAAGGCTATACCCTAATGGTAAAAGAAGAAAGCGGCATCTAATTAGTAATAACCCAATTACAAAAGTTACCGCCAAAATCCCCAAAAACAGTATAAACAGAAAAATCACAAAATAGTTTACATTTAAAATATCTGTAAAAGCATTTGTAAAAATGGTTATAATATCAGCTAATAAACCTATAGCACTAATAATACTTATCCATTTTGTTTTTACTGTTTTCCCTACAATACTTAGTTTCTTAATGCTATTTCGACTCATAAAACAATCATTTTTAACAACTTGAGGATTATTGATAACTATTGGACCATAATTATTTCCCAGTATATTGTTATTTATATTATTATCGCCGTTTATTTTATTGTGATTTATTATTGATTGATTAAGAGATTTTTGTTTTTCTCCACAATAGCAACAAAATGTTGAATCCAATGGTATCTCTTTTTTACAACAAAAACATATCATATTATCTATACCTAAATTAAGATTAAAAAACAGATGCTAATTACATCTGTTTCGATTATCTCTTATATATAAATATTGCTAATTAATCAAGTAAATAAGGTTCAAATATTACAATCTCCTCTCCCATCCAATCATTGAGCTGTAAAAACCTGACCTAAAGTGGTTTAATTTCGTTTCGGGCAAATACTTTTGATGCCTTTTCTGGATCACCAAATCCACTCGTATTTTTAGGAGAGATCCCCATCAGTGATGGTGGTACTCGGTGTGCTGTTAAGACATCATCTTGAATGACTGATTTAATATCGATAAAGTTATCTTTAGCTGCAACCCCACCAACTAGAATAAGTTTTAAATCATCCTATTTACCATTAGGAACATACATTAATAAATTACGAAAGTTACCTAGTCCGCGACTGTTTGTATCGCCTTTTTTAGTTCATCAATATCTTTTTCATTACGTAATTGATTTGATAAATATAAAATAAATTAGGCATGCGAATCATTTTTAACATAACGCTACCTAAATACTATCTCTAGGTTATCCAGCCAAATCGAATTAATGGGAGCTAGAAATTTGGGTAATTCATAAATGTCTTGATTGATATCAGGCGCTAACATATTCCATATCGGGCCTTTTTGAATTCGTGATCCTCAAAATTTTGATATATGTACCAATATTGGCTTGATTCAACGGCTCACGGGTATATTTTGCCAACGTTATTTTTAACCCATCGATTTGCCTCATCATGTTTGCGCGTTTTCCTAAATAACAATTTCCTAAAATTAAATAATCATTTTCTATTCGTTCAAATGATTAGCGAAATAGATACTTATGATGAATAAACGTACTATAATTAATATTATTTTGAGAACAGAACAAGGTTAGTCTTACCACTCAATGAAACGGCGCTCTTTCTAGCCCTTTACCAGCCCACCATAAATAGACGTGACTAAGCTTTACGCATAAAAATTCCACTTAAGTGGTTTATACACCGTTGAACTAACAAGAGGTCAATCTCGACGTTAAATTTTGCTAGCATTAATCCAATTTAACAAAAGAGTATTTTTATGTCAGGGGTTATTTAAGATTAGATAAACAGGCAAAATATAAACCATATTAAAAATATAGTTACCGCCACTTAATATTTTTTAAGATTTTATCGGAAGGAAAGGTAACAGGTAAGTTATTGATTTTATAGCTTTTAAATGGTGGGTTGTGAGGGGATCGAACCCGCGACCAATTGATTAAGAGTCAACTGCTCTACCGACTGAGCTAACAACCCACTAAAGGAATGAAAACTATTATATAGAAGTTTAGATTTTAATGCAAATACTCTAAAATAAAAACAGCCTTACCAACTAATTTAAAAAAATAAATTAATTTTTCATTACATAGTTAAATGTAAACCTACTATACCAATCACAATTACCGTAAGACCGAATATTCGACTAAAATTTTTCGGCTCCTTAAAAATAAACATATTAGCCAATACTGCACCTGAAGTACCTAGTCCCACCCATACTGGATACACTATACTTAAATCCAGATACTTTAATGAAAAATAAAATAATGAAAACGAAACAAAAAAACCACCCCAATATAACATTAAGCGGAATGAATTTTTTTGTTGCGAATAAAGTTTAAGACCTATAGCACCAATAACTTCAAATATTGCAGCAGTTAAAATAAATAACCATCCCATATCATAATCCAAATTTTAGTTAATTAGCTATCAGCTCGTTTAAGTTGCACAACACCAATAATAATTAATGCAACAAAAAATATTTCAATAAGTTTGATTTCTTTACCAAACAAGACCATATCTATAACTAATGAACCAATCGCACCTACACCAGAAAAAATCGCATACACTGTACCTGTAGGAATAGTCTTACATGCACTGGTTAAAAAGGTAAAATCAACAACGATTACCATTATGACAATAACCCAATGCCACCACTGACTTGCGGTAGTGAAACCAAATACCCAACACAATTCAAAAAAGCAGGTGAGAACAACAAATGCCCACTCTTTATTCCTGCTGTTCATAACGACCTCATCGATTAATTATTTTCAATTTTTATTGCTTAGTATTGTCTTTTCATTAATGTGTTCAATGAAACAAATGATGGTTCGCAAACAAGAACGTTTGCCACCTAAAGATTATGATGTTTATGCAGAAAAACAATTCAACCTTATATAAATTGCAAGATAATTATTGAAATATTTTTGTAATATTTCATTATCATTTTTTATCCTGCCTAAATAATTTTATAACGAAGGATAAAAAATGGCAAGTCTATAATTATTGATAATTCAATGCTTTTAAATAACTTTCTTATTAAGAATAAGATATTTTGAAACCTTCATTTAGCCAATCTTGTTATTATTAAGAAACCTATCAAAAGCTGTAATTGCATTTTTCAATTTTAATTTAGATAGTTTGCTTGTAACCCAATTATCAAGGCAAGTTAGGAATATTAAAATAAATTAATTTATAAAATATTTTGAGGAAAGGGGTTTTTTTAAAATAAAATCAATATAGAATACAAAACTTGGCACTTTATTTAACTCTGAGAATCAAAACAAATAAGGTCCATTGAATAAACTTATTTAATACTGCGATTAAAGAATAAATCAAATAAATCAAAAGGAATCGACAATGTCAAAAAAATCGGACAATGAATTTAAAGTCGGCATAAAGGCTTATGTGTCACTTATTGTGGCCATACTGTTCTTTTCCGGACTATTTTATAACGTAGATGGAAAAGCTTGGTTAGGCGCATTTGATTTTACCAGTTTAAGTGGTAAGTTTGGTACAATGCTCCATCCGGAGAAAAATACATTTGTTGGTGAAGGTGGTAATAGCGCCAGAGCCGGCTTTATTTTCGCTCTTTCATTAATTCCAACTGTAATGCTTGCATTAGGTGTCTTAGAAATCTTTACCCACTATGGTACGATCCGTGCGGCTCACAAATTGTTAACACCATTACTTAAACCTATATTAGGCGTTCCGGGTAAAACAGGTTTGGCATTAATTACGGATTTACAAAGTACTGATGCTGGTGCGGTGTTAACCAAAGAATTATACGATGAAAAACAGATCACTAAAAAAGATCTCGTCATTATTAGTGCATGGCAATATTCTGGTGCAGGGTTAATAAATAACTATTTTTCAATTGGCTCAGCGCTTTTTGCGTCAATGTCTGTTGCAATATTTACGCCACTAGTCATTATGATTGTATTGAAATTTGTCGGTGCAATTTTAGTCCGCCTTGTATTAAATTCAGTTTATAAAAAGGATTTTATCAATGAGTAATTCAAGCAATCAAAAGCAGACCAACAATCCTTTAGATATTTTTGTAATTGGCGCTCGGAAAGGGTTTAATATTGCCATTAACAATCTAATGCCTAACATTATTATGGCATTTGTTATTACCGAAATCTTAAAAAGACTCGGTCTAATGCAATTAATTGGTGAAGTATTTGCCCCAGTCATGGGACTATTTGGATTACCTGGTGAAGCAATTACCGTTTTATTGACAGCTTGGTTATCAGCTTCCGCTGGGACTGGTGTTGCAGTAAATTTAATTAATGGTGGCATTCTTAGCGGTATGGATATCACTATTTTAGCACCTGCTATCTTCTTAATGGGCTCACAATTACAATATATGGGCCGTCTACTTGGTGTTGCTGATGTGCCTAAAAAATATTGGCCACTATTAATGATTAATAGTATTGTTAATGCGTTAATTGCTATGATCATTATGCGATTCATTGTGTGATAAAGGAGATATCTATGTCGAATGTACTCGAGCACTATCACTACTTGCACCAAATTCCTGAGCTAGGATTTGAAGAAGTTAAAACATCAAACTATATAGCAAATAAACTAGAAGAAGCTGGCTATAAAGTAACCCGTAATATAAATAATACTACCGGTATTGTTGCAGAATATGGCACTGGGAAATCAGGTCCTGTACTGGCATTACGTGCGGATATGGATGCCTTAGGACACATTATTGATGGCCAACATTGTGCCAGACACACTTGTGGCCACGATGGCCATTCATCAATGTTATTGACCGCAGCTCAAGAGCTTATCAAAGAAGGAAATATCAAAAAAGGTAAACTAAAATTGATTTTTCAACCAGCTGAAGAGTTAGGTTCTGGTGCATTGGCTATGATTGAAGGCGGTGCAATTGATGATGTTGATATGATCATCGGTTTACATGTTCGCCCGAAAGAAGAATGCCCTAAAGGCTTTGCCTCAGCGGCTATGTTCTATTCCGCTTCAACCACAGTTGAAGTAAATATTCATGGTATACCAGCTCATGGGGCAAGACCTCATTTAGGTGTTAACGCTTTAGATGCGGCAACAATGGCCATTCAAGCAGTAAATACCATTCATCTTGCTCCTAGTTTAACATATAGCGTCAAAGCAACACGTTGTATATGTGATGCAGGTGTAACAAATGCTATTCCATCAGAGGCTTATGTTTGTTGGGATTTACGAGCACCAACCAACCCAGCTATGGATGAATTAAAAGCCAAAACACTCAAAGCGATTGAATTAAGTGTAGCATCGATTGGTGCTAAAGCTGATATCAAAGTATCTAAAGAAATTCCAGCAGCCGAAATAGACGATGAAGTAACTAAAATCATTGCTGAATCTATTACCGATGTACTCGGAAAAGAGGGATTAAAAGATCCTATTTTCACACCTGGCGGCGAAGATTTCTTCAATTATCCACGTGAAAGAGATGTAAAATCTGGTTTTTGGGGCTTAGGTGTCGATTTAACACCAGGTTTACATCATCCTGATATGACTTTTGATACATCAGCATTAGAAAATGGTGTAAAAATTACTAAAACTTGTGCTTTGAAGGTTTTAGGTTAAGCGAATAAATCCGCCGATTACTTCGGCGGTTCCTTGTAAATAATACTTTAAAATGAGATGTTAGTATTAATAAATAGCGTTCTACCTGGTTCATTATAAGTTGCTGCACCAGCTCCACGAACGGTTACTCTACCATTTCTTGATTGTCTTACTGTTGAAGAATTACCTTCTCTAAATAAACGTTTATTAAACAAATTATCAACACCAGCAGTGAATGTAAAATGCTTGTTAAATTGATATTGTCCACTTAAATTTAAAAGAGCATAAGGACTTAGTTGATTAGTTGAACTATCAGTCAGTTTATCACCAAAATAATCATATTTTCTTGGTCGTTGTTTGCCATACCAAGTAACAGCAGTTAACAATGAAAATTTGTCAGTTGCTTGCCAATCTATTGAAGAATTTAAGGTATATTTCGGAATGATTGACAAATAATCACCCGTTTTTTTATTTTTTGACTGCCACATCCAAGTTAGGTTATTACGAAAATAAATTTTTGACGTAACGGGAATTGTTAAACTACCTTCCAGTCCTTCAACCACCGATTTAGGTACATTTTGCCACTGAAAAATATTAGAATTTGTATTACCTCCAGTTTGCCCAATGGGACTCATGCCAGAATCTATTTTATTATGATAATCATTACGGAAATAAGTTAAGCCAACAATTAAGCCTTCATTATTGTGAAACTCTAAACCAATTTCTTTATTTACACTTGTTTCCGCTTTTAAGTTTTTGTTACCTATTAAGTAGCAACTACCACCCGCACCATAACAGCCTTGTCCACGACTATAAAGCAGATAATTAGGGTCAGTTTGATATAAATTAGGTGCTTTATAGGCTCTAGCAATACCCAGTTTTAAACTAAAATAATCACCTATTTCCTGAAATAAGTTCAAACCCGGACTCCAGTTACTACCTGATTGACTTTGATGATTATAGCGTATCGTTGGTGTCAGCATAGTAGTTTGAGTCAGTTCGATATTATCCTCAACAAAAACACCCCAAAGATTAGCTGAGGCATTTTCACTACGATATTTATTTTTAATCCATGGTATACTTTCACCTTCTGTAAAAGTTTGTGTATTTGAAGTTGGATCTTTCATCTTTTGATGATTATACTCACCACCAATAGTCATGGTTTGTGGTAACAGGATGGTTAAAGGAAAATTAGTTTCATTATGTAAGGTAAAATTATTATATTTAATCGTTGAAAAATTATCATCTTTAAAGCGGCCTTCAGTGCCACCAGCTAAACCTTCATTCAAACGAGTATTCCGTGTTTTTTCAAGTTGGATATAAGACATGGTATTTACGCCATTGTCCCAATAACCACGATGAGTTACTGAGTAATTCTGACGATTTATTCTATTAGTTTCGTCGTTATAAAATCGACTAACCAATTTATCAGGATTATTATTTTGAGTGTCTCCAGCGTAAATATTACCTTGACGACTTACACTTGTCTCAAATTCAAGTGATTGTTTATCAGAGATATCCCAACGAAGTATGCCATTTATATCTTTATTACGCACACCTTCACGCCCTGCACTAACCGAACTTGGATTAATTTGATGTTTTTTATTGATATCCCAATCATCAGCCTCAGTTTTATTGAGATTACCATATAAACGCATACTTAGATTATCCGTTAATCCACCTGTTAATAAGATATTTGTTCTTTGGGTTGCCCCTTCTTTACTATGTGAAGGTAGATTTAAATAGCTATTCCACGAAATATGCCACTCTTTGGTTGGCTGCTTAGTGATAATATTCACTACACCACCGGCAGCACCATCACCATAACGAGCAGCGGCTGGACCACGAAGGACATCAATTCTTTCGATAATATCAGACGGTACCCAATTGGTATCCCCTCGAGTATCCCGCTCACCTCGCCAACCATAGCGAACTGACATACGACTTTTTACTGGTCGACCATCAACTAAAATTAATGTGTTTTCTGGCCCCATACCTCGAATATCAATTTGTCGGTTATTACCCCGTTGGCCACTAGTTGAGTTACCCGTCAAACTGACACCAGGCATGGTTCGAATGATTTCTGAAATATCATTTTTGGGTGGCATTTTAGTTAAATCTTTTTGCGTAATCACTGAAACACCCAGAGCTTGTTTGGTCTGCTCAGCCGCAGTTACGATCATAACATCATCTGAATCGCTGTTGTTATTAACTGATGAATGAGCATTATCTGCATATGCATTGTGACAAGCAAAACCGATAAGTGCTGCTAACAAACAAGTCGATTTATATTTTGTATTCATATATTATCCCTGACAATTTTTATTAATAATAGTTATCATTATTAATTAGGTCGGAGTAATATAAATTAAAATTATCTATATTCAAGCTGATTCTGAATATTTGGCTAAATAAGTTTTTATTTAACTCTAAAATTTAATTGAATACCATCTTGCAGAGCAATAATAGCTGCTGTTTTATGAGATTGTTCAGGATAAATTTTATAACTTATTGTTAAGTTATGAATCTTAGCTTGTTTTAGTTGAGTAAATAATAGTTTTGAAAAATCAACCATTTTCCGATTCTGACGGTGTTTTAGTAAAAGTTTTTGCTTCGATGCTGGTAAAGTATAATCAATCGGCAATAAAGATTGCTCAGCCCCCCCCACAGTGATCAACAAATTAACGGGTTGATTTAAAGAATGTTGGTGATTAAGTAAATATTTTGATAATACACTAAACATATAACCATCACTAAACCATAAAGATGGACTTGATATCACATAGGTATTAAAAACGACTGGTTTAGTTAAAAAAATGTATAAATTAAATAATCCTCCATATGAATGGCCAAAAATAGCTTGCTGATTAGGATTAATAACATAGCGCTTTTCTATTTCAGGTTTAAGTTCTTGAGTTAAAAAATCGTAAAAGGCATCAGCACCACCATATTTACCTGACAAATTAATTTGCTTATTAGGTAAAACTTCAAAAACATAATTCTCAGGTTTAGGGAGAAAATCAAAATCACGACGGGTTTGATTAAAATAATCAATGGCGACAATTATACCTTCTTGAATAACACAACGTTCACAAGCCTGATTGGTAATTATCTCGTTAGTTGTTAAAAAGTAGCTGTCACCATCAAGTAAATAAATAATTGGCCAACCACCCTCGGGAGTGGTTTTATTAGGGGTATAAATAGTAACTTTATAATCGCCATTTGATTTCGAATGAAATATTTCAGTTTTTGTGTTTGGAACAATCACATTTTTTGAGAGATTAGATTTTGACTGACAACCAGTTAGGATAAAAATCATTAGAATATACAAAAAACTTAGTCGTGACATAAATTACGCCAGAATCTCAATTATCAAAGAAGTATAAGATATGCTAAATAAGAGCAATTTACCAATAATAAACTAAATAAAACTGAGAGTACTGTCGAATAATTAATCCGACAGCTAATAGTCGGTTACAATTACTTTGATTTAAGATAAGCGACAATATCTTCAATGGTTACCACTGGTAGTTGGTGTTGTTTAGCAAACGCGACAACTTGTGGAGCTCTTGCCATTGAACCATCATCATTAGTTATTTCACAAATTACTGCTGCTGGTTTAAACCCCGCTAATGTTACTAAATCAACCGACGCTTCAGTATGCCCTCGGCGGTTCAGTACTCCACCTTCTTTAGCAACTAATGGAAATACATGGCCAGGATGATTTAAATCTGTTGGTTTAGCATTATCAGCTACCGCTGCTTTGATAGTCGTTACTCTATCTGCTGCAGATACCCCTGTTGTAACACCTTTTGCCGCTTCGATAGAAATAGTAAAGGCAGTATGATTTTTACTAGTATTATTTGCTACCATCATCGGTAATTCTAATTTATCACAATAAGATTGTGGCATACATAAACAAACTATACCGCTGCCATGACGAATAGTTAATGCCATTTGCTGAGTAGTAATAGTTTGTGCTGCCCAGATAATGTCACCTTCGTTTTCCCGATCTTCATCATCTAAAACTAACACCCCAGATCCAGCTTTGATTGAAGCAATTGCTTTTTTTACTCGCTCGATTGACGTGCCAAATTCATTTAAATTAAACTGATTCATGGTAGATACCTATCCTGTTTTATTAAACTAATTATATTTATCCTTAATTAGTATGAAGTTATTAAGTTATAAATATGTTAAATACCAGAATCAGGGCAAGTGCTTGACCATAGTGATTTAGCTATAACGCTAATTATAGAAAAGATAAGCTACTCTCTTTCATCCAGACTTTTACTGTCGGCTTTGGAATCTCACCAAATCTGCTGTCCTTAATAAAATCGATTTTTACTAAGCGCTCGTGGGCTATACCACCGGTGGGGAATTACACCCCGCCCTGAGAATTTTGTCAGTAAACTGACTGCGCACACTATAATATAAAATAGGTAAAAAAACACGGATATTTTATTAAGATAAAAAAATTGCCGCATTAAGCGGCAATAATTAATCGAAAGATTATCGCATACGAATTTCACGCAAATGTCTTTTTTCGGCTCGACGCATCCAAAGCCATGAAATAAAGCCAATAATACCAACAATTAGTAAAATAATTGTTGCTAAAGCATTAACTTGCGGATCGACACCTAAACGAACCTTAGAAAATACTAGTTTCGGTAATGTCATTGCACCAGGTCCAGTGACAAAATTAGCAATAACCACATCATCAAGTGATAAAGTAAATGCCAATAACCAACCGGAAACCAGTGCAGGAGCAATCATTGGTAAGGTAATAATAAAAAATACCTTCAATGGATTCGCACCAAGATCTAAAGCCGCTTCTTCAATTGACTTATCTAACTCTCGTAATCTTGCACTAATAACAACCGTTACATAAGCGGTACAAAATGTCGCATGAGCCATCCAAATAGTCATTGCACCGCGTTCTTTTGGCCAACCAATCGCTTGTCCCATACCTACGAATAACAATAACAAAGCTAAACCAGTAATGACATCAGGCATAACTAATGGTGCTGTAGTCATAAACGAGAACAAATTAGAGCCACGGAATCGTCTAAATCGAATGATGGCAAAAGCGGCTAAAGTACCAAGAACAATCGCCAAAGAAGCTGCGCCTGCCGCAATAGTCAAACTCAATCCTACTGCTTTAAGTAAAGCTTCATTATGTATTAATTCAACATACCATTTAGTTGAAAATTCCGCCCAAACCGTCACTAGCCTTGAGCTATTGAACGAATAAACAATTAAAATGACCATAGGGATATATAAAAAAGAAAAAACTACTAATAGAATTAACCCTTTTAAACATCTCACTAATAATGCAATTGTGACAATAATTGTTAGGATAAGGCTAAATAGAAAACACCCTACATATAAGCTACCACTACCTAATAACGCAAATCCTGATGCAGAAATCAAAACCGATAGCACTATTGAACCTAATAATGCAGAGATAAAAACAATCAATGCTGAGCGCATGACTAATGGTAAATTATTCATTTATTTACCTCCCATTTGTCGGTTTTGAAACTTATTAAAGTAGTAAATAGGCACAATTAATATCAATAACATCACTGTTGCAACGGCTGAAGCGGCTGGCCAATCGTGATTATTAAAGAATTCAGCCCATAATTGGGTACCAATCATTAGACCATCAGAAGGACCTAATAATTCAGGAATAACATATTCACCTACCGCAGGAATAAAGACCAACATCCCACCGGCAATAACGCCATTTTTGGTTAACGGTACAATAATCTTAAAGAAAGTTTTAATTGGTTTACAACCAAGATCTAACGCAGCTTCAATCAGCGTTGTATCGACTTTACTTAATGAGGTATAAATTGGTAATACCACAAAAGGTAAGTAAGAATAAACAATACCGATATAAACAGCTAGGTAAGTTTTCATGATGATTAATGGCTGATCAATAACCCCTAACCACATCAAGAAATTATTTAATAGACCATTAGGATTTAAAATACCAATCCATGCATAAACCCGAATTAGAAACGAAGTCCATGATGGCAATATGATTAATAGTAATAAAATATTTCTGGTTGACGGTTTACATTGCGAAATAGCCCAAGCTAAAGGATAACCGATCAAAATACATAACAAAGTTGAAATTGCAGCAACTTTTAATGATTGTAAATACGAGTCTAGATAAATTGTATCTTCGAGTAGATTAAAATAATTACCAACGTTTAAAACAATATTAACTAGGCCATCTTCATAACTAAACAGTTCGGTATAAGGTGGCACGGCTATCGCTACTTCAGAAAAGCTGATTCGAAATACAATCAAAAACGGTAATAAGAATAATAACAACATCCAAAAATATGGAATAGCTATTACCAATAGACGGCCATATAGTGTCATCAGGTCGGATTCATCACGTTGTAATCGCATCTTTCGATAAGCATAATAGATCGCAACTAAACCTAACCCTGCAGGTATATAGACAATACTACCCGCTATAATTAGCCGATAAGCAAATTTAGATGGCTTATAATGTGCCAAATATGTGCCTAGACAGGATAATAATAGACTTAATACCATTGCCGTGAATAACGCATCTAAAAACAGATTGTCAAATGCATTTATTGTTACAAAACGTAAATAAACACCAAGTAACACTAAGGCATTTAACAACAAACCCCATAAAATGGATCGCATCAATATATCCTCTTGTGTTTATTCGGTAAGCACAACGCAACTATCAATTTCCCAACTAAGATTAACAATATCACCCCAAGTTGGCATTCCTTTACGATAACGATGTTCATTTTGTAGTTGAGCAATAATAATTTGTCCACTTTGTAATTTAACGTGATAAATAGAAAGATCACCTAAATAGGCAATTTCAACTACTTCACCAGTTGCAACATTGTAACCATTGTCTGGAATTTCATCACAGAGTTTAATTTTTTCAGGCCGTAATGCGACTTGAATTGGTACACCTTCTACTGCAGGTGAATCATAATCAACTTTTAATGGATGTTTAATCATCGGACAACTGATGATTAATCCATCTTCTAAGGTTTCTTGTAAGATGCCATCAAAAACATTTACTGAACCAATAAACTCGGCACTATAACGGCTGTTTGGATGTTCATAGATTTCTTCAGGCTCACCTATTTGCACAAATTGGCCTTTATTCATAATCGCAATACGACCAGCCATGGTCATAGCTTCCTCTTGATCATGGGTAACCATTACACAGGTTGCGCCTACTTGTTCTAAAATGCTAACTACTTCAAGCTGCATTCGATCACGAAGTTGTTTGTCCAATGCCCCCATTGGTTCATCTAACAATAGTAATTTTGGTCTTTTAGCTAAACTTCGAGCTAATGCAACGCGTTGTCTTTGACCACCTGATAGTTGATGAGGTTTACGTTTGCCAAACTGCTCCATATGTACAAGCGCCAACATCTCTTCAACACGATGTTTAATTTCATTTTTATCTAATTTATCTTGTTTTAACCCAAAGGCAATATTTTGCTCAACCGTCATGTGAGGAAAAAGAGCATACGATTGAAACATCATATTAATAGGACGATTATAAGGAGGTACTTGTGATAAATCTTTACCATCTAAAATAATTTGTCCAGAAGTCGGTTGTTCAAAACCGGCAAGCATCCGCAATAAAGTTGATTTACCACTACCAGAAGCGCCCAATAAAGCAAAAATCTCTCCGGTATAAATGGTTAAATTGACATCATCAACGGCATAATAATCATCATTAAAAACTTTAGTTAAATTTTTGATCTCCAATAATGGAGTTATCATCTTTTTTTTAGGCTGTACCTGATTTGTTGTTTTATCGTTCACGCTTTTTTCCTCATAACAACAAGCCAAAAAAAACGAGACGGAAAGATTTAAAATCTCCCCGTCTAGAATATATAAGTCAATTAGTTGACATTTTCAAACGGTTATTTACCCGTTTTCAATTTTGTCCATGTGCGAGTAATCACACGTTCAAGTTTAGGTTCTTTCACCGTTAAAGTGAATAATTTTTCCATCACTTCTGGTTTTGGATAAACCGCTGGATCATTTTTCACTTCTGGCTTAACAAACTGATCATTTGCAACTTTATTAGCGCTAGCGAAATTAACATCATTAGTAACTTGAGCTGCAATTTCAGGTTTCATAACAAAGTTCAAAAACTCATGAGCCTCATCAGGATTTGCAGAATCTTTTGGAATAGCAAAAGTATCAAAGAACACTAATGCGCCCTCTTTCGGAATTTGATATCCAACATGCACACCATTTTTAGCTTCGTTCGCTCTATCACGGGATTGTAAAATATCACCTGACCAACCTAAAATCACACAAATATCACCATTAGCTAAATCAGTAATATATTGAGATGAATGGAAATAACGGATATTTGGTCTTACTTTTTCCAACAATTCGTAAGCTGCACCAGTATAATCTTTTGCATCAGTACTATTTGGATCTTTACCTAAATATTGAAGAGCACTTGCTAAGATTTCAGTTGGAGCATCTAAGAATGCCACACCACAATCTTTAAGTTTTTCCATATTTTCGGGTTTGAAAACTAAATCCCAACTGTCAACAGGAGCATCCTCTCCAAGACGTTCTTTAACTTTATCAATGTTATAACCAATACCAGTAGTCATCCATACATAAGGGATTGCATACTTATTATCTGGATCATGGTTAGCCATTAATTTCATTAAATTAGGATCAAGATTTTTCCAATTAGGCAATTTACTTTTATCTAACGGTAGATAAATATCAGCTTTAATCTGTCTAGCTAAAAAACTATCTGAAGGTGAAACTACATCAAAACCAGAATGACCGGCCATTAATTTACCTTCAAGAGCTTCATTGGAATCATACACATCATAAACCAGTTTAATACCAGTTGATTTTTCAAAATCAGTGATTGTGCTATTACCAATTTGACCGGCCCAGTTGTAAAAATGCACCACACGGTCTTTAGCTACAGCAGATTGAGATAATGCTAGTGATACACCAGCGATGATTGAAAGAATTGTTTTACGTTGAGTAAACATGCTCACCACTTCTCCTCTAGTTAGGGATATTACATGTTAGACACAAGCCCATTGTTTAATACAACGGACCCCCAAATTTTACCATTATTACTCATTAAATAATATGGTGAAACCGAGGTAATCAGGCAATCACAAGTTATTAATATAATTAATGAACATGTCGAGCTAACCTTGCATTACGAGGGATAAAATACCTTTTTTTTTTCAGATGTCTACTTAAAAAATCAAATATTCTAAGATTAAGGGCTAAGTGACTACATTTTAATCAATCAACCCTTTTTTAGCTAGCTATTAACAATTAATTTACTTTTTTTATTCGGCACTAGCTTGCAAAATTTTTGCTTCTGGTTGCCATACACGATATTTAACCGTCAAATCGTTTGGAACGTAGAATACTAATGGTAAACGGCTGTTATAATTCAATAAACCTAACTTATGGTTGATAGAAACAAATTTATTCTCGTTAGCGCCTTCAGGGCAAGCCATCATTGTAGAAATGCTACCTTTAGTTTCTTCAACGACATAGTAAGAATACCCCCAACCTTTAAGCTCTTCTTCTTTAACAATTCCACCTAAACTTTGAGTATTGCAATCAACATTCATCTCTTTACCAATTAAAATCTCTACTTTAGCATTAACTTCATCTTTTAAGTTAGGTAGATGAATAACATAACGAGTAGAGCCTACTTTTGCATCCGGATAGGGAGCAATTTCATTTAGTTTTTGCACCTCTTGCGGCGCTTTTTGCGTATTTGCGCAAGCAGATAATGCCACACCCATCAAAGCTAATAACATTAATTTTTTCATGTTTATTTCTCCAATAAAATTGTCTAACTTAATACGTCAACGTATGCTTTTTAGAACATAATGCGTATAATAACATTATCTAGATTAATGAATATGAGATAAAAATGCCAGCAGAAAAAAAAACTGATGATTTATTAAAATTAATTCTGAATTTACTCTTAATAGGCTTACTTATTGTTCTAACTTATCGAGTGATCGAAGTATTTTTATTTGGCTTTTTTTGGGCAGTAATGGTGGTTATTGCAACTTGGCCATTAATGATCAAAATCCAACAAAAACTCTTTAATAAACGTTGGCTATCTTTATTAGTCATGGCAATAATTCTGGCATTTGTCTGCGTTATTCCTTTTATTTTAATCATTAGTAGTGTTGCTCAAAATGGTCATTATCTGGTCGAATGGGTTAAAACCTTATCACATCGAGAATTACCTACCTTCGACTGGTTGGTCAATATTCCTATGTTTGGCGAAGAAGTTCACCAAAAATGGCTTGAGCTTATAAAAACAGATGGTTCACAATTAATATCCGATATTCAACCTTATATAGGCATCATGATTGGTTGGCTTTTAGAGCAAGTAACCAATATTGGAGTTTTTATTTTCCATGCCGGTGTCATGATTATTTTTAGTCTATTACTGTTTCTTAAAGGCGAAAGTATCACTAAATACGTTTATGTTTTGGCTAATCGTCTATCTAAACAATACGGCACAACTACTGTTACTTTAGCAGGCCAATCAATACGAGCGGTGGCATTAGGTGTAGTTGTCACTGCTATTACATTAGCATTAATTGGCGGAATGAGTTTTATCTTTACCAAAATGCCATTTCCAGGCATTTTAACGTTAATATTATTTATCTGCTGCGTCGCTCAAATTGGACCTGTTATTGTGATGTTAGGTTGTATCATTTGGCAATTTTGGGATGGGCATATTATATCAGGCATAGTTTTAATTGTTGTGGCTATCATTTTGACCACTCTAGATAGTGTAATGCGAGCATATTTGATAAAGAAAGGCGCCGATCTCCCCTTCCTACTTATCTTATTTGGGGTAATTGGCGGAATTCTAGCCTTCGGAATTATGGGTTTATTCATCGGCCCTGTAGTCTTAGCCTTAAGCTATAAAATTATTCAACAATGGGTTAATGAACAAGCTTAAAAACATAATTAGGTATAGAAAAGAGTCAATAAACCGATCTATTAAATTATAGATTACCCCCTGAATAATAGGAGTATTATGTTCTGACGCAAATTGTGGTATTCTACACTTTGTGTCAGTTTTAATGATATTTAGAACATGCGAATACCCTTTATAAAATATAATCATCAAAAACATTTAAATGAATTAGCCAAGCTTGAACAAAAAGCCGAACAATATCAAATTGTTTACGATCCTAAATCTTATAGAGTTGCGTTGCTTGAACAGATTAAAAAAGCTCAACATCGTATCTATATTGTTGCACTTTATTTAGAACAAGATGAAGCTGGCCGTGAAATTCTTGATGCGCTTTATCAAGCAAAAATTCAACAACCAAACTTAGATATTAAAATTTTTGTTGATTGGCATCGTGCTCAACGAGGTCGAATTGGTGAAGATAAAACTAAAACGAATGCGCGTTACTATTATGATTTGAAACAACAACATCCATCTATTGATATTCCGGTTTATGGTGTGCCGGTTAATCGTCGAGAAGTTCTAGGTGTATTACATTTAAAAGGATTCATAATTGACGACACTGTAACCTATAGTGGTGCTAGCATAAATAATGTTTATTTATATAAACTTGATAAATACCGTTATGACCGATATCACTTTATCACTAATAAAGTTTTAGCTGATACAATGGTGAATTATGTTAATGATAATTTTCTGCCACTTGATGGCGTTCAACGGTTAGATGTCAGTGAACATAAAACACGTAAACAAATTAAGTCAGAAATTAAACAGCTGCGCCAACATCTTATGGATGCTAATTATCAATACACGGGAAATAGTGATAGCGATACTTTATCCGTAGCACCAATTGTAGGTCTTGGCCGAAATAATCAGCTGAATAAAATTATTCACCATCTAATAAACACGACTGAACAAAAAGTCACTTTTTGTACGCCTTATTTTAATTTACCTAATATATTAGTGCGTGACATCATCCGTTTATTAAGAAAAGGTAAGCAAGTTGAAATCATTATTGGTGATAAAGTAGCTAATGATTTTTATATTCCAGAAGATAAACCATTCAACATCTCCGGTGGTTTACCTTATTTATACGAAATTAACCTAAGAAATTTTGTTGAACGCTTACAAAATTATATAGATAAACAACAGTTAACTATTAGATTATGGAAAGATGAAGATCAAACTTATCATTTAAAAGGTATTTGGGTTGATGATGAGTGGATGATGATTACAGGTAATAACCTTAATCCAAGAGCTTGGCGTTTAGATTTGGAAAATGCCATACTTGTTCATGATCCTAAACATGAATTACAGCAACAGATGAATCAAGAACTCATAACTATTCGTGAAAAGACAACAATCGTCACCCATTTCCAACAAATTCAAGCTAGCCAATTCTATCCCAAACAGGTACATAAATTAATTAAACGTTTAAGCCGGATTAGAGTGGATAGAATTATTAAGCGATTATTATAATCAAATTCGATTTAGATTAATCAAGGCTATTTGTAATGTGAATACAAATAGCTTATTAGCTAAATTAGATTAGATTAGATTTTGTTGTAAACTTAGTATAGTTCTAGCGTTTGAAGCACTTGTCGCAATGATATCAATTACGCCCGAACGTAGTGCACCTAAAATTGCTGTTGCTTTAGTATTTTCCGATGCAATAGCAATAACACATGGAATATTACGTAATTCTTCAATACTTAAGCCAATCACTCGATCATTCATGGTTGTATCAACAGGATTGCCATTGATATCAAAAAATCCATATCCGGCAATATCACCAATAACACCTTGATTTAATGTTGCATAGGTCACTTCTTGTGGAGTAAACCACCCTAATTGCACCATATAACAGTTTTCATTCATATCGCCAATACCAACTAAAGCAATATCGGCTTTAGCCGCTCTTTCTAATGTATCTTTAATAACCCGATTTTGGGTAAATGCCCTTTTGAGTTCACTGTTTTCTACATAAGCTGGTGCATACAAAGTTTCACTAGTTGCACTAAATTTTCTGGCTAAACTTCGACTAATGTGGTCAGCATCAATAATTTCACCAACACGCTGAGTACCTCCTATGCCACAAATAAATTTACACTGTTTTTCAGGAAACACACCAACATGGCTGGCAATAGCAGCAACATTACGCCCTTGTCCTACAGCCACTGTCATACCATTTTTTAAAGTACTAGATAGATAATTCGATACCAGTGCAGCAACTTGTCTACGTTGCTCTTCTTCGTCTTGATGATCTAAAGCGATTAAAGCTCGTTTGATACCAAAATGGTTAACAAATTGTTGTTCAATGCGAGAACTAAATATCGGATGATATTTAACACTTATTTCAACGATTCCTTCTGCTCTAGCTTTTTTTAGCAAACGACCAACTTTAATGCGTGAAAGACCAAATCGCTGAGCAATTTCTTCTTGAGTTTGTTCATACTCATAGTATGCGACTGCAATTTCAGTAAGTAATTCCGACTCTTGTTTATCTTCAAATATAACCATTAAATTTGCCTTTCAACACTTTAGCAACTTCTTGCATTCATAACAGATAATATATTACAAAATCCTTTAGCTTGCTATGTATTACGACCAATAAATAATTCAATGAGATAGGATATTTAATTAAGCTTGATAAGTTTGTTATCTATTAATGATTATTGATAGGAAATCTTGATGAATTGAAAGCCTAAAAACCCCTTTCCTCAAAATTTTTATAATGAAAAAATTAGCTGACTTGATGAAATTTCAACTAAGAACTGATATTACTTTTCTGGTATTTTTTTCTTCCGTGATTTTTGTTTAGTTAATTGTTTTTTCAAGCGCATTCTTGCCCTTGACTCAGCAAATAACCGATCTCTTTCAGCTTTCTTCTGCAGCTTCTGTTGCTGTTGTTCTTTCTCCCATTGCTTAACCTTCCATGTTGACCATATTTTAAACACTTGCCATAAAACAAAAACTAAAACTACCGCAAATATTGCTGCATACGGGTCAAAGACAAATTTAGATCTAGATAGATTAACTAATACAATATTATTAGCATATACAGGGGAGTACATTAAAAACAATATAACAATAAATATAATTTTACAGCCAAATTTGGACATGAATTAATTTAAAATCCCTTTTTGAAATAATCCGAAATCATAACGAATAAACTAAAATATTTATGTATAGTATATAATTAATAAAAAATGGCTGTATTAACAGCCACTCAATATTTATAATAACAGTTTTATTGATGAATATTAATTAGAAATTAATTTCAGTACCAACAAAATAGCGACGACCTTCTAAGGTTTTACCGAAATCATCGTTTGAAACATCCTTATCAAATAAGTTATAAACACCGCCATAAATTTTAGCATTTTTATTTATTTGGAAAGATGTACCCACATCCCAGAAGGTATAACCTGGGTATTCAATTTTCTTACCGTTTCGGTTTGTAGTACTTTCTACACCATAATAAGCAACTTTAGTCCAAAGATCCAATTGTTGAGTTAGGTTCCAATCAAGTTGGGTATTGAATTTTTGCTTAGGTGTACGATTTAAAGGTTTACCTTTATTTTGACCAGTTTTTTGTTCTGTTTTAGTCCAAGAATAGTTAGAACTTAGCAAGAAATCAGTAAACAATGGTGTTTTAAATGATAGTTCTAAACCTTTAAGATCTGCTTTATCTACGTTCTGCCATTTCTGAACGAAATCAAATTTTTTATTGGAACCTTCTACTCTACATCGTTGTTTTTTTGATTCATCATTACAAAGATAATAACTTTGTGTTTTATCTTTATATTTGGTATAAAATGCTGTTGCAGAAGCATCAATACCATAATCATTAGTATATCCAAAACCGACTTCAAAATTATCAGATTTTTCTGGTTTTAAATTAGGTTCACCAAGAATTACCCCTTTTTTACCCTTCTTGCCTGCACCACCTGTTGATTGCCCCCAATCATGTACAACTTGACGTAGTTGAGGTGTTGCAAAACCTGTTGAATAACCACCCTTTAAGGTAAAGTTATCATCAATATTCCAAACACTATAGACTCTTGGATTCCAGTTGCTACCATAGTTTTCATCTTTGTTATAACGCAAACCAGCTGTTATGCTCCAGTTATCGATAATACTTATTTCATCTTCCGCAAATAATGCATAGCTCCATCGATCAATTTTAGAAATACTGTTTTCTATCTCATTACTTTTATCATGTAACTCTTGATAATTATATTTGCCACCTACAGTTAACATATTAATGCTAAAAGGAATCGTAACACGAGAATCTACATCGGTATTACGAATTTTCATTTTTCTAGCTAAATTATTATTTTCTTCATGAGAAATATAAGAAGTTGTTGTTACATTACCAAATAATCCATTATGTGTAAGCCCAAATGAATTACGATGATTATCACGATTAATATCACCTCTACCTTTTTCTAAAGTTTTTTTATCAGTAGAGCCTGAATTTTGTAATGCGTGACCAAAATCAAAATCAAATTTTTGTGTTTCAAAAGCATTAAGTGATAGCTTTCCATTTATACTTCTTAGTTTTTGTTGTGCATGACCGCCTAAATATTTATCTTCATGACGGTTTGAATATTGACCATATAATTGAATACCTAGAATATCATCAATAATCGGGCCCATCGTTGAAAAACTTCCTACATAGGTATTTTTCTCATCTGAACGATAAGGCATAATTGATTCAACACGTAACCCACTATGCCAAGTATTTGAGACCTTTTTAGTAATAATATTGACTACACCACCCATAGCATCTGAACCATATAGAGAAGACATAGGGCCACGAACAACTTCAATACGTTCAATGGCAGTTAATGGAGGTAGCCAGCCTTGTTCAAAACCAGAATTATCACTATTTGGTCTAGTTTCACGCGTACTAACTTTTTTACCATCAATTAATAATAAAGTATATTTGGCATCCATACCACGAATACTAATATCAGTCTTATCTCCACCTCCAGATATAGTAACACCTGGAATATCTTTCAGAGCATCGGTGACATCACGATAAGGCTTTTTGCTAATTTCTTCCGGAGTGATCACTGAAATTGTTGCAGGAGCCTCTTTAATTTGTTGTGAAAATCCTGATGCTGTCACTACCATAGTATCAGTATTTTTATCATCAGCCGCCATCGCTAAACCTGATAATGATAATAAAATACTTGTATTTAAGACATGTGTAGCCAACTTAAACTTCGTATTCATTGTTATAACCCTATTAATTATATTGATATTTTGCAAAGAAATCTGCCGATAACAATATACTATATGAGAATAATTATCAATATCCTTACGAAAAATTATTTATTACTAGACAATTAACATACCTTAAACAATAATAGTTATCATTTGCATCATACATATAGGAACTAATTATGAATACTAAGAAAAAACTATTATTAAGTAGCTTAGCAGCGTTAATGTTAGGTTTGACTGGTTGTCAATCGTCAATTACAGTAAATCCTGATAATAAACAATCAGTTGTTGTACCTAAATCACCAAATAAAGTTGTAGTGATGAATTATGGAGCCTTAGATACATTAGATGCTTTAGGTAAAGGATCAATTGTAACAGCAACACCTCTTTCTGTTCTTCCGACTTATCTTCAACAATATAAAAATGCAAACGTTATTGATACAGGTAATATGAAAGAACCAAATATTGATGCAATCAAACAAGCTAAACCGCAATTAATTATCATTGACGGCCGACAAGCAAGCCATACGGAAGAATTCACTAAAATTGCTCCAGTCATTAATTTAAGCGTTGATGCCAAAAACTATCTTGAATCAACCAAAAATCATATCAATGTATTAGCAAATATCACTGGTACTGAAGAAACAGCTAACAATCTGATTCAATCATTAGATGCCAAATTAAGTAAAGCTCAATCTGTTGCTCAAACTAGTGATAAAAAAGCAATTGTAGCTATTCATAATGACGGTAAAATGATCCTTATTAATGCAAGCTCTAGCGCAGCATTAATCCATGATGTGTTACATGTAAAACGGGCAGTGCCATTAGCGCCACAACCAACCAATGGTATTGGAAAACCAAAACCAACCTTTATTGATAATAGTTTCATCAGTAAAGTCAAACCAGATGTTATTTATGTTGTAGACCGTAGTAAAGCAATTGGTCAGTCTGCGATGAAAGATGACTTCTTCAATGCAAAATTATTAGCGAAAAGCAAAACTGAAGTGGTTTATTTAACACCAGATCTTTGGTATTTATCAGGTGGTGGAGCTGAAAGTTTAGATCGTCAAATTGATGAAGTAATTAATGCATTAAAGTAATTTGATTTTTTATGATAAATTAACTTCCTTTCACAAAAGCCCTTATCATTATAAGGGTTTTTTAATTAACAGCTTTGCCTTGCCCTTCCTCAGAATATTTCACATACTCCCTATCAAATGATTGATAAATGTTTTTTATTGTTTATTATTACACGCCAATTTAATATAAGGTGAGTAAACATTAATGAAAAAACTATTGTTAGTTGCAGTATTATTTCCTTTCATGGTTCACGCGCGTGCAGATGCTCCAATAGGTTTAACATGGGGGGCACCAATATCGGACATTGTTTCAAAATATAAAGCAAAAGAAATAATTGAACAAAATGATTTGATCATATATGAACTACCTAACCCTCCTATAACGTTACCTAATTTTACTTCATATAAGTTATTAGCTCATAAGCAATTAGGTTTGATAAAAGTAGTATTAAGTGAGGAAATTACAAGGGATCCGTATGGAGTTGAAGGTAAAAATGCATATTTTAAATATAAAGAAGCATTAACAAAAAAATATGGCAAAGCGGAATCTCTTGAAGAAATCGGTCTAAAAGTATATAGAGAAAGTGACGAATTTTATCAATGTTTAGGATATCAAGGTTGTGGCGTCTATTTTTCTAACTTCAAACAATCTGGTATTAGTCTACTACTAGAAGGAAATCGCCACGCAGAAGGTAAACTAAAAATTATATATGAATCCGATCTTTTCTTCGAATACTATGGGGATGAAGACCAGCAAAATGAAATAAAAATTTATGAAGGGCTTTAATAAAACAGTTTTAATAACTCTTAATTTGATATGGTTAGAGAGGATATTTTTAATTGATATTAATTAGAATTAAAAACTAAGTTAATAAGTTACATCATATTCATCTAACATATTGAAAATAAAAATAATTAAACAATAAGTCAAATCTTGTTAGATAAAGTAGCTCAATAATATAGAGCTTATAAAAATAATGTAATAATTGAATATTGAAAGGAAAGAATAGATGCAAAGGATATTAATATTAGTAAACCGACAAATACGGTTTATCGATATTATCGGTTACACATAATCAACCAATAAGATTAAATTACAGACATTGAAGCATCCTTTATTACGGATACACTTCAACTTATTTACGATAGATGGCGTGTTATAATACATGCCATAAGAAATTATATTAATTCAGATAATAACTCGCTAAAAATTTTTTATTTGGTTCAAATTAAATATGTTAAAATGCCCGCCTGTTGTCATAATCTAAATTGGCAAACTTTTAAATTCTCGATAAATACCTCAATAAATTTTAAATTATTATAAATATTATGAATACATCATCCCCTACTATTGGATTTGTGAGCCTTGGTTGTCCTAAAAATTTAGTTGACTCTGAGCGAATTTTAACTGAATTACGTACACAGGGTTATCAAGTTGTACCTAGCTACGATAATGCAGATTTAGTAATTGTTAACACCTGTGGTTTTATTGATAGTGCGGTACAAGAATCATTAGAAGCCATTGGCGAAGCGCTAAATGAAAATGGAAAAGTTATTGTGACTGGTTGTCTTGGCGCAAAAGAAGATCAAATCCGTGATGTGCATCCTAAAGTACTTGAAATATCAGGACCACACAGTTATGAAGCTGTTCTTGAACATGTTCATAAATATGCGCCAAAACCTTCCTATAATCCATTTATTAGTTTAGTGCCCGAACAAGGCGTAAAACTAACACCAAAACATTATGCTTATTTGAAAATATCAGAAGGCTGCAACCATAGTTGTTCATTCTGTATCATCCCTTCATTACGTGGTGAAATGATCAGTCGACCGATTGGTAATGTGCTTGATGAAGCAAAACGTTTGGTTGATGGAGGAGTAAAAGAGCTATTAGTTATAGCTCAAGATACATCAGCTTATGGTATTGATATAAAAAACCGAACCAATTTTTGGAATGGTATGCCGTTAAAAACCGATATTCATACCCTTTGTGAACAATTATCTAGTCTTGGTATTTGGGTACGTCTACATTATATGTATCCTTACCCTAGTGTGGATAATTTAATTCCATTAATGGCTGATGGCAAAATCTTACCTTATTTAGATGTACCATTACAACACGCTAGCCCTACAGTATTAAAATCAATGAAGCGACCAGGTACAATTGAAAGAACACTTGAAAGAATTCATAAGTGGCGAGATATTTGTCCAGAAATCACCCTACGTTCAACTTTTATCGTCGGTTATCCAGGTGAAACCGAACAAGATTTTGAATTACTGCTTGATTTTCTTTCTCAAGCACAGTTAGATCGTGTCGGTTGTTTCCCATATAGCCCAGTTGAAGGTGCTGCAGCTAATCAATTAGCCGACCAAATACCTGAACATATAAAACAAGAACGCTTCGATCGTTTTATGCAATTACAACAGACAATTTCGACCCGTAAGCTACAAAACAAAATTGGTAAAACATTGTCTGTCCTTATCGATGAAGTGGATGATGAAGGTGCAATTGGACGGAGTATGGCTGATGCACCAGAAATAGATGGCGTTGTCTATCTAAATGAAGAAAAAGCTGTTAAAGTTGGTGATATTGTTCAAGTCAATATTGAACATTCAGATGAATACGATTTATGGGGAACTGTACAACAGTAAATACAATCAATGAAATTACATTATCGAAGTGAAATTAATAATTTAATCACCTTAGCTATTCCTGTTATGATTGCCCAAATATCACAAACAGCAATAACGTTTGTTGATACAATTATGGCTGGCAATTACAGTAAAACAGCCTTATCAGGTGTTGCTATTGCGGTATCCATTTGGTTACCTACAGTTTTATTTGGTCAAGGGCTATTGACTGTATTAACCCCCATTATATCAAACTTAAATGGTGCAGCTAAACGTGAGCAAGTTGCCGATCATACACGGCAAGGTGTGGTGATCGCATTAATTTTATCGGTGATCATAATGTTAATTCTCTATCATTCAGATAGAATAATTAGTTTTAGAAGCTCTGCTGATAACCCGATTGATCCAGAAATGGTCGAAGTTGCCGTCTCTTTTTTACGTGCAATTATGTGGGGGGTACCTGCATTTCTACTATTTTTAGTTTACCGCAATCAATGTGAAGGTTTATCTAACACAAAACCTGCCATGGTGATTATATTCATTGCTTTATTAGCTAATATTCCAATTAACTATATTTTGATTTATGGCAAATTAGGCTTACCTGCGTTTGGTGGTGTTGGTTGTGGCATTACTGCAGCAATAATTTTCTGGTTAATGTTCATTTTAATCCGTTTATATACTTTAACTACTGCTAGCCAACAAGATATTCGTAAAACACCATTAACAAAACTTGTTGATTTTTCCATCATCAAAAAAATAGTGGTTTTAGGAATGCCTCTAGCCCTTGCTTACTTTTTTGAAATGAGCTTGTTTGCTGTCGTTGCTTTACTTATTGCCCCTCTCGGACAAATAACTGTGGCTGCACATCAAATTATTTTTACCATCAGTAGCTTAACATTTGCAATTCCATTATCTCTTGGTGTGGCAACCAGTATTCGCGTCGGTTATCTGTTAGGAAAAGGAAAACCAAGTTTAGCTAAACAAACAGCTTTCATCAGTTTGCTCATATCGTTAGTCATTGCTGTTATTGTAGCACTAATTTTAGTGGTATTTAGAACACCTATTATTACAATATTTACTAAGGAGGCTGCGGTTATAGCTATTTGTCTACAACTCATCATCCTATTAGCTATTTACCAAGCTTCAGATTATTTACAAGTAGTGGCAAGTAATGTATTACGTGGTTACAAAGATACAAAAAGCATCTTTTTTATTACTTTATTGTCTTATTGGGTTGTTGGATTACCAGTTGGTTATATTCTAGGCTTAACAGATCTGGTCATGCAGCCAATTGGTGCTGCCGGATTTTGGATAGGGATTATATTAGGACTTGCTGTTGCTGCATTTCTGTTAATTGCGAGAATGGTTTATCTACAAAAACAACCAACAGAAATAATATTAAAACGAGCTTCGCGATAATTTAATTAATATACCAAAGTAAATAAATAATTCAAATTATAGCCTTTTAATTTGATTAGATTAAAAAAGCCACCAATAAGGTGGCTTTTTACTATTAAAATAATTTTATTATTTTAATAAACTATTTGCTTGTTCTAGAACGTTTTCAACTGTAAAGCCGAATTTAGCAAATAATTGTTCTGCTGGACCTGACTCACCAAAGCTTGTCATACCGATAATCTTACCATTTAGACCAACATATTTATACCAATAGTCACTGATGCCAGCCTCAATAGCAACTCGTGCAGAGACTGAAGATGGTAATACTGATTCTTTATAAGCTTGATCTTGTTTATCAAATGCATCGGTTGATGGCATTGAAACAACACGTACTTTTTTACCTGCTTCAGTAAGTTTATGATAAGCCTCAACTGCTAGTTCGACTTCAGAACCAGTGGCAATTAAAATAAGTTCAGGAGTGCCATCACAATCATTTAAAATGTAGCCACCACGATAAACATTGGCTAATTGTTGTTCGGTACGTTCTTGTTGTTTAAGATTTTGTCTAGAGAAAATTAACGCAGTTGGACCGTCTTTACGTTCAACAGCATATTGCCAAGCAATGGCTGATTCAACTTGGTCACAAGGACGCCAAGTACTAACATTTGGAGTAACTCGTAAGCTTGCCATCTGTTCAACAGGTTGGTGAGTTGGACCATCTTCACCTAAACCTATTGAGTCATGCGTGTAGACAAATAAAGAGCGAATTTTCATTAAAGCAGCCATACGGACTGCGTTACGCGCATACTCCATAAACATCAAGAAAGTTGCACCATAAGGAATAAAGCCACCATGTAAAGCAATACCATTCATGATTGCAGACATACCAAATTCACGTACACCATAATGAATGTAGTTACCATCTGGATTAGCTAAAATCTCTTTAGAGCCTGACCACATAGTTAAATTACTTGGTGCTAAGTCAGCTGAACCACCTAAAAATTCAGTTAACACAGGCGCAAAAGCTTCAATGGCATTTTGCGAAGCTTTACGGGTAGCAATTGTTGCTGGATTTGCTTGTAGCTTATTAACAAAATCTTTAGCAACTTGTTGCCAATTATTTGGTAAATCACCATCCATACGACGTTTGAATTCTTTTGCTAATTCTGGATAAGCTTTTGCATATGCATCAAAGCGAGCATTCCACTCATCTTCACGTTGTTTACCAGTAGCTTTTGCATCCCATGCATCATAATAATCTTTTGGAATTTCAAATGCAGGATATGACCAACCTAAAGCTTTACGAGTTGCTTCTATTTCAGCATCACCAAGTGGTGCGCCATGGCAATCATGACTTCCAGCTTTGTTTGGAGAACCAAAACCAATAACAGTCTTACACATTAATAATGATGGTTTATCAGTTACAGCTTGTGCTTGCTCAATAGCTTCAGCTAATGCCTTAGCATCATGGCCATCAATACCACGAATAACGTGCCAGCCATATGCTTCAAATCGTTTAGCGGTATCGTCGGTAAACCAACCTTCAATTTCACCATCAATTGAAATACCATTATCATCATAAAACGCAATTAATTTGCCTAACTTAAGTGTACCTGCTAATGAACATACTTCATGAGAAATCCCTTCCATCATACAACCATCACCCATAAATACATAAGTATGATGATCAACTATGGTATGTGCAGGTTTGTTAAATTGAGCTGCTAATGTTCTTTCAGCAATAGCCATACCGACAGCATTAGCAATACCTTGACCTAATGGACCTGTTGTTGTTTCAATGCCCGGAAGATGTCCAAATTCAGGATGACCTGCGGTTTTAGCATTTAATTGACGAAAGTTTTTTATGTCATCGAGCGTTACGTTATAACCAGTCAAATGTAATAAGCTATAAATTAACATTGATGCATGACCATTTGATAATACAAATCTATCCCGATCAGCCCAATTAGGATTGGTAGGATTGTGTTTTAAAAATCCTCGCCAAAGGACTTCAGCCATGTCTGCCATCCCCATCGGCGCACCTGGATGGCCTGATTTCGCTTTTTGCACGCCATCCATGCTTAATGCTCTTATCGCATTGGCTAGTTCGCGGTGGGATAGTGTGGTTACATTCATGTTCATATTCTCCAAAATATATTTTAAATATTCATTGATTGTCTACAAATAGTAGACAAATAAAACGCTTTCGTAACAAAACAAAAAGGAGAATATATTCCCCTATTCTATTAATTAAAGTAGTGCTCCGATCATATCTTCTAGTTTACCCTGATCGACAGCAAATGCACGGATGCCTTCAGCTAATTTTTCAACGGCCATAGCATCACTATTATGCTGCCATCTAAACTCAGCTTCAGTCATTAATGCTGGACGCTCAACTAAGGTTTGATTTGGATCTAATTTACGCACTACTGGGGCACTTGATTTTTGCATCTCAGACAATAAATTAGGGGAAATAGTTAAACGATCACAACCCGCCAATGCTAAAATTTGATCAACTTGTCTAAAACTAGCCCCCATGACAATAGTCTTATAACCATGTTGTTTATAATAGTTATAGATATTACGTACTGAAACTACACCAGGATCTTGGTCAGCAATATAAGGATCAATAGGTTTCTTAGCTTGATACCAATCATAAATACGACCAACAAATGGTGAAATTAAAAAGGCATTAATCTCGGCACAAGCACGCGCTTGAGCGAAAGAAAACAATAAAGTTAAATTACAGTTAATCCCTTCTTTTTCTAAAACTTCAGCAGCTTTAATACCTTCCCATGTAGAAGCGATTTTAATCAGAATTTTTGATTTATCAATGCCTTTTTGTTTATAAAGTTCAACAATTCGACGAGCTTTTTCAATACAAGCTTGGGTATCAAATGATAACCTTGCATCAACTTCAGTCGAGATTCGCCCCGGAATAGATTTTAGAATTTCAGCGCCAATGTTTACCGCTACTTGGTCACAGGCATTAACCAATTGCTCAGCTTTACTACCACCTAGTTTTTTAGCTGTTTCAATAGCAGAATCAATTAAATAACGATATTGAGGAAGTTGAGCAGCTTTTAAAACAAGCGATGGATTAGTTGTTGCATCTTCAGGAGAAAACTGTTTAATCGAATCGATATCACCAGTATCAGCAACAACTACAGTTAATTTTTTGAATTCATCTAATTGACTCATATATCTAATTCCTCTACTACATGTTTTTTAAACATAGTTATAATAACATTTATTAAGTGATAAAACGACAAGGTTTCGTCGTTTCGGTTAAGGTCTTTTTGGCTAAAAATGAACAAGAACGATAAAACGACAATTTGATCTGAATAAGCTATCGATAAAAACGAAAAATATTTTTATTCCATAAACATTAATTAACTTTTTAGCACATCAAAATCAACAAGTAATTAATGTAACAAGTTGACTCTTAATATTTATCTAATTATCTAATTCAATAGTTAGTAAATTTTTTAATTAAATTCAAACCAAGGATATCTTTTTATTACTTTTATCGGTTTTATATTTTTCTTTTTTTTCACCAAAATGAACATAAGTTCATATTAATATCATTTGTAATTTTGAGATACAAATAAATTTAATTATGTGACATAAGTCGCAAAAAAATAGCAAATTAAAGATAATTTAATTTTTAATGGCGGATAAAAAAGTGGATTCAACGCTAAAAAAAGCAAAAAATTAAAATAATTTGGCTGGAATTTATCAAAGGTTAGATACTAATACTTTTGATACAATCAAATTAATTTTAGCCATCAATTGATTGTATAAGATATTCTACTCAATCCATACATAGCTTGCATAAGCGTCTAAATTACAACTTATACCCGTTGAACACTGTTTACCTGCACAAGTTAATAAATCACGTTTAATTAATTTTATTAACCCTTTTTTAACCCAAAAATTTAGCATAGGTTCAACAGCGCTGGTAGACAAACGAAAGTGACGAGCCACATCTTGTAGATTAGCTCGTCCTTGTAACTGAATATAATCACGAATTGCAGTAATTAACATATTATTCAATATTTAACATTAACCACTAATTTTATTCACAACAAGCTGATTGGTTTTTGTGAGATCGTGGTTTTGGTAAGTAATATTGATTAAAGCAAGGTAAACGACCGATTTTACGCATAATGATAAAAATGAAAGTAATAAATCCTCCAATAGCTATCAACCAATAAGGCGCGCATGAAGATTGGCCTAATAAACTAAATTGGTAATAAATCGTTGCAGACAACCAACCTATAACAAAGGTCCAAATAGCAACAAATATCATCCATTTTAGCCCTGTTTCACGATAGATTGTGCCTAATGCTGCTGCACAAGGTGTATAAAGCAACACGAAAATAAGATAGGCAATAGCTGAAGATGATGTAACAAATGAATTACTTATTTTCGATACCGTAGTTGAGTCGACAGACAATTCATTTCGTAGATTATTTTCATCTTGATTAATACTTGATAGACCTAGCGGATCAGCGATTGCGTTAGTTAAATCAATAAAACGATCTGGAATGGTTTCTAACGCTGACTTGATGCCATTATAAAAACAAAATTGCGCTGGTTGTTCCGTTTGATGATCCATTGAATAGAGTGAATTTAAAGTTGCCACAACGGACTCTTTAGCAAAAATCCCGGTAAAAATACCTACTGTTGCAGGCCAATTTTGCTTGTCAATTCCCATAGGTGTAAATACAGGAGTAACTTTTTGTCCCATAACTGATAACACAGAGTGATTTGAATTTTCATTCCCAAATGAACCATCAGTTCCTAAGGAATTAAAGAAGCTAAGCACGGTTACCATAACGACAATAGCTTTTCCTGCTCGTAAAACAAAGCTTTTCAAACGTTGAAAAGTTATTCTCAACATACTCCGTAATGTCGGAAGACGATAAACGGGCATTTCCATAATAAATGGCGTTAATTCACCTTGTAACAGAGTACTTTTTAATATAAATCCCGTTAGCATAGCTACTAAAATACCCAGCAAATACAGCATAAAGACAATAATCGATGCATGATTAGGAAAAAATATTACAGCAAACAAAGCATAAATGGGTAATCGAGCACTGCAAGACATAAACGGAATTAAACAAATTGATAAAATACGATCACGAGGGCTATCAAGTGTCCTCGTTGCCATAATTGCGGGTACTCCACAACCAAACCCCATTAACATGGGTACAAACGCTTTACCGGGTAAACCAATGCATCGCATAAAACGATCAACAATCATTGCTGCTCGCGCTAAATAACCTGAATCTTCCAAAAAAGATAGCACAAAAAACATCGCCGCAATAACCGGTATAAAAGTCGATACCGTGGTGATGCCATTACCAACCCCATCAGCTAAAATAACCGTTAACCAAGTTGGTGTATCTAGCATATTTAAGAGATAAGTAAAGCCATTAACAAAAATGGTACTAAAAACCCCTTCAAAAAAATCGACAAAAACTGAACCAAAATTAATCGCAATAAAAAACATGCTATACATTGCGAGTAAAAAGAATGGAATACTAGTAAAACGCCCTAAAGCTAATTTATCCAATTTTTCAGTAAGATTAATATTGGCTTCTCTAGGCTTATCAATCACCATCTTGCAAAGCGTATCAATCGTATCATAACGTGCACTTGCAAGTGCTACGTCAATCTGATTATCGAAATTGATAGACAATAAACAACGACAAGCAGCTAACTTTTCGTTTTCTAAAAAATCCAAAGATTCATTTGCCCCATTAAGCAAGGCTTCAATTAACTGCCAACGATTAAATTGTTGTATCCGACTGGTTGCAGGCAATTCACCTAAATATCGGTTAAATACAGCTTGTGCATCACTACTTAACGTATCAATGGTTGGCATTGCAATCTTTAAATTCGATGTGCTAGCTTCAATTTGCTGATAAAATTTTGATAATCCAGTTTTTCGCGTAGACGAAATCGCAATAACCGGACAACCTAAAGCTTTGGTTAATTTATCGATATTTAATCTTTCTCCCATAGCTTTAAGTGCATCAACCATATTAAGCACAATTATCATAGGTACTTGCATATCAATTAACTGAAATGTTAAATATAAACTGCGTTGTAAATTTGTTGCATCAATAACATTAATTATCAAGCTATTGTTATCAGCTAATAGAAACTGCCGAGTAATAAATTCATCTTGAGCAATACCGATTGGTTCTGGCTCAACAGAGTAAGTGCCCGGTAAATCAACAATATCATAATGGTTATTTTGATAAGCAAACGAACCAGATTTGTGCTCAACGGTTACCCCTGGCCAATTACCTACACGCTGTTTTGAACCAGTTAATAAATTAAATAATGTCGTTTTGCCACAATTGGGATTACCGACTAATGCAATTTTCATACGACCATCTCAACTTCAATTGCAGCCGCTTCACGACGGCGTAAACACAATAGAAAACCACGCAAATTAATTTCAATTGGATCACCTAATGGCGCGATTTGCATCACAGTCAACTTACATCCGGGCGTCATTCCCATAGCTAAAAGTTTTTGACGAAAAGCTAAAGAGTCAGGTAATAGACGTTTAATAACAGCTTCACGTCCTTGAGAGAGGTGATCAAGCGTAAATGCAGACATTATACTTCCTATCAAATAAGGTTGTATTTTAAAAATGACAGTATTTTAAAAGATAATCATTCGCATTTTTAGCATTTAACTGCGAGTAAATTGCAAAAAACATCTAAAATAAGTGAAAATTATTGTATTGATAGAAAAAACGAATGCAACATTGATGAAATCAAAAAAATAAGTGATAAAAATAAGCCAAAAACCCCTCTCCTCAACTTTTTAATTGTGAAAAAATGCTTTTGTTAAAATACCTTCAAAATGGTTTTTAAATTTTTATACAAATGTTTAACCGCCATGATTGGATGATGGAGCATCATTCTTGGCCCTGCATAACGCATTACTTCTTTAATTTTCTGTTTATAATCTTTGCGATAACAATGTTTTGGACATTTTTCGCAGGTGGTTTTCTTTTCACCAAATCGGCACATTGTTAAGCGTTGCATGGCGTATTGTAAGAGATCACTACATTCAGCACATAGTTGTTTTTTAGGAGTATGGTGTTTTTGGTGACAATATAGGTGTATCATCACTTCTACGGTAACTTTTTCTTGAGTTATTTTCGGACCAGTATTGTTTGCAACCATAATCAAATATATGCTAGTTAAAAAGATGATAGAATACAGAATTAGTTATTATGATCACAAGGATTTTGGTTAATGGCAAGAATTATCAATAAAGATACTATTGTTTGTATGTCACTTTCAGCAAGACCAAGTAATTTTGGTACTCGTTTTCACAATTTTTTATATGAAAAATTAGATTTAAATTATCTATATAAAGCTTTTACAACCAATAATTTAAAAGATGCTATTAATGGAATTAAAGCATTATCAATTCGTGGTTGTGCTATCTCAATGCCTTATAAACAAGCGTGCATTGAATTTATTGATGAATTAGATGTTTCGGTACAATCAATTCAAGCGGTTAATACTATTGTTAATACCGATCACTATTTGAAGGCCTACAACACTGATTATATTGCTGTGGAAAAACTAATTAAGGCTAATCATATCTGTAATAACACACCATTTGTTTTAAAAGGTAGTGGTGGTATGGCCAATGCTGTAATTGGAGCGTTTTACGATGCCGGTTTTAAACATGGCATTGTCTGTGCCAGAAATCAGCAAAAAGGGGAAGCTTTAGCTGAGCGTTATAATTACCAATGGCAAAAAGATGAATCTACTATTACACCGGAACAAGCAAAATTGATTATCAATGTGACGCCAATTGGTATGCAAGGCGGTAGCGAAGCGAACCAACTGGCATTTAGTGAAACAATAATTAATCATGCTGATATTGTGTTCGATGTTGTCGCCTTACCTGTTGAAACACCACTTATAAAGTATGCTAAAAACTTAAATAAAACTATTATTTCTGGAGCTGATGTCGCCGTATTACAAGCTGTTGAACAATTCATTTTATATACTGGCGTCACCCCTAGCGAAGAATTGATCCAGCAAGCAGGTGAATTCGCCAGACAAGCTTAATCACAATATACAATTGTCCTGAAATGGATTTTAATTGACTGGAACGTCTAAGTTAATAACGATGCAAAAAATTAACAGCTAGGTTTGGTTAACATGTTAAACAAGGACGTTTAACAAAATTGTCGTTTATATTGAAAATAACCTTCAGACAGTTAGAACTAAACGATAAAAGGCTGCCATAAGCCGACCGTTTTATATTAGCTATTTTTGACAAATATTTTGGCAAAAGTTGCCTATAAGAGAAAAAAGTTTTAGAAAATATACCAGAATGATAACAGTGATTGATAAAGTGGCCTTGTGTAAACACGCTCTGCTCAAAAGAAATAAACTTAATAAAATGAGCATAAAAAATTTAGATTTTCCTTAAATAAGAGAAAAAGAAAAATAAAAACTTAATATCCTTTATAATAAGTAAAGAAAAGCCGTTTAAGAGGTCAAGAAATCGCTTAAATAGAACAATTTGAGCGTTCAATGATTTTAGTGATAATTCAAAAAAAGTATTTAAAATCTTTAATAAGATCTTTACCTGCTAGATTGATGTCAACCAAGTTAGGCATTGCACTACGCCCTCTTTTCTGTTTATTGGCTGCAGCTATTGCTAGATTGGCAAACAATATCGTTTTCGCTAACGGCCAACCATAGCTGATACCATAAGTAAAAGCCCCTTGAAAAATATCATTTTCAGTAATGTTATCAGCAGTTTGTTTATTAAAGCCAGAGATTATCACAACTTGTTGATGATCCAGATATACACAATCTTTATTATACATACGAATAATAATTTTACCGTTAGTTAAATTGCGTAATTTTTTCAATGCATTTTTGATCTGCTCGCTATTATAGAAAGCTTTTAATTTGACAAAAGCACTAGCAAATTGTTCTGTTACAATTAAATAATCAGCTTGTTGAGCTAAGTACAGACTATTAGCTGATAGATTATCGACACTCATAATCACTTTGACTTTGGGTAAATGCTCAATTAGGTACTCACTCAATTCTGCCTCATAGCCATCAGCTAACATAACTATCTCGTGTTTATTTTCACTGACTGTCCGAATAAAGTGAACTAATTTATCTTTTTCTGTTATTGTCAATTTAGGCGGTTGTATCAAACGATGCGATATAATACTGTAGGTATTACTTTGCTCATCAATGGTGATGGCTTCTAATGGCGTGATCATTTTCTCCGAAAAAATAAATTGCCGAGTATTAACGCCAACATTAGCTAGTTCTGTCTCAATTTGATTGCCATGATGATCATTGTTGAGATGACCAATATGATAAATATCTTCTCCCCATAGCGCTAATAGATATGCCGTATTAGCAACGGACCCACCACCACAATGGACAAAATTATCCGAGGTAATTGAACCGTTTTGTTCCAAACTAGATGAAGTGAAACACAATAAATCTAAACAAGCAAAACCAACGGTAAATATTGTCATCATTTATCCTTAATAAATTATATAATTTAAAAAAAACAAATATTGAAAATAAGTTAACTTAGCGATTTTGAACGTAATTGTGCTATTGGTTACTACGAATTGAGAGAGAAAAAGAAAGCAATAAGGGAAGTAAACTTACTGCTTTAATATCATACAACAATGCCTCAAAGATCTTTTGGATATGTAAATCTAAATTTTGACATCTTACTCATCTAACAAATCTAATCAAAGATCGATTATATAATATGCTATTTAACCCCGTTTGATAAGTATTAATTAAAATTTTTTTTATAAAAACTATTGCAATCATCAGTAATAACTATTAACGGTTAGCTTTTACTGATGATTAATAATAATTATTACTACATAATTTGATGTAATTTGTGATATACCTCTAAAAGCTTTTTATGCATGGTAAATTGATTCAGTAAACTATCGCTATCTGCATCAGAGTGATCTAAATCCGTTAGCCCAAAAAATTGTTTTTTTGCTGTTGCATACAACCACATTTCACTTACACATGAATTGCCATACATTTTACTAAAAGCAGATTGATAATTATCAAATTGGTTTGCACCTCGCTCTATAATAAAATTAACTAAAGTTTGCAAACAACGATAGGCATGATTGCGTTCAGAACTAAAGATAGACTCATTCATTTCAATCGTCCAATCTATCCATAATTTAGCTTGCGGTAAATCCTGTGCAGCTAACGCCAGCATAGCTTTTAATTCACCAATTCTCAATGTTAACCATGCATTATCTCTACCTGTTGCAATACCTAGTAATTCGCGAACTCGAGCAAAATCATCTAAACCTTCATCATCAAAAAGTTCAATAATGTCGAGTAATTGCTTGTTAGTACGTTTTTGATAAGGAAGCGATAAAATCAACTCACGAAGATGGATCGCCATGTTATTATTAGCAATTAACAGATCCTCTGGCGGATAAATTTCTGACATACCAACAGCTAAAATTCGACAAGCATAAACCCCAAGATGCTGGTAATCCATTATTAATACTTCAATTTGGTGACGATCAAATATCGCCATTAAGTTAGTAAATTCCTGCTCGGTTGTACCAGAAAAATCCCAATCTACAAACTCATAATCCGATTTTTGATTAAAAAGATCCCATGAAATTAAGCCACTAGAATCAATAAAATGCGTTTCTAAATTACTTAGATCAGCTACGTCGTCATTGTCAAAACTTGGCGGTGAAAAAACATCAAGATCTTTAAGACTTCGACCTTGTAGTAATTCAGTCACTGTTCGTTCAAGTGCTACACCAAAATTAGGATGAGCACCGAATGAGGCATAGCATGTACCGTTTTGAGGGTTAAATAGCACAACACAAATCACCGGAAATTCGCCAGCTAAAGAAGCATCAAAACAGTATATCGGAAAACCTTCCTTTTCAAGTGTTTCAATAGCCGCTAATACAGTAGGATAACGATTAATTACTGTTTCGGGTATAAGTGGTAAGCTAATAGCTTCTGCAATAATTTTATTTTTGGTATAACGTTCAAATATTTCAGATAAAGCTTGAACTCGTGCCTCATTTGGTGTATTTCCCGCTGACATGCCATTTGATGCATATAAGTTAGCAATTAAATTCACTGGTACATAAATGGTTTTGCCATCAGATTGTTGAACAAATGGCAATGCACAAATCCCTCTCTCACCATTGCTAGACTGTAAATCAACGAGATCCGTTGCTGTTAATTCCTGGTCAGGATCATAAAAATCATGTAACTTTTGTGACAATAAACCTTTAGGTAAACTATTATCATCAGGAATTGCAAACCATTTTTCCGACGGATAGTGTACAAATTCACTATTAGCGACTGTATCTCCTAAATAAAAATCAGAAAAAAAGTAGTTAGTTGAAAGTCTCTCAAAATATTCCCCTAAAGCAGAAGCTAACGCAGCTTTTTTACTCGCTCCTTTACCATTAGCAAAGCATAGTGGACATTTTGTATTTTGAATATGTACCGACCAAACGTTAGGTACTGGATTAAGCCAAGAGGCCTCTTTAACAGCCAAATCATATTTATCTAATTGTTGCTGAAAATAGTTAATGGAATCTTCAAGTGCTGCATCTTTACCGGGAATGAATGTTTTCATATTAAAATTTAAAAAACCTTTTTAAAAATAACGTTGCTTTATTGATTTATTTGATATTAAATGTATCGGTTTTTTGACCAAAGTCAAAGCAATAAAATAAATAAAACTTAATTAAGGAAATAAAATGAAAAAAATAGTAGATACCAGTGGACTTTCTTTTAAAGACTTTTTCTTTTTTGATAAAATGTTCACTCCTAAAATTATTACTGTAATTTATTGGATTAGCTTAGTTTTTATTGTATTTTCAGGCCTAGTTCTCATCTTCTCAAGTTTTCTACTAATGCGTTATAGTTTTGGTTCTGCACTACTAGGCATACTAAGTGGTTTTGTAACCATCATTGGTGGTTCTATATTCACCCGTATCGGATATGAATTAATTTGTGTTTTATTCAGTATTAACCGAAATATCGAAAAACTAGCTTTAGATAAATCAACTGAAGATAATCAATAAGTATTATATTAAGAAAACCTGTGGGGAATTTACCCCACAATAAAATTCTATAATATTAATTTTTAATTTGATATTATTCTTTCGCGTTTAATTCACTTAGTGGCCATCTAGGTTTAACCTCAATAGCTAGATCAACAAATTGGGATGCTTTAAGATGAATCATTCCAGCATAAGCTATCATCGCACCATTATCAGTACAAAATTCTAAACGAGGATAATAAACTTGTCCTTTACGTTGAGCCATAAGCTCGGCGAGTTGGCGACGTAAAGTTTTATTAGCACTCACTCCACCAGCAATAACCAATCGATTAAAGCCTGTTTGATCTAATGCTCGACGTGACTTTATTAATAAAGTATCAACTAAAGCATCTTCAAAAGCCTTAGCTATATCTGCTCTGGTTTGATCATCAAGATCCTGACCACAACTCTGTTGATGAATGGTATTTGCAGCAGCGGTTTTAAGCCCTGAAAAGCTAAAATCTAAGCCAGGTCTATCCGTCATCGGTCGAGGAAAACGGAATCGTGTTGCATCACCAAGTTCAGCTAATTTCGATAATTTGGCTCCACCGGGATAATCAAGGCCTAACAATTTAGCTGTTTTATCAAATGCTTCCCCTGCAGCATCATCAATTGATTCACCCAGTAATTGATATTGGCCAACACCAGTTACTTTAATTAACTGAGTATGTCCGCCTGACACTAACAAAGCGACAAATGGAAACTCGGGAGGATTATCTTCTAGCATAGGAGCTAACAAGTGACCTTCCATATGATGCACAGCAATAGCGGGTACGTCCCATGCATAAGCCAGTGAACGTCCAATAGATGCGCCAACCATTAAAGCACCAATCAAACCAGGGCCAGCAGTATACGCCACACCGTCTATATCACTTGCACGCAAATTAGCCTCTTGTAGTGCAGCTTGTATCAATGGTACAGTTTTACGAATATGATCTCGAGAGGCCAGCTCTGGTACAACCCCACCATAATCGGCGTGTAATTTAATTTGCGAATAGAGCTGATTGGCAATAAGTCCATGCTTATCATCATAAATGGCAACGCCTGTTTCATCACATGATGTTTCAATACCTAAAATCTTCATTAATGTTTACTCACTAAATCGGCAAGATCATCTTCACTCCAAAGATCTTGTTCACTCAGTTCCTTATCCGCAATGCGATGCTCTTCGGCAGCCCAATCACCTAAATCAATTAATTGACAGCGTTTACTACAAAATGGTCGATATAAACTCTTTTCAGACCATTCAACATTTTTTTGACAGGTTGGACACTTTACGATAGTAACAGTATTTTTATTCATCTAAACACTCTTAAATTAATTGGGCTAACAACAAGCAAGTTCAAATTCAATTGCATCAATATTACTATTATCGCCAGCATAAAGGGGTAAAAAACGAATACTATAACGAGACATATGACCAGAAACTTGTGGGTAAACATTTTTCTCGAAAGCAACACGAATTCGAATCAAATTTACATCACCATTAGTTTCTTGAAAAAAATTATTAGTACAAATAAAAGTTTTAAATTCACCTAGTTGCCTAATAAATTGTAAACATGCTTTTAACGTTTCATCAAGTATTGTAATATGCTGCAACCAGTTATCAACTTGCATATTACGTTTTTCTTGCGGTTGATTTAACCACAAATGGAAAGATGGTAAATCAAAACTACAACATCCACCTGGAATCATCAAACGCTGACGAATCGCCATGATAAATCGATCATCTTTTAGCGGCTGTCCTAAACGTAAACTTGAATTAAATTTAGTTAAAAACAGTTCATATTGGTTAATCATGTCACCAAGCAATTCTTTATCAACACCATCAATATCAATCCAAGAAAGTAATTTTTGCTTTTGCGATTCAATCTCTTTAATCAAATCCCCTTTAACATCATTTCGTTCAATAATTTCGAGTAATTCAGATAAAGCATGAAAAAACAATAAAGCATTATTTTGCTCGAAACGATGATGCGTGTTTAATTGATTAAGTAAAAATTCAAGCCGTAACCAAGTACGCATTTTTTCATTTAATGGATGTTCAAAAACAATGTTATTCATAGCTATTCTTAATTTTAGAGTTATGCAAATATTTTTCATGTAAATCATATATTTGCATTTTTAATGACGCCAAATTACCGTCATTAACAATAATATCATCTGCAAATGCTAAACGATCACTTAATGAAACTTGTGAATCAATCATTCTCTTGGCTAATGACTCACTTATTTTATCACGATCGATTAAGCGCTCTAGTTGTAACGTCTCTGGGGTATCAATTATTAACACCCGATCAGCTAATTGATGTAGATTATTTTCAATTAATAATGGTACAACCCAAATAATATAAGGAGCTGTTTGTTTTGCAATCTGTTGTTGGGTTTCTTGTGCAATAATCGGATGCAATAAATTGTTCAACCATAACCGTTCATGATCATTATTGAAAATAATTTCTCTTAATTGACTTCGATCTAACTCTCCATTTTCTAACAAGATCTCTTGACTAAAATGTTTTACAATCTGTGTTAGTGCAAAGGAGCCTGCAGCAACAACTTTACGAGCAATCACATCAGCGTCAATAATTGGTACACCTAATTGCGCAAATAGATTGGCAATGGTACTTTTACCACTGGCAATGCCACCACTAAGTGCAACAATATAAGACATACACTACTTCCAATAAAGAATCATCTTAATAAGAATTATATCATACAACTATTAAACAGAATACATGGCAATAAATTGCTAAATTAGCCATTAAATTTACGCTCAGCATTACTTTGTTAGTTAGTTAGCTAGATAGATAGATAGATAGATAGATAGATTGTTTGTAGCATAAAATTGTTTTTTTAAATAGTTTTATGAAAATTTTCCATACTATTATGTGATTTAGATCGAAAATCTCACTTTAGTTACCATTTTTATCCATTATTCTAAAAAAAAATAGATAAAACAGTTGTTTTGTTTTTTTAGCTGTATATAATCACATGTATCTGTATATAAAAACAGGAATTTGCCATGAGACCATTAACCGAACGACAACAACAAATTTATGATTTGATTAAAGAAAACATTCAAACTACCGGAATGCCACCAACGCGAGCAGAAATTGCCCAAAAATTAGGATTTCGTTCAGCTAACGCAGCTGAAGAACATCTTAAAGCTTTAGCTAAAAAAGGAGCTATTGAAATGATTGCCGGTTCATCACGTGGAATTCGTTTATTATTAGAACAACCTGATGATCCCAATGAACTTGAAGGTTTACCGCTAATTGGTAAGGTCGCAGCCGGATCGCCAATTTTAGCGCAAGAACATATCGAAAGTCATTATCAAGTATCGCCAAGTTTATTTAAACCTCAAGCCGATTTTTTATTAAGAGTTGAGGGTATGTCAATGAAAGATATTGGTATTTTAGATGGTGATTTACTTGCCGTTCACAAAACTCAACACGTTAAAAATGGCCAAGTTGTTGTTGCGCGAATCGATGACGAAGTAACTGTTAAAAGATTATCGCAAAAAGGTCGTCACGTTAAATTATTAGCTGAAAATGCGGAGTTTGCGCCAATTGATGTCGACTTAGAACAACAAAGTTTTGCTATTGAAGGTATTGCTGTTGGTATTATTCGCAATGGTTCGTGGATGTAAATTTAAAGATAGTATAAAATACTAAGTACTGTTGCTTAGGAGTTAACCATATGTGGCTATTTTGGTTGTATGAATTTTTGGGATTTGTTGGCGTTATACTATTAATTTTTGCTTATTGCCATTTCAGTAAAAAAGGTTTTTGGTCTTTCTTATGGCATAATTTGAAATGGGTTGCATGGAGCGTTGTTGGCGTTTGGTTATTAATTGCTATACTTTGCCGGGGCGATTTATATAATGCAGCCCGTTGTTATTTCCGTGGCGAAAGTATGCATGCAAATACGAAATATTCAATCTTTTGGAGTGAATGTCAAATCGAAACAACAAATGGTAGTTATTTACCTATTGATCGTACTCGCGCATTACCAGGTTCAAAAGATCATGATAGCAATGATAATGGAATTCCTGCTGATAATTTAATTAATTAATTTTATTCATATATCTTCAGGCAATATTGAATATTGCCTGTTACTATTTTAACAAGTCTTTGACCCACTAATATTCATATAAAGCAAGTAATGTTTTTCAAGTTGTCTAAAACCAAAAATCAAAACAAAACTTACACATAAATAGATCACCGCCGCAATACCAAAAGCATGGAAAGGTTGATAAGTTTCGGCATAGATATCACGTGCGATTTTCATCAAATCTTGAACTGTCACCGTAAAAGCTAAAGCTGTCGAATGCAACATAAAAATGACTTCATTACTATAAGCTGGTAATGCAATTCGGAAGGCTCTGGGTAAAATAATGTATCGATATAATTGGCAACGATTAAAACCAAGTGCCGTAGCAGCTTCAATTTCACCATTAGGAACGTTGCGAATAGCACCCGCAAACACTTCTGTAGTATAAGCACAAGTATTTAAAGCAAAGGTTAAAATAGTACAATTCAATCCACTTTGGAAAAAGTCATTTAAAGATTGATGTTGATTAACAAAACTTAATGTATATATACCCGTGTAAATAATTAATAACTGTACATATAATGGTGTTCCACGAAAAATATAAGTAAATAACCAAATAGGCCATTTTATAAAAAAATGTTTTGAATTACGGCCTACCGCTAACACTAATGCAAATAATCCTCCTAAAGATACGGATAAAATCAAGATCCACAAGGTCATTGCTAATCCAGTAATATGATAGCCATCTGACCATAATAAAGCTTTCCAATAATCTTGAAGGATTTCTAACATAACATTGCTCGTTTATAATTTAGCTTTAGTGATACCGGTGGAATAATGCTTTTCAAGCCACCATAGAATAATATTTGAAATAGAGGTGAAAAATAGATAAAAAGCGCCAGCTATAAGTGCAAAAAATAGCGGTTGATATGTTGCTTCACCAGCTGTTTTAGTGGCTTTAACAAGGTCAAACAATCCCAATAATGATACTAATGCTGTTGCTTTTAAAATCACTAACCAATTATTAGCAATGCCAGGTAAAGCAAAACGCATCATTAATGGGAACCTGACATATATAAAGGTGTGGCATTTATTCATACCTAATGCAGTTGCTGCGTCAATTAATGTTTTTGGAACAGCTTGAAATGCACCACGAAACGTCTCAGTAAAATAGGCACCATAAATAAAACCTAACGTAATAATACCTGCCACAAATGGATCAATTTCCAACATATCTACATCAAAAAAATCGGTAATGTTATTTAATAAAAATTGAAGGCCAAAAAAGATCAACATCATTAAAACCAAATCCGGCACACCGCGAATCAATGATGTATAAGCCTGACAAGCTAGTCGTAATACTGACCTTTTTGATAATTTACCAAGTGCACAAATAACGCCAATAATAATGGCAAGAATTAGCGAAAAAATCGCTAATTCAATAGTGATCAAGGCACCTTGTAATATTAGAGAACGATAACCTTGCATGAACTATTTTTTATTACTATAGACGTTGAAGTCAAAATATTTGTCATTTATTTTTTGATAAGTACCGTCATTTAAAATTTCAACTAGTGCTTTATTGAAAGCTTCACGCAGTTCATCATCTTTTTTACGGAATCCTAAACCGACACCAACATCAAAATAACCTTTATCGCTTAAAATTTCTCCGGCAAAAGCGAAATCTTTTCCTTGTGGTTGTTTTAAAAATGCATAACTTCCCGTGACCTCATCTTGTAATGCGGCATCTAAACGACCTGCTACTAAATCTGAGAATACCTGTAATTGATTTTGATATGGCACAATGATAACGCCATTTGGACGCCATTTGTCATTAACAAAGTGTTCCTGTGAAGTACCTTGTTCAACGCCTACTCTTTTGCCTTTTAATGACTCAACATTTGGTAATAAATTAGCACCTTGTTTAGTAATTAATCGAGAATTGGTAAGAAAAATTTCATCTGAAAAAGCAATTTGTTTTTTGCGTTTTTCAGTCATCATTAATGATGATGAAATCATATCTATTTTACGTGACAATAAAGAAGGAATTAATGCATCGAAATCAGTCGATTGAAATTCACACTTAATATTAGCTTTTTCACAAAGTGCTTTGGTAATTTCAATATTAAAACCTGTAATTTCACCATTTTTATCTATAAAATCAAATGGAGCATAAGATGTATCCGAACCAATTTTGATTGATTCTGGTAATTTAGCATCACTCAGACAGGCACAACTTAACAATGCTAACGCCGATATCACTTTAAATAAGTTTTTCATGTTTTCATCCCATAATGATTTTTGAAGGCATAATATAACGTTTTCTTAAATTAATTTATAATAAAAAAAAATTATCAGCCTATCTGATTTGCTTATGCCGTGATTATAATTAAAACCAGTTAACTTAATAGATAATATAAAGTTAATTCTATTTTAAATAAGATAGATAGCTAAAACTGTAAACCACTAATTTAAATAATTATTATCGTCATACTTATTTGCTTTCGCTAAAGATAACAATATAGTATCCTTACTATTATTATGACAACTCAATTCAAACACTAAACAACGTGCATTCATTTATCCTATCCTTACGCAAAGTTTTTTATAGCAGTAATTTACTGTTTAGTATTCGTATGCTGGTTAGTTTGACTGGATCTACATTAGTACCATGGTACTTTGATTCAGTACCTTTAGTGATCCCACTCACATTGGGAGTAGTTGCAGCAGGATTGACAGAGATTGATACACGCTTATTAAGCCGTTGTATTAATATATTATTAACACTAATTTGTTTTGCAATTGCGACATTTTCGGTCGAATTTCTATTCCATGATCCACTATTGTTTATTATTGGCTTAGTTAGCTCAACGTTTCTATTTATTATGCTCGGTTCATTGGGGCAACGTTATGGTGTTATTGCCTTTGGCTCCTTATTAATTGCAGCTTATACCATGCTCGGACATAATTTATTTGCTGATAATTACACTCTTCCTTGTTTTTTATTGTTAGGTGCACTTTGGTATAACCTTGTTTCACTAATTGAATCAATTGTGCAACCTATCCGCACTACACAACAAACTTTAGCCAATTGTTTTATAAAATTAAGTTTTTATCTTGATGCAAAAGCAGCAATGTTCGATCCTGATGAAACAGATGGGTTTAAGCGACAAACTCTTGAGCTAACGACCTGTAATACTCAGGTTATTAATGTATTCAATGACGCTAAACGTTCATTATTTAATCGACTAAAAGGTTTTCGTGGACAAGGCTATATTAGAAAGATGCTTAGTTACTATTTTGTCGCTCAAGATATTCATGAACGAGCCAGTTCATCACATGGCGATTATAAAGCGTTAAGCCACCATTTTAAACATAGTGATCTTTTATTTCGCTTTGCGAGAATCTTAAATTTACAAGCTAAAGCCTGTGCTAAATTGGCTCTGTCAATTAAGTTAAATCAAACTTACCAACATGATCCATTATTTGCTCGCTACTTTGCCTATCTTGAAGAAGCAATAAATGAATATCAACAACAAAATAAGGCTAATTTATTACTCATCAAATCATTACAAAATTTATATCAAAATCTGCTAGCGATCGATTTATTATTAGCCCATATCGATACAGAACAACATTTATCGAAAATCCAAGATGATAACCAATTAATTGATGAAGAACTCACCCGTTTTCATGATATTTTTGCCAAAATTAAGCAAAACTTAACCATCAAATCGTCACTCTTTCGACATGCCATTCGTATGAGTATTGTGTTATTTGTTGGATATATGGTGATTTATTTTTCTAACCTTTCACATGGTTATTGGATTATTTTAACCAGCTTATTTGTTTGCCAACCAAACTATTCAACTACGAAATATCGCTTAAAATTGCGTGTTTTTGGTACTATTTTAGGAATAATTGCCGGTATTCCTTTAACTTACTTGTTTCCTAGTATTGAAGCGCAATTAGTATTGATCATTATAACTGGATGGTTATTTTTCCTATTCAAAAACTCACAATATGCTTATGCCACTGCCTTTATTACCTTATTAGTATTTTTCAGTTTTAGTTTAATCGGTGAAAGCAGTATCTCTGTTGCTATTTCACGCATTATAGCTACCTTAATTGGCTGTTTTATTGCTTGGTTTGCTGTAAGTTTTATCTGGCCTGATTGGAAGTTTAGAAATTTACCTAAATTAGTTGATCGAGTCTGTCACGAAGATAGCCACTATTTAGCAGTAATAGGTAGTCAATATGTCTCCGGTAAAACTAATGATCCCAAATACCGTGTTGCACGACGCGCGGCTCATGATAGTAATGCAGATTTATCCTCCTTAATCAGCTTAATGACTAAAGAGCCACATGTTAAACAAGATGTGATTGACCAAGGTTTTAGATTATTGACCCTTAATCACACTTTAATCAGTTATCTATCCACTTTGGGAGCGCATCGCGATAAAAGTATTTCACCGCATACTTTGGAAATTTTTGATGATATATCGGTTTATATAATTACTATGCTAAGTGACCAAAAAATCGATTCTGAATATCAACCATTGAAAAAAGTGGTTGCTGATTATATTGAATCACTATCAACCAATGATGACCAAAGTAATAATGATCTGCTGGTTATGCAGCAATTAGCCTTAATCTTAGATATATTGCCTGAAATAATTTCTCTTATTTGTGAATTGAATAATAAGACTGCTTAATAGGATTGTTTTAAACGGTTATTATCTTTTGCAATGAAATAAACAACCTTATATTAAGGTAATTTTTTCAATATAACGATTGAATTAGATAACTTGTAAAAAATATTGAGGAGTCTATACCATCATAATGGTATTTATGAATAATTTTAAATAATTACCTCTATATTATTAATTAAAAAATCAATAACAAAATGATTAGCTAAACTATTTTGTTTAGTTGTAATTATTTTATTAGTTAGCATTGGTTGATTTTTGTCTATTCCTCATTTTCTGTTATTACAATTGGCGATTGATAGTGGATTTCATTGATCAAATAGCAAAGACAATCCGCTCGTAAAATATGGCTAATATTTATGCGTTTCTTTTTCGTTATTTAATAAAGCTAATAGTAATGTTTAATGTAATTATTAACTCCAAAATTAATCCATAAGTGGCAAAAAATATTAAGGGGTCTATTTCATCATAAAGTTATTTATAAAAATATTCAGATAATCAAGATGATTTTTAACTTAAAAATTAGCCAAAAATCTTGTAAAAAATATTGAGAAGTCTATACCACCATAATGGTATTTGTGAATGATTTTAGATAGTTACCTTCCATGTTATTCATTAAAAACTCAATAACAAAATGATTAGCTAAGCTATTTTGTTTGGTTGTAATTATTTTATTAGTTGGCGTTAGTTGATTTTTGTTTATTCCTCATTTTGTGTTATTACAATTGGCAATTGATAGTGGGTTTCATTCACGAAATGACAAAGATAAGCAGTTTGTAGAATATGCTTAATTTTGATTGGTGGGTTTTGCGTTAGTTTGTTTAAAGTGTGGTTTAGAGTATTTAAACCAAGAGTGTCACATTGGTATTGTAATTGGGTTATTTTTTGTTTATCAGCGTTAGATAAAATCAATCGTCCCGAGCTGGTAATGTCATCGTCGGTTTTAAGATAAATATTGACTCGTCCATAATTGATAAAATTTTCCTCGAGCTCTTTGCTGTGGTTTATTACTGTCATCAAAATAAGCAAGAAGAACAAAACTAGGACAACCTAGTAAACTATAAACCTGTTTATCATATTCATTAGAAGTATTAGATTTTGTTAATTTATTTAGATCATCAAGAACCATGGGATCTTTGCCATATAAAATATAATGACAACTCCGTTCAGGCATTGATGGTTCTAAATCATGTAAACCAGTAAAACAATCAAGAATGACCTGTTCCATCAGGTCTCGGTTATTTTTTACCATATTAATTTATCCTGCCAATTAGGATCAAAACCATTCGATGCGTCAGCTACCGCCATATAATTAGCGTAACCTTCGGCTAATAACACTTTTGGTAGATTATCTAGTGCAATTGCACTTTCGATAAAACCTGGTGTTTTGCTGAAATAAAGATTATAAAGCACGACAGGAATATTTTCCTCTGGCAGCATACTACCACTAAAGTCAATATTGATATAAAGTTTATAATTGGCAAAATATTTATAATAACCATAAAAACTGCCTCCATCTTCGATATCACCATGTCTATAACCTAATTTAGTTAAAATACCTCGTATAGTGAAACTATCTGTTAACCAACCTAGCCGATCATTAATAATACCGTCGTCAATTTTACTGATGTCAGGTAATGGATGGTTAAACTGATCAAATAACTGATTGAGTTTGTGATGTTTAAAATGCACTTGCCATTGTACAATATCCGTACTGGACATTAATGCTGAATGGGCTAGTGTAATAAAGTGATTTTGATCAACGAAGATTTCATCGTTTTGATTAGTCACTAAACGACTATTTTCCGTTGGTCTAAAACTATTAACGATATGGCCACTTTTATCTAATTGTAACCAAACTAAACCTTGAATTAATCGACCTACAACTGGATGATGCTGTAAATATTTTTGCCAATCTTCCACTCGCCATTGCCGCTGGGCACACATGGCTTCGTAAAAACGGCTACTTTGCATAGTCAGCAATTGGCTAAGCTCTTTTTTACTGTTGTTGAACTGTTTTTTTGCCTCTTTGACAAGTTCAGGATTTTCTCTGTTACGTGCTTCAGGTAATGCTTTAAGCTTTTCTCCTTCAGCATTTTTTAATTGCCACTTAAATTTATCATCCAAACTAGCAATAAAAGTACGCTCACCATAATCAAGAATTAACAAGCCATTATCATCTAAACCTGCGGTCGATATGGTACGATCGGCTAGCTCATCAGTACTCCAACCACTACGCTTAGCAATATGTTCTACTAAATTTCTGGCCTTGTCTTGAATTGAAGCTGTACGATATCGACGCGCTAATGATAATAACAGTTGAATGATAAAAGGATCGTTACTGTACGCCATAGGTTCTAGTATCGCTTCGATCTGAGCTCGCCGTTGAGAATGCTCTCTCATAAAACGGGTTATTAATGATACAGCAACCTGCCCTTTAATACCGCTTGTTAAAGATAGTATCCCTTTGGCTTTAATGGCTGAACCTAGATAATTGGCCAGTATTTCATTTTTAATTTCGTCAAAAACTTGTTCATAAGTAATATTATTATAATGAGGATAATACTTTGGATAACGTTGATAAGCTCTCATATATTGTTGTAGACGTTTATCAGCTAATGAACTCGCTTGCGCTTCTGCTTCCTCGATCGTTGGCATTAAGGTATCTTGTTGGATAAAGCTTTGTAAAATAAATTCGCCTAATTGTTGTTGGCTTTGTTTACTTAATAATTGAGTATAAGTGATGAATAGCGGATGACTAGGATCTTTTAATTTAAATGCTAAACAGATCCACCACTCAATAATTTGAGGATCAACTTTATCACTATTTTGCCAAGTCAAAGTGGGTATTAAGTTAAAATCAAACCAATCAAAATCAGCTGACTTTTTGCCTTTCAAACCTTTTTGAGCTGCAGTCAATAATTGTTTCGCGGTTAAATATCGACTAATGTCTTCATCCATTTTTTCCAATGCGATTAATATTGCTGCTTGCACTATTTCACGCTTCTCTTTTTTCAAAGCTACAATTAAGGCTTCAATGGAATTTTTATTGCCTAGTTCTGCTAACCATTCAGCAGCAGCAAGACGAACTTCTTGTTTAGCCGATGATAAAGCTTGTTCAACTTGATTATGTATATTTGGGATTGCGCTTAGCACATCCTGTGCAGCGTGACGAATTTGTTTAGGTTCATCTAAAGCTAATTCAAATAGGTAAGTTACATATTTAACTGGAATAATTGGAAAAAGGGTTAATATTTTTATCGCATTGATTCTATCAACATAAGAGTCGAACCAGTATTTTTGTTGGCGAGCAAATCCTAATACTTCGTCCAATAAAAATTCATTCTCAGCAAAAAAAGCCCATAATTTGTATGGTTCAGTTTCATAAACATCATGAAAAATATCACTGGTTAAAAATGGTATTGCGATAATATGTTGAATATGTTTAATGGATTGAATACCTTTATAGTAGTTTAACTTTTCAAAGATATCGGCGATTTGTCGAAGATCAAAATTTCTTATTACATCATATTTTCTATACATATTTAGAAAACAATATTCACTATTCATATTAGTAGGACCTTCAACTAATATAGTCGCACGAAGTAAGTGAAATAAAGTAAACTCAGGTAAATTTTGTAATCTTTTTTTTCTCAACAAAAATCGAAAATCGATATTTTTTTTGATTTTTTTTACTAATATTGAATGTTCTATTTTACCATTCAAATATTCAAAGATATTATCTAAATCTTTGCTGGTAGTTTTTTTCAATAATTGATAACGTTCTTGCAAATGAACCCACGGCAAACCATTTTTTTGATTATTTTCAATCTCTTTTTGTGCATCCTTTTCACACTCGATCAAAAATTCTTGAAAATTTTGCTGTAACAAATCACGAGCACTTATTGACAATGGCGTGTCAATAAGAGGTTCAAAACCAGGAATAACTAAATCAGATTGTCGTTTAACCGTATTGGCACTTTCCAATCGTGTTAAAGCACTTTCAATCGCAGTAATTACCGTTTTATTGGTTTCGTCTGCCAATGCTTGTTTTAAAATTATAGGATCAGCAACAATTCTAGTTAGTAAGACAGCCGCATTACTACGTTGCTTAACTGAACCAGATGTTAAAAAAGATTGTAACTGAATTTGAATAATATCACTTGGTAAGCTAAACAGAATTTCAGTAGCTAATTGATTGATCTGCTTATTAGTATTTAATGCCTGCATGGTAATAAAATCAGCCAAAGGCAATTGAAGTTCCATATGCTTTTGAATATATTTTAACTGATCTATTTGCCCTAAGATCGCTAACCCTTGAGTCGGTAGTTGCTTAAATAATGTTATATGCTTCTGAATATAGGGCAATAAACCATTTATCATAAAAAAGTATTTGAAGTGGCTATGAGATAGAACGCTAATATTTTGCCGATCAAAGATTGCAAACAGTAAGTTTTCGCCTAAACCTATTTGTTCAATTTCAAGTAATTGATGTAATTGCTGAATTGTCCAACTTTCACGTTGATCAATTTTTTCTTCGTTTTCACAATAAGTTGGTAACGAGGTAATCAGTCCATCATATAACAGATAGATGAACCATGTTGGTAATTTCTCACTAGACACTTTAACGAAAGATAAATGGTCACATAAGGTCGCAAAGACGCGAGCAAAGCGAATTATTTGTTCTGGCGAAAAAGTTCCAGTCCAACGGCGATAAAACTCAAGACGAGCTTGTTCTGCTTCATGAGTTTTGCTAAAAGTAGCAACGCTATAAAGCTCGCAAGGCCTGCGCATATATTCATAGATTTTATAAGCTGTTTTAGAAGTTTGGCATAATTTATCAAAATCGCCCAACACCTCTAGTTCATCACCTTGTAAAATATATTGGCTAATACGGGATGGTAAGCTTTGATCCTGTACGCTTAATGGTTCAAAAATAGTCTTAATTAATTGTTCAGGTGATAATTGTTCTATTTTTTTCATATTCCTTTTTCTCACATAAAACATCAAAACTTTGGCATACCTTTGCAACAGTATTGTGCATTATATTTATTCGCTAATTGTTCCGATTCAATTTTGCCATTTAAATCATTATAAATATTATCAATATAATTCATTCCTTCATCATCAATAAGCTAGTTATGTTTAGTCAAAAATCTTTGTTGTTTTGTTAATCTATTTTTCAGCCTTTCTCCTTGTCCGATGACCTCTGGCAAAATTTTGTCATCTTATAAAAATAATGATTATCAAATTCGCTTTTCTAATTACTTAATAATGAGAACAATTAACCACCAATTACCTGATTAGCCATATCTTTATCAGAAGATAAAATCAATCTTTTTAGTTGGTAAAAAATTACCTATATGATAGTGATATCGCATCAAACAATATTATCTTTAATTTATGCTAATTAGTGTTCAACATAAACTAGCAAGAAATTTATCATTTTGATTTATTTTATCTTATTTAGAATTAGTTGACCAATATATAATTTAAAATAATTCATTATTAGTAACGTAGAAAATCCATCATATTTTCATGACCAAATATGATTTGTAAGCTAAAAATTGAAGGTAGATTTGATTATCGAATGAGTTTTAATAATTAGAAAGTAAAAATAAAGCTACAGCTGTAATCAGATAAGTATCACAATTAATTTCGCTGAATTTATTGCTAGCTTGATAATAGTGAGTAATTTATTATATAGATAAATGGAAAACTATTTTTATTGGTTTAACTTCTATGGTTTTCATTACAAATGTTTGTTCAAAGCACCTAGTTTTAGCAAAACATTCTTTTTGTTTGAAGATTATTTAATGTACTATTAATACCGATATCCATTTAGTTATCGCTAGTCAAAAAGTCTATCAGCATATTTAATAATATTAGTTCAAACCAACATGACTGTATTAAGCTAAAACTAGGTTGTAATATATAAACTAGTTAGTTATCTGTTTTCTTGTTCTTTTAACCATGCTATTTCTTGTGCCCAAATATCTGGGTTAATCGTTTCAAGAATAAGTGGTATTTCATCAATTCGCGAGTCTTGCATAATAAATTTAAATGCGATTTCACCAATGGTACCTTTACCTAAGCTGTCATGACGGTCAACATGGCTGGCGAGTTCACTTTTGGCGTCATTTAAATGCATACCACGTAAATATTTATAACCAACAATTTTTTCAAATTCATCAAAAGTTTCTTTGCAGGCTTTTTCGCTGCGTAAGTCATAACCAGCAGCAAAGGCATGACAGGTATCAATACAGACACCTACACGGCTTTTGTCTTCTACTTTATCGATAATTTGCGCAAGATGTTCAAATTTATAGCCTAGGTTAGATCCTTGTCCTGCTGTGTTTTCTATCACAGCGACGACACTTTTGGTTTTATCTAGCGTGATATTTATCGATTCGGCAATCCGCGCTAAACATTCATCAACCGAAATTTTTTGTAAATGACTACCTGGATGAAAGTTTAGCAAAGTTAGGCCTAACTGTTCACAACGTTGCATTTCGTCCAGAAACGCGGTACGTGATTTTTCAAGTTGTTCACTATCAGGGCTACCTAAATTAATTAGATAACTATCATGAGGTAGAATTTGTTTATTGGTGAATCCATATCGTTCACAACGTTTTTTGAAACTATCAATCACTGCAGTTTCAAGCGGTTTTGCATGCCATTGTCGTTGATTTTTAGTAAATAGAGCGAAGGCTGTTGCGCCAATTTGATAAGCATTTATTGGCGCATTATCCACACCACCAGCTGCACTCACATGTGCACCAATGTATTTCATATTTTTCCCCTAATTATTCGTTTGAGCCACTATTGCGTTGAAGTTGATCACGTAAATTAGGTGGGACGCCCTTAATAACGAGTGAATCAGTTTGTGGGTCCCATTTTATACGCTCACCTAATAGATCGGAGTTAAAACTTAGGGTTAATCCACCACCACTACCGGAGAATTTTTTTAATTGACGTAAGGCACTACGATCAGCAGGGAATGTATCTTCTAAATCATATTCGCTATTTTTTACAAATTCCATAAAGTTATTTTCGTCACTTGTTGGTAATTCATTAGCAAGATTTTTCAGCTCTATCTCTTCTCCTGCTTGTAATTGAGCTTGACAATAGTTATAGACATTTTCACGAGCATTGGTTTTATCTTGTTTGTCAAATTGCATCTCTTGACAGTAATCATCTACCGCTTTAACAAGAGTTTTATTTTGCGCTTTTGCATCTAATCCTTCACTAGCACCTAAGTAATCCATGAAAAAATCAGATACTTTTCGCCCGACTCGGCCTTTTAAGAAAGTTAAATAACGTTTTGATTCTGGTGCGGTTTGCCATTCAGTAATATCAATACGGGCAATAATATCAGCATGATCGATATCTAGATACTGAGTTTCAGAGATATTAAGCTCCTCATTAACTAACATGCTTAAGCAACTATTTAATACAGCAATAATTAGATATTCAACAGCAAGGTATCGATAGTGGCAAAAAATAACAGTACCACCTTCTGCAAATGGATATTTGGCTAATTCATTACGCAACTGTTTGGTTGATTCTTGACTAAAATTAAGAAAATTTTGATTACCTAAACGTAACTCTTTAAGTGATTGTTCAAAAAGACTTTCACTATTAAATAAACCATATGCTTTGCTTTTATTGTTGTAAATTCTATTAATATCTTCAATCAAGTTAGCAACAGCTTGTTCATTACCGAGGAGTGAGTCACGAAGTTGTAGTTCAATTTCAGTATCACTTTTTCTAATTAATTTATGTAGAACTATATTCTCAATTTGTACGCTCATGGAGATTCCTATTTGGATCGGATAATTTAATGGGGTATATTTTAACAAAGCACTAAAAAAGTGCTATCATCAATTTATAACTCTGCTAAACTAAGTAACATTGTTGTAGTCAATTTTATACTTTACGTATCCTTGTTCTAAAACTTCTTTATAACTTTTAACCTTTTATCAATGTGAATCAAAATGACAAACTCACACGATATTTATGATGATTTTAAACATAAAAAAATCAGCTTATTGTTTTGGCAATATGCGCTTCCATCTATTATCGGCACAACAGTGAATACGCTGTATAACATTATTGATGGAATTTTTATTGGCCATTGGATTGGTCGTGAAGCACTAAGTGGCGCTGGTATTATTTTACCAGTTATGAATCTTGCTGCGGGTATTGGCATGCTAGTAGGTATTGGTTCTGCCAGCCGAATATCTATCTTTTTAGGCAGAGGAGAAATCGATAAAGCAGAAAAAGTAGCAGGAACTTCTTTTATGTTAACTGCCGTACTTAGTGGTATCACTTTAGCCTTACTACTCTATTTTATCGATCCTGTTTTACACTTTATTGGTTCAAGCCCAACCAACCATATTTATGCTCGTGAGTTTTTAGAGGTGTTTTTACCGGGCAGTATATTTATCACATTAACATTTAATTACAACAATATGATGCGCGCCAGTGGCTATCCGTTTAAAGCCATGGTGACTATGTTTATTAGTGTGATTGCGAATATTATTCTTGCACCAATTTTTATTATTGCTTTAGGTTGGGGAATGAGAGGAGCAGCTTTTGCTACCACTCTCGCAATGTTCATAAGCTTTTTATTTGTGATGCAGCACTTTATTAGCAAAAACAGTAATATAAAGCTATATCGTCGTAACTTTAGGCTCGATTTTACTTACATTAAGTCGATTTTGTCGATTGGCATGTCACCATTTGCTATGCAAGTTGCCGCCTCAGTGGTAGTTGTTTTTATAAACTGGCAGTTAACCCGTTATGCCCCGATTTCACTTGTTTCAAGTGATGATGCGATCGCCGGTTATTCTAATGCTAACCGATTAATTACACTGATTATCATGATTGTCATCGGCGTAAATCAAGGTATGCAACCGATTATTGGTTATAATTACGGCTCTAAAAATTATGTTCGGGTGAAAGAAACGTTTATCTATGCAGTTAAAATTGCCACAGTTATCACCAGTGTTGGCTTTATATTTGGTTGCTTTATTCCTGAGGTGCTGGTTAGAGCGTTTAGTTCTGATGTCGATTTAGTGGCGATATCGGCTATTGCATTACGTTATACTACGTTTTCATTTGCATTAGTCGGTTTTCAGATGGTAACAACTAGTTTTTTCCAATGTATCGGGATGGCAAAGATCTCTATTTTGTTAAGCCTTTCAAGACAACTTCTAATTTTACTACCAACACTTTATATTCTACCATTATTCTTCGATTTAGATGGCGTTTGGGCAGCATCACCAACTGCAGACCTTTTATCAACGGGTATCGCTTATGCTGCGTTATATTGGTATTTTAAATCGATAAAAAGAAGACATCGATTAGCTTAAGCAGGTTTATATTAAGCAATTAGTTGATGAAGATTGATTTTATAACTCTAAAAAATGAAAAAGGCGGACTTGGTCCGCCTTTTTCATTTGAATTTAACTGTAGTTTAGTTAATTCTCACTAAAACTAAATTCTAATTAACCAACAATTATTGACAAATTGGATGCTCCACACCGCCTTCACAAGCTTTTTCAAATAAATCCATCGCTTTATTGTGATCTTTTTTTAAGCCAGCCATACCATTTTCATACATGACAGCTAAATTAAACTGAGCTTCAGGTATACCTTGTTCAGCTGCTTTTTCATACCAGTATCGAGCTTTAATTGCATCTTTTTTAATACCTTGACCAAAAAAATACATATCACCTAAAAAAGATTGAGCATAAGACAAACCTTGTTCTGCTGATTTTTCAAGTAGTTCTTTTGCTTTTAATAGATCTTTTTCAACTCCTCGTCCTTCTTTATACATGCCACCTAAATTTAATTGCGCATACATATCATTTTTTGCCACACCTTTTTCATACCACTCTTTCGCTTTAGCATAGTCTTGTTCAACGCCATTACCCTTATCATACATAGTACCTACATTGGATTCGGCTCTTCCATTGCCTAGTGCAATAGCTTTATCAAACCATTCTCTCGCTTTAACATAGTCTTTTTCAACACCATCTACCCCATTGAGGTATCTATAGCCTAACTCATTTAGTGCAACTGGATCATTTTGCTCGGTGGCAATTTTTAGCACTTCATCATATGGTACATTATCATATTTAGCTGCATTAACCGAACATGCAAAAAATAAAATTAATAAACCACTTGTAAGCATTTTTTTCATATTAGTTATTCCTTTTCATCCTTTAATATTTTTATATATTTACAACAAAAATAATATCATTATATTAGCAATATTTAATTGATTTTCAAGTAGAAGAAAAAATAGATTTTAGAGGTTTAAAATAGGAATACAAGACAGTCAAATTAGAAAATTAATCTATTCTTAGTTACCAGCAAATCAATGATCAGATTAGTGAAATTATTGTCTTTAGTTCAATAATTCAATCGTTCAATTAAATTCAATTAATAATATCGTTTTTAATTATTAATTACGCTTGATAATGTAACTATAATCAAACAGACAAAGATAAATAACATACCAATCCAAGCTATTAATGACAGCGATTCGCCAACAATTATCATAGCGAGAATTGCAGCAATAACCGGTTCCAATAGACTAATAGTAGTTGCTAAACTGGCAGATATTTTCGATAATCCATATCCATAGCATAGATATCCTAAAAACATTGGAATCAATGCCATATAACAGCCAACTGCAATATTATTCCATGCTGCAAAAAATGTCGTTCCCGTTATTAGCATCACTGGAATCAGTAATAAACCGCCACAACCAAATGTAGCACCCATGGCCGCTTTGCTATCTATACCTTTTAACATTAATTGTCGTGCTGACCATGAGTAAAGAGCATAAGTAAAACCAGCAATAAGTCCTAATAAAATTCCCAAACCAACATGATTATATTCAACTGTGGTCGAAGCATTTTCAGAAAATGCTAACATAGTCATGCCGATAATACCCAATAAAGCACCAATAACCCATTGTTTTGTCACTTGGAAATCACGACTAATATATTCAATTATAGCTGATAAGATTGGCGCTGATCCTATTGAAACAACCGTACCGATAGTAACACCCGATAAACGCATCGATGAATAAAATGCCAAAGGATAGATAGCCACGGCTAAGGCACCTACAATTAAAAAACGGCTATGAGTTGTTAATGATGAGTGGTTTTGCTTGATATTATAAATAGCTAATCCGCATTGCAATATCCCCCCAATGCCCATTGCGAATGAACCAACAAATAAAGGAGATAAAGTAGGAGCAAAAGTGGCTGCTGTGCCAGTTGTGCCCCATAATAGCGATGCCAAAATAACCGCAAAAATACCGAGATACTTATTCATCAACAAGTAAATTATTCGATATTTTGTACTTGCTCGCGGATTTGCTCAATCAACACTTTGAGTTCAATCGCGCTAGCGGTTACATCAGCATTAATTGATTTTGAAGCAATAGTATTAGATTCACGGTTGAACTCTTGCATCATAAAATCGAGTCGACGACCTACTGCCTCATTTTTCTTTAAGATCGAATATGTTTCGTTAACATGCGTCATTAACCGATCTAGTTCTTCAGCGACATCAATTTTTTGGGCAACCATAACAATTTCTTGTTCTAAACGTGAATTATCAAGATCAATATTAGCTTCTTCAAGCTTACTTTTTAATCGTTCTTTTTGCCATTCTAAAATCTGCGGCATCCAAGTACGAATTTTATCAACTTCCACGGTTATCGCTTGTAAGCGTTGAGTAATTAATTCACAAAGCGCTTTACCTTCACGCTCCCGAACGGCGATAAACTCATCAATAGCGGTTTCAAGTAAAGCCAAAATTTCTTGCGAAATAGTATCCAAATTTTGTTCTTTACTTGACATGACACCAGGCCAACGTAAAACATCAAGCGGATTTATTTGTCCCGTTTGATACTCACGTTTTATCCAGTCACCAGCAGCTAATATTTGTTTAGCAAGTTCAATGTTTAATGACAATTCTTGATGTTGTGCTGCTGGATCTAATTCGAAACGTAAATTACATTCGACTTTTCCGCGCGTTAATCGTGCTCGAAGTCGTTCACGAATAATTGGCTCAAGAGAGCGAAACTGTTCGGGTAAACGAATATAGGTTTCTAAGTAGCGTTGATTGACCGAACGTAACTCCCAAGAAGCACTACCCCATGATTGGTTCAACTCTTTTCGCGCATATGCGGTCATACTAGAAATCATAATAGGTCCTAAATTTATAAAAAACTTGCTGGGCATTGTATCACAAATTCTGTATAATGTGCTCTTAGCTTAGGCTAAACATCAACGCTTTCTTGTTGATGTCCTCCTAAATGATTTAATAAGTTCAAAGATAAATTTTAAAATAAAACTGCTGGAGAATTGCATGCGCCCGTCTGGTCGATCCGCGGAACAAGTCCGCCCAATCAAAATAACCCGTCATTACACTAAGCATGCAGAAGGTTCTGTATTAGTCGAGTTTGGTGAAACAAAAGTACTTTGTAATGCAACAATTGAAGAATCTGTACCTCGCTTTTTAAAAGGTCAAAATCAAGGTTGGGTAACCGCTGAATATGGTATGTTGCCTCGAGCAACCAATTCAAGAACTCAACGTGAAGCGGCAAAAGGAAAACAAACAGGCCGTACGATGGAAATCCAACGCCTTATTGCCCGTTCATTACGCGCAATGATTGATCTAAAATTATTAGGGGAATATACCATTACATTAGACTGTGATGTTATCCAAGCTGATGGAGGCACTAGAACAGCATCAATAACTGGTGCTAGTGTGGCATTAGTTGACGCAATAAACATGATGTTAGCAAGTGGTAAAATCAAGCAAAACCCAATTAAATCTTTAGTGGCTGCCGTATCGGTAGGCATTGTTAATAGTGAAGCGGTATGCGACTTAGAATATATTGAAGATTCTAATGCCGAAACCGATATGAATGTGGTAATGACTGATGATGGTCGTATCATTGAAGTTCAAGGTACTGCCGAAGGTGAACCATTTAGTCATGAAGAATTATTAACTTTATTAGAACTGGCAAAAAATGGCATTACAACCATTATAGAAGCACAAAAACAAGCTTTAAAAGATTAATTGGAGAGGATCGATGAAATCATATAAGAGTGAATTTATAGAATTTGCTTTAGATAGGCAAGCATTAAAATTTGGTGAGTTTACCTTAAAATCAGGACGGAAAAGTCCCTATTTTTTTAATGCAGGACTATTTAATACCGGAAAGGATTTGGCGTTATTAGGTCGTTTTTATGCCGCTGCATTAATGGATGCAAATTTAAAATATGATGTCATCTTTGGTCCTGCCTATAAAGGTATCCCAATTGTCTCATCTACAGTTGTGGCTTTATCCGAGCACCACAATGTTGATGTACCTTATTGCTTTAACCGAAAAGAAGCTAAAGATCATGGTGAAGGTGGTAATTTAGTTGGTAGTTCTATTTATCAACAACGCGTCATGTTAGTTGATGATGTAATTACCGCTGGTACTGCAATTCGTGAATCAATGCGAATTTTAGAAGATAATCAATCTAAACTTGCTGGCGTATTAATCTGTCTTGATCGTCAAGAAAAAGGTAGAGGTGAATTATCCGCTATTCAAGAAATCAAACAAACTTATAGTTGTGACGTAATTTCGATTATCACTTTAGATGATTTGATCCAATATCTTTATCGTGATCCATCACGTAAAGACCAAGTAGTCCAAGTCGAAGCATATCGTTCTGAATATGGCATTAAATAACCAAGCGTCGTAAGACGCTTTTTTTATATTTGCAAGTTTTTACAATTATTTGACAACTTTTCAATTAAATTAATTATAATTTGTCTTATCTTTCTACATTAATTTACTTAAGCCCATTTCTCTAGACTGAATTAAGGAAATAAAATGAAAAAAACATTTATATTAATTTTGTTACTCAATATAAGCACCATATTTCCATCTCAGGCAAACTATAACGAGTTAAACGTCAGTAACTCTTATTTAGAACTGCAACAATTAAAATATGGAAAAGATCTCATTCCTGTGGGGCAAATTAATTCAAGTATTATTGATAGCATTAAATTAAAACCTGATACAGTTGAATTTTCTATTACTTTAGAAACAGAAGGTGCAACACCTACTGAAGCTTCAGATCTTAACGTTGAGACAATGAAGAAATTAAAAAATTACCTAAACACACTTAATATCACCGATGATAATTTAGTCACCATAGACTACAAAAACAGAGTTAAAACAATTGCAAAAGAAAACAATCAAGAAGATAACCATTATCAAGCGTTTCTTAATATTGTATTAACTATTGATGATAATGACAGTTTTATCAATCTAAATAAAGCCCTTGATAAATATAATATAAATGATATTTCTCAGCTTGAAGAAGAGAAGTTAACTAACTATTATCTATTCCAAATTACTGCAGTCGCTAATAGTGAAAGTAAAGCAAAAGAAGATCTATACCAAAAATATACTAATATCGCGAATGATTTAAAAAATATTGGTTTAACAAATGTTTCAATTAAGAGCTCGTTTGTCAGACAAATTGATACAGACAAAATTAATGAGCAACGTTATTTTGTTAATAACACTTTAAAAATAAAAATAAATAGACTCGATCTTATCGGTAAGATTATTGCCAAAGCACAAGAGTTAAAAATGAAAGTCAATAATGACATCTCTTATAGCGTATCACCAGAAGCCATTCAAACTGCAGTAAAAGAGCATGAAACTCTTTTATTAAACCAATTAACTACTAAAGTTCAACGTTTAATGGCTAAACAATATGTCGTTGGTGCACCTATTTCACTTGAAATTCAATCAAGATATCCTGAAGCAATTTATGAAAGAAATAACTCTAGTAGTGATCAAATGATGTTCAAAATGGTTTCAATGAAGAACTATAGTAATGTTGATATTTATACACCACCTGAATATGAAATCACCCTAACCTTATCAGGCTCATTCGAAACTCTTAAAAAGGTCGAGCAAAACTAATTTGATGTAAGTTTATATATAAAGTACTTTAGATTGATTAGATTTCATTTGGTTAATAATTTATTAACTAAATGAAATCTTGCAGACTATTTTGAATGACTTTGAACGAAGAATTTCGCATTATCGTAATGATAGATAATTTGTGAAAAATCGAAAGGTTCACCAGAAGAAGTATAAAAGATTTCTTCAACACATAGAGCAGGATCGCCAGCATTTAAACCTAAATAAGGCGCGATATCTTCATCTAATTTTATAGCTTTAAAATATTTGTCTGAAAAACCGATATTGACCTTACAAATATCTTTTACATAACTAAAAATTGAGTTTTCAGCAATTTCTTTATTTAAATAAGAAACAATTTTTTTTCGATAATAAGATTGTTCAAAGCCATATACTTTACCTTCAACCAAACGCAACCGTTTTATATAATAAACATACTCATCATCTTCACACTGGAGGTATTCTTTAACTTTGACATTAGGTTGCATAACATCAACATTAAATACTTGCGATGAGCCAGGTAAATCATTGAGATCGACACTAAACCCATGACTTTCTAAAAAATTTAGATAACCTTGTTTTTTGGGTTGCCGAACAAAAATACCACTACCTTGGATTTGATAAATTACGCCATGTCTTTCAAGACGATTTAGTGCCTTAATAATAGTGGTTCGACTGACTTGATATTGCTGAATTAAACCTTCGATATTAGGCAACTGCGTACCTTTAGGCAAATTTTGCTGATAAATCGCTTGCTGGATTTTTTTGGCTACATCTTGATATTTTAACATTTGTTATTCTTTATTATTGTTATAAATAGTTTTTATTTTATACCTGTAAATTAATTATTAAATCAAAATTGCGAGAAAACGGGATCTAGATCACAAACAATAAAATTGGTCATTAACAATTTTTCATTTAAGGATAATATAAGCTCACTATTCTATGAAAAGGAGCTTAGTTAATGTCATCCAAAATTAGAGATTATAATAAATTGGCCGTTGATATTTTAAATGAGTTAGGCGGTGAAAATAATATTGTTTCTGTTGCACGTTGTGCAACTCGCTTACGTGTCGTGACGCAATCTACCCCCGAAAATGCCAAAGAAAAAATTGCCAGTTTTTCGGGTGTTATCACGGTAGTTGAAAAAGGTGGACAAATTCAAATTGTTATCGGTACTAATGTAGATAAAGTTTATAATGCCTTTACCCAATTACTGAAAAGTGATAATAAAGTAGATGTAAATAGTAAAAGTAGCATTTTAAACCGTGTTATTGCCACTATGTCAGCCGTTTTTGCTCCATTTGTTTATGTATTAGCTGGTGCAGGGATATTACAAGGGATCTTGATTTTAATTAATCTGGCCTTCCCCGGTTTTGATAAAACGAGCACTTGTCAAGTATTTAGTTTTATCTCTTGGGCTCCATTCACTTTTTTACCTATATTTATTGCCATTACCGCATCGCAACATTTCCGTTGTAATATCTATATTGCGGTAGCGTGTTGTGCTGCGCTGCTTTCACCGACCTGGGCAGAGATAGCAAAATTTATTAAAGAAGGTGGAACATTTGATTTATTTGGTTTACCGTTGTCTGAAACCACTTATATGTCAACCGTATTACCACCACTGTTTTTAGTCTGGATACTCTCTCATTTAGAGCGTTTCTTAGAACCGCTCTTACACAGCATTATTAAACCATTGTTCATGCCATTCATCTGTTTAGTTATCATGGTACCACTAACATTACTAGTAGTTGGACCTCTTACTGCTGAGGCTGCACGCTATATATCAATCGGATACAACTATTTAGTTGATTTTGCTCCATGGTTAGCTGGTGCTATTATCGGGGCATTTTGGCAAGTACTTGTTATATTCGGCGTCCATTGGGGAATAACTCCAATAGTTTTAGAAAACATGAAGCTACATGGTCAAGATTCATTCCAAGCTTATCAAACTATTGCCGTAATCGGTCAAGTTGGTGCGGCACTTGGATTCTATATCAAAACACGTTCTTCCGAGATGAAAGGGGTATCAATATCAGCATTTGTAACTGGTCTATTTGGTATTACTGAACCAGCAATTTATGGGGTTAACTTACGCTTCAAAAAACCATTTATTTATGGTTGTGCGTGTGCATCAATTGGTGGTATTGTCGCAGGTTTCTTTACACCTTACTTCTACGCTTATGCCCCATTAGCCGGTCCATTAACTATTGTTAATACGATTAATCCAGAACATTATAATTCAGTAATCGGTGTATCCATTGGTTCCTTAATTGCGTTATTTGGACCAGTTATTCTTATACAAATTTTTGGTACCAATGAAAATAACCAAAATAATGAAAAAATTGAAAATGATACGCCAAAAATTGTTCTTGATAAAATCAATATTACTAGTCCCATGATCGGTAAAGCATTACCTCTGAGTGAAGTACCAGATCCAGCATTTGCTCAGAAATTGATGGGTGAAGGTATTGCTATAGAACCAACTGAGAACAATGTTTATGCACCTTATAATGGTAAAGTGACTGCCGTTTTTGAAAGTTCAAAACATGCTATCGGTTTAACTTTAGATAATGGCGTAGAATTATTAATTCACGTTGGTATTGACACTGTTAATCTGACTAACAATGAATTTAGTTACCATGTGAGTATGGGACAACAAGTTAAAACGGGTGATTTATTAATTAGCTTTGATCCACAAGCAATTAAACAAGCTGGTTACCCATTAATCACACCAATTATTATTGTTAATACTGATCAGTACCAATTGATCACATTAACTGAAAATAAAGACGTAAATCTTGACGATATCATATTCGAAATTAAGCAATAACAAGGAACCAAAAATGACTAAGAAACCATTTTTATGGGGTGGCGCATTAGCTGCTCACCAATTTGAAGGCGGTTGGAATGAAGGAGGAAAAGGACCAAGCGTGGTTGATGTCATGACCGCTGGTGCTCATGGCGTTGCAAGACAAATCACTCAAGATATCGAAGCTGGTAAATTTTATCCAAATCATACCGCGATTGATTTTTATCATCATTATAAAGAGGATATTAAGTTATTTGCTGAATTAGGTTTGAAATGTTTACGTACTTCAATTGCTTGGACACGAATCTTTCCTAATGGTGATGAGTTAGAACCAAATGAAGCTGGCCTACAGTTTTATGATGATGTGTTTGATGAACTTATTGCTAATGGAATTGAACCGGTTATCACCCTTTCACACTTTGAAATTCCATTACATATTGCTCGTCATTATGGTGGATTTAGAAATCGCAAAACCGTTGAGTTTTTCGAACGTTTCGCAATTAGTTGTTTTGAGCGCTACAAAAATAAAGTCAAATATTGGATGACGTTCAACGAAATTAATAATCAAATGGACACCAGTAATCCAATCTTCTTTTGGACTAATTCAGGTGTGCAAGTTAAACCTGGTGAAAATCCACAAGAAGTACTTTATCAAGTGGCTCACTATGAATTGTTAGCCAGTGCTAAAGCAGTGATTGCTGGTAAGAAAATTAATCCTGATTTTGAAATTGGTTGTATGATTTCGCATGTGCCAATCTATCCATATTCTTGTAATCCTGAAGATATGATGGCATCAGAAATTGCTATGCATCAACGCTTCTTCTTCCCTGATGTACATGTACGTGGTTATTACCCTGCTTATGCATTAAAAGAGTTTGAACGAGAAGGTTACAAACTCGATATCACTGAAGATGATTTAGCCTGTTTGAAACAAGGAACAGTTGACTACATTGGCTTTAGTTATTACATGTCAACAGTGGTAAAAGCTGATGCTAAAAATGAACATCGTGACAATATTGTTAATGGTGCGCTACCAAATGCGGTAGAAAATCCATATATTAAAAGCAGTGACTGGGGTTGGCCAATCGATCCGGAAGGATTGCGTTATACTCTTAACCGTTTATATGATCGTTATCAATTACCACTATTCATTGTTGAAAATGGTTTTGGTGCGATAGATGAACTAGAACATGATAACCAAATTCATGATAAACCACGTATTGAATACCTTGGCGCTCATATCAAAGCGATGCAAAAAGCAATGGATTACGATGGTGTTGATGTGATTGGTTATACAGCTTGGGGAATTATCGACGTAGTATCTTTCACTACTGGTGAAATGAAAAAACGTTATGGCGTAATTTATGTTGATCGTGACAATGAAGGTAACGGCAGTATGAAACGCTATAAAAAAGAATCATTTGAATGGTATAAAAATGTGATTAAGACTAATGGTCAAAATTTAAAATAATCATTTAGCTATATATTTAAAATAACAATCAAGGATCTGATTTATCAAAATTAAATCAGATCCTTTATCATTAATAAATCTCACCATGATCTAACAGTAAAAAATTACTATTTAATCGTCAGTTAGCAATCAAAATTGAAAAATTAGCTGTTTTTCAACTTGAGGATCAATTAAAGTGACATGAAAACCAATTAATCTTACACCTCGATTATTTCGTCTTTCTGACCACACTTTATAAGCCTGTTCAATCAGATCATCCTTATCCAATTTTGACCATACATGCTCTTGGGTTGTCAGTTGAAAATCATCAAATTTAAATTTGACACCTTGCCTTGCAATCGATAAATCAGCACGAACTTTGCTTAATCTTTTTTCGAGTTCATCAAATAACGGTTCAAATTGAGCTAAACACTCATCCCAACTATGAATATCATCAACTAAAGTACGCTCTACACCTACGGATTTACGTTGTCTGTCATTACAAACTTCACGTTCATCTATACCTTGACAACGTTCATATAAAATTCGACCAAACTTACCAAACTGATTAAGCAATTTTGTTAGGTCATAATTGACCACATCCTTACAAGTATATAATCCCAATTCAGTTAGCTTTTTCTCAGTTACTTTACCCACACCAGGAATTTTTTTTAGCGGTAACTGCTCAATAAAACTCCCTACTTGTTCAGGTGTAATTACATACTGTCCGTTAGGCTTATTCATGTCAGAAGCTATTTTGGCTAAGAACTTAAGTGGAGCAACACCTGCCGAAGCGGTGAGTTCGAGTTCTTTATATATCGCTTGACGGATATCTTGAGCAATTAAAGTAGCTGAGCCGTGAAAAAGCTTACAATCAGTCACATCGAGATAAGCTTCATCAAGGGAGAGAGTTTCAATAGCTTGCGTATATCGTTTAAAGATTTGCTGAATTTGATTAGAAACTTCTTTATAAACAGCATGCCGACCGGGGATAACTTTAAGATTAGGACAGAGCTTAATTGCCTGTGCCATGGACATAGCACTATGGACACCAAATTGACGAGCTAAGTAATTTGCAGTTGATACCACACCTCGCTTACGCGGATCACCCCCTACCGCAATAGGAATATTGCGATAACGGGGATTGTCTCTCATTTCGACAGCGGCATAAAAACAATCCATATCGACATGAATAATTTTTCGCATAATAGGTGTAATAGCATTAAAAAAATAACTGTATAAATATACAATATCACACCTTAACTTTATCTGCAAATTACTCACTATTATTTAGTTAACTTATCAAAATCAGTTAAGCCTTTTTTATCATGAGGATCGCCAATCCAACGAATTGGTTGTTCAAATTTCGGATTTATTATACTTTTTTCTGGAGTATAGGATTTATAACTAAGCCCAGCTAAATCAGACCAAGTGTGAATCAAGTCTTGAGTACTGAATTTTCTATTCACATAGGACTGATAGTTATTAGGATGACTAGCTAGCCATTTTGGTGACTGCCATAGCATGAATGGTACAGTATACATCACCTTAGTAGGCGCTTTTTCATTACGACCTAGAATATCATGCGGAGGGGTCTGATAAACATCTTCACCATGATCAGAAAAATACAACATAAAACCATTTTCCTGACTATCTTTAAATAAATTAAATAATTTAGTTGTTACAAAATCATTATAAGTTATCGCATTATCATAACTGTTATAAACTTTTAACTTATCATCATCAAGTTTAAATGCTAAATCTGATCTATTATTAAAACGCTGATAATCAGTACTTTGAGGATAGCGCAATTCATATTTCATATGCGTACCAAGCAGGTGAATGACGATAAATTTCTTTTCAGCAGGATCATGTAATACTTTTTTAAATGGTTCAAATACCGATGAGTCATATTGTCGTGAACTTTGATTACGATCGTTATTCATATAAAACTGTTCATCAGCTTGTTTAGAAAACATAGTCAACATCGTATTACGTTTTGTCATCGTCTGTTGATTAGTGATCCAAAAGGTTTTATAACCAGCTTGCTTCATAAGGTGAATAAGAGATGGTTTGCTAAGATATAAATCTGGATTTTGTTCATCTGCCAAAGTTAGGGCTTGCTGTAATATTTCAATAGTATAAGGTCTTGATGAAACCACATCATTAAACACAACAAAATCAGGATTATCTTGCTTAAATTGTTCAATCAACGGCGTAGTATTGCGTTCATAACCATAAATTCCCATACGATTACGTGTAGTCGATTCACCAATCACTAACACTAATGTTCTTGGCGTATCACCATTAGCATCCGTTAAATTTTCAAACTCAGGCAGTGTTTGCAGATGATTTAAGATATTCTCCATATTTGAAAGTTGCGAACGATAAGCTAAATAACTATTGATTAATTGCCACGGAACTGTTGTTTCCATACGTGTTAGAAAATGCTGAGTTGCTTGTTCAAACGACATTTTTTTTATTACAACACTAATACACAGCGGCATTAATGCATAAATAACAATGATTATCGACACTAACCATTTAGTCATATTTTTAACATAAATAGGTTTGACTTTAAGCCATAGAAAAAAACCAAGCGAAATATAGATCAGCAATACTATAACTAACTTAATGCTTAAATATTGAGAGATAAACTCATGTGATTCATTGTAATTGGACTCAGCCATTACAAAAAAGACACTCTGTGAAAACTCTTGTCGATATATGATAAAATAACCAATAGAAATTAATGATAATCCCCCAATTATAATGCCATAAACAGTAGCAATTTTTTTTGTGTAACGAGGGAAAAATAATACTGGTACTAACCAAATCATACTGTAAATAATTGAATCACGTAAACCAATAAAGTTAGCATGTCCAGACAATGCAATATAGAGTTGCAAACTAGAAGAAAAGTAACAAAAAAATAAAATTACATAGATCAATGAACGCCAATTAAAGCCTACAGAATTATCTAACTTTTGCATAGTTACCATTATTCACAATTAATAATGGTAACTAAACTAACAAAATCAGATTAACAAAACCTTAAGTGCAAATAAAAGCCCCCGAAAAAGTGGCTAAATAATATATAAACAATTTGGATAGATTAGATTTACGTTAATAATCAATATCACCATTTTTAGATCGAGAATTAAGCTTATTTTTTAAACTTCGCATAAATGCATAATTTACTTCAAGCGAATAACAGCCTTGTTGCTAATTTGAAAGATAATTAATTTGTTTTTGATTTAATTTTAGATAGATAGTGTTTGTATTTTTCTCTATAGTGCATTTTTTAATCGCTAGCGCCGACGCTCGCCGATCGCGTGTTTTCAACGGCTCACTGCTGGCTATAGCCTTTTCGTTTGCAAAGATCTCTTCATGACAATGTCGCTGAAACCACAAACTATAACTTTCATGATTATAAGCATACGGATAACTTACCCCAAATTCAGTTATATTAACGTTAGATAGCCGTTTTGCTAGTGGCTAGTGTATTCAGTGGAAATGCACAGGTCGTTATCGATTTGTTTTTAAGTGTTTTTAATTTTATTACCCGTACTTTAAATGAATAACCTAGCAATTCAGTTAATATATACACGCCTTGATTATATGCACGTAAAAACACCCCTTCTTTAAATCATAAAACACCTTCAAATTGTGATTGTTCTTCTAATTTTTGAATAAAATTCATTACTACCCTTTTTATTTGTAACAATTATACTAAAACTTTCTAATAGTAATATTAAGTTAAATATGTATTTATTCTTTGTAGACCGCTCGTAAAGACTGATTTTTTCCCAAACTTGTATTTGTCCTATCCATGCGTCAGCAGCAAACCGATCAGATAAGCCTGCAGCTATATCTGATGATACTGCATATTGATCTCTTGTATAAAACCAAAGTAATCCACTGTCCGGCTAGTCAGAATCGGGATAGCTATATTTAATTGACATCCCCGATTCACTAAATAATCCTCCACCAATATGACGCCAATAACGACCTCCATCCGAAAAAGATGGTTTTATGAGGAATAATTTATAAATAAAAGTTTCAAATGATAAGTACTTTTAACTAAAATCAATATTTTCGAAAATGCATTAACTATTAGACACTTAACCGACTGTTTAATAACGTATTTCACTCCATGTATCAAAATCATCTACGAGAATTATCACCAAAATTCATCCACATTGTATTTTATTAATATTATTCTCTTATTGAATACATACGCCTCTTAGTTGTTGAGCGTAGGCCCAAACACCTATTTGCCCAATCCAAGCATCAATGGCAAATCTATCAAATAGATGGTTATTATCACCATAAGGACCTAGATACTTGTCTTTAGAGTAAAACCAAAAGTAATGTGTGAACCAATTTGAATCAGGATAAGTTTCCTTGCTTGTCATTCCCCACTCACTCAAAAGTCCTTGTCCTATATCACGTGTAAAAGCATCCCATTTATAAGGATATTTAATCCAAGAAGCAGGGGCATTCGGCGAATTAGACATTTCGGATCGAGTAGGCAATTTAGACTCCCCTCCGCACATATTAACGACTTGCTGATAAGTATAAACTTTATCAATTTGTCCCTGAGGTAAAGCCCATATACCGGTTAAATTGAAAGTATAATTTTGTTCAGGAATTTGTTCATCATGTTTAAATTTTGCAGTTATTGTGACAGGACCTATCGGCTTTTTAATCAACATAACATAACCTTGTTTATCAACCGTAATACTATCATTTGGCGTTGCCGAAAACGTATATTCAAAATCATCTTGATGACCTGTCATAATTAATTGAAATTTTGCTCCTGGAAAGCCTGTGGTAGGGAAATGAGGAGAAGCTGACACTTTAAAACCATTAACTGGATCAAAAACATTCGCATTATAACCACCACCGCAATAGCTATCCCTTTCTCGGCTATTATCATAATTCCAACCTCTTGTCTCTCTAAGATCTACAAAATTTTCATCCATAGATAATTCAAATTCATGCTCAGCATAACCAGATAAAAGACAATCAAGACTTCCTTGATATGGTACTGGTCTAACACTTCCCCAAACATATTGTGGATACAGTATCATTCCATAAGGTTTAGCATAACAGATTTCAGGTTTAGCCATAATTTTATATTTTTGAGTGATATCAACATATTCGCTTTCATTAGGAACACCATATTCGGAATAGGTTTTTACTTTTGTTGTAATAGTTAAAGTTAACGGCATGGAAATACCACTACCACAACCAATTATTTTTTCATTATTTTCGATTTTTATCCCTTTATTATCAAACCAGCTATAATTTGTTTCTTCTACGGTGAACGGAGTATTATTGCGAATGCCATCACCATCGGTATCATCATAATTAGCCATCACATCTAAATCATTCATTGCATAATCTTTAATAATAAAGTCATTAATTGTTAAATTACCATCAAACTGATTGATTTGTGTGTCACTTAGGTTATTGGTATTTGAACTATATAAAACACCATTAACAGTAAAACCATGCTTCTTTGATGCACCGTCAATATCAACAACTTTCGGTTTATTACCAATAATGACATTTATACTATGTGCTGTAAGTGCTAGGCTTTTTTGACTGACGCCTAAAAAGCATAAAATAAATAAAATATAAATAAACGGTTTAACCAGAGATAAACAAACGGATAATAATGAAGAATTTGTTAAAGCAAAAATACAACGCATTGTATTTGCTATGAAACCTTTACAAGGTGAAGGCTGAACTAAACAGCGTTTTGTTTTTTTTGTTCTTTGGCTAAATTGATATGGACTAAGACTAGATATTAACTTGGATTTTCTGTGAAAAGATAAACTATCGTGAAAAAGTAAACTTGAATTGAGGTAATTAGCTGAAATTAAATTATAGGTTGAGCAGGTTTGGTGTTTGGTGTTTGGTGTTTAAAATTATAATGCATATTCGACATCCTGTCAATTAACTTTATGTTTAATTTGATATTTTATCTTCAATTGTTAGTTTAATTAACTAAATAATGATCGATAATCCTACTGAAAATTGTTTAAAATTATAAAGACATAAAAAAAACTCGCAACCACTTTTTGAGGCTAAATTGTTAAATTTTGTAAATATTATTAGTAAGATAACCAGCTAAATCACAGTTTTTAATTATTTAAAAAACTCTCCTCAACTTTTTCAACTTAAAATCCTAACTTTCAATACCTAATAACTCCGCTATCTTTTGATTTTCATTAAGCTGATTTGGAGCTGCATTAAAAATAATTTTTCCATTATCAATAACGAGGCAACGTGAGAAGTGGTGAAGAGAATCATCCAAATAATGCGAGACCATCATTAAAGTAAGGTTGAATTCGCTACAAACTTGATTAACAAGAGCTAGCATTTCAAAACGTAATGCTTGGTCAAGCGCAGAAAATGGTTCATCAAGGAGTAAAATTGGACGATGTTGTATTAAACAGCGTGCCAGTGCAACACGTTGCCGTTGACCTCCTGAAAGTTGTTCGGGATAACGTTGGTTAAAGCCTTCTAATCCGACACGCACTAATATGTCACCAATTATTGTCTGTTCTGCTCGGCTAAGTTTTAATAATGGTTTAATACCTAACGCTATATTTTGTTCGACGGTAAGATGGCTAAATAAATTATTGTTTTGGAATAGCATCGATACCGGCCGTTTACCCGGTAAAGTTGTAGTAACATTTTGCTGATTAAGAATGATTTTTCCACCATTGGGAAAAATAAACCCGGCAATTAAACTGAGTAATGTACTTTTGCCTGCACCGCTTGGACCAACAATGACCACTCTTTCTTTAGCAGCAATATTAAGCACAAAGTGCATGTTGAAGTTATCATATTGATACTCAGTTTTTTGAAGTTCGATCATAATCCATAACAACCAATAAGCTAAATGATAAAATTAATAAAATTGCTGCTGTTACTATACTTTCTTTATAATGATAATGCGATATCTGTTGATATAAATAATAAGGTAAAGTGGTGACTGACTGCCCACCAAATAAGGCAATTACACCAAAATCGCCCAATGACAATATGCCAGCAAATGCAAAACTCATTAATATGATTCTTCTTAACCCTCTAAAATCAATTAAATAAAAGTGAGTTAAACCATTAATATTCAGTGATTGGGTAAGTCGCCAATATCGAGCGGTAATATCATACATTGGAACGGCAAGATTTTTTATAATAAATGGTAAAGCCATCAGTCCATTACAAACCATCATTAATAAGCAGATAAAAACGGCATTATTACTATAGCCGAATAGTAATAAAAATAATCCTGATGCCAATACCATACTTGGTATGGCTAGAATGAGTGATGCAATTAATAATAGTCCATTACTCAATCGAGGTTGTCTATTTATCAGTAGTCGACTATTGGTCCAAAGTAATAGTAACCCCAGCATCATGGCAATAATTGATGAACCAAAAGCAATAATGATTGAAAAAAGTAAAGCTTGCTGTAATGGGAAGGTTAACAATGAGAGTTGAAAGAAATAGATACCTTGAAACAGAATTGTCAGCATCGGTAACAGTATAAATAATCCTCCGATCAAAATTAGCACTGAACTAACCATTTTTAATCCTTTGGGTAAAGGTAAACGATAGTCTGTTTGAGTAAAGTTTACCGTTAATTTTTTATCGATTCTGTTTATCTTTTGCATTAATCCAATGAAGGCAATACAACAAACTAGTTGTAAACAGGCTAGTAATGCTGCTTGTAACAGATCAAAATCACGAATTGCTTGATAAATAGCAACTTCAAGCGTGGTATATTTAGGCCCGCCACCTAATGCTAAAACAATGGAAAAACTTGAAAAACATAACATAAAAATTAATGCCGCCATAGGTAATATTTGTCTACGCAGTAATGGCCATTCAATAATTTTAAAAAAAGTTACATTGCTAAAATTTAATTGCGCAGCTAAATGTTTTTGTTCAATAGGTACGCTTTGTAAGGTTTGATAAAATAGACAGCAGGCATAAGGGAAATTCAGAAATACATGCGCCAATAAAATGCCTTGTAAACCATAAATTGAAAATGAGAATGGTATGTGTAATATTTGGCAGATATCTGATAATAAACCTTGTCGCCCGTAAACCGATAGTAAACCAGTCACAACAACTAGTGTTGGTAAGATAAAGGTAATAGGCATCATTTTCAATAACAACTTTTTACCTTTAAAATCCACTAAAGATAATGCTTTAGCCATTAATATAGCAGCGATTAGTGATAATAACGTCGACAATACAGCTTGGTAAAAAGTTATCCAGATAATATGCAATATGTAACTATCAAAATAGATGCTTAAATTTCCTGACTGCAAGGCAAATTTCCAGATAGCGAAAAGTGCTGAACTTAATATGATTAAAATTAAACTAGCAGCACTGATACCTGGTAATAACGATCTGAATTTTAACATTAATAATACTTAACTATTTACTTATTGCTGACTGCCACTCACGAATCCAGCCTTTTTGATGTTTTTCAATCTCTTCCGGTGTAAATTCTAGCGATTTATCAATGATATTAATTTGCTTATAAGCATCGGGTAGATCGGTTTTAATAATTGGATACATCACATTTTTTTCAGCAAATTGCCGTTGTATCTCAGGTGTTAGTAAGTAACGTAAAAATTGTCGAGCTAAATCGACTTCTTGGCTATATTTAATGATGCCAGCCACTTCGACTTGGCGATAGTGACCTTCATCAAAAATCGCGGCTGCGTAGCTATGATTATTTTCATTAATAATATGTGCTATCGGCGATGTGCTATAACTTAATACCAAATCAGCCTCATCTTTTAAGAACATACCATAAGCTTCACTCCAACCCTTGGTTACTGTGACCGTATGTTTAGCCACTTGTTGCCATGCATTTGCCACCTCGTCACCATAGACCTTTTTCATCCAAAACAAAAAACCTAATCCTGGAGTACTGGTTCTTGGATCTTGATAAATGATTTTCCAATTAGCTTTGTTTTCGATCAATTCATGTAATGAATGAGGAGGATTTTTAATTTTATCTTGATTATAGATAAAAGCGAAATAGCCAAAATCATAAGGAATAAAACTATCATCCCACCAATCGGTATTGAGATTATCGGGTTTACTAATTTGATGCGGAATTAAGATATCCGCTTGCTTGGCTTGTGCTAATAGGTTGTTATCTAATCCTAAAATAACATCAGCATTTGTTTTGTCGCCTTCGAGGCGAATGCGATTTAAAACAGATACGCCATCTCCCAATGTGACAACATCAAGTTGGCAATGACATTGCGCTTCGAAGCCTTTTTTAATTGTTTCACCCGGCCCCCACTGTGACATAAATGAATTGTAACTATAAACGGTTAGAGTTGGTTGTTGTGCATTAGCTAGATGACTAAATAGTAAAAATGAAAATATAACAGATAGTAAAAAGTTTTTACGAAACATTTTGCCTCCAAAGTAATGTGTAAAAGACAAAAGGTTTGAGCAGATATAATAACTCAAATCCCTCCGCTGGCATTATCCAGTTCAGGTTCGACGAGTTATGTCAGTTTTTCTGACACTCTCAGCCCTTCAGGGCACCCCGTTGAGAACGATGAGTAGTTTAGTGATAGCAAATAGAATTGTAAACAGGCGATGTGTTGATAAATACAAATTTAGACAAATTAAAACAAGGTAAGATTACAGGCAATCAGTGACAATTGTTGTGTTTGTCGGTATTATATGCCTCATTTTATGATTATTGATTAGGTACAATGTGAACATTCAACAACTATTAACGCAACGAGTTTCGCAAGCAATGATTATGGCTGGTGCAGATAAAAACTGTGATGCTTTAATCAAGCAATCAGCCAAAGTTCAATTTGGTGACTATCAAGCAAATGGTATCATGGCTACCGCTAAAAAATTGGCTATGCCACCACGCGCATTGGCAGAAAAAGTATTACAACATCTGGATATTGAAGATATTGCCGATAAAGTAGAAATTGCTGGACCGGGTTTTATTAATATCTTTTTAAAAAATAGTTGGATTGCCGAGCAGAACGAAGTAGCATTAAGTAGCGATAAATTGAATATCACCTTACCGGCTAAACCACAAACTATTGTGGTTGATTACTCAGCACCAAACGTAGCAAAAGAGATGCATGTTGGTCATTTACGCTCAACGATTATTGGTGATGCGAGTGTTAGAGTCTTAAATTTTCTTGGCCACAATGTGATTCGAGCTAATCACGTTGGTGATTGGGGAACCCAATTTGGTATGTTAATCGCTTACCTTGAAAAAATGCAAAACGAACAGGCCAACGATATGGATCTATCGGATCTAGAATCTTTTTATCGTGCAGCAAAAAAACATTATGACGAAGATGAAGTCTTTGCTGAAAAAGCCCGTAATTATGTCGTTAAGCTTCAAGGCGGTGATGAGTATTGCCGTGAAATGTGGCGAAAACTGGTTGATATTACCATGACGCAAAATATTGCCACATATAAACGACTCAATGTCACACTTTCACTAGAAGATACCATGGGTGAAAGTATCTATAACAGTATGCTTCCGGGCATTGTTGCCGATCTTAAACAGAAAAAATTAGCCGTTGAAAGTGAAGGCGCTATCGTTGTGTTTTTAGATGAGTATAAAAATAAAGAAGGCGAACCAATGGGTGTTATCATCCAAAAACGAGATGGTGGTTATCTTTATGCAACAACCGATATTGCCTGTGCAAAATACCGTTATGAAACGCTACACGCGGATCGTATTTTATATTATACCGATTCACGCCAACACCAACATTTAGAACAAGTTTGGGCGATTGTACATAAAGCAAAATATGTCCCAGAATCTTTAAAACTTGAACATCATATGTTTGGTATGATGTTAGGTAAAGATGGTAAACCATTTAAAACGCGTTCAGGTGATACCGTTAAACTAAATGATTTACTCGATGAAGCAACCGAGCGAGCAGCAACATTAATTAAAAGCAAAAATCCTGATCTTTCTGATACCGAGCTGGCTCAAGTGGTTGATGCAGTTGCCATTGGTGCGGTTAAATATGCTGATCTATCCAAAAATAGAACGACTGATTATGTATTTGATTGGGATAATATGCTGTCATTTGAAGGCAATACAGCGCCTTATTTACAGTATGCCTATACCCGTGTACTTTCAGTATTTAAAAAATCAAATATCAATGAAGACAATCTAGATGGTCATATCGATTTAGGTACTGAAAAGGAACGCGCATTAGCAATTCGTTTGAATCAATTTGATGAAACAATCACAACTGTTGCCGCCGAAGGTACGCCACATGTTCTTTGTGCGTATCTGTATGATATCGCTACCCTATTTTCAAGTTTTTATGAACACTGCCCTATTTTGGCCGCAGAAAATGAAAGTTTAAAAGTTAGCAGATTGAAACTGGCCTTATTAACAGCCAAAACGCTTAAAACGGGTTTAGATATGCTTGGCATTAAAACCGTTGACAAAATGTAAGCTTATTTGCCACCGATATGATTAAATATCGGTGGTTTTGTTGGTATTTAGTTATCCGCTTAGACATCAACCTGTTTAGCTATACAAATCGATAATCCATCAACATGCTCCTTAGCAAAATTAGCAAATTCAACAAAATGTGGCGTTGTATTATGTAAATCAATCGCCTGCTGTGATTGCCACGTTTCTACTACTATATAAATATTTGGATTCTCAATACTTTGATTCAGCTCATACCGAACACAACCGTGTTCAGCTCGACTACCGATAACTAATCGTTTAAATATAGGTTTAAATGCTTCATGATACTCTGGTTTTATCGTAATGGTGGCAATAATGTTTAGTTGTGACATATTTCACCCTTATAAGTAAATTTGTTTTGTAATGATTGAAATCCTACTGTTAAGAATAAACAGCTTTTTAATAACCATGCTAATCTCATTTTTTCGACCACTATACTTATTATTAAATAGTAAGTTAGGCATATGTAATTTAATAGTTTACTCTTTAAGAGTATAAATAGACTTTTTTTAGTTTGAAAAATCTAAAAAATAATACTTTAACCATTTCATTTATTTAAATATTTTCAAAATTAAAATACTTGATCTTAACAATGAATCCATTAAAATCTCTCCCACTTAGGAATAATAATAAAGTGTAAACTTCCATGACAACTTGTATTTTCATTACTATAAGAAATATCCTAACTGGTTTATTTTGATCCTCCTTTTTGGGGGATTTTTTTTATCCATTTTTTATTAAAACTTAATAGTAACCAAATTTTAGAGGCGCATTATGACCGATAATAAACAAATGTTATCAACTAGTCGAGATCAGAGTTTGAAAGCATATTTGATGAACAAAATTAAACAAAATGGTGGTTGGGTTAATTCACATATGCATGCTGATCGTGCTTTTACTATCTCTGTAGATAGTTTTGATGTCTACCAAAAACAGACTTTAATTGAAAAATGGGACACGCTTGATAAAGTGAAAGCAGCAATGACCGAAGATGATTATTATCGACATTTTAGCATGGCGGTTGAACGCATGATTGAACAAGGTGTTACTGCCATGGGTTCATTTGTTGATATTGATCCGATTGCCGAAGAGCGAGCAATTAGAGGAGCTCTGCGCGCTCGTGAAACATATAAAAACGATATTACGATTAAATTAGTCAATCAAACTCTTAAAGGAGTCATTGATAAAGAAGCCCGATACTGGTTTGATAAAGGTGCTGATTTAGTGGATATTATTGGTGGTTTGCCGCGTCGTGATGAGCGAGATCATGGTGAAGGCATGGGATTAAAACATTTAGATGTGTTAATGCAAACCGGTAAAACATTAGGCAAAATGGTACATGTCCATGTTGACCAATTTAACTCATCAGATGAAATCGAAACCGAGCAACTTACTGATAAAACCATTGAGCATGGTATGCATGGTCGCGTGGTGGCTATTCATAGTATTTCAATTACCGCTCATAGTTTGGAATATCGTCAAAAACTCTATCAAAAAATGAAAGAAGCTAAAATGATGGTAATTGCTTGCCCATTTGCTTGGATCGATAGCCCGCGCCGTGAAGAACATGGCCCTACCCGAAATTCATTAACGCCAGTCGATGAACTTGCTGCAGCTGGGATACCTGTTGCTATTGGGACTGATAACGTCAGTGATTATATGTTACCTTTTTCAACCGGTAATATGTGGGAAGAACTTAAATTATTAGTGACTGGATGCCGTTATACAGATTTAGATAATGTAGTTAATGTTGCTACACGAAATGGACGAATGGTTTTAGGTCTTGCATAATGGTTTGATTAAAAATTTAACTGAGATTTAAACATCTTTAATAATAAAAATCCCACCTAGAGAATAACTGAGTGGGATTTTATTTATTGGCGATCATTTATAATTGATGAATTGCTGAAGAAACACGAGAAAAGTAATTACTAAGTCTTGATTTTATTTCATCTTCAGCTTGTTGTCTTAATTCACTTCGAGAATAATAATTACCATCTGTACGATCAAATTCATAACTAGGTTTATCACCTGTATAAATATACTTAACTTGCCTTGAACTTTTTTCAGCTAAAAAACTGTCATAATAACCACTTAATCCAGAAACATTTACGCTAAGGTTTAAACTATAATTATTTACTAATGTTTCAGTTCTTAAGTTATATTCTTTTTCACCATTCTTTTTAGTGTCATTTGTTACTGAACCGCCATCTTCAGAATATCGCTCATCTTCACTAAGATTAATAGTAATGTCACTATCACTGCTGTTGTAAACTAATATAATAGCATCATCATTTTTGAAATAATCTTCAACAAAATTAGAAAATGAATTTGCATTTCCTGTCACATATAGTCTTATTTTACCCTTGTTAGCATAGTCTCTTGCTTTTTGTTCCGAATCTCGATAATTACCATACTTTGCATAAGTATTCGCGGCATGTTGATAATTTGTCGCTGCTTGTCGATATTGATAACTTCGAGTCGCATTTTTAGCTATTTTTTCACCTTGAGAATAAGAATTAAACGCTTCTTGACTGATCGCTTTTTTTTCATAGTAATGAGCTAATTTTTCAGTATCTTTGTAATGACCTAATGGCTTATAAATATCAATAATAGTTCTAAAACAAGCTACCGCTGCATTATAATCACCGCTACGTATTTCCTGTTTAGCAAGATTGTATAATGTTTGTGCCACAAGCTGCCTATATTTAGTATCCGCATGAATATAGGCTTTTTCGATATTTTTATCGTAATATCTATCTAAAGATTTTTTATATAGCGCTGCTCTTTTTTCATAATCACCAGCAGAATTAGTTGGGATAGCATTTGCTTGTTGAGTATAAAAGTTAGCAATATTTTGTTTTAAACGTTCACTAGGATATTTATCCAAAAAGAATGCTAATTCGGAATTGTAAAAGTGATCACTCAACCGCTGATTAAGCTCTAATAATTTCTCATATGTTTCTTGGCGTTGTTCATCATTGGTCTTTGTGGTATTAGCTAATTCATTTTCATATTTGTTCATCACCTCGGTAACTAACTGACGCAGCTGGGCTGCATCAGTTTGCTTAAAGTTTGCCTCACTTTTTTCTTCTATTTTTATCGCTAATAAATTGATACTTTCAATATAACTTCCTTCATCGTACGCTTCTTGAAATGTGCGTTGATGCGCACAACCTATTAATAAAGAAATAAATAAAGCGCTAATGACTATTCTCATCAAATTTATCCTTATTAAAAATTGTCCTTTATAGGTATGAAAGTTCTTGAACAATACTTTCTAGCTTTGATCTTAATTCAGCACTTTGTTCGCTTTTAGCTCTTTGTTGTAAATCAGATTGAGAATCTAATGTACCCTCGTTATAGTTATGTATATGTGAAGGTACATTTCCTGAATAAATATATTCATATTTCTCTGAAGATTTTTCTATATTAAATGAGCGACTAGAGTTAAGAAGTCCTGTAACGCTTATTTCAGTCGATAATGTTAAGCTATTGCGAGTGATCGCTGTTTGTTGATAGTAAGTTAGTTCTTTGAAAGTTTCGATCTGAGTTGTATGCCCTTGATCATCTGTCTGTTGTACATATTTATCAAATACTTTTTCAAATTTTGTTTCGTTGCTAACTGATACTTGAGGGTGAGAATAATAACTATTACTAGCTACTCTAATTTTGATATCAGCATAATTTGGAGAACCAACAAAGGTGATATAATCAGCTGAAAAAGCCGATCTTATATCAGGACAATATTCGTAGGCATCACAATAAACTGATATTACCCCTTTGTCTTTATAGGTGTTCGCTAAAGAAGCCGCATCTTTATAGCGTCCAAAACGACTATATACGTTTGCGGCTTGCCTATAATATTCGCCAACTGTACGAAAATCTACACGTTTGCTAGCGCTTTTTGCCAGCATTTTTGCCTCTTGATAAGCCGCTTCGGCCATTAAAGTAGCGTATTTTTTACCATTATCATAAGCGCGTTTATCACTGTCTTTATATTTACCTAGAGGTTGATATACTGATGATGCTTGACTAAATGCCTCAGCCGCAGCTTTATAGTCTTTCTGTTTTTCGAAATCTTTACCTTGCTCATAGAAATCTTTAGCGGCAATCTGCATATATTTGGTATTAGCATTTTTATATAAAGTAGCAATATTTTTATAACTGTAGTATGACAAACCACTTTTATATAACTCAGCTTTTGTATGATAGCTATCAGAATCAGTACCAGTGATTGAATTACCATAATCATAGAAATCTTTAGCAATAATTTGCCTCAAACTTTCATCAGGATATTTATCTAAAAAGCTCACTAATTCCGTACTGTAAAAACGGTTAGTTAAGCGCTTATTCATCTCTAACAGTTTTTGATAGATTTCAATGCGCTTTTTATAATCTGTGTTATTGGTGCTGGCTAATTCATCCTCATATTTGTTCATTACATCATTAACCAGATTGCTGAGTTTTTCTGCATCAGTTTGCTTGAAGTTTACTTCACTTTTTTCCTCTATTTTTGCCGCTAATAGATTGATGCTTTCAAGATAGCTTCCTTCAGCATAAGCATCTTGAGATGTTCGTTCGTGACTACAACTCATTAATAAAAACATTAATAAACAGGCAATAATAATTCTCATCATGTTTTTCCTTATTGAAAATTGTCCATTATAGATATGAAAGATCTTTAGCTATATTATCTAATATTGAGTTTACTTGAGATATTAGATTTCTTTTGCCTTGTGTATATAATTCATCTTTCGATTTTAATCGACCATTACTATGATTATAAAATCTTGCTGGCACATCACCACTATAAATATAGTCATATTTAAATGAGGTTTCTTCAACCTTAAAGGATTTACTATAACTATAGATGCCATGAGCCTCGATGCTGGTTGTAAAGGTTAATTTGTTACTATGCGTTACCGTTTGCAAGTTATATCTTTGGTCTTTATAAGTTTTTACTTGAGTTTTGTTGCCATCTTTATCTTCAACTTCAACATATTTATCAAATATTTGTTCAATTTTAGTTTCGTTTTCTACCGACTTCCCATTAGCGACAAAATCGTCGTCATAATCAATTTTTATATCTATATCTGCATCCCGAGAGTAGTTAACAAATTTAATATAATTCGCATTTAATCGGTTTCTTATTTCATCAATAAAATAAGAAGAATAACAATATACTTTAATTAATCCTTTTCTCTCATAAGTTTCAGCTAATGAACTTGCATCAAAATATTGTCCATATGGCCGATAAATAGATGCAGCTCGCGCATAATACTTGGCTACTTCCCGATATTCATAACGCTTTGTCGCATTCATTGCGAGTTGTTTGGCTTCTCGGTAAGCTTCTTCGGCCTGCTGGGTAGCATATTTTTTGTCATTATCTATCGCGCGTTTGTCACTATCTTTATATTTACCTAATGGCTTATGTATTGATGAAGCTTGATTAAAAGCTTGAGCGGCAGCTTTATAGTTTCCTTGTTGTTCGAATTGTTTTCCTTGCTCATAGTAACTTTTGGCAGCCATCTGCATATATTTGGTATTGGCATTTTTATATAAAGTAGCGGCATTTTTATAATTGTCGTATGACAAACTATTTTTATATAATTCAGCTTTTGTTCGATAACTTTCACTGTCAGTGCCTGTGATGTAATTACCATAATCATAATATTCTTTAGCAAGAGTTTGCTTTAATTGCCTAGTGTCATACTTGTCATTGAAAAAACTGATCTGATCAGAGTAAAAGCGATTACTTAATATCTCTTTCATAGTTAATAAATGCTTATATGCATCTATTTTTTGTGGATAATCATATTTATGGAAATGATTTAGGTCTTTTTCGTAAAACTGCATTACACTACTAACAATAGTTTGTAGGCGTTTAACATCCTCTTGATCAAACTTTGCAGGCCCTTTTTCATCCAAACTGGCTGTTAAAAGATTGATACTTTCTATATAGCGACCTTCCTTAAATGCATCTTCTGCTGTTCGAGTGTGGCATGCCGTTAATAAAAATATACAAAAAATAGCAATAATCGTGCGCATAAATCACCTTTCAAAACATTCCATTCATTACTCTATATTTCCATCTTTTTATTAAAAATGGCTATTTATTATCAGTTTAAAGAAAAACTGTCAGCTGAGTTTATTATAAACTTGAAGGTATTTATTAACCTTTTTTGCTAATATCAAATTGTTATTTGTTAATTATTAACAATTAATGCTATTAACTGATTTATTAGGATTTATAAAATGATTAGTTTAAATGCGATGGGATGATTTTAACCCTTAAATAAAATAACCATTTTACGTAAGGGTCAGCAAAAATATTAAATTCGAGTTGGTTTTTTATTTACCTTTTGACGAGCAGTTTTGCTGGTCTGATTGAGTTTAATACGTTTTGGTCTAACAATCCGTTTGTCTGCAGAAGATTTGGTTGTAAAGCTTTTTATTTCAGCAGGTAAACCAACTAACTCACGTAAGTAATTAACAGAATCAATACCTAATTCCATCCATGTGCCACGAGATAAACCTTTTGGTAAAGTAATATTACCATAACGAATGCGTAACAAACGGCTAACTTGAACATCAATTGCTTCCCACATACGGCGGACTTCTCGATTGCGACCTTCGGTAATAACGACATTAAACCATTGATTCAATCCATCACCACCTTGAGGTTTAATTGAGTTAAATGCAGCTGGCCCATCTTCTAACTGAACGCCTTTGCGAAGTTGATTAAGTTGTTGATCAGTAATATTACCAAATACTCGAACAGCATACTCACGTTCAATTTCATGCCTTGGATGCATGAGGCGGTTTGCCAATTCGCCATCCGTTGTGAATAGCAATAAGCCCGATGTATTTATATCAAGTCGACCAATGTTAATCCAGCGTGCATTTTTTAAGCGAGGTAATCGCTCAAACACTGTTGCTCGCCCTTGTGGATCATTTCGAGAACAAATTTCACCTTCAGGTTTATAATAAGCTAGAACACGACAAACTTCTTTTTCTTTACTTCTTAACTGAACTAAATGACCATTGATACGAATTTTTGGACTAGCATTGACATCTACGCGATCACCTAAAGTCGCGATTTTGCCATCAACACTAATTTTTCCAGCCACAATCATAGCTTCAATTTCACGACGTGAACCATTGCCTAAATTGGCTAATACTTTTTGTAATTTTTCAGTATTATCTGATTGTGAACTTTTACGATTCGACGTTTGGCTTAATTTGGTATTTTTTTTACGAGCGATATTACTTTCTTGCTCAATTAGTTTATCTGCTCCACGTTGTTTTTTGGAAAATGCAGATCTATTTTGTTTCATATAATCCTCACTGTTACCTTCTCAGGTATCATTTGTTAACTCAATAACTCATTGATATATTATTAATTTGTTTACTCGAATGGTTTGATATCACCACTACCTTGACGAATAATATCTGGATAATCGTTAGTTAAATCAATCACTGTTGTTGGCTGTTCACTAATATAACCACCATGAACGATAGCATCTAGTTGGTGACCAATTTTATCTTCAATTTCTTCGGGATCAGATTGAGCTTCGTTTTCATTAGGTAAAATAAGCGTAGTTGTCATTAAAGGTTGTCCCAATAATTCAAGAAGCGCTAAATCAATTTTATTATCAGGAATACGCAATCCAATTGTTTTACGTTTTTCATTCATCAAACGTCGTGGTACTTCTTTGCTCGCTTGTAAGATAAAAACATATTTACCTGGGGTATTATTTTTTAATAATCGAAAGGTAGTGTTATCAACAAAAGCATAAGAAGAAAGCTCAGATAAATCACGGCACATTAAGGTAAAGTTATGGTGTTTATCCAGATTACGGATTTGACAAATACGATCTACACCATATTTATTATCAAGTAAACAACCTAGCGAATAACCTGAATCAGTAGGAAATGCAATGACGCCACCATCATTTAATATTTTGACGACTTGATCTAATAACCTTGTTTGAGGGTTATCAGGATGAATATAAAAAGTTTGGCTCATAATATTCTTCTTTATTGACAGCAGGTTAAAAAAATGTGAGGAAAGGGCTTTTTCATCACGGTTTATAGCGCTAATTGATACTATTTTAGTTCAATATATTTATTATATCCAGTTCTGCCAAATAGGTGTAACGCTACCAGGCAATGGTGTAGTTTTACCAAGATCAAGATAATTAAGCAAATCATGGAAATCCGAACCTTGTGACGCAAGTAATTCAAATTCATTAGCCAGTTTTGCTAATCGTTGTAAATCATCTTGAGTTTGGCGACTCTGAGAAACTTCAATACCATCACCACCATATGATTTAAATTCACTAATTAATAATTTTAGTTTAGTTAAGGTCAAATCATAGCGTGTCGGGTGAGCTAAAACCGCCTGTCCACCTGCCGCATGTATCGCATTAACCGCATCAGCAATACTGCACCATTTGGCAGGAACATAAGCATAACCACTTTTACCTAGATATTTTTTAAATGCTCGTTTAATATCTTTAACATAATTATTAGCGACTAAAAAGCGCGCAAAATGAGCTCGAGATACAATATCACCTTTAGAAAATTGTTGAGCTTGCTCATAAGCATTGTCTATGCTTACTTTAGCTAATTTTTCACTAATACTGATTGCTCTATCAATACGACTTTGTTCTTGTGCAGTTAATAATTCAAGCAAGTGAGAATTTTGAATATCGATATTCAAACCAACAATATGAATTTCATTATTCTTCCACATTGTTGACACTTCAACCCCATAGATTAATTTAACCGGCAAATTATCTCGTGCTATGGTCGCTTTCGCTTCTAGCAATCCCTTGATAGTATCGTGATCGGTAATCGCTAGCATATTGATTTGATTATCAGCAGCTCTTTTGACCAGTTCACTTGGCGTTAAAATTCCATCTGATGCAGTTGTGTGCGAATGTAAGTCAACAATCACTTTTTTCTCGAAAATTATTTTTAAACGTGTAATATACCACACAATTTGCACGACCACTAAAAGGTATATTATGAAAGATCAAATTCTGCTTGCTCAGCAAGATACGCTAGCTATTATTCAAGAACTTTTAGAAGATGGAAGTGATCCACATGCTCTGTATATTATTGAACATCATATTTCATCACAAGACTTTGATAAACTAGAAAAAGTCGCTGTTGAAGCTTATAAATTAGGCTATGAAGCAACCGACCCTGATGAAGATGTTGACGATGCAGGTAATGTGGTAATTGGTTTTGATATTATTACTGAAAGTCCGTTAAATGCGGAATTAATTAATGCTCAAATCGCCGAAATTATAACTCTGGCAAACCAATTTGGTGTTAATTATGACGGTTGGGGAACCTATTTTGAAGATGGTAGTGATGACCAATTCGATGAAGATGACGTTAGCGAGACCATTCATTAATAAATAATCAACTGTTAATTATGACTATTCTTATCCGCCACCAGACGGATAAGAATAGTGTTAACATTTAATTTAGTTGTTCAACACGGCTAGTTCGTTTGTGATCAGCCGTTGCAGTACGAAGCGAAACCGAAGCGTTTTTATTTATCGCTACAGGGCCATTGTAAGAATACCAATTTTTACCTTGATCTGTCGAATATTCGATAGTTAAGCCCGGAAAAACAACATTTGCAATTAATTTACCGTTTTCAATTTTGGCACCAGGCAATGGTAAACGATAGTTAATAGCTGCAAGATCTAATTTAGTTAACTCACGTTGGCCAATTAAATTAGCAAATTGATTCCAATCATTTAGCAGTTTTTGCTGATCAACATATTTTGTTTTACCTTTTTCAAATTCGCGATCTTTTTGATAATTAGTTTCCCAATCAGCTTTATGCCATGCACGCTCTGCAACACTAAGCAATCGTGGATAGGTCATATAAGCCATTTTATCTTCTGTACGAATATTCTCAGTCCAGATTTGTGCTGATAATCCATAGGCTCCTGGCCAATCCATAGTACCTTTGGCTGCAAAAGCGTCACCATTGCGATCGAACGAAGTTTCAGCATTTTGCGGTAAATTATTCGGTGCAAAACTGAAAATCTTGCGTTCATCATTGAAACGCGCAGCCCAATAGTAGCCACTTTCTTTAGGATTAACTTCATAAGGCATATCTAAATAGACATAATCAGGATTTGAAACTATCACTTTGTAGCCTTTATTGGCAAACTCATTGACTGAATCATATCCTCCCCAATATAAATTATCCCAGAAATTGACAACGACATCATCAGTGGCAAAAGCTTTTGCATTGGTAGCGAATTTTACACCATCTTGCCAAGCTTGCATGCGATTAATACCATTATTTTTGATGATTTTACTTACTTCGATAGCAAAATAACTTGGCAAATGCTCGATATTTTCCACAACACCATTACTAACAAAAGTTTGGCACGCTTTTGATTTTGCCCATGGATGATCTTCAACGCTTTGATCTATTAAGCCTTTACCAGCCTCTTTTTTAGCTACATGGATATCTTGATAACCATTACCAAAGTGAATATTTTTCGCTTCATCACCGCCAAAATGCCATGTAGAAATCGGTTGTCCAGCTTCAGCATGCATTTTGGTTATTTCACTAATAACTTTATTAGCAAATTTTTTCGAAGAATCTAAACATGGATTTAGATAACTTTGGCGATTGTAGAATTGCACCGTAGTAGTATTCGAGGTATCAGTAGGATCAAGTAATCGATATTCATTCGCCTCTTCGGTTTTTCCTTGCTTCATTAAGCGTTGATATCTCACTTCCATTGATAAAATAGCAGCTCTAGCATGTGCAGGCATATCTATTTCGGGGATCACTTCAATGAATCGGTCATTGGCATACTTAACTATTTCAATATAATCTGCACGACTAAGATAACCACTACCATTATTATCACTGTTTGGCCCAGATCCAAGTTGTGGTAATAAGCACTGCTTTTCAGTTAAATCATGACAACGTTTGCTACCAAAATCAGTGAGTTCAGGTAGATCTGGAATTTCTATGCGCCAACCTTCATCATCACTTAAATGGAAGTGGAATTTATTCATCTTATATTTTGACATCATATCAAGTAACTGTAATACCGCTTTTTTGCTTTTAAAGTTTCGACCGATATCTAGCATCATACCCCGATATTCAAAACGAGGAGCATCTTCAACTGAAAGTGTGTTAATAATTTGCGGTTTACTAACTGTTATTGACGATAATATCGATTCTACAGCATAAAAAATCCCACTTTCATCAAATGCCACGATAGTTGCACCTTGTGGGGTTATATCTAGTTTATAACTGCCATTTACACCTTTTTCAAATGCAGTTTTATCAATTGATGCATTGACTTTGAACCCTTGCTTTGTCACAGCAATATTTAATTGTTTGAAATGATTTTCTAACACTAATTGGCTTGGTTTTGCTAAGCCATTAAGTATGAGATTAACACCACTTTGATTTAGGGTAATAGATTCTTTACCAACCGTTAATTTAACTGGTGTTGGTAAAATTTGACCTTTTAATAAATCAGCATCAATTTTTTGAATATCATTATTACGTTGATAACGGTTTTCGGGGGTCATTAGTATATTATGGTCATTAGGTGATATTTTCCATTGTTCACCTAATGGCGCCACAAATGCCGATAAATTATCAGAATCAGTATTGGTGTTGGCAATTATTTTAGGTTTAGCATCAGTTGAAGTTACATACCAGCGAGGCATCACATCACTCTCACTAATCTGCCAATATTCACCAATAATTGGGATTGTTACTACTGAGTTGGCAGGAATATTGGTAAATTTCGCTGTTGGTTCTAATTTATGTAAATCGCCGGTTACATGAGTTATTCTATACTGATCATTATTTATTGCTAAAATCATTCGAATATTGTGAAAATAGATTGCCCAATCTTTACTGGTTATTGCTGGGCCAGTGTTTTTAAGCGTTAAAGTAACTTTGTTACAAGCAGCCCAATCTGCACCTAATGCAGCACAATCTACCCCATCATTAACGGCATTATTATCGACTATTTGATAATTTAAACGCAGTTGTGAACTCATCGTATCAACTATGTGTTGTGAAGCATTAACTGATTGACTGGCTCCTAGAGTTAATAATGATGTGATTGAAGTAGCAAGTATAGCTGATTTAAACTTTTTCATATCGGTTACCTATTTTTGTTTAGCATTGAAAATGGTGAAAGGGAAAGTAACAATAAATTTGATATCGCGTTCATCTTGGAAAATATTGCCATATCCACCACCCCAGCTGTTTATATGACTTTCATGGTTATTATATTTGGTATAGTGTAATTGGAATGAAGTATCTTTAGCCCAACTATCTTGGACGGTATACCCCAAATCAAAATTATAAGCCGATTCTACTAAACGATTTTTTTGATTTTTTGCTTTTGAATCTGGTTTAGCATCCCAACCATAAGCATAAGATGCACCGGTTCTCCAACCAGTCAAATAATGATTTAGATGACTTAAATCATATGTCACCTCAAAAAATGCGGCTTTTTCGCCATTGGCATTAAAATCAGAACGTGAATTCCACCAAATATCTAACCGACCATTAGATGAGGCATAATCTGGCGTCATACGTTGTAAAAAGAACCCTTGTTCACCTTCTGCTTTTACCGACACCCCTTCAAGTCGTAAACCAACTGGACCAACTTGGTAACCTAAAGTAGCTGCTTGTAACCATGCTAAGCCATCATAAACATTAGCACCTTTATGAGATTGGTCTTTAGCGCCATAAAACTGATAACTCATTGTTAATGGATTATTTAACACATCAGTTTTATAAGAAGCTTTAGTAAAAAATTGATTCATATAATTCTGAGCTTGGCCAAAGGCACTTTCAAGTACAAGATCATTCTTAAAATCATATTTCATACCTGCTGAGTGTAAAAAATCGATTTTTTTACCCTTTCCCCAGCGCCGGAACTCATAAAGACGTTTATACCAAGGTGCTTTGTACTTATCCGCCCACATATAGGACATAGATAAAGCACCCGCATCGTCAAAATCAATAACGCTACCAAGTTCTACTCCACGATAGGTACCGGGTAATAAACTCCAGTGTGGAGCTAGTAAAGTTTGCCCAGACGGTTGAATATAACCAGTTTTGATCCAAAACAATTCATCAATCTTAAAGTTAAGTTGCGCTTTATAAAAACTTAAGCCACTGACATCTTTTTTCCAATCTTCCTCCCAACGAGTATTCGCACCACTAAAACCAATTTCATTTGGATGCCCTTTACCGCCATTACTGACTTCCCAAGCACCATAACCGCCCAACTCAATAGCGAGTCGATCAGCGATATAACCTGATCTAAAATCTAAATTAGTATTAAATGACGAATGTCTGAGGTTTTTTTCATATTTATGTTCAAGAAGATTTTTTCTTTCGCGATCACGATTCCAGAAAAATACATTACCAGTTAATGACGCATCATCAATAAAATTATTAGTATATTCGGCTTGTGCAGGACATATACAGGTTAATACGGTAATAGATAATAAAAGCTTAGTAAAAAGATTAAAACGATAAGGTAAAATCGGTAAATTATTATGATTCATAGTTGCTTCCCTAAAATTATACTGTGTAACTGACCACAAAATTCCCTAATATTTAATTGGTTTTTATAAGTCAAACTGAATGTATTACTGCTTTGAATTGCTATCTAGACAACATTTATGAAACATACTTAAGGTGGAAATAGGATAAATATGCATTTTTATAATGCATAAACATATTTTAGTTCGCAAATTAATTAATCTAAATCCGTGATCTAAATCACCAAAAAAATTAATTTTTAACTTTTAAAAGTAAAATCACCCTCACTTTTTTTACACAAAAAATTAATTATTCTTCAACCAAAAAATTTAAAAGGAACCAACTTATAAAATATATATATCTGAATAAAAACAATAATAAACAAATAATAAAAAAGAGAAATGTATAACATTTCTCTTGATAATTGATTTAGATAAAAATGAAAACAGTTGTTTTAATTTTCGGTATCCAATTCTTCAAAACTTTTCACTAATTCATCAATTGCTTTCATCTGTTTTAAGAAAGGTTCAAGTTTTGCTAATGGTAATGCGGAAGGACCATCGCATTTTGCACTACTCGGATCTGGGTGAGACTCTAAAAATAGTCCTGCAATACCAACAGCCATTCCCGAACGAGCAAGCTCAGTAACTTGACCACGACGACCACCAGATGCTGCGCCCATTGGGTCACGACATTGTAGAGCATGGGTAACATCGAAAATTACTGGCGAGCCATTGCTGGCTTTTTTCATGACATTAAAACCGAGCATATCAACAACTAGATTATCATAACCAAAACAACTACCACGATCACAGAGAATCACTTGGTCATTACCTGCTTCTTCAAATTTTTCGACAATATTACCCATTTGGCCAGGGCTAACAAATTGGGGTTTTTTAACATTAATTACAGCACCTGTTTTAGCCATTGCAACAACCAAATCAGTTTGTCTTGCTAAAAAAGCCGGTAATTGAATAACATCAACAACATCAGCCACAGGTTGACACTGTTCTTCAGTATGAACGTCAGTAATAATTTTAACCCCTAACTGCTGTTTTAATTCTTGGAATATTTTCATTCCTTCTTCTAATCCAGGTCCTCGATAAGAGTGAATGGATGAACGATTCGCTTTATCAAAAGAAGCCTTAAAAATGTAAGGAATATTTAATTTATCGGTTACCGTTACGTAGTGCTCACATATTCTCATTGCTAAATCGCGAGACTCGAGCACATTCATACCTCCGAATAACACGAAGGGTAAATCATTTGCTACCGTGATATTACCGACTTTTACTCTTTTTTGTTTAATCATAAATTTATTCCTAGTTAAGGTTTAAACCAACGACCTAGGGTGACTCTGTCATTGCCACTATAATCGGTGATGGTTTCAACTAATTGAAATCCGTGTTGTTTAAAAATAGTTTGTACCGCTAAACCCTGCTTCCAGCCATGTTCGATAAGCAACCAACCATATTGATTTAAATGCTTGGTTGCACCTTGAATAATAACTTTAATATCAGCAAGGCCATCATCCTCAGAAACTAAGGCGCTTCTAGGTTCATAGCGAACATCGCCTTGAGATAAGTGAATATCAGTTGGTTCGATATATGGAGGATTACTAGTTATCATTGAGAATTTACGATTTTTAATTGGTTTATACCAATCACCCTGTAAAAAATAAACATTGTTTACGCCTATTTGATTAGCATTTTTTTGGGCTAAAATCAAAGCATCTTTATTTTTCTCAATTGCAGTAAATAAACAATCTGGTCGTTCAGTGGCCATAGCAATAGCGATAGCACCAGTTCCTGTTCCCAAATCTAAAACTTCACAAGGGACTTTCGGCAAATACTCTAAACCTAGTTCAACAACTTTTTCTGTATCAGGTCTTGGAATTAAGGTCGAATTTGAAACATTAAACTTCAATGACCAAAACTCCTTTTCTCCAGTGATATAGGCAATGGGTTCCCCTTCTTGACGCCTTTTTAAATAACCATCTAAAGCAATTAGTTCATCATCAGTTAATAATGTTTCACTAAAAGCCATCAAAAAGGTACGTGTTTTATGTGTGACGAAACTTAATAAAATTTCAGCATCACGTTTTGGACTTTCGCTGTCGGTTAAAGTTTGTGATGCAGATTTAAGCCATTGTAAATAGGTCATTCATCCTGTTCCGATAAAGCTGCAAGTTGATCTGCTTGATATTCTTGTACAATTGGTTCAATCAACATATCCAATTTACCTTCCATGACCTCATCTAGACGATAAATAGTAAGATTAATACGATGATCGGTAACTCGGCCTTGAGGATAGTTATAAGTTCGAATACGATCCGAACGATCACCTGAACCGAGTAAATTACGTCTGGTTGACGCTTCCTCTTGTTGACGTTTACGCATTTCAGCATCTTGAATACGGGCAGCTAATACTGACATCGCCTTAGCTTTATTTTTGTGCTGTGAACGTTCATCCTGACATTCAACTACAATTCCAGTTGGAATATGGGTAATACGAATTGCTGAATCGGTAGTATTAACATGCTGACCACCAGCACCTGATGATCGATAAGTATCAATTTTCAAATCTGCAGGATTGATTTCTGGCATTTCAGCCTCTGGAATTTCTGGTAAAACAGCAACAGTACATGCCGAAGTGTGAATTCGTCCTTGTGATTCAGTCTCTGGTACACGTTGGACTCGATGACCACCAGATTCGAATTTTAACTGTCCATATACACCATCACCACTTACTAACATGATAACTTCTTTATATCCGCCATGTTCTCCATCATTTGAACTCATGATTTCGACACGCCAATTGCGAGATTCAGCATATCTAGTATACATTCTCGCTAAATCACCAGCAAAAATAGCCGCTTCATCACCACCAGTACCAGCCCGCACTTCAACAAAACAGTTATAATCATCATTTGGATCTTTAGGTAACAATAGAACTTGTAATTGTTTTTCTTGCTGCTCTACTTGGCTTAATGCTTCGTTTAATTCTTCTTGAGCCATTTCACTCATTTCCGGATCAGAAAGCATCATTTTGGCAGTTTCAATATCTTCTTGTGTTTGCTTCCAATTAGCAAAGCATTTAACCACATCGGTTAACTGTGCATATTCTTTTGAAAGGGTACAAAATCGGTTTTGATCGGCTATAACCGCTGCATCAGATAGTAATGCTTGAACCTCTTCATAACGCTCTTGTAGCGTTTCCAACTTACTGATAATTGAAGGTTTCATAACTCTGTATTTTTGCTAATGATTAAATGAATTAGCTCGGCATTATATACTTAATTGCCTGTAAAATACAGTTCCTACTTATTTATGACGAAGCTAAATTAATCAATGAATAACAACATATTGGTATTAAATAATTAATTGTCTCTTTAAATAATGATTACATGTATCAGCAATTTTCTATTTGTTAGTTTCAAAATGTTTTAATATTTTAGATATTCAAAAATAAATCAAGCAAAACCATATTAATTAAAGCTTTCACTTGTTAGTGAAAAATGATTTTTAAAGTGATAAATCTCGCTAAACACATTAATCATTCCATAATTTAATTTTATGATCTATCTCCCATAGCCTGATTGCTTAAAGTCAAATAGCTATTGGGATTTATCATAACTATAAAGTCATTAAGAAAAATAACTCTGTCTATACCCTTTTTTATCTGAACAAAATAGTAATATTTCAAAGGCGAATATTATTAAAACCAATCGCGAAAACAGAATCTATAATTATGATTAAACTGACTGCTAATGAAATAGCTGATTCCCTTTTTTTAGCCGATAGAAATAAATGACATTTACAACTAAGATAAGCATTAATTTATTGGTATAATATCTAAGTAATTTTATTGTTCAATTTAAATTAATATCTTAAAAATCAGATTAATAACTGAATTCTGCAATGTTGTTTATTACTGATTGAAAATTATTATACCAAGTGTATATTGATGTTATCTCCAGTGGTGATTACTGCGATAAAAAATTTGAAAAGGATGCGAAAATGAACCAAACTATATGGAAACTAGACAATACTATCAAACACTATGATTGGGGTAGTATCGATGGCATATCCAGTTTATTTGCTATTCCCAATCCGACGTCGGAGCCTATGGCTGAAATTTGGATGGGCATGCATCCGCTTGGTTGCTCTTTAGCAATTGATGAAAAGCTAGGTAAAATAAGGCTTGATAAGTTAATAAAAGACGATCCACAGCAAATTTTAGGTAATAAAACCTTTCAGCATTTTGGTTCACTTCCCTTTTTATTCAAAATTCTTTCAGCAAACAAAGCATTATCTATTCAAGTCCACCCAACATTGGAAAATGCTAAAATTGGCTTTGCAAAAGAGAACCAACAAGGTATTGCTAGTGATGCTCCCAATCGAAATTATAAAGATCCCAATCATAAGCCTGAACTTATTTATGCATTAACGCCATTCAAAGCTATGCGTTCATTCCGTGCTATTGATGAAATTATTGTGTTGTTTGAAATAATTGCCATATCCGATTTAACTATTCCAATATCACAATTAAAAAACCACCGTCATCCTGACCAATTAAAACATTTTTTTGAATATTTATTAACACTTCCAACTCAAACAAAGTCCGCGTTAATTAAACAGCTTTTGATGAAAATCAGTACATTTAATGACGAACCCTATTTAACCATTAAGACTCTAGCTAAAGATTATCCTGATGATATTGGTTTATTTATGCCACTATTATTAAATGTAATTGAACTGAAACCGGGACAAGCTATGTTTTTATCAGCTAAAACACCGCATGCCTACCTATCTGGAACTGGTTTAGAGGTTATGGCTAATTCCGACAATGTATTAAGAGCTGGCCTCACCCATAAATATATTGATAGTTTAGAACTTATTAATAATACTAATTTTGAAAGTATGGCGTTAGATCAATTATTAACTAAACCAGTTATCAAAGATAATAAAATTGATTTTCCAGTACCGGTTGATGATTTTAAATTTGAGATCATAAAAAGTGACCAAAATTTGCATTGTGAAAAAGTAGATAGTGCGCAAATTGTGTTATGTCTTGATGGAGAAATCACCTTATCAACTGAATCACAGTCATTAACTTTACATAAAGGTGAATCGGCTTTAATCGCTTACCAAACTGATGTATATCATTATCAAGGTTTAGGCGTATTAGCTAAAGCATTTGATTAGCTTTTGGATAAAAATAAAAATTAAGTTTTTTTAATAGGTTAAATATGGTTGTTTTACATATTTACACTAATATATTAATATGTAGTAATATAATAATTAAAAATAAGCATCATGGATTCTAATAATAAAATTCCACGCCATTTGTTTATTCAGCAAGATTTATTAAAAAAAATCAAGTCAGGTGAATATGCTGAAGGGCAATTAATTCCTAAAGAATCTGAATTAACAGATATTTATCAAGTCAGTCGGCCAACTGTTCGCCAAGCTATTCAGTTTTTGGTCAACGATGGATACCTTGAACGTCGCAAACGTCGAGGAACAATAGTTAAGCAACAAAAGATTAATCAAGAATTTACCCATATTATCGAAAGTTATGATTCTGAAATGAATCGCAAGGGACTTCACCCTAAAACAAAAGTTTTAACCTTTAAATTGGATAAAGCGACCGTTGATATTGCTAAACATTTAGACATCAATGAATTTGAAGCTGTGTACAAATTAGTGCGTCTACGTTATGCCGAAAACAAGCCAATAGTACTTGTGACAACTTATTTACCAGTAAAAGCATTGCCTAATTTTTTAGATAATGACTTTAAACAAGAAAAACTGTATTCAGTTTTAGAAAAAATGAATTTTCCAATTCTCCAAATACGTCGAAAATTAGATGTATTAAAAGCCGATGAAACAACTAGTGATCTATTAGATATTGAAGAAGGAGATCCTATTTTCTATTTCCATTCTATTGGATATAGCCACGATCGAACTCCAATCGAATATTCAATATCTAAATATCGTGGTGATATTAATTCATTTATCTTTGAGTTAAATCATTCCAGCTAATATAATAAATATACCCACTAATAAGTGGGTATATTAATCAACAAAAATATTAAAGTTTAAATTTTGATTGTTTGCGCTTGTGTTGTTTGTAAATCTTTTTTTATCTCTTCAATAATTGCAATACCGGCACTTGTTCCGATTCGTTCCGCCCCCGCTGCAATCATCTTTTTAAATGTATCGGCATTACGAATACCGCCAGCAGCTTTCACTTTTACAACATCGCCTACATGTTGCTTCATTAATTTAACATCTTCAAGTGTCGCACCGGAAGGACCAAATCCTGTTGATGTTTTTATAAAGTCTGGTTTAACTTTAACTGCAATTTGGCAAAGTGCTATTTTTTCTTCATCGGTTAAATAACAATTTTCAAAAATGACTTTTGATGTAACATTATATTGACGACAAATCTTAACGATTTCTGACATTTCCCGTTCAATATAATTCAAATTTCCCGCCTTTAATTCAGAAATATTAATTACGTAATCAATTTCAGTTGCCCCAATTTCAATTGCATTTTTCGTTTCGAAGCATTTTGATTCTATCGTTGTTTGGCCTAAAGGAAATGCTATCGCTGCACCAATATCTACATCAGTATCTTTTAGTAGGTCAGCACACAATTTTGACTGAACTTGATTGATTGCAACCATTTTAAAATGGTAGTCACTAGCCTCCTGACATAGCTTTTTCATCATGGCCGTTGTTGCATCTGGTTTTAAATTAGTGTGATCAATAAGTCGACTTAAATCTCGTAAAGAATAATTTTTCATGTTTTTTACCTCAACCTAATATGTAATTACATATTTTAAATAAAATTTATTTATCGTCAATTAAAATAGATAAAACATGTGATAAACATCTCATTTCATTAAAAATAACTCTTAATATATTTGTTTTAAAAAATAAATATGTAAATATATATTTAAATATTATTTTAAGAGGGACTTGCAAATGAAAATAGTAGTTACTTCTCACGGCGAATTATGCGAAGGGATCTTATCAAGTTATCAAATGATTGCGGGTGATATATCACAATTTATCTCTGTCAAACTTGACGATAAGGGAATTAGCGACTTTTCTTCAAGATTAACAACCGTGTTAGATGAACAAACTATGAAAAATGAAGTTGTCATTGTTTTAAGTGACATCATGGGGGGTACACCTTATAACGAAACTTTCCGTTATATGCTGGCTAATCCAAATAAAGTTTATCTTATGGCTGGATTAAATTTATCAATGTTAATTCAAGCAGCAACAATAATTAATGAGCCCAATATAGATGAAGCTATTAATTCAATTCTGGAAGCAGGTCAAGCCTCAATATCCATTGCACCAATAACCGAAAATAGTAGTGAAGATTTAGATTTTTAATTAGTGAGACGATAGGAGTGAATAAATATGGCAATTACATTAACCAGAGTCGATGATCGTGTTATTCATGGTCAAATCATGACGCGTTGGACAAAAGTCAGACCTGTCGATGGCATCCTTGTAGTGGGTGACAATATCGCTTCAGATGAGTTACGCAAACGAGTATTAAAAGCGGCTGCGGGAACATTAAAAATTGGTATTTACACAGTAGAACAAGGTGTAGAGAAAATAAAACAAGGTACAGAGTCAAATAAAAATTTTTTTTTAATTAGTGATTCACCACAAACATTTGAAAAATTGTTAAAAGCTGGTGCTAAATTACCATCAACTTTAAATATTGGCTGTATGAATACTCGAGCAGGAGCAAAAGTATTAGGACGAACTGTTGCCATTGATGAGAATGATTATAAAGCATTTGATTACATTGAAAGTCAAGGAATTAAAATTGAATTTCAATTGTTGCCAGATGATGAAGCTAAAAATTGGAACGTAATGAAAAAGAAATATGACACTTTATAACTTTCATATTTAGAGGGAAAAATTATGGAAACAACTCTTTTTATTCCCGCTTTATTAACAGGGATATTTTGTTACTTAGGCGCGATTGAATCACCATGGCTTTTTGGTATGTCAGGTGGTTTTTATATAGTTGGTAGGCCACTAGTTGCTGGGTTATTAGTTGGTTTAGCCTTTGGTGATGTACAAGCCGGTGTATTATGTGGTTTAGCGGTACAAGCTGTTTTTATTGCAAATTTATCAACTGGAGGGGCAACAAATAGTGAAATAACCTATGCAGCTTATGGTGGAATTGGTTTAGCACTTGCCACAACTAAAGATCCTGCTGTCGCGGTAACTCTTTCGGTTTTATTGGGCCAGACTTTCGGTTTGATATTTTACAATACTCGAATGGCATTATACTCGTTCTGGAATAATAAAGCACAACATGCAGCTGAAACTAACAATACCCGAGGTATCATTCTAAATCATCTATTTTATCCTCAAGTTACAACATTCTTATTACGTGCCGTTCCAGTCTTTTTAGCGATCTATTTTGGCTCTGGTTTAGTTGAATGGTTATTAGCTAATGTTCCTGAAGTTATTACCAAGATTATCTCAGTGTTAGGTGGTGTACTTCCTGCATTAGGTATCGCTATGCTTATGAATATCGTGATTAAATCGAAAATTCAGCTGATCTTTTTCTTCGCTGGTTTCGTGTTATTAGCTTTTGCAGGGTTAAGTATGATAGCACTAGTATTCATCTCCGCTTTAGTTGCTTACTTATACTTTATTGCAAGCAATAAATCGGCAACAACACCAATTAAAGAAACAAATTCACCAAATTCAGATGTTTTTGAAGATGATGATTTGTTCTAAAAAGGAGAACTAAAATGGATAAATTAATTGAGGAACAACGTTTAACAAAACGAGAATTACGCCAAATTTGGTATCGTTGGGGCTTTACTCATTTATCATCAATGAGCTATGAGAAATTACAAGCACATGCTTGGGCTTTTTCCTATATCCCTTTTGCCGAAAAATATTATAAGAATGATCCTGAAGCAAAACGCCGTTTATTAGTTAGACATTCTATGTTTTATAATACTGAACCACAAACCGGTCAAATTATTAACGGTATTGTTGCGTCAATGGAAGAAGAGATTGCTTTAGGCAAAAATGTTCCAGAAGAACTACCTGTAAATATTAAAGCGACACTAATGGGCCCTTTAGCTGGAATTGGAGATTCATTGATTCAAGGTATTATTGTGCCAATTTTGTTATCAATTGCTATGGGAATGGCAGCAGGAGGTAATGCTATAGGCCCTATTTTCTATATTTTATCTTATGGTATTTTAGGCCCTTTAATTTCCTATCTTAGCTTCCATTACGGTTATAAATTAGGCGTTAATGCAATTGATAATATTATTGGTGATAACGTCAAACGGATCACCGACGCATTTAACATACTCGGAATTATGGTGGTTGGTGGTTTAGCTGCCGGTAATATTGTACTTAATTCAGTATTGGAAATTCCGATGGGAGAAAGCATGCGATCATTACAAAGTGTACTTGATGGCATCTTTCCAAAAATACTGCCATTATCCATGGTGTTATTAGCATGGTGGTTAGTATCAGCTAAACAGATGTCTGCAACCAAAGTTATTTTAATTTTGACTGCAATCGCAGCAGTTGGTGTAGTACTTGGCGTATTTTAAAATAATTAATTAACAACATTTGTTTTATTGAACAATTTAATAATCCCCATAATATTTTGTAATACTATGGGGATTTATTTAATTGGATTATTAATTTTAAAATACTAATTAATATTTTAGATAAAGTTTTCAAATAAATTGATCGATGAAAAAATATAGCCATCAAAATCAATAGATGTTTTATCAGATAAATTCATTAAAATATTTTTTTCGTTTTCAATATGTTGCCACATGGCTTTATAAGCCCCAACACTGTCACGACGACATAGTGCTGCTAAGATTTGTTGATGATCAGCATACCATTTTAGTCGATAGCCTTTAGTATTAGTATGTTCAGTAAGTTGCTGCCAATTAAATGAGTTCTGTTTGTGTTCCCATAAATTCTTAAGTGAATTCACTAACATCTGATTTTGGGTTGCTTCGGCGATATTGAGATGAAAATTGAAATCATTATTGTTATTGAATTCGTTATTCATAGTCGCATGCAATTCTTTCTCTAATATTTTCTTTAAGCTTTCTATATTGGCAATGGTTATCATCTGAGAAGCAAAAGAAGCAATATTAGTCTCAATCAGTTGGCTAGCTTGTAGTAGTTCAAAAGGACCGAGTACTCGAGAATAATTTGAATCAGGTTTATTAATAACATAAATACCTGAACTTTGCTTTATCGATACAAAACCTTTTACTTCCAATGCGATTAACGCTTCACGAACAATAGTACGACTTACGCCATAGGCATCGGCAATAGTTCTTTCTGGTGGTAATTTAGAACCTAATGGATATTCATCCATTCTAATTTTATCCAATAATAGTTCTGCTATTTCTTGATACTGTTTTTTAGAATATTGATTCGATATATTGTCCGTTAACATTCACCTGTTCCTACAAAAATACAAACATTAAAATCGAATATTCTAATGTTTGTATTAATTCCTATGATTATGCTTCGATCATTTGCAAAATTTGATCTAAAACTTTACCAGCATTCATTGTACCATAAGCAACTGGATCAATAATGTCAATTGGTATGCCATATTTTTCTGTTTGTTTTCTGCTCTCATCTAAGGCGAATCTCATTTGTGGTCCTAATAATACCGCGATAATTTTATCACTATCACTATTAAGATGTTGATATAAAAGTTGCTCACTTATTGCTATAAAATCAAAATCTAACGATCGTTCTAGTGCTTCTTTTCTTATTTTGTTGACTAATAATGAGGTTGACATACCACCGGCACAGGCAAAAATAACTTGTTTCATCTTTTACTCCTTATTTATCTTCATCATCTAGATTTACAATTAGTTGTCTTGTTTTAGATAAATCTTTGAACCATAACGCTGATTTCTTCAACCTTCTGTTTCTATTTTGTTCAAGATCAATTTCGATTAGTCCATAACGATTTTTGAATGCATTCATTGGTGAAACATTGTCTGTAAATGCCCACAGCATATAACCACCACAATTAGCTCCATCATTGATAGCTTTTAACGTCCAATAAAGATGTTTCGAAATAAAATCAATTCGATAATCATCTTGAATCATGCCTTGATCATCTTTAAATCGTTGCTCATCTTCAATACCCATGCCATTTTCACAAATAAACCATGATTTATTGTTATATTGTTGTTTAACTCGCATTGCGAAATCATAAACAATTTTAGGATAAATTTCCCAACCTCTAGATTTATTCATTTTTCTTCCAGGTAATGCAAAGGATTCGTAATAAAACGCGGGATGAAATGGCGCATCTTTGTGCCATTGTTTTGTAGGTGCTTTAACACGATGAGGAAAATATAAATTAATAGCAACTTCATCAACTGGAAATTTTTTAATTATTTCAAGTTCTTGATTGGTATAATCCCACTGAACTTTATGTTTAGCCAATAAATCAATAAGCTCTTGAGGATATTCACCATTAAAAGCCGGATCAAGAAAAACTCGATTATAAAAAAGATCATACATTTTTGCAGCTTGTTGATCTTCTTTAGAGGAAGAACGAGGATAAGTCACCTCTGGATTTATAATAGTGCCAATGCTTCCTTGATAATTTTTGTGACGAAATAGCTGAACAACTTTGGCCGTAGCTAAATTTTTATGGTGATTCCACTGCATCCATTTATTGGTATTTTGTTCATAAGGCCAACGTTCAGCATCAAGATACACTCGCGTTTGAATGACAATTGGTTCATTAAAGACAAACCACCGTTTAACGGTATTATGATAACGTTCAAAAACTTTTTCAGCAAATTTAACAAATAGTTCAACTACATGTTTCGAATTCCAGCCACCATATTTATTGAATAGTTCGGCAGGAACTTCGTAATGTTCTAGACAAAGCATTGGAACAATACCGTTTTCGACTATTTTTGTTAGAAAATCGTCATAATACTTAGCATAATCTTCATCAACAATTGCATTTTCGTAGTCAGTTAAAAAACGCGACCAGTTAATTGATGTTCGATAGTGTGTAAGTCCTACCTTTTTCATTAGATCTACTTCTTCCTGATAGCGATTAATTAAATCAGTAGCAATTGCAGGACCATAACCTTCATACCATACATCACGATCGTTTTTATACCAAAGATCTAAATATGAATCTTGATTCTCTTTCTTACCACACCAACCTTCAGTTTGCCATGCCGATGTTGAAGCGCCTAAAATAAAGTTTTTAGGGATATCCATTGTTAATTTACTCATTATTGACTCCTTGAATGTTGATTCAATTTAGGATTGAATTTCAGAACGTTTAGCCGCTATTTTTAGGAAAGGTAAATAAATGAAAATAGCAATAATAATACAGAAGATCTGGGTAACAACAGCACCTAAGGATCCGGCTGTTGATAAGTAAGCACTAATTATTGGTGGCGTAGTCCACGGCACCATAACCACGGCTTTACCTGCAAAACCAATACTTGTTGCGATATAACCTATTGTGCCAGTAATTAACGGTGTAATAATAAATGGAATGGCTAAAATCGGGTTTAACATTATTGGTAAACCAAAAATTACAGGTTCATTGATATTGAAAATACCTGGACCCAGTGATAATTTTGCTATTTCTCTCATTTCTTTGCGTTTTATTGCAATAAAAATAGCCATCAACAATCCAATCGTACAACCTGAACCACCTATACTCATGTAAACATCCCAAAACGGCATAGTAATAATATTGGTTGGCTCAATACCTTGTTCGAAATCACTCATGTTAACCATTATTGCACCAAGTAATAAGGGTTCGCGAATTGGTTTTATCATTTGATTACCATGAATCCCTATAACCCAAAATATTTGTGCGACAAACATTAATAACAATAATCCCGGTAGGCTTTGCATGACAGACTCAAGCGGCTGTTGCACCACCATATAGATAGCATCATACAAATACATTCCAGTTAATTTGTAGAATACAAAACCAAAAGCCGCTACGACTGAAGTAGTAATTATTGCTGGAATAAGTGCTGAAAATGAAGCGGAGACATTTGATGGAACACTATCTGGCATTTTTACTCTTAGCTTATCTACTTTTAATAATTTAGAGTATATTTCTACCGATATAATAGCGATAAACATACCTAGAAAAAGGCTTTTAGTATCAGTAAATTGCCGTGCTAATACATTAGTTACTTGAAATTTTTGGCCTTCAACTACAACGTCTGTAAATGTTGGTTGTACGGAAATAAAACATATAATAGCCAACAATCCAGGAAATAAGGTTTTATTACCATTTATGCGTCCTAATTCAATAGCGATTAAAAACACAGCGCCAATGGTTAGAAAATTCAATGTCGCATAATTTAAATTACTAGCAATGGGCTTTAATACTGCTAAAAAAGATAAACAATCAAAATAAGCTAATCCATTTTGTTTATCAAAAACAATATTTGACATTAGCACCGCAAAAGCGCCAACGATTATCACTGGCATTAAAGTAATAAATGCCGCTTTAATTGCCATTATATATCTTAAACTATTAAATTTATTGGCAAATTTACCTAGTTTATCAATAACTTCATTTACTCTAGACATATTTACAATCTCCAATTAGGGGGAAAGGTGAGATTCTTTGACAATCAAAAAATAATACTTATAAGGGAGGTAATCTGTGATCCTACTCACAACATTCAAAATTGGAATTCCATTAATATCTAAAAATGTGATAAATGTCATTTATTGGCATACCAAAATGCAAAAAACAAATTACAAAACCGTGACAAAAGATGTTTAGCACAAGAAAATTATGGAAATTTGGTATGACAATATATTCAATCTATTGGATTTGATAGCGTAATAAACGAATAATCGTTAATATAAGGTTGTTTTTTAATATTTATTTTAATAATTAGTCAGTTATTTTTAATTAAAAACCCCTTTCCTCAAAATTTTCTATTAAGATTAAATGAGTTTTAAATCAATCATAAACAATAATTTTATGAATAATTAAAAGATTAAGTTAGCGCTTTAGCAAGATGATTATTGAAATTGAAAGTTATTACGGTTATACACTTATTTCGGGTAAACTTAGAAATATTGGAAATCTTGATTAGAAAAATAAAATGCCGTTAGCAAACTAACGGCATTATTTCAATGATAACAATAAAATAAATAGTTTTTATTTTTTAACTGCTTTTGCATTCGGCAAATCAGTTACTGATCCTTCATAAATCTCAGACGCTAAGCCTATTGATTCATGTAACGTTGGGTGAGCATGAATGGTCAATGCAATATCTTCAGCATCGCAACCCATTTCAACTGCCAATGTAATTTCCCCAAGTAATTCGCCACCATTTGCCCCTACGACAGCACCACCAAGAAGACGATTGTCAGCTTTATTAAAGATTAATTTAGTCATCCCTTCTGAACAATCAGAAGCAATCGCACGACCTGATGCAGCCCATGGGAATATAGCAACCTCATAATCTAAACCTTTTGCTTTAGCTTCTTTTTCAGTTAAGCCAACCCAAGCAACTTCAGGTTCAGTATAAGCAATTGATGGTATAGTTTTTGGATCAAAATAATGTTTTTTACCAGCAATAACTTCTGCTGCCACATGACCTTCATGAACACCTTTATGCGCAAGCATCGGTTGACCAACAATATCGCCAATAGCATAAATATGAGGCACATTCGTTCTCATCTGTTTATCTACTTCGATAAAACCACGATCAGTCACATTTACACCTGCTTTTTCAGCGTTGATTAGTTTACCATTTGGAGTACGGCCTATTGCAACTAATACCGCATCATAAGTATGAGTTTCAATGGTTCCATCTTTTTTCTCCATGGTGACATAAATTGCATCATGTTTAGCTTCAACAGTACTTACTTTAGTTTCTAATCTCAAAGTAAATTTCTTTTGAATTTGTTTAGTAAAGATTTTTACCACATCTTTATCAGCAGCTGGAATAACCTGATCAAGCATTTCAACCACATCTACTTCTGAGCCTAATGCATGATAAACCGTCCCCATTTCTAAACCGATAATACCACCACCCATTAAAAGTAGTTTTTTAGGAATAGTAGTTAATGCTAATGCATCTGTCGAATCCCAAATACGAGGATCTTCATGTGGAATAAATGGTAAAGTTATTGGTCTTGAACCCGCGGCAATGATGGCATTATCAAAAGTAATTTTAGTTATACCTTTGGATGAAGTAACATCCATAGTATGACTGCCAGTGAATTGTGCTTCACCTTGAATAACATTGACTTTACGCATTTTAGCCATACCAGCAAGCCCATTAGTTAGTTGGTTTATAACTTTTTCTTTCCAACCACGAACTTTATCTAATTCAAGTTTAGGCGTACCAAAATGAATACCATGTTCAGTCAATGATTTTGCTTCATCCATTACTTTGGCAACATGGAGTAATGCTTTAGATGGTATACAACCAACATTTAAACAAACACCACCTAAAGTTGAATAACGTTCTACTAAGGTAACATCTAATCCAAGATCGGCAGCTCGGAAGGCAGCGGAATAACCCGCTGGACCAGCTCCTAAGACAACAACTTGTGTTTTAACTTCTTGACTCATAATTAATTTCCCCCACTACATCACTAATCGACGTAAGTCGGATAAAACATTAACAATATGGCTTAAGAAGCGTGCACCATCAGCCCCATCAATTACTCGGTGATCGAATGATAATGATAAAGGTAACATTAGGCGTGGTGTAAATTCTTTACCATTCCAAACTGGTTTCATACTTGAACGAGATACACCTAAAATACCTACTTCAGGTGCATTTACAATTGGTGTAAATGAAGTCGTTCCGATACCACCTAGACTAGAAATGGTGAAACAACCACCTTGCATATCACTACCGGTAAGTTTGCCATCGCGAGCTTTTTTGGAAATTTCTGCAAGTTCACGAGAAAGTTCAATAATGCCTTTTTTATTCACATCTTTAAATACCGGCACAACTAAACCATTAGGTGTATCAACGGCTACACCGATATTAATGTATTTTTTGATGATAAGAGTTTGTGCATCTTCAGACAATGAACTATTAAAACGAGGATAAGCTGTTAAAGCGCTGGCTACTGCTTTCATAATAAACACTAGTGGCGTAATTTTCAGATCCAGTTTTTTCTTTTCAGCTTCGGCATTTTGTTGTTTACGGAAAGCTTCTAATTCAGTGATATCTGTTTCATCAAACTCAGTAACATGTGGAATCATTACCCAATTACGATGTAAGTTTGCACCAGATACTTTTTGAATTTTAGTTAATGGTAATGATTCAACTTCACCAAATTTACTAAAATCAACTTTAGGCCACGGTAATAAACCAGGTAATGCACCACCGGTACCACCATTTTCTATCTGTTTTACAGCATTTTTTACGTAAGCTTGAATATCTTCACGTAAAATGCGATGTTTAGGGCCAGTAGGTTGTACCTTAGCAAGGTTAACACCAAACTCACGAGCTAAACGACGAACAGAAGGAGTTGCATGTGCATAAGCATCATTCTCTACAAATTCATTGGTATTTGCTGATGCGGCTGGCGCAGCAGAATTATTGTTAGTATTCGCAACTGGAGTTGCAATAGCTGGTTTTTCTGCTGCCACAGGTGCAACATCAGTTTTTACTGGTGCACTGCTAGCAACTGTCTCAAATTCCATAATTTTTGAGCCAGTTTTAACTTTATCACCAATTTTTACTGAAATGCTTTTCACAACACCAGCAATAGTAGCAGGCACTTCCATTGAGGCTTTATCGCCTTCTACTGTTATAAGTGAATCATCAACGGAAACTGAATCACCAACTTTAACTAAAATTTCAGTGACCTCAACTTCATCACCACCAATGTCAGGTACATTAACATCAACCACTTGGCTGGCACTTGGGGCTGATGGTGCAGCAACTGGTGCGGCCGTTTGTTGTTTATCTGCTGCAGCCTCTGTTCCGCTGTCATCAAATTCCATAATACTTACACCAGTGGTAACTTTATCGCCGATTTTAACAATGATTGATTTTACAATTCCTGCTTGTGGAGCAGGAATTTCCATTGATGCTTTATCGCCCTCAACCGTTAATAACGATTGATCAGCTTCAACTTTGTCGCCAACTTTAACTAAAATCTCTGTTACTTCAACTTCATCACTTCCGATATCGGGTAATTTTATTTCAATAGTCATTATTTTTTACCTCTTATGCATTACGTGGATTGAGCTTATCAGCATTGATGTCGAACTTTTTAATCGCGTCTTCAACAACACTTGTTTGAATATCACCACGTTTAGCTAATTCTCCCAATGCTGCAATCACAACATAAGATGCATCGACTTCAAAATGATGACGTAAATTTTCTCGACTGTCACTGCGACCGAATCCATCAGTACCTAATACTCTGTAGCTTTCTGCCGGTACAAATCCACGAATTTGTTCTGCATAAATTTTCATATAATCAGTTGAAACAACTGCTGGATTATTATTCATTATTTGAGCAACATAAGGAACTTTCTCTGGTTCACTCGGATGTAACATATTGTAACGTTCACAATCTTGACCATCTCTAGCTAATTCGGTGAACGAAGTTACACTATACACTTCTGAGCTAATACCGTAATTTTTAGCTAGAATATCTGCCGCTTCACGAACATGGCGTAATATTGAACCAGAGCCTAATAATTGAACAGTAGGTTTACCTTGTTGTCCTTCAACAGTATCTAATTTATAAATACCACGACGGATACCCTCTTCAGCCCCTTCTGGCATTGCAGGTTGAGCATAGTTTTCATTAAGTGTAGTAATATAATAGTAAACATTTTCTTGTTCACCATACATGCGACGTAAACCATCTTGCATAATAACAGCAACTTCATATGCATAAGCTGGATCATAAGATACACAGTTAGGGATAGTTAACGCTTGAATATGACTATGACCATCTTGATGTTGTAATCCTTCACCATTTAATGTAGTACGACCAGAAGTACCACCGATCATAAAGCCGCGAGCTTGTTGATCGCCTGCCGCCCACATTAAATCACCAATACGTTGGAAACCAAACATAGAGTAATAAATGTAGAAAGGAATCATTGGTAAATCATTAGTACTATAAGAAGTTGCAGCTGCTAACCACGATGCTGTTGCACCACATTCATTAATACCTTCTTGCAAGATTTGGCCTTTTTCATCTTCACGATAGTAAGCAACTTGTTCTTTATCTTGCGGAGTATATTGTTGACCATGTGGATTATAAATTCCTATCTGACGGAATAAGCCTTCCATCCCAAAGGTACGAGCTTCGTCAGCAAGAATCGGCACTAAACGAGGCGCTAATTCTTTATCTTTTAACATAATGTTAAGTGCACGTACAAAGGCAATTGTGGTTGAAATTTCTTTCGATTGCGCTTCAAGTAATGGTGCAAATTCAGTTAAAGAAGGAATTGATACAGTTCCCGAGAATTTAGTCAATCTTGACGGCACATAACCGTGTAAGGCTTGACGGCGTTCATGAATATATTTGTATTCAGGAGTATGTTCTTCAAATTTAATGTAAGGTAATTTTTCAAGTGCATCATCTGTAACTGGGATATTGAAGAAATCACGAACATGACGAACACCGTCCATATTCATTTTTTTCACTTGGTGCGCAATATTCTTAGCTTCTGCTGCTGCACCCATACCATAACCTTTAATAGTATGTGCTAAAATCACTGTTGGACGATCTTTGGTTTCTTTTGCTCTAGCAAATGCAGCAAACATTTTTTCTGGATCTTGACCACCACGATTAAGTCTGAAAATTTCTTCATCAGACATATCTTTTACTAATTCTGCAGTTTCTGGGTATTTACCAAAGAAATGCTCACGAACATAAGCACCATCTTTAGATTTAAAGGTTTGGTAATCACCATCAAGCGTTTCATTCATTAAGCGAATTAATTTTCCTGATTTATCTTTTTGTAATAATTTATCCCAGCGATCACCCCAAAGCACTTTAATTACATTCCAACCAGCTCCAGCAAATACGCCTTCTAATTCATTAACAATTTTGCCATTACCGGTAACTGGCCCATCTAAGCGTTGTAAATTACAATTAATTACAAATACTAAGTTATCCAATTTTTCACGTGTAGCAATTGTGATTGCACCTTTTGATTCTGGCTCATCCATCTCGCCATCACCTAAAAATGCATAAACTGTTTGTTCAGTAGTATCTTTCAATCCACGATGATTCAGATATTTTAAAAAGCGAGCTTGGTAAATAGCGCTAATTGGACCTAATCCCATTGAAACAGTTGGGAATTGCCAAAACTCAGGCATTAATTTTGGATGAGGATAAGATGATAATCCTTTTCCATGTACTTCTTGACGGAAATTATCTAATTGTTCCTCGGTTAGTCGTCCTTCAATAAATGCGCGAGAATAAACACCCGGAGAGATATGACCTTGGAAATAAATTAAGTCACCACCATCTTTTTCATTACGAGCACGGAAAAAATGGTTAAAACAGACTTCATAAAATGTCGCTGCAGATTGGAATGATGCCATGTGACCACCCAGTTCTAAATCTTTTTTAGAAGCGCGAAGAACCATCATCATTGCATTCCAGCGAACAATAGAACGAATACGTCTTTCAATTTCCCAATCACCTGGATAGGCAGGTTGTTCATCGACAGGAATAGTATTAATATAGTTACTAGTTGATGAACCAAATAGTAAAGGAACTCCGCCATCTCTGGCTTTATTTACAATTTGTTCAATAATATATTGCGCTCGTTCTACGCCTTCTTCACGAATAATTGACTCTAAACTTTTAAGCCAATCTTGCGTTTCTACTGGATCAATATCATTCACTTGCATGTCCGACATATAAAAACCTCTTTTTTGTTTTAAAAAATGCAGTTTTTGCTATCCTTAGCTATAACAGACGTCATAACTAACTCTATAAGCTCCAACTTTGCATTACGGATGCTTTATTGCTATAAGTCTGCCATCTTCCTAAAAAAAGTAAAGTAAACTGACGGTTATAAAAGAATGTTAATTCCTATTAAATTAATCAACTATTTCAATTATTAATTTGATAAAAATGATAATTATTTGATAAAAATCAAATTTAATTTGTGGGTATAGTAAGAATCTTGTGTTATGAGTTATACATTGAATGAGTGATGGTTGTCAAGTTATAGCAAAATCTGCTATATAGATGTAAATTTATTGATAAATTACAACTTAACCAGTGTTGGATATGCCAAATAAAGACGTTGTTATTAAACAATTAGGTATGTTGCCTTATCTAAAAACTTATCAAGCTATGCACGATTTTACTAAACTGCGTGATGCGCAAACCTTAGATGAAATCTGGCTTGTTGAGCATTTACCGGTTTTCACTCAAGGTAAAGTAGGTAAACCTGAACATTTACTGACCACTACTGACATTCAAGTGGTGCAAACTGATCGTGGCGGTCAAATTACCTATCATGGCCCTGGCCAACAAATTATGTATATTTTGTTTGATTTAAAAAGACGTAAAATAGGTATACGAGATGTGGTTAGTTATTTAGAAAATAGTGTTATTCAAACTTTACAGCACTATGACATTACCGCTTATTCAAAATCGGATGCACCTGGCGTCTATATCAATCAACAAAAAATCTGCTCACTAGGATTACATATTAAGCATGGTTGTACATTACATGGTTTAGCACTTAATATTGATATGGATTTAACACCGTTTAATTATATTAATCCGTGTGGCTATGCAGGTTTAAAAATGACTCACATGAAGCATTATATTGCACAAATTGATCGTCAAGAGATTAACCAGTTATTAACTGATAATTTTATTAATCAGTTACCAAACAACTAAGATATTAAATATGCAAAATACTGAAAATCAAATCCGCAGTTCCAAATATCGTGACGCTGATAAAACGCGTCTCATTCCAACCATTACAGTTGAGGATATCGCTCCATTAAAAAAACCTGATTGGATGAGAATTAAATTATCTGCTCATAACGATAATATTGCCCATATTAAAAACACTATGCGTAAGCATGGATTACATTCTGTGTGTGAAGAAGCATCTTGCCCAAATTTGGCTGAATGCTTTAATCACGGTACAGCAACTTTTATGATATTAGGCGATATTTGTACTCGCCGTTGTCCTTTCTGTGATGTTGCACATGGCCGTCCATTACCACCTGATCGTGAAGAACCGAGCAAACTAGCCTTAACTATTCAAGAGATGAAATTACGTTATGTAGTCATCACATCTGTTGACCGAGACGATTTAAAAGATGGAGGAGCTAGCCATTTTGCAGCTTGTACTCAAGAAATTCGCGCATTAAGCCCGAATATCAAAGTTGAAACATTAACACCTGATTTCCGAGGTTGTATTGATGAAGCAGTAGAGGTTTTAAGCGAAAATCCACCAGATGTGTTTAACCATAATTTAGAAAACATTCCTCGCTTATACAAAAAAATTCGCCCCGGTGCTAATTATGAGGGATCATTAAAATTACTTGCTTCTTTTAAAGAAAAACATCCAAAAATTCCGACTAAATCAGGTTTAATGGTCGGATTAGGTGAAACAAATGAAGAACTCATTCAAGTACTAAAAGATTTACGCAGTAATGGCGTAACTATGTTAACTTTAGGTCAGTATCTACAACCAAGTAAATATCATTTACCTGTTGAACGTTATGTATCACCTCAAGAATTTGAAGAATTAAAACAGACTGCTTTAGCAATGGGATTCACCCACGCTGCTTGTGGGCCGTTTGTCCGTTCTTCTTATCATGCCGATTTACAAGCAATGGGAAAAGAGGTGAAATAAATATCACCTCCTATTAATTTAGTATTTAATTATCGACAACAATAAAACGGCGATTTTCAGTAACAATTTGTAAGAAGATTGGTAAGCTAATTTTTTCGTCTTTCAATTGTTTACCATTTAAATCATAAATTTTAGACCGTCCATATGCATCAATTACCACTGTTTTATAATCATAAAGCGCAGCAATTTGATTTTCACTGCCAGCTAAAATCCATTCACGAGTATACTCATTAAATAAATTTCGCCCCTGACTGTACTGCTGCGCTGGGGTGGTAACTTTAAATGCATCTTGCATTAATGTTCTTAAGATATCTGTTTGTGAGGTAATAGTACTAATTTGTTTTATTTCCCTTCCTGGCCATGAAACAATCAATGGCACTTTTAATACCTCACGATTAAAGCTATTTTCAGTATTACGTTGTACTAATTTTTTGGCTTCATCTATTTTTAGATCATTTGAACCAGTAATGATTATTATCGTGTTCTCATATGCATTAGATAATCTTAAATAAGCAATCAAAGATTCTAAATATTGATCGAGTTTTTTAGCTTCTGCTTCTAATTCAACCATTGGTATTTTTTTATTTTTAGTAGCAAAAGAATATTGAATGACAGAAAATAAAGGCGCATGATTCTCAAGTTTATTTTGTTCGTCATGCCATGCCATCCAATAGTCAGTAGTAAGTTTATTAGTTTGTTTTTTACCACTAGGAATTGAGAAATTAGACAATAATGCATAACGGTAAAGTGGTTCAGAAAAACCGTCAGCAGAGAATAAGCCGATGTTATAACGCTGTTTTGTTACTGTATCGAATAAAACCGATGTCTTATGACCGGCAAGGATACTATTATAGTAATTAGGATCTAATCCATAAAATAGTGAGAAATTATTCAAATAAGCCTGACTACTAGTAGCATAATGATTAGTAAAATTAATATTCTGATTAGCAAATTCCTTAAGCCAAGGCATATTGTTCGCCAATAATTGATTATTCCAACCATCAATATTGATTATTAAAACGTTTTTCTTATTTTGTTGTTCATCAAAACTAATTCGAGCGAGTGGATATTCAATAGCAATTGCAAATGGATTACCTTCCTGAATAGTTCTATTTCGGTAATCATTTTCGGCAATAAATCCATAACGTTCCAGAAAATGACGAGCAGTTAATGGATAAGAGAGCGGTAAACTTGAACGTTGCATAGTAATTGGGCGATAAAAATTAGCATCGGCCCAAATATGAATTAAATGCGATGAAACAAAACAAAGAATAAAACCAATAACTACTGGTCTAGCATAACGTTTCCGTTTACTTAAGCTACGTAGTTTTTTCCAACTCCATATGGCAAATAATATCTCAATTAAAAGAATAAAAGGAATAAGAATAAAAGCACTATTTAAAAAAGACGTTTTGTCCGAAGTGAATAATTGCCATATAGATAGATTAAGGTGCATTCTGAAATGAGAAAATACTTCAATATCAATCAGAAGTAAACTAATACCTATTGTGGCGATTACAGTAGCAATAATTCGTTGCCAACGCGAAGAGTGAATAAAAAAACTTAATGGAAACAACAAAATCAGATAGGCTATAAAGGTGAGAAAACTAAAATGTCCTATAGCACTAATGATTGCATAAAAACGCCCCATAAAAGTTCGAGGCCAGTCAGCAATTAACAAATATTGACTACCAAGTACAATAACAACAAAAATATTAAATAGGGTAAACCAATGCCCCCAACTGACTATCTGCGAGGTTTGATCATCTTTGATATGATTATTTTTGAGTTTGAGCATATTTAATTGTTGTTAGTGGTAGTAATCAAGAAAAACTAAACTAAATTTACCCAACAGTTTAACTGATTTTTAAAAATCTTTCTGTAATTTTTTTATTTGTTAGCACAAAGAGATTGGTTATTTGTTGGCGTTATAATCGATACTTGTTATAATTTAATTTAATAATATAGCTAATAGAAAAGACAATACTTTGGCAATCAAACAACTCAACTCTCAAGAAGTCCAACCTGATATAAATTACATTTTAAATAATAACGATATTAAAACAGATTTATTCAGTGATGGATTAACAAATGTACTATCATGGCAACCTCGCGTTGCCGCAGCCGTGTCACTATTGTGTAAAAATAATAATACACATTATCGCTCGCGTTTTATGCTACTAAAAGCTTCTGAAAGCGAACTTTTTTTTGATCTCCTTAAACAATCGGTTAAAGCAAGTTTAACTTCTACAACGCTAGGTTATAGTTATTATTTTAGTGAAAATAAAATCACATTAACGCAAGCGAGAAGTAAACAAGATAATTTTGCTGTTCAAGATAATTGTTTAACAGCAACAGTAGTTGATATTGAAAAACTTTTTGGTTGTGTACGCCAACCAGAAAACAGTCCAATTAAATTACAAGCGGGATTAGTTCACCAAGCTAATGGTGGTGTTTTAATTTTAGGCTTACGTTCTCTGCTTGCTCAACCAATTGTTTGGACTAAATTAAAACAAATGGTTATGTCGCAAACCTTTGAATGGTTTTCAGCAGATGATTCGCACCCATTACCATTATCGATTCCTGCCATGCCGTTAGATCTACGTATCATCTTAGTTGGTGATAGATTATCTTTAGCAGAATTACAGGAATTTGAACCTGAATTTTATTCATCATCTATTTATGCTGAATTTGAAAGTGAATTAAAAATAACTGAATCTGCCCAAATCAATGATTGGATGAATTATTTACAATTTATTAGTCGCAAACTAGCATTATCAACAATTGAAAAAACAGCTTTTGCTAAAATTTACAAGCATGCAACAAGATATACCGGTGATCAATATTACCTACCGCTCAGCATTGAGTGGATTCAATCACTATTACTAAATTCATCTTATTTTGTACAAAATGAGAATATTGATGAATTAGCAGTCAGCAAAGCTTTAGAACAGAAAGCATGGCGAGAAAATTATTTAACCGAGCGATTCCATGATGAGTTCTTTACCAATCAAATCATGATTGATACTAAGTCGCAAGTGGTTGGCCAGATTAATGGATTATCGGTTATCGAGTACCCGGGCTATCCTAAAGCCATTGGCGAACCAACACGTTTAAGCTGTTTAGTTCATTTTGGTGACGGTGAATTGATTGATATTGAACGTAAAACCGATCTTGCAGGTAATATTCATTCTAAAGGAATGATGATTATGCAAGCATTTGTTATGTCGGAGTTTGCAATTAATCATCAACTGCCATTTTCTACATCTTTGGTGTTTGAACAATCATATAGTGAGATTGATGGCGATAGCGCCTCGCTTGCAGGTCTTTGCGCCCTTATTAGTGCACTGTCTAATCAACCTATCGATCAACAATTAGCTGTCACAGGTTCAGTTGATCAATTTGGTCATGTTCAATCAATTGGTGGCGTAAATGAAAAAATCGAAGGCTTTTTTGCTGTTTGTCAGCATCAAGGTTTAACTGGTCAACAGGGTGTAATCATTCCTGCTAGCAATCAACGTCATTTGAGTCTAAGTGATGAAGTTATTGATGCCATTAATAATAATAAATTTTCAATTTGGGCTGTCGAACATGTCGCAGATGCACTCTATTTATTAACCGGTATTCCTTTTAAAGATGAAAACAAAATTAGTCTTTATAAATTGATTCATGCGCGTATGCAATCAATGTTAGTTCAAGAGAGAAAACACGATGGTTGGCTTGGTCGCTGGAAAAAAATTGCAAAAAGTAACAATACACAATAAACTGAGACCAAAATTCCATTGATGGAATCAAAAGATAATAATGTAAAACTTTACAGCTTATAATAGTTATTTGTTTTATATTAAATATATGCTTTTATAAGCAATCAGGTAATGACAACAAAATAAAAGGTTTTTTTTATGACATTTGAACGTAAATCTTCGTATGATAAAGCAGATTTGATTAAATCAGGCAATAGTGAATTATTTGGTCATGATGGACCGCCATTACCTTCTGATTTAATGCTAATGATGGATCGTGTCATCGAAATGAACGAAGACGGTGGTAGTTTTGGTAAAGGCTATGTTGAAGCTGAATTAGATATTAACCCTGATTTATGGTTTTTTAAATGTCATTTCAAAAATGATCCAGTAATGCCTGGTTGTCTTGGCCTTGATGCATTATGGCAATTAGTCGGATTTTATCTAGGCTGGATCGGTGGTAAAGGTAAAGGTAGAGCACTTGGTGTTGGTGAATTAAAATTAAAAGGCCAAATATTACCTCATAATAAAAAAGTTACTTATAAAATTAATTTTAAACGCGTTATTAACCGTAAATTAATTATGGGTATCGGTGATGGCGAAGTTTATGTTGATGGTAAATTAATTTACGAAGCAACTGATCTTAAAGTTGGATTATTCAAAGATACTTCTGAATTTTAATTTTTGAAAATATAACTCCTTGTTTAGTGTCAGTGATTAACTGAATATTAGCAGGGAGTATTTTTTTATTTGCTATTCTAAAGCTGGCCTATAATGTATTTTCTTCGCAAATTTTTACTCTCAATTGCATTATTCTTAACTGTAATTAGCCAAGTTCAAGCTGATTTCAATGGTAAAGTGGTTAAAGTTATTGATGGTGATACTGTAGATATACTCACCCCGAAAAAACAAAAAATTCGCGTTCGTTTGCTTGATATTGATGCACCAGAAAGCCAACAAGCATATGGTAAGGCTTCAAGAAAATACTTAGCCTCATTAATTGCCGGAAAAAATGTTTTTGTTCAAGAAAGTAATAAAGATATCTATCAACGTACATTAGGAACCATATACCTAGAACAAATCAATATTAACGCCAAAATGGTAGCAAATGGTTTTGCGTGGGCTTATCGCTATAAAGGCATCGTCAATAATAACAATATGCTGAAACTTGAGTCAAAAGCCAAACAAAATAAAAAAGGGTTATGGAAAGATAAACGTCCGATAGCGCCATGGGAATTTCGTTATCGTAATAAATAATTTTAAATTTTTTTGCTAATAGCTTCCAATAGTTGCAATGTTTCTTCTAATTGCTAATAACCTTCTTCTTGACTCTCAACTAACTTCGTCGAAATACATTGTTTAACTGATTCTAAATTTAGCTTATTCAAAGCCATTTGTCGGTAATTAACTTTATCATCAGATACTATACACTTTATCAAAATAAGTTTTACAATTTTCAATTAATTCATCCATACAGAGCGAAGAGAAACGAAACAAAGTCAAAAATAGGACTTATTTTTTTAGAATTTTTATTTCTAAATTAATAATTTTATAAAAATAAAATTTTATTTATGTTCTAGGGATAATCTGAGAATAAAGAATGGAATAAGGCAAGTTCTATAATAGAAGAGAATCTTACCAGTAAAAATATTACTGGTAAGATTAAACAATCAGTTAGATGATTGTAACATCTGCAGCAGCTGGACCACGAGCACTATCTTGGATAGAAAATTCTACTTGTTGACCTTCGCCTAGAGTTTTAAAACCATCACCAGAAATTGCAGAGAAGTGAACAAACACATCTTTACTTCCGTCTGAAGGAGAAATAAAACCGAAACCTTTACTTTCATTGAACCATTTAACTTGACCAGTTTTTTTAGACATAATAATCTTCCTATAAATAAATTAATCTCTACCATAAAAGGCAATACTTAAAAACATAAAACCTAGACTACTTATTAACAAAGAGAAGACAAGACTGAAGAAAACTAATACAAACGTGATTAAAGTAAACTACAAACTGCATAAATCTAAATGTTACAAAATAAATCTGCATGTAATATGCTGGTGACTATTAACTCATAAAAAGATGATCAATACAAGCAATGTTTTTATTAATTTGCAAATTTTCTTAACATGATTAGTAACCAATTGTTATTAATCATGTTAATTTTTTTATTTTTCTGCTAATTCTTTAGATTTTTTAATAGCAGCATCTACAGCCTCAATTATGGCAGATCTAAACCCTTTTGCCTCTAGCATTTGTACACCTTCAATTGTCGTACCGGCGGGTGAACAAACCATATCCTTTAACTCACCAGGATGCTTACCTGTTTCAAGTAGCAATTTTGCCGAGCCCAATACCGCCTGCGCGGCAAATTTATACGCTTGTTTTCTAGATAAACCACCTTTAACCGCTCCATCGGCAAGCGCTTCAATAAACATAAATACGAAAGCTGGTGAGGAACCACTCGCTCCCACTACGGCATCAATTAAATACTCAGGTACGACTTCTGTTTCACCGATACAATTTAATAATTTCTGCACAACAGCTAATTCTTCATCTGTAACTTCGGTATTAGGTGTTATTGAACACATTGCGGCATTGACTACTGCTGGAGTATTTGGCATTACTCTCACTATTTTTTGCTCATAACCAACACATTTCGCTATAGTTTTAATTGTTACACCAGCGGCAATGGAGATAACAATAGTATTCTTTTTTAATTCTTTTTGAATATCACTTAATACATCAGCAATAATGTTGTGTTTGACGGCTACAAACACAATATCCGATTCTCGTGCCACATCCCTTGCCGAAGTCAAGTTATTAATTGAATAAGACTGATTTAATGCTTGGCCTTTTTCAAGGTGAGGATCATAAACATAAATTTGCGTGCCAGGTACAATATTACTTACCAAAATACCCTGTAAAATAGCATTACCCATATTACCTATACCGATAAAACCTATACGCTGTTCCATTTATTTACACCTCTATCAAAAAAGTCAGTTGGATAATTATAGTACATTTTTCAATAAATACTCAAAGTTTGCTATTTAGTTTTACCCGATAAATGTTTTTGAGAAAATGATCTAATATTTAATGCTAGCTCCGATAAAAAGTTATGATCAAAATTGGTTGGATACTTACCCTCTTTTCGCTTTAATAAATATACTATTTGTTCCGATGTTAATCTAAAGTTTTCACTTAATAACTCTATCCTATTGATTTTTTGATTATTATACATATTCTCATATTGAGAATATTGGCTATCTTTTACCATTTTAGCTTTTGCCTGATGAATATGATATAAACGCCAGTCTTGATAACAACTCATATCAAACTTTTTCGATAAAATATATCCCCAGTCAGTCTTTTTTACATCAGGAAAACGGTTTAAAACGCTATCTATTGGAAGCCCACAACTAATAATAAATTGGTTATTCATTTTTTTAATTTGTTTGACTTGTAATTTTAGTTTATGTTTTAGTAAATGGGTCACTATATACGCTGACTGATTATACATCCGACAAAATAGACCACTATCCTTGATAAAGTATATTGCTAAAGATTGTTCTGTTAATTTAATTTTATCTTCAATATTCATTACTCATTATTTTCACTGTATATTTTTTAAGTAGATGACATGACGAACCTTACCGTGCTATGCACAATAAGGTTCGTTATGCATTTGTTGCTAAATTCAACGCTTGGTGTGCTACGCACTACAAGCTTACTAATTGCTATACTAATATGCATTCACACATGCAACTCTGACATTTGTATAAGTAGCAGGATAGGTATGAACAATACCACTACCTCCACCTAAATCACTTGGATCGACATAATATGGATTCCCATCAACATATACATCACTACTCCAATAGCCATGCCAATAAAGCCAATCACTATCTATATATTCCCCTTCATCAGTATAAGTCATCCCCCATTCGTTAAAAATGCCACCAACCCATTGTGATTGAGTATTTTTATAACTAATGCGTCGTTGATATTCAAAATGATTAAAATTAGGTATACCTTCATGCCAGTCTGCACTATTACCATTGCTATAATCTCGAACACTAGGCAATCGATAGGCGCCTAACTGCTGACAATAAATTTTAGCAGTCTCAAAGGTTGTATTGACATCCCCTTTTTCTCTTGGTCCTTCAGAATTAGCGATATACCAACGAGATAGATTAAAACTATACAATAGCTGTTTTTTTGCATTATCGGCATAAATTTTAAATAATGATGGTGAAAATATTTTAGATGCCGATTTATGATTAGGGCCAAGTAATTTAATATTTAGTACATTATTACTTTTAGGTGTTAATAATAAAGAAACGCCATTTCCTGATATCGGCGAAATAGTTGTACCATTAACTAATATCACTTGTTGAGAAGTTACTCCCTCAAGTAATAGTTCAAAATCTAAACCATGTGAACCTGTAGTCGGAAAATTGCTATCAGGAATTCCAATATTTTGTCGTTTGAAACCTTTATTTGCATCCCATTGTTCAGGAGGACCTAAAAAAACTCCTGTACCATTTAAAATACTTGGTTTTGCATAACATGCTTTTGGTGAATTTGTAGAAATATAATAACTATGGCTACCTCCAATAAAAGTACCTTGTTTAGGAATACCAAAACTAGTAACCAAAATTCCATCATCTACGGTAATTGTTAATTTATAAGGAGATTTACAAGCATCTAAATCACTATTTGGGTTTGATTTGACAAACTCAGTTATATCCTCACCTAATGAGTTCTGCCATTTCACATTTAAATTGCCAGTAATAATATTCAATTCATCTCCATCATTATCCGCCCAAAAATTATTGGTGAATATTACATTAGACAACCCCACTGATGGGTATTTATCATGGGGCAAATAAGTATTAATATCGCTGAATATTGGAGAAACTTTATCTATAAATATAGGATTTGATGGTGTTGATCTATCTTCTGCAGAATTTATTACCTTATTCTCTGGTAATGTTATTGATATTAATGGCAAGACAGAATCCGTAGCGGTATCCCCTCCATCAAAACTAATATAAGGGCTACTACCATGTACCACATTAACAGTGTGAGAAGTCAAAGCAAATACAGCATCTATAGTTAATGAACTAAAAGATAATACAATAAATAACACAATTAAAAATTTTCGCTTATTAATAGTTCTTTTTTGAAATGTAAAACAAAATGTATAAATTTTGTTGCTTAATAAGCTAGATAATAAAAAACAGATGCTAGAATTAAATATAGAAAATAAACAATTATTAAATTTTGGAACTATCTTTTTTTGTAAAAATTGCAGGAATTCGATTAGAATTCTATAAAAAGAACAAGAAACTAAATTCGATGATGGATCATTAATGGCTGGCTGGCTGGCTGGCTGGCTGGCTGGCTGGCTGGCTGGCTGGCTGGCTGGCTGGCTGGCTGGCTGGCCTCTAAACAACTGTATTTTAACATATTTTCAGTCCTTTGTCATAATGTTAATTTTACGACTTGATCAAATTTTCATAATATAATCAAGTCTTAAATTATAATTAAATTTGCAAAATCTGGCAAACTCAATTTGTTAATTTTTTTTAAGATTCTTAAAGTTATTATTTTTCTTCACTCATCACTTTCATTCCACTTTTTTGACCAGTCTGCATTAACGACAATATTTGCTTTATTTTTCCTTCACTAATTAAATTACTCACTGCTGGTGTATTGATAAGTACTTCAAATATCGCTTTACGAGTATCATTATATGAGATTAGTTTTTGACAGATAATTGCTTGTAAACTACTAGACAATTGTGTTCGAATTAACTCACGTGATCCGTATTCAAATACATCAATTATTCGATTAATCGTTTGAATTGCTGAATTAGTATGTAGAGTAGCAAAAACTAAATGCCCAGTTTCGGCAGCTGTTAATGCGGCTTGAATAGTGATTTTATTACGTAATTCACCTAACATAATAATATCCGGATCTTGTCTTAATAAGCTATCAATAGCTTCACCAAAATGTGAAATTTCTCTTTGCTGGATTAGAGACTTTTCATTTTGATAAATAAACTCAATAGGATCTTCTAATGTAATAATATGTTTAGCTGCAACTTGATTAATATATTGAATTAAAGACGCTAATGTTGTTGATTTCCCACTACCAGTTGCACCAGTAACTAAAATAATTCCTGATTCTACATTTACCAATTTTTTCAATATTTCTGGTGCCTCAATTTCACATAAAGTTGGGATTTGTTGGTTAATAATTCTAAATGCAGCTGAAATTCCTCGTTGTTGATAGAAAATGTTTACCCTAAATCTTCCCACATTCTTAAGATAATAAGCAAAATCAATCTGTTGATTTCGTTGTAAAGTTACTTTTTGCTCATCATCAAGTAGATTTAATAACTCAATTTTTAGCTTAATTGGTGATAATTTATCACTTGAGATAAATTTCAATTTTCCATTAATGCGAATGCACGGAGCTTCACCACTAGAAAGATGCAAATCAGAGGCTTTTTGCGTTAAACTAAAGGTCAACATTGAATTTAACATTATTTTTAATTAACCATTCTTTTATTGGGAATTCACATGAACACAGTACATGACAATTTAATAACAATTAAAAACAAAATTAACAAAATTGCTTTAGATTGCGATAGAGATCCCAAGTCAATCGAACTTATTGCAGTTAGTAAAACCAAACCTGTAGAATTAATCTCACAAGCAATAAATGCTGGTCAATTATCATTTGGGGAAAATTATGTTCAAGAAGGTGTTGAGAAGATTACACACTTTAAACATTGTATGCCTGATATCCCTGTTGTCTGGCATTTTATCGGCCCATTACAATCGAACAAAACTAAATTAGTGGCTGAAAATTTTGATTGGATGCATACCATTGATCGTTTCAAAATTGCCCAACGCCTTGATTCACAACGCCCAACAAATATGGACAAATTAAATGTCCTTATTCAGGTAAATATTAGCAATGAACAGACCAAATCCGGCGTTGCAATAGATGAGGTAGCTGATTTGATAAAACAAATTATTACATTACCTAATTTAAGATTACGAGGTTTAATGGCTATCCCTGAAATTGAAAATGATTTTGCGAAACAATTTGCTGTGTTTAAACAAATGAATCAGCTTTTGGGTTCTTTAAAAACTGATTATCCATTTTTAGATACATTATCTATGGGGATGTCTGGTGATATGCACGCTGCTATTGAGGCTGGAAGTACAATGGTTCGTATTGGCAGTGCAATTTTTGGTGCCAGACAATATGTATGATATATTGCTGAGCAAGTTATTTTTTAGGAGTAATCAATGATATCGTTAATCTTCTTAGGAAGAGCTGTTTTAACTATTTGCTTATACGTTGTTATTCTACGATTGTGGATGCAACAGGCAAGAGTCAACTTTTATAACCCATTTACCCAATTTATTGTGCGTATTACCCAACCGATAATTGGTCCATTACGTAAATTAATGCCATCTATCGGACGTATTGATACAGCAACTTGGCTCATTTTTTATCTGTTTGCATTACTTAAAGTTATGTTTATTTATCGTTTCGAGGGCATAGATGCACCGATTTGGAGCCCTTATTATCTTTTATTTGCTTTAGCTGCCATGGTGCATGCTTTTGGTCATTTATTATTTTGGTTATTATTCTTTAGAGCTATCTTAAGTTGGGTTAGTCGTGGTCAATCAGTCGCAGATGAATTACTTGCTCAATTGACAGAACCATTAGTTGCGCCAATTCGCCGGATTATTCCACCAATTGGCATGATTGATCTTTCATTTATGGTTGTTGTGTTTATATTGATGTTTTTGAATTTATTAGCAATCGATTTTCTCGGTAATTTGTGGCTAGCATTCTAAAAAATAAAAGAGAGCCTATGCTCTCTTTTAAATAATATGATCTTCCCAAAAAATAACATCCTTTTCATAAACAATTCTATTTTTAACTGATATTTTTAACTTATGCATTAATTTTTTATTACCGACAATCAGCGGATGCCATTCAGGTAATACTCCTGTTTCGGAAAAATAACGGTAAGTACAAGTTTCTGGTAACCATTCAATAGTCAGTAAATTTTCCCGTGTTAATTTTATACAATCAGGCTCATAATCAAAACGGGTATGATAATGCTTACATTGACAAGTATTTGAATCAAGCAAATTACAGGCAACATTAGTATATAGGATTTCGTCAGTATCTTCGTCCATTAATTTATTTAGACAGCACTGGCCACATCCATCACAAAGTTGTTCCCATTCATCATCACTCATCTGATCTAAGGTTTTATGTTCCCAAAAAGGTTCAATCATACTTTAAAATCATCTTCATTTAACATTTGTAAAAAAAATCCATCCTCTTTGATCTTTTCTTCAATTTCATTTGCTGTTCCAACAACAAAACGCCTTTTACCATCAAGCAATACTTTCATAACAAAGACAGGCGCACCAAAAATTGACATTATCTTTTCCGGTATATGTGAAAAATCATTTTCACGTTCCATATATAAATAACAGTTTTCTTTTTTGCTACTTCTATAGATATAACACCACATCATAAAATTACATCTTACCTCTCAATTATTTCAGGCTATTTTGTAAATAAGCACCAGCACCAAATAATCCCGGATCTTTATGCGTTATGACATAAACAGGAATTTTTTTAACTAAAAAAGACATACGACCTTTGTGTTCAAATGCTTCTCTAAATGGCGATGATTTAAAAAATTCGATGAATCGGGGAACAATGCCACCCGCAATATACACACCGCCTTGGGTATTAAGAGTTAAAGCCAAATTGCCACCAAATCGTCCCATAAAAGTACAGAAATAATTTAAAGTTGCTAAGCAGAGCGGACAACTATTAGACAATGCTTTATTAACGATTATATCTGGAGTGATATTTTCAATCGGTTGATTATTGATTTGTAACAATGCTTGATAAATATTAACAATACCATTACCAGATAGAAATCTTTCTGAAGACACCCGACCAAATTTGTTGCGTAACTGTTGTAAAATTCGATCTTCTTCTTCATTAATCATTGGTAATTCAGTGTGCCCCCCTTCACCGGATAAACTAAGCCAATGTTCGTTTAATTTAATTAAATGTGAAACGCCTAAGCCCGTTCCAGCACCATAGATTGCTATTGGATAATTAAGATTAGCTTCACCACCACCAACTTTTACCACATCATCTGATGATAATTGAGGGATGGAATACGATACTGCAGTGAAATCATTGATAACTTCAAGCTTAGTTAAATTCAATTCTCTAATTAGTTCAGAGCGAGAAAATGACAAATTATTATTCGTCATTTCAATTAAATCACCTTCGTTAATTGGACATGCTATAGCAATACAAGCCATCTCAATAGTTACAGATTGTGATGCTAAATAAGTCTTAATAAGATTGAGCAATACATCATCTTTTGAAATGAGGATTTTAGTTATCGCTGATAATTCATTACTATCTAAATTATAAAGTGCAAATCGGGCATTGGTTCCACCAATATCAGTAACTAGTGCATATTTACTCATGTGATTCCCTTTTAAAAATAAAATCTTTCTAGATAACCATTAATTTAATCAATTCAATTAATGCTATAACATAATGAGTAATATTATGGACTATTTAGATTGATTTAACTAGATTGCTTTAACTGAATTCACTAATGGAATTATTGCCGCTAATAAAATATTAGCGGCTAATATTTGAAATTTGGAGGAAATAACCAACTATAACCACTTTTTAACTTTAAAGTAAATGTAAGGGGCAACACCTGCTAGCAACATCAATAATAAGGATAAAGGATAGCCATACTCCCACTTCAATTCAGGCATGTTTTCAAAGTTCATTCCATAAGCCGATGCAACCACAGTTGGGGGTAGGAATACAACCGAAACAACTGAGAAAATTTTAATTATTCGGCTTTGCTCAATATTGATAAAACTGGTAGCCGCTTGCATCAAAAAGTTTACTTTTTGGAACAAAGATTCATTATGAGGTACCAATGATTCAATATCTCGTATTACCTCTCGTGCTTGCTCTAACTGATCTGTAGGCATCTTTGCTCGGCGCACTAAATAGTTAACCGCACGTTGACTATCCATCAAACAAAGCCGTACTTTCCACGCAGTATCTTCTAGTTCTGCTAAAGATGTAATAGCCTCATCATAATGTTCTTGAGCTGAGCGATCCATAATAATTAAGCTTAACTCTTCAAGCTCACTATAAATATTTTCAATCTGATCAGCTAATTGCTCAACTTTAACTTCAAATAAATCCAATAACACTTCGTATGGATTACCATCATTCATGCCTTGATAACGTGAACGCATTCGGTACAGACGGAAAGCTGGTAAATCACGTTCACGTAATGTAAACAAGCGACCATTGTGTACCGTAAATGCAACTGTTGAGTTACCGGCTCGGTCTTCCGCATCTTCATAAAAGAAGAACGAGTGAACATGTAGTCCTTCATTATCTTCGAAAAAACGGGCTGATGCCTCAATATCATCAAGTTCAATACTTGTCGCTAGATTTTGGCCTAAATTAGTCAAAATCACTTCACGATCAGCTTCTTCTGGTTCAATTAAGTCAATCCAGATCGCATTTTTAATATCGCCTTCATTAATTTTTACTAATTGTTTGTTTTTTAATCCAAACGCATTAATCATAAGGCCTCCAAGAGAAAAAATATTTAAGATATAACATCTACAAATGGCAGGCATTATACTCGTTATAGTAAAAAATTCCTATGATAAAGCGAATCTTTCTGTATTTTAAAATTTTGGATACTTAATTCCAAATTTAAATTAAATTCGGTGATGTTAATTAAGTCTCATGATACAATAATACATATCAGATATTTATGTAATTGTTAGGAGTGTATAATGGCAAACCGAGGTATTAATAAAGTCATTTTAGTAGGTAATTTAGGTCAGGATCCAGAAATTCGTTACATGCCAAACGGTAACGCTGTCGCAAATTTTAGTGTTGCCACATCAGAATCTTGGAAAGATAAACAAACTGGTGAAAACAGAGATCGTACCGAATGGCATCGCGTTGTTGTATTTGGTAAATTAGCTGAAATTGCTGGCGAATATGTCAAAAAAGGTACTCAAGTTTACTTAGAAGGACAATTACAAACACGTAAATGGCAAGACCAAGCGGGTAATGATCGTTATACTACTGAAGTAGTGATAAATGCTGTAGGTGGCACATTACAGATTTTAGGCTCTCGATCTGGTGATAGTTTTAATGATGGCTCACAAAACTGGGGACAAAGTGCTAATAATACTTCGTCTGCTCCTAGTACACCACGTTCTTCAACAGCAAATGAACCAGCAGCTAGTCAACCAACTATGCCTGAACCACCAATGGACTTCGATGACGATATTCCATTTTAATGGTTATTTATTCAATTCTATATTACCTAGGCGTATAAATTACGCCTTTGTTCAATGCATATTCATACATGCTTTTATCAAATAATAACAATTTATTGTATTTAACTTTTCTTAAAACCTGTATTAGAACGGTAAAGATCAGGTGTAACTCCTGCGATATTTTTAAACATAGTAATAAAAGCGGATACTGAACTATAACCAACAGAAAATGCGATATCTTGAATCGATTTATCTTGTTCTAAAAGCGAGATACTATACAAAAATCGTAACCGTTGACGCCACATTCTAAATGACATACCTAATTTTTGTTGGCAACGTCTTGCAAGGGTTCGTTCGGTTGTAAATACTGTTTGAGCCCACTGTTCTAGAGTCTTATTATTAGCTGGGTCTAATTCTAACTCTTTTAAAATAGGAGCTAAATATTTATCGTTCGAACTTGGCAAATAGAATGTGAGGTTAGATTCTATTAAGAGCTGATCGATTAACACTTGTCCTAAACGAAGATCCTGTTCACTTTCTGGCTCCAGAATATTTCGCTCAAAGAATGAATCAATAATAGCATGGCTGATTTTATTTAAACCAAACAAACAAGTGTAATCAGGCATAATTTGGCAATTAGTTATATTAATTGTACGAAACCATGTTAATTCTTTGTTGTAACATCCGTGTTCGGTATATGGCGGAATCCATAATGCAAATCCTGAAGGAGCCAAATATCTATGCCCTTGAACTTTCAAGACAAAAATACCTGACTTAACACATATAATTTGCCCCCAATTATGCTGATGAGAAGAATATTCAGTCTCTGCATTAAATGCTTCATCATGAAGAAACATAAATCTTTTAGATTCCTTATCATTCAAATTAGTTTAAAAAATTAAATTCATGGTAATTAAATAATATAAATATTGTCTTATAATAGCTCTTTTTGTCTGATTCTAGTGATATTTATAAATTAAGACAAGTTAAACTACATCGAATAACTTTTACTATTGTTTACATAAGAAATATATGGCTTATTTATACCCATTGATGGCAGTATTTATTTGGGCTGGCAATCAAGTTGTCAATAAATTATCTGTCGGCGCAATTGAACCTGAGGTTATCTCTTTCTACCGTTGGTTTTTAGCACTTATTCTATTAACCCCATTTTTTCTAAGAGGAATTATTAAGAACTTACCGCAAATCTTTCCTCAAGCTCTTAAATTAATGGTGCTTAGTTTATTAGGTATGGCTTTATATCAGTGCCTTGCTTATTATGCAGCGGCAACAATTAGTGTGTTAACGATGGGGATCATTATGTCTATTATTCCTTTGTTAACTATCCTATTAAGCATATTCATTTTAAAAACACCACCAACTCAAGGGGTGCTAATTGGCAGTATTTTATCTTTTATTGGATTAATCTGGCTGATTAGTGGTGGTGAGCCAACTAGGCTTCTCGAACTTGGGATTGGTCAAGGTGAAATTTTAATGTTAATGGCTGCTCTGTCTTATGCACTTTATGGAGTATTAACCAAAAAATGGACAATGAAAATCACAAATTGGCACTCAGTCTATGTTCAAATTTTGTTTGGTACATTAATGTTATTGCCAGGCTTTTTAATGAGTAACAATTTAACTGTAAATTCTGACAATGTTTGGCTTGTTATTTATGCAGGTATACCGGCTTCAATTATTGCACCATTTGCTTGGATTATAGCTATAAAAAAATTAGGTGCAAATAAAACCGCCCTTTTCTTAAATTTAACACCGGTTATCACTGCAATAATTTCAATACTATTTTTGCATGAAACACTGTGTAGTTACCATTTAATTGGTGGCGGTATGTCATTTATCGGCGTTATATTAGCACAAAACTTAAAAGCACCATTGTTTAAAATCAAGACTTCAAATAAAGATTCATAACTAAACAGTACTGCACTAATATTTATTTAGTTTTCACCTAAGTTAATGTATCTTTTTTATAAATTTCATCTATACTTAATTAGAACTTTTATTACGATTTAGATTGATGTTATGTTGGAACTTATACAAACAGTCGGTTTTGGTTTAATTCTGTTTATTCCATTAACAAACCCGTTAACTACCGTTGTACTGCTATTAGGTCTATCTGGAGATATGACCAATGAGGAACGTAATTACCAGTCGAAAATGACTTGTATTTATGTTTTCATCATCATGATTGTTTCATTTTATTGTGGACAATTGGTCATGAGCACATTCGGTATATCTATCCCTGGTTTACGAATCGCTGGTGGTATGATTGTTGGCATTATCGGTTTTAGAATGCTTTTTCCTCAACAACCCTCGCATAAAACATTAGAAGCAGATGCAAAAAAGAAAGAAGTTTCCAATAATATCGCTTTTGTTCCACTTGCAATGCCAAGTACTGCTGGACCGGGAACAATTGCTATGATAATCAGTATGGCTTCCACTGTAAAAAGTGGTGGATATAATGTATCGACTTGGGTTGTTTATACTTCATCAATACTTGTCCCTTTATTATTATGTATTATTTTATGGTTCTGTATGCGTAGTGCTGGTAGCATAATGCGCTTTATGGGTAAAAGTGGTATAGAAGCCACATCAAGAATAATGGGCTTTTTACTGGTCTGTGTTGGTACACAATTTATTATAAATGGAGTTAAAGAATTAATATTAAACTTCCCAAATATTTGAAAAAGGCTATTTTTTTATTACAATTTTTTTATCTTATTGATTAACTATAGATTTGGGATATTTTTTATCATTTCTACTCGCATCAAATAATCATATAGAGGTAAAAGTTGTTTAAAACCTTTAGCAAGTTTATTCGGTAAATCACCATTTAGAACATCTTCAATATGATTATTGGTTACCATTACAGCAATGTTCTTTCGATTGTACCATGTCGATAATTTTTCATCTTGATCTTTGATTAATGGTCTTTTATACATTTCCCCTACTAATTCAAATGGTTTTTTAACACAATTAATTACCGCCAAAAATTTAGAGGGGTCATTTAGTATTTCTTCTCTAAAGATATCCATAGTAGATTTTGAAGCACAATAATAACCTAAACCATATCTATAGCTATCTGGACCAATTTCAAAAAAATAGGCTGGAGCTTCTTTCCAATCACGATTAGGGCGTTTAAACGTCAACCATAAACGACTACGGTATAATGACTTATCTTTAGAGAATCGCGTATCACGATGAATTCGTGAAATTGTTTTACCTATAGCTGGACGCGTTTCAAACCATTCATCAATTTTAAGCATGGTTGGTGTTAGTTGCTCAACCAATAATCGAAAAGGTTTGATCAAATCATTGTCATAAATTGATCTATGCTCTTCAAACCAAACTCTACTATTGTTAATCCAAGCATCTTGTAAAAAATTTAACCCTTCTTGAGTAAAGCCAGTAAAATTTGCCATATTTTATTCCTGATATAATGCTCTAACTTTATCTAAGTCCTCTTGGGTATCAACCCCAATAGCCGGAGCTTGTTTGGCCACCGCTACATGTATTTTCTCACCATACCAAAGAACTCTTAATTGTTCTAACATTTCTATCTGTTCTAAAGCAGAAGGTGCCCATTGAATATATTGACGAATAAAACCCGCACGATATGCATAAATACCAATGTGACGTAGGTAAAAGTCACCAATCGAATCAAGTTTATTTTGTTCACTCAATTGAGCAAAACGATCACGCTCCCACGGAATAGTCGCCCGAGAAAAATAGAGTGCATAACCATCTTTATCCATAACCACTTTTACAGCACCTGGGTTAAATGCTTCTTCAACGGAAGCAATCGGCACAGCTAAAGTTGCCATTCCTGTCTTGTATTTCACTAAATTATCAGCAACTTGATCAATAATAATCGGTGGAATTAATGGTTCATCACCTTGAACATTTACAATAACTTCATCGTCAGCCAGTTGAAAAGTATTAATGACTTCAGCTAAACGTTCAGTTCCTGAGTTATGCTTATCACTCGTTAAAACGACCTCACCACCATAGCTTTGCACTACATCAAAAACTTGTTGGTTATCAGTGGCAATGATAACTCGACTAGCCGATGACTTTTGCGCTTGTTCCATTACTCGAATTATCATCGGTTTGCCATGGATATCAGCAAGGGGTTTTCCCGGTAAACGGCTTGAAGCATATCTAGCAGGAATAATTACTGTAAAACTCATAAAATTACCTCAAAACTTTAATTATTCTTTATTACAATTAGATTGATTTAGTGAATTTGCTTCGCTTGCTAATAATACCGGTATCCCTTCTTTTATTGAGTAAACTAACCTATCATTTTGGCAAACTAATTGTTGATGTTGCTTATCGTATTCTAATTGTCCATGACATTTAGGACAAGCAATAGCACTTAATAACAGTTGTTTCATTTTTTTTCTCTTTGTAATTTTCTTTCTACAAATAGTGAATAAATCTTTTCAATAGCCTGATTGGGTATCGTAGCATCAATTGGTAAATACCACCAATTAGGTAATGCAAATTGTCGACATTTCACAGCATCTTTTTCGGTCATTAAAAGTGTTTGATTACTTTCAGCTATTTTCTCTAACAATGGCAGGCTAAAATTTTGATGATCAGCAAAAGATTCTGTATGTAACAAATCTGCATTCATTTTTATTAACATATCAAAGAATCGCTTTGGATTACTAATACCAGCAATGGCACAAATATGATGTAATGCCGATAATTGGCTTTTTTCATTCGTTAGTAGATTAACCGCGTAACTAGGGGTTAATTGCATAGTATAAGTTTTATCTGGATACTGATTTGATATATCGCCCGAGCTGTCACCATTTATCATAATTAAATCTACTGATTTCAACCGATTTGTTCGCTCTCTCATAGGGCCTGCTGGGATCCACCAACCGTTTCCGAATAGTCGTTTACCATCAACGACTACGATCTCAATATCACGAGCTAATGCATAATGCTGTAAACCATCATCAGTTAAAACAACATCCAATTGATATGATTTTAATAATTCTTTAACTGCCTCGACTCGCTTAGGTGCGACTGCAATTGGTATTTGAGTTCTTTGATAAATTAAAATTGGTTCATCACCAGCTTGAGCAGTGGTAGTATGTTCATCTAAAATTAATGGATAATGGTCGGATTTTCCACCATAACCACGAGAGACTAATCCAACCTTCAGGCCTTTAGCCTTTAAGGCTTCAATTAAACTGATTGCCAGAGGCGTTTTGCCATTACCTCCTGCTGATAAATTACCAATGACAATAATGGGAATTGGAGATTGCCATGCTTTGAATATACCAAACTTGTATAATTGACGACGAATAAAGCTAATAAATCCATACAATAATGAAAATGGCAACAACAACCAAAATGATTTATTTTTACCATACCATAGTTTCTCAATCATAACTTTATTATGCTCTCTAATTCCAATAATTTTATTTTTATATAGTGGATAAATACATAATTTATAAACCATACTAACAATAATTCTATTTTACTCATAAAATGATAAACTACCAAACCAATCATGATACCATCTTGGATTGATATCTTGTCGCATAGTTTTTTGTTGCCATGATGACGTATAAAAAAATAGACTTATTTGCCCCTCCTTACCTGTAACATAATAATTAATATTTAGCGCTTTATAACGATTAGTTATCTTATTGGAAGGTAATCTCCATGGGTTATAACGTGATGTTGAAGTTAGTGAATTAAAAGGATTAACATAATTTAAGAATGGATAACTTGATGAAGTAGTACTACCATGATGAGGAGTTTGTAGAATGGTTGAGTGTAAATTGCGTTTATATTTAACCACTAAATCATATTCTTGTTTACGTTCTAGGTCACCCGTCAACAACACTGAAAATTGACCATCAGTAATTTGTATTACACATGAATCGCCGTTATTAGGATCGCTCACTAATTTGTTCGGCCATAACACATTAAAGCGTAAATGTTGCCAATGAAATTTATGATCAGCTAAACAGTTATAATCATTACTCAAACTTGAAGATGAACTCATTAACCACGCATCAGGATAACGTTGTCGTAAATAGCTTAAACCACCAATATGATCATTATGACTATGGCTAATAATAATGCCTTCAACATTCAGATTATGCCATTGTAAAAAAGGGATGATTACTTGCTCAGCCGCTGAACTATTTTCCCATTTTGCACCAGTATCATACAAAATGGCTGATTTACCATTGTGAATCACAATGGCCAATCCATGTCCAACATCCAACATATCCATTCGCCATAGATAATCGGGTTGTTTATAAATTGGCGAAAATAATATTGTCATAACAATAATAGAAAAGCTGAAACGTCGCCAAAATTCTATCCTAATAATGATAATAGTTAACCATCCAATACTACTAAACAAATAAAAATTCGCTGGTATATTTAGCCATAAAATATTTAAATATTCTAAGCAATAAAAAAGCCATTCTAGCGAAGTTTGCGCAACAAACCATAACCATAAAGCAAGATAAAAACAGTCCATCAGACTAAATAATAATGCCAATAAAATCGCGGGAAAGGTGATTAACGAAACAATAGGAATTGCAATTAAGTTAGTTAACAACGCAACAACACTTATACCATGAAAAATAAATAATTGGATAGGAAGCAATAATAATGTTAAACCAAATTGTAAATGTAATAATCTAATAAAATACCATCGTTTTTTATGTTTTAACGTGCTAGCTAATGGCAACCATTCAAATAAAAAAATCAAACTAACCACAGCATAACAGGACATCCAAAAACTTTCAGATAGTATCATTAGCGGATCCAAAATTAATAATAACGCTATAATACGGTTAATTTTCTGCCACGCGCTGATGTGATTATTTTTATAACGCAAATATATCCAAATTGATAATGCTAAAATAGCTCGTAATGCTGGAGGATTAAAACCAGTTAACCATGTATAACATAACGTTGTTAACCAACCAATTAATATGGGTAATAATAAATGGCTATAGCGTTGTGGGAAAAAAAACAGTAATCCTTTTAGCAAAAAACAACTAATATAGAATACTAACAGAATATGCATTCCTGAAATTGCCATTAAATGAGCTACACCTGTTTGCATCATAGTTAAACGATTATGATCAGAAATCTGTGAACGGTCACCAAATCCTAATGCTAATAAAATGCCTCGATAACTAAACAGATTAATATAAGCTAAACATTTATCAGCAATACTTTGTCGAATATTAAACTTTTTTTCGAGCAAAACTGATTTAATAACTTTAGCTTTTAACAAAGTATGATTTGCAATGGCAAAACGTTGTTTATCAAATGAGCCTTCATTTAAATAACTTTGCGTCACTTTAGTTTTTATTGTTAATTGCCAAATTTGCCCTGCTTTAATTAAATCTGATTGTTGCCAATAAATAATAATAGGTATTGGTGATGATAAAATCTGATCTGAAATTTTTAAAATGGAAAATTTTGCATAATACGGATTGTTTTTTTTGGGGGAATAAATTTGAGTATTAATAGTTTCAACTTTTGCTGTGACGACTAATGTCTGGTCAATATATGGTTCAATTAGGCTTAAATATTGTTTTGCATTTGCTGTAGACCAGAGAAAACTTAATATAAAAACAGCAATCACACAAAGATAGTAATGGCGTCGTATTGACCATACTAAAATAATAACAATGAATACCCCAGCCAAAACAAGCCAACTTGTTTCTGAAGGCAATGATGGCAAAAACATTAATGGCACACATCCTAAGGTGAATACAATTGCCATTAAATCTATTGAACCGTAATGCCGCATCAATTTCTACATATTAATATTGTTCAAATATTCAATCTAATATGTTAGAACTTTCTATGGATTATTTTACCTTTAATTTTAGAGCTACATTCCAATTTAAAAATTACTATTTCTGTTTCTATTGAGAATCATTCATCTAATTAATAAAAAAGCCTTTGATTTTACTCAAAGGCTTTTTTATTAAATGGATTGAAATTATGCTTTAGCTGCATTATTTACACGTTCACGTAACTCTTTCCCAGGTTTAAAGTGAGGGATATATTTGTGTTTAACCTCAACATTTCCTCCTGTTCTAGGGTTTCTAGCTTTACGTGGAGCGCGGTAGTTAAGACTAAAACTACCAAAACCGCGTATTTCAACACGATCATTACTTTCCATCGCTAAAGCAATTTGTTCAATAATGTCTCTAACAGCATCATCAACAAGTTGCACAGGAAGGTGTGCCCGCCAGTTGACTATTCTTTCTGCTAAATCGGATCTGTTCATGGTCACTCCTAATTTATTTTATGTGGTATATATTTTATTCATTTTATACCACAAAAGAAAAAGAGGGCAAGCCCTCTTTACTCTTTGAATAAATATTTTTTACTCAGTTTTTGATGCTGCTTTAAATGCTTCAGCCATTGCATTAGTAAATGATGCATCTTCTTGAGTTGCAGTATTATTTACAGCTGCTAATGCTTCTTTCTCATCAGCTTCATCTTTAGCACGTACAGATAGTGAAATTGCACGAGTTTTACGATCGATATTTACGATTTTCGCTTCTACTTCATCACCAACATTTAATGCAGTAGTTGCATCTTCAATACGTTCACGAGCAATATCTTGTGCTTTTAAGTAACCTTCGATACCGTCAGCGATTTCAACTGTTGCACCCTTAGCATCAACTGCAGTAACTTTACCTTTAACAATTGCGCCTTTTTTAAAGTTAGATGCAAAGCTGCTGAATGGATCGTCTTCAAGTTGTTTGATACCTAATGAGATACGTTCACGGTCAGCATCAACTTGTAAAACAACAGCTTCAATATCGTCACCTTTCTTATAAGCTTTAACAGCTTCTTCACCTGGCATATTCCAAGAAATATCAGAAAGATGCACTAGACCATCAATACCACCATCTAAACCGATGAAGATACCGAAATCAGTGATTGATTTGATCTTACCACTAACTTTATCACCTTTATTGTGTGATTCAGCAAATTGTAACCATGGATTTGGTTTACATTGTTTAAGACCAAGAGAAATACGACGACGTTCTTCATCAATTTCAAGAACTACAACTTCAACTTCATCACCTAAGCTAACTACTTTAGATGGATGAATATTTTTGTTAGTCCAATCCATTTCAGAAACGTGTACTAAACCTTCAACACCTGTTTCGATTTCAACGAAACAACCGTAATCAGTTAAGTTAGTTACTTTACCAGTTACTTTAGTGCCTTCTGGGTAACGTTTAGCAATTGAAACCCAAGGATCTTCGCCTAATTGTTTTAAGCCAAGAGAAACACGTGAACGGTCTTTATCGAATTTAAGAACTTTAACAAGTAATTCTTGACCAACTTCAACCACTTCACTTGGGTGTTTAACACGTTTCCAAGCCATATCAGTGATATGTAGTAAACCATCAACCCCACCAAGATCAACGAATGCACCGTAATCAGTAAGATTTTTGATAATACCTTTAACTTCAGAACCTTCTTGTAGATTTTCAAGAAGTTGTTCTCTTTCTGCGCTATTTTCAGATTCAATTACTGCACGACGTGAAACAACTACGTTGTTGCGTTTTTGATCTAATTTAATAACTTTTAATTCGATCTCTCTATTTTCAATATGAGAAGTATCGCGTAATGGACGAACATCAACAAGCGAACCTGGTAGGAACGCACGAACGCCATTAAGATCAACCGTAAAGCCACCTTTAACTTTACCATTGATAACACCTAAAACTGTTGCAGCATCTTCAACTGCTTTTTCTAATGTTAGCCACGCTTCATGACGTTTAGCTTTTTCACGAGATAAGATTGTTTCGCCAAAGCCATCTTCAATAGAATCAAGAACAACGTCTACAACGTCGCCAACTTGAACTTCTAATTCACCTTGGGCATTTTTAAACTGCTCTACTGGAATTGCTGATTCAGATTTTAAACCAGCATCAACTAAAACAACATCTTTGTCGATTGCAACGACAGTACCACGGATCATATTACCAGAACGAGTGTCTAGTTGATTTAAAGACTCTTCAAAGAGTTGAGCAAAAGATTCAGTCATATTTTATATACTTAAATTAATATTAACGTCCACATTACATCCTGTCTTGTGGGGTTGTTTATGTTACTCCACTTACATCCTTATAATGGAGCTTCGTTTACACAATAAGTTTACATACAATATAAACTTATAGCGCAAGTTTTTCTTTTATATACATAATAGCTTGATTAAAAACATCTTCGATAGAGAGAGATGTGGTATCAATTATTAATGCATCAACTGCAGGCTTTAAGGGCGCAACCGCTCGATTTCGATCTCGCTCATCACGCGCAGTTATCTCCTGCAAAATTTCGGGGAATTTAGCATGAATTTGCTTATCTTGCAACTGTTTCATTCTTCTTTCTGCTCTTGATTGAGCGCTAGCATCAAGAAATATTTTTACAGGGGCATCGCTGAACACGACTGTGCCCATATCACGACCATCGGCAATTAATCCAGGCAATTGTCGAAAATCACGTTGACGCTGTAATAGGGCTGTTCTTACCTCATTTATTGCAGCTACTTTTGAAGCTGCTCCACCAGTTTGTTCGGTACGAATCTCTTTTGAAACATCAACCCCAGACAATAATACTTTAACATCATCATGACTGCTATCAAATGTTAACGGCAAATTCAATGCAAGCTTAGTTAGCTGATTAATATCATCTAAAGCAATATTTTGCTTTAACGCCGCTAGCGCTAATACACGATAGATAGCACCTGAATCCAAAAGATGCCAGTTGAAGTGATTTGCTAACGCTTGACATAATGTACCCTTACCTACACCACTTGGACCATCAACAGCAATAACAGGAATATTTTTTGTCATGTTATATTTCGCTTAATCGTTTAAATTGTTCAAAATAATCAGGAAATGTTTTCATTGTACACTTCGGATCTAAAATAGTTACCGGCGTATCAGAAAGTGCAACTAATGAGAAGCACATAGCCATACGATGATCATTATAAGTTTTGATTTCTGCATGATTGAGTTTTGCAGGAGGAGTTATAGTAATATAATCCTCTCCTTCTTCAACAGTAGCACCAACTTTACGTAATTCGTTGGCCATAGCCGATAAGCGATCGGTCTCTTTTACTCGCCAATTGTAAATATTTCGAATTGTCGTTGTTCCATCAGCAAAGAGTGCAGTGGTTGCAATTGTCATCGCAGCATCAGGAATATGATTCATATCCATATCGACACCATTTAATTCACCGCGAGTACACTCAATATAATCATCAGCCCAAGTTATTTTGGCACCCATTTTTTCAAGCACATGGGCAAATTGAGTATCTCCTTGTAAACTTTTTTTACCAACTCCAGTAACACGAACAGTGCCACCTTTAATTGCTGCTGCCGCTAAGAAATAGGATGCTGAAGAGGCATCACCTTCTACCAAATAACTACCAGGCGATTGATAAGTTTGATTAGCTTTAATGACAAATGTCTGATATTGATTATTGATAACCGATACACCAAACATTGCCATCATTTTTATTGTAATATCAATATATGGTTTAGAAACTAGATCGCCAATAATAGTAATTTCAGTATCATTGCTAGCTAAAGGGGCGGCCATCAATAGTGCAGTCAAAAATTGACTTGATACTGAGCCATTTACAGCAATCTTACCTCCAGTAAAACCACCATGGATATGAAGTGGCGGATAACCTTCATTTTCAAGATAATCAATTTTAGCGCCACCTTGACGTAATGCATCCACCAAATGACCAATTGGACGCTCTTTCATACGAGGTTCACCCGTTAATACAATATTATTATCGGCTAAACAAAGTGCTGCAGCTAAAGGACGCATAGCTGTCCCGGCATTTCCTAAAAATAGTTCTAATGGGTGAGCCGAATGTAATTTACCGCCTAACCCTTCTATATCACAAATTGTTCGGTCATCTGACAGATGATATTTGATGTTTAACGCTTTTAAAGCCCCAAGCATATAGCGAACATCATCACTATCAAGTAAATTTGTTAATCTTGTTTTACCTTGACTAAGTGCAGATAATAATAGTGCACGATTTGATACACTTTTAGAACCAGGTAAATTAATGGTACCACTAAATTTTTTTATCGGTTGTAATGTTAAAGATAACATAATGACTCTCTTTAGTAATTTTAATATTCTTTAAAAATTTTCTAAGGTGGTTTTTAATAGATCGATTGCTTTATGATCTTTCGCACTATTTTGCCATAACTTATCAAATAAGTGGCGATAACGTTTAATTGCATCTTCTGAAGATGTTATTGAGGCAATCCCTGTGGTTATATTAGGTAGTTCACCTAATCGAAAAGGACTCATTGCCAATGCTAACGCATCTTTATTTTGATAAAATATTTGAAAAGCGATGGATGGGATAGCCTGTTCCGTAATCGCAATTGTTGGCGCATAAGCTTGATCTTCTATCAATTTGATCAAATGATAAATTTCTTTACGAGCTAACAACATTCTTTCAGATTTCTTGCCTGGAGAAATAGTTAAATTGCCAACCAAACCGATGTGCAAAAATCGCTCAACATTACGCAAACTGATTAGATTAATCACTTTTGGTACAGATTGATAAAACTGTGTCTTACGCTCATTTAAAATCGATAATGATGTTGCATATCTTTGCGCTGCAATGGATTCACTCGACTCATTTAACATCATACCTAAATGAGCAAGATAATCAGATGAAGTTAATAGAAAAGAAAAAGGATCAAAATGGGAATAAATGTGCGTAGATTGTTCTTCTAATTGACGCATGCGTTCAAAAAAACCATCACCACTCGAATAGTATTCAGTGTCAATGCCAAGCAAACTAGCAAATGAAGTATCTAATAATGAGGCTAAACGTTCAAGTGTTTCTATTTTGACAATTTCGCCTTTTTCTAAACGGTAAACTGCAGCTCTAGAGATTTTAAGACTTTCTGCAACATCTTCAGCTCTGAGAGACGCAGCGATACGGTAAGCCCGCAATCGCTGTCCGATAGCACAATAATCAATCGATCCAGTAATCATAATATACTCAAACTATTGGGATTTTGGCAGTGTACCATATGGTAGGTACAATGCCAATTTAATGTAATGATATTTCAGACTAAATACATGCTTGAGTCTTTTATTTTAATAATTCATTTTGTAATGATGATGCATTTTTAAATTCAGTATAGTCAGTGATAGCTTCCGGTTGCTTTTCTTCTTTTTCCGTTTTTCCTATCACTTGTGATGCTATTACTAAACCTTTTTGTTCAATAACGGTATTTTTATAAAAATCAATTAAATCTTGTTTAGTGATTTTCTTAAGTAGTTCTATTTTTTTATCACGAGAATCGAATTGAAAACGAGATAAACGATAATCTGAAATTAAACGTTCAAACTCTTCATCTAAGGATTGCGGAGGCATTGTCTGTTCATCAATGATACTTCTTTTATACTCTTCAATATCCTCATCAGTTAACGCATCTAATTTATTTAACATTGCTGGGTAAAAGGCTTGATAACGTTGTAATAGATAAGCAGGATCCCACTGATTAGTTTGCACAGCAAAACCCAGCCCTACTGATTCACCGATGAAAAATGGAAAAATACCTACAAGATATCCCAATTGTTCATTGCTCCGTAATTGATCAAAAAACCATGGTGACATAATATTAGCTAATGTATAGCCAACTACTTGGCTTTTAGTTGGATCATAATTAGTTGGGAAATAAGTCATTAACAATGCGCTATCGGTACTTTTCGCTTGTTGGGTGATTCTCGCTGTAAACGAAGTTTTAATTGCTATATCATCCAAAGGCGTAAATTCAACATTGCGTTTTAATGTCTTTTGTACTGCATGATAAAGATCCAGAGAATCTTCATTTGAAATATTACCTAAACTAATCATGTAAGGTATCGATTGAGACATCAAGTTATCACGATAAGCTTCAACATCACTAATAGTGATAGTATTTGTAATTTGTCGTCTTTCATCTCGTTCAAAATAGTGCGGCAATTTAGATAATGCAAGAACTGGCTCGGACGCTAATCGAATACTTTCGAAATGATCTGCCCCATCAAGTCGTTGCAGATACCATGATTTAGCTAATGCTAAACTTTGTTCATCAATAGTCACTTGACGATAACTATTAAGAATAGCCAATACCATTTCTGGTAAATGTTGATTAAAACCAGCAGCGGTTATCATTAAACCATTATCAGTGCCAGTAGATAATGACATTCCGGCATTACCAGCTTGAAATTGTAATTGAGTTAAATCACGACTAACTATGTAATCAAGTAACTCAAAAGCAATTGACGTTTTTGCATCTTTAAAAGCCTGATTATTACGTAAAGAAACAGCAATCACAGCCTTAGGATCATTACTAAAATGACGACTAACAAAATGAATATGATTACCACGTTTACTAAATGTAGCTGGTTGAATCTGATCTTCATTTTGTGCAATTATACTAAAATTATCAGGAATATAAGGATTTAATTCAGGCAGACTAAACGAAAAATCTTTAGCTAAATTAGTCCACGTTGCTTTTAATTCATCTGTAATATTATCGACCTTATAAGGCGCATTAAGAAAATATGCAGTTTTATCGGTGGTTTGATTTGGAGCAATCAACCAAACTCTAGCATTATCGGGAGTAAAACTTTTGATTCGAGTGATGATAGCTTCTTTATTCAAATGTTCAGCAACATAATCCGCATCTAATACATTTTTAACTGGATAAAGCAGCATTTGATCAGATAACCATTCAACATAAGACATATCGCGGTTAACATCTTTATACTTAAACGACAAAGCAAAAACTTTTTTTATCTCATCGTAATAAGCTTCTGAAACGCCCTGTTTTTCAATTAATTGTAAATAATTGAATATAGCTGCAATCACCTTGTCTTTTTGTGCCAAACCTTCATCAGTTAAAATGACATTAATATTAAATGTCCCACTATTACCATAATATTTACTATCACAAGTTGCTTGAATAGCTTCAATCAAACCTTGTTTTTGTAACTGATCAGCTAAGGTATTTTTACTATTATTACTTATTAAATAGATAAGGTATTCATTGGTTTTATCTGCAAATTTATCGATGTCATTTTCGATTGGAAATTTTAGAGACAACATTTTTCTAGGTTGAGCAGGTATCATGGTAATTTCTTTACCAGTAAACTCCTGAGTAATCGCAGATTTAGTAATTGGTGGAACAACAATATTTTTATTAGGAATTTGACCATAAGTAGATTCAGCCAAATTTTCTAATTTTTCAATGGATTGATTACTATAAATAACCCCAACCATAATATTAGCTGAATAATATTTATCATGAAAGTTAACCAATTCATCTTGCAATTTACTATTATCTTTATCACTTAATGTTTCTAAATTGCCTCCAGAAAATTGTGCTGCTGGATGATTAGGATTAATCGTTTCAGAATCAACTTGCTGAATGCGGAAACCATCACTCGATCGGTACATCGTCATTTCAGAACTAACGGCATTACGTTCTTTATCAGCAAATTTAGGATCAAAAATTGGCTCAGCAATCGCATCAGCTAAATAATCTAATGCAGTATTAATCACACCGTTTTCAACTTCAAAGAAAAATGCAGTCCGATTACCACTGGTAGTAGCATTATAGTTACCGGCATGTCGTGACAAAAACTCAGTAAAGCTTGACGGTTGAGGATACTTTTTCGAACCCATTAGCACCATATGTTCTGTGTAATGAGCTAATCCTTGTTGAAGTACTGGATCATATAGTGAACCAACAGGCAATGCTATTGATCCGAGTGATTTGGTTGCTTTCGGATCTGAAACTAATAAAACTCGCATTTTATTATTAAGTTCAATCACTTCATATTGACGATCATCTCGTTCGCTTTGGTGAACTTTATTTGATAATACAGAATGTTCATGCTTATTCTCAATAGCAAATGAACTATTAAATGTAAAAACGGTTAATGCAGTAATAAATAGTGTTTTAGTTTTCATGTTATTCATAGAATTCTCGCCTAATTTAAAAGACAGTATAATCGAAATATAAATATAAATGAAAAAGAAAAATTTATTATTTGGAATTCAAAATTACAGTCAAAATTCAAGAATATAAAGGTATATAGAAGGTATGATTAATTACAGCTTTATTAATAGAAGAGAGCAATATAGTGATAATCGATTTTGCATAAAAATAGCAATTATCTAAAAGATATGGTTAAACTAACATTATCGTATTAAAAATACAACAAATTAATAAATAAAAAAGGGCTAAAAATAGCCCTTCCTCATTATCAGATCATTAATAGTGTTCTCATTGTTAATCTTAATTACCGAGTAACCAATTAATGCTCACGTGTTTTTCTAAATTCAACATCTGGATAACGTTCTTGTGTTAGATTTAGATTAACCATACTTGGCGCAATATAAGATAGATTATCACCACCATCTAGTGCCAAATTTTGCTCACATTTTCGTTTAAAATCTTCAAGTTTCTTAGCATCACTACATTCAACCCAACGAGCCGTTGTTACATTTACTGGTTCATAAATCGCTTCTACGTTGTATTCAGATTTTAAACGCGTAACAACTACGTCAAATTGCAACACCCCTACCGCTCCAACAATTAAATCATTGTTAGCAATTGGACGGAATACTTGTACTGCACCTTCTTCCGAAAGTTGAACTAAACCTTTTAATAATTGTTTCTGTTTAAGAGGATCTTTTAAACGAATACGACGAAATAGCTCAGGGGCAAAATTAGGAATACCGGTAAATTTAAGATCTTCACCTTGAGTGAAAGTATCACCAATCTGTATAGTGCCATGATTATGTAAACCAATAATATCACCAGCATAAGCTTGCTCGACATGATCTCGATCACCAGCCATAAAGGTTAACGCATCAGAAATATTCACATCTTTTGCGATACGAACATGACGCAACTTCATGCCTTTCTCGTATTTACCCGATACAATACGCATAAAAGCAACTCTGTCACGATGTTTAGGATCCATATTGGCTTGGATCTTAAATACAAAACCAGTAAATTTTTCTTCAGTAGCTACAACTTCTCGTTTATCGGTCTGGCGAGGTTGAGGCGTCGGAGCCCAAGCAGTCAACCCATCAAGCATATGATCAACACCAAAATTTCCTAATGCAGTACCAAAAAATACTGGAGTTAAATCACCAGATAAAAATGCTTCCAGATCAAACTCATTTGATGCACCTTGTACTAATTCAAGCTCATCACGAAGTTGCTGTGCTAAATCATCGCCAATTGTGGTATCGAGTTCTGGATTATCTAATCCTTTGATAATACGAACTTCTTGAATAGTATGGCCTTTACCTGTTTGATAAAGATAGGTCTCATCTTTCGCTAAATGATAGACACCTTTGAATAATTTACCACAACCAATTGGCCAGGTAATAGGTGCACACATGATATTAAGTTCATTTTCAACTTCATCAAGTAACTCCATCGGGTCACGTATATCACGATCAAGTTTATTCATAAAAGTCAAAATTGGCGTATTACGTAAACGCGTTACTTCCATCAATTTACGTGTTCTATCTTCGACACCTTTTGCAGCATCAATAACCATTAAACAACTATCAACAGCAGTTAACGTTCGATAAGTATCTTCAGAGAAGTCCTCATGCCCAGGAGTATCAAGTAAGTTAACTAAACAATCATTATAAGGAAATTGCATGACCGATGTGGTGATGGAAATACCACGTTGTTTTTCCATTTCCATCCAATCTGATTTAGCGTGTTGAGCATTAGCACCACGCCCCTTAACTGTACCCGCAGTTTGAATCGCTTGTCCAAACAACAATACTTTTTCGGTGATAGTCGTTTTACCCGCATCCGGGTGAGAGATAATAGCAAAAGTACGACGAGCATTAACTTCGTCTAAATAAGCTTGTTCTGTCATAAAATTAATCAATTTAGCTAAGCAAAAATAATGGCGTATTCTAACAGGTCTACATCTATATTGCCATTGAAGAAGACTATTTTGCTATTTGCCTTATTTATATATCTGTGAATAATAGCGGCATTTAATACTGATGGTGATATAATCACTATTTGATAATAGTGTTTAATATTAGAAATATCTGAAAATAACCATTAATATGAATATTCGTGACCTAAAATTGTTTTTACATTTGTGTGAGACATGCCATTTTGGCATGAGCGCTGATGCAATGCATGTAAGTCCTTCCACGCTTTCAAGGCAAATCCAACGCCTTGAGGAACAATTTGGGCATCAATTATTTGTACGCGACAACCGACAAGTTCAAATTACTCATGAAGGCGAAAAAGTAAAACGTTTTGCTCTACAAGTTGTAAATCTACATCAACAATTAAAGCAAGAGTTAGATCAATCAGATCAACAATTGGTTGGCGAATTAACCCTATTTTGCTCAGTAACGGCGGCCTATAGTCATTTACCTGATATATTAGATCGCTTCCGCATTCATTATCCACTAGTTGAAATTAAGCTATCTACTGGTGATGCTGCTGATGCAGTTGAAAAAATTCAATCTAATCAGGCTGATCTCGCTATTGCAGGCAAACCTAAACAATTACCGGCTGGTGTTGAATTTATAAAATTAGGTGAGATCGAAATGGTCTTATTAATTCCTAAGCTCAATAGCTCATTTAGTGATAAATTACATCAAAAAACGCCAGATTGGCATAATATTCCTTTCATTTTGCCAGAACATGGCCCCAGCCGACAGAGAATTGATTTATGGTTCAAACAACAAAAAATAATCAGTCCTAGAATTTATGCAACAGTTGCAGGACATGAAGCAATTGTATCTATGGTTGCTTTAGGATGCGGTGTAGCATTATTGCCAAAAGTGGTAATGGAAAACAGTCCAGAAAGAGTTCGCGAACGAATTACTGAATGGTCAACCAATTTAATGGAACCATTTGATGTGGGTATATGCGTCCAAAAAAGGCGATTATCTGAAAAAATTATTTCAGCCTTTTGGGCTCTTGGTAGCAAAAATTTACCATCTAACGGATAAATTATATAATTATCATCCATGATATGGAAAACTAAGTTAATTAAAAAATGGGAAGTTAGTGTAATGACTTTGATAATCAAAAATATAAAAACTTTAACATCATTACTATTTTTACCAATACTTGCAATTCCAAATATTGGCTATACTGATCAAAATAATCCCTACAATCCAAAACCACAATGGATTACTATTCACAGTTCAAACTACTATGATGGAGATAGCGACGATCTAGTTACAGCCGGCATTGGTTTTACACCTTTATCATCAATGATACAAAAATTCAAATTTGCTGATCCTGATAATCCAACAACTCGTGAGCTCCGTCAAGCTAAATTAAATCGCTTTATTGATACAAAAACCGGTGAAGGTCAATTATTTGGATTTAGACAGCAAAACTTGTCACCATTGTTCGACGGAAAAATAGCCGGCACCGAAATTTTAGCGACAATTAAAGAAGGAAATGTCGGTGTTCTATTACAAATTCCCGTTGATTTTGATAAGAAAAAACCATGTATTGTTGCCATTCCAGCTAGCAATTATGACGGTTTATATAACGCCAAAGATATACAAATTCGCGGGCTTTGGGGATTAAAACACAATTGTGCAGTAGTTTATAATGATAAAGGATTGGGCAATGGTATTTATGATATTAGTAGTCAACAAGGCTTTACTATAGAAGGAAAAATTGCAAAAGATAATCTATTATTTAATCCTAAGATCAAAAATAGAGAAAATTTTATAAAAAATTACCCCAATAGATATGCTGTTAAACAGTTACACTCAAAACAGAACCCTGAACATAATTGGGGCAAATATGTTTTACAGTCAATTGAATTTGCACTTTATGAAATTAATGATAGATTTTCAGCCACAAATACTCGAAACTTTACCAGCTATAATACATTGATATTGATCTATGGTGCCGAAGATGGTGCTAGTGCAGCCTTGAATGCGGGTGAATTAGATAAGATCGGAACCATTAATGGTATTGTTGCGGTTAATCCACAAATACAACCCAATCCAGAGATTGCCTCACTTACTATACAAGAAGGAACTAGTGTAAGAAGTTTCAAATATAATTCAATCCCTGATTATGCTACTACAGCTGCGCTTTACATTCCTTGTGCCATCCCAGCAATTGAGCCTAATAAGGCAGACAATTATGTTCCTTATGCGTCAAAATATTTTTATTCGCAAAATCGCTGTGATGCACTAAAAAAGGCTAACTTATTAACTAAAGGTACGCCTAAAGAAGCTCTAGAAAAGTTATATAGTTATGGTTGGCGTCCAGAGATGGAAATTCAGTTACCCTATTTTTATAATAAAGAATCAATTGCTTTTCCGTATCAATATATTAGTTCATATGGTCGCTTTGATGTTACAGAAAACATGTGTGATTATTCTGTTGCCAGTACGCAACAAGATCCACTCTATAATTTTGGTGAAGTAATGCCATTAAAAGAAGTAAAATTCTCTGAAATCTGGTCACTATCTAATGGTCATTTACCTATTTGGGCCAATAAAGATGTTACCGCAATCGATCTTGTCGCAAATAAGGATATCGATTCACCAAGAAGAGAGTGGTTCTCAAGCTCTGAAATTAAAAATCAGATAGATTATGGTACTAAAGGGGCTATTTGTTTACGAGAGAAAATAACCGAGAAACGAGTTAATGATGGACTAAAACAAGTACAAGCAACCGGAAATTTAAATAAAATTAAAACGTTTATTGTACATGGACAAAATAATGTCAAACAGTTAATAAATCATACATCTCGTCCGTATGTTGCTTTAAATAGTGGAGTAGAAGGAAAAGAATCGCAACTACGTTATATCGAAGTTGAAAATGCTAGTTATCTCGACGGAAAATCACCATTTGATAACACGCTATTAGCTATTGACTATTACGGTGAAGATGCCATCGAATGGTTATGGGCCAATCTAACTAACAATACTACATTACCTGAAAGTCAGGTAATTCGTACTAAGCCAAGAGGTGGCAGCATTAGCCAAGCTCCGCAAGCAACACTTGAAAACTTGGTACCAATAGCACAAAAACCGGATAGCAGTAACTTGATTATAATTGAAGATAGAAAAATCAGTTTACCTAAATAAAACTATCCAACTTTTTAATGGTTATCGAATAAATTTATGTAGTTAAATTATTCGATAACTATTATCTCATAAGCTTATACCGATTTTATACCTGTACATATTTTCGGATATAAATCAAAAAAATGTGATTCTAATGCACTATAGTTTTGTTTAATATCAATAATGGTTTCTTGCAATAAATAAAGTTTTGGTCTTCGCTGAGCCATACCTTTCAATACTTTCGCAATAAAATCTATTGAAGCATAATTTTCTAACCATGATTCTTGCCACATCGCATTCATAAAATGTTGATAATCTGAAGGATAACTTGTGATATAAGGCTGGATATACCTTCTAGTCATAATATTAAATGATGATAAAGTTTGAGTTGAACCAAAATCATGCCAATACTTTGATAAAAAATGATCCCAAACAATATCAAGCGTTATTGGAGCAACACGTTGATGACTATTTCGAAACAACATTTTTGCTTGTTTAACAGTAGGAAAGCTATCAGTAAAGCTATCAATTTTTCGGTGCAACATAATGCCATCAGCTATCTCAGTTGGAAATTGCTGATAAGGATCACCTTTTACAAAATCAGCAACAGTATTGCCAATTAGCGAGCTATTGGCAATGGTTGCTAAATGTAAATGCGCAAGAATATTCACAACGTTCTACCAACAATCAATCACGATGTTTAAATTCTCCCTCCGCAAATCCCTCTCGCCAATAACTGGTGATCTGAATAGCATTAGGTTCTAAATTGAGATATTTATCTTTGATTGAATGACGTAATTGTTGTGCTAATGATCTTTCCATTCCCCCCCAAAACAATATATTATCTTGACCACTCAAATCGATGTTCATCACCGCTTCAACTAATTGATTAGGAGAATTTAAATCCTTAACGAACCATTGAACTGTTACATTTTTGTTGATTGGTAGGCCTACAATATCCGTTCTGTGATTAACTTCAATAAAAGCTAATGCTGTTTGAGAACTGGGCAAATTTTCAAGCGTATAACAGATACTCGGCACTGCGGAAATATCGCCCATCAAAACTAAAAATTGATTATCAAATTCTAATTTACCAGCAGTACCTACAATACCAACTTGATCACCTATTTTGGCCTTTTGAGCCCAAACCGTCGCTAATCCTTGAGAATGAATAGCAAAATCAATTATTAGTTGATTAGTGGATTCATCATACCCACGAATGCTATAACTACGTGCTAATTGGCGAATTCGATCACTGACCATGATTTTATTATTTTCATCTAATTGTGGGAAAGTAATTTCACCAGTCAAAGGATCAGCAAAGAGTAATTTTAAATGAGGACAAATCCAACGCGGATTGACCATCAATGGTTTATCACAGCTAAAATGCAAACGTAAAAAACTACGGGATAACTGTTCAACTTTGATAACTGTTAATAGCGCATTAATAATTGCTTTTCTTGGTTTCTCTTGCATGTGATGATCCTTATATTGCTGATATAACAGAAACATCATACAACAAAAAATAGATTAGATTAGGATATTTTTTAAATAAGAAAATAATCAAAATAATTAATATCGTTTATTGTCAGAATTAAGGAAGTAAAGTTAAAGATTAAATATGATTAATAGATTAGATAATACAGATCATTAAACTAATTTTCGTTAATCTAAACAGAATTCAAAAACCAGAATCACTAAATAAGAATAATACTGCTAAAACTCAAAATTATTATATCGGCCTTCAGTGAGATAAATATCATATAGAACTTAATATTCTCAAAAAATATCTAATACTATTAATTTTGACTATGGAAGTGTAAGTTAATTTATAGTTAATTAACGATATCGTTATTAAGCTATTACATAAAAACCCCTTTCCTCAAAATTTTTTGATCTGCTTTTGTCGTTGTTCTCGATCAAAAAACGTCCACGCAACAAAACGGCTTATTTTTTGACCTTGAGCCATAGGAATAATTTTGTATTCAGTTACAGATGATTTTTTTAACTGTTTTTTTATGTTTGTCAGTGATTCTTTTTTCGAAACCAACGAAGTAAACCATAGGCATTGTGTTTTATAGTTAACACTTTCGGCAATTATTTTGGTTATAAATGCACTTTCTCCTCCTTTGCACCAAAGTTCAGCATGTTGTCCACCAAAATTAAGTATAACTTGATCTTTTTCTGAACTTAATTTACCCAATTTTTGTAGTTTTGTATAAGCACTCGCTTGAGCCTGTTGCTTTGAATTATGAAAAGGAGGATTGCATAAAGTTGCCAAGTAAAATTCTTTCGGTTTAATGATATTTTCAAAAATAGCATCACTGTTGGGTTGTAAACGACATTGTAGGCTATTTTTTAATAATTCATTAGATTTTGCTATTAACGACGCAACCTTGAATGATGTTGGATTGATATCACTGCCAACAAATGACCAACCATACTCAGCACAGCCAATAATCGGATAAATGGCATTTGCACCAACCCCAATATCTAAAATGCTAATTCTCTTACCCTTAGGGATATTATTCTGATTATCTTGAGCTAATAAATCAGCCAAATAGTGGATATAATCTGCTCGACCTGGTATTGGAGGGCATAGGTAATCGTCTGGAATATCCCAATAAGAGAGTTGATAATAGTGCAATAAAAGTGCTTTATTTAGCATCTTCACGGCAATAGGATTAGAAAAATCAATCGTTACCCAGCCATATTGGTTAGGTTTAACAAAATTAGATAATGCTGGTAAAGTTTTAATAAGTAAATCAAATGGGTAGCCATTAATATGCTTATTACGATGATGTAAAACATCTTTGTTAATTGTTGGCGATGTTGTCTGCATGAATAATCCAATATGAAAAATTGCCGGCCATTATAGCCTTTTTACACAAATATGCGAAAATAGCCAAAGCTTTTAGATAGTAAAAACCCCTTTCCTCAAATTTTTTATTACTGTTAAACTAAAATTTATTTAAGTGTAACTAATTCGAAAATTAACTGTGGATTTGTTATAATCTGCCACTTTTAATTCACATAATAACGCAATGAAACGTCTATCCAAATTATCAATAATACCATTTATTAGTTTAATGCTAATCTCTTTTCAACTGCATGCAAGCGAGTTTAATGGGCAGGAGTTATCGTTATTTTGGGCTATCCCATTTGTTGGAATTTTGCTTTCTATCGCATTATGCCCATTATTTCTAGCACGGCTGTGGCATCATCATTATGGCAAAATTGTTCTGGTTTGGTCGTTACTATTTCTAGGCTCTGCGTTATTTTCTTTTGGTTTATCTACCACAATTCAATTAACAGCTCATGCCATTATTGAAGAGTATATCCCCTTTATATTATTACTTTTGGCATTGTTCACTGTTTCTGGTGGTATTCTTATCAAAAGTGATAAAATAAGTACGCCAAAATCAAATGTTATTTTATTAGCCATTGGTGTGGTATTAGCTTCAATTATGGGAACAACTGGCGCAGCTATGTTAATGATTCGGCCAATACTGCGAGCTAATCGGCAACGACACCATTCAGTCCACACAGTAATTTTCTTTATCTTTTTAGTCGCCAATATTGGTGGTGGTTTGACGCCGTTAGGTGATCCACCATTATTTATTGGTTTTTTAAAAGGAGTGGATTTTTTCTGGACTGTTAAACAAATGTTATTGCCAGTTATTTTGACATCCGGTTTATTACTCATTATTTATTATTTTATCGATAGATATTATTATTGTAAGCAATATGGCAATATTACTCTTTCCCATAGTTCAGAAGCAGTTAAATTATACGGTCTAAAAAATATCGGCTTGCTAATGGCGATAATTGCTAGTGTGCTTTTATCTGGCATTTGGCATCCAGCGATAAACTTCACGCTATTAGGATCGCAAATTGAATTAGAAAATCTAGTTCGTGATGGCCTTTTTATTGCTATAACGATTCTTTCAATACTGATCACGCCAAAGCAAGTACGAGCTGGCAATGAATTTAATTGGGATCCAATCAAAGAAGTTGCCAAATTGTTTATTGGTATCTTTATTACTATAGTGCCCGTTCTGGCAATTTTGCGTGCCGGCAATGACGGTGCTTTGAGTTCTGTAGTATCATTGGTCACCAGTGAACAAGCCACACCAATAAACAGTATGTATTTTTGGTTATCGGGATCATTGTCAGGATTTTTAGATAATGCACCAACTTATCTGGTGTTTTTTAATTTAGCTTCGGGTAATGCAACTACATTAATGACCACTTATGCAGACACACTATTGGCAATTTCAATGGGTTCTGTATTTATGGGCGCATTAAGTTACATTGGTAATGCACCTAACTTTATGGTTAAAAGTATTGCCACACAACATAAAATTAATATGCCAAGCTTTTTTGGTTATATGAAATGGTCAATAGGAGTTTTAATTCCAATATTTATTATTGATAATTTGGTATTTTTTGTATTGTTTTGAATAGGATAAACAGAAATCCTGTTCAACATAAGTAATAAAAAATCACTTAGATTTTCATCAAAACTTAATACTAAATATTAGTTTTTGCTTTAATGCTTATTGCAAAATAAGTTTGGCAAAATTTTTAAAATGCTTGTGATCTGTACCACAAAATAAGAACAAAGGTGGTGTTTTTATACTTTCATAATAAATATTGATATAATGGTTCATTTAGTAAATAAATTGAGAGCTATTTATGTTAAATCAATTAAAAGCAATAATTCAGTATCTTTTACCTAAACAGTTATTAACAGTTATATTTGGTTGGTTAGCCAACAAACGTTTAGGAAAAGTCACAACATGGATGATTATTGGTTTTTGTAAGCTATACAAAATTGATCTAAGTGAAGCGAAGTTAACTGATGCTAAAGATTATCCAACATTTAACGATTTTTTTGCTCGTGAACTCAATGAAGATGCGAGACCTATTGATCCTGCGGCAAGTTCAATTGTCATGCCAGCAGATGGTGTAATTAGTCAATTCGGTAATATTCAAGATAATTTATTATTACAAGCTAAAGGCCATTTTTACTCATTAGAATCTTTACTTGCTTGTCATCCGGATATGATAAAGTTTTTTAAAAATGGCTCTTTTACTACCACTTATTTATCACCTAAAAACTATCATCGTTTTCATATGCCTTGTGATGGTATATTACGTGAAATGATTTATGTACCAGGCTCTCTATTTTCAGTTAACAAAGCGACAACTGAAACCATTCCAAATATTTTTGCCCGAAATGAACGAGTAATTTGTTTATTTGAAACTGAATTTGGACCAATGGCTCAAATTATGGTAGGCGCGACTATCGTTGGTAGTATTGAATTAAATTGGGCTGGTATAATTACACCACCTCGTGATGGAGTGATGAAACGTTGGACTTATGCTGGTGAAGTTAACTTAGTAAAAGGCCAAGATATGGGATGCTTTAAATTAGGCTCAACCGTTATCACCTTATTTGCCTCCAACGCTGTTGAATTTGATAGCCATCTAAAACATGGTGATATTACCCGAGTAGGTCAAAAACTAGCAGAAAGGATCTAATCTATGTTGATGCGTGGTTTTTTGTGTTGGATATTACTTGCTATTTCATGCTTTGCTGTAGCTGAAGAATCAATACCTGTTATTGATAATGAAGATCAACTTGCAGAAGTGATCACTAAACTTGATGAAAAAAATGAAGATCTTCGTCAGAATATGGAGTACCAAAAATCACATTTAACCAGCATCATTAATGAACAAAATAATATTAATACCCAAATTTCACATGTCCAAAATACCCTTGCCACGCTTGCTGAACAAGGCGAATGGTTAAGTTTTTCAACCGCCCTAGGTGAAACTTTGCGCCAACAACTATTGCGATTACCAGAAAAACCTAAGTCACAACCACTTGATGCAGAAATCGCTGAGGCGAAAGTACAACAACTTAATTATTCAAATACCTTAAATGGCTTAGAAAATTATCCAACACTAAGCGTTGCTTTAAGTAATCTTAAATCAGCCAGTCAATATCGACGATTGTTACGCGAACAAAGTGAACTACTTAAAACATTAATTTCAGGAACTGATACCACGATTCTTGAATTAACTAAATTAAAAATTTCCAATAATCAATTAACCAATGCTATCGATGAAGTTAATGATGCCGCTCATCGTTACTTCTTTTGGGTTGCTGATGTTAACCCTATTTCACTTAGTTTTCCTTTAGACTTAGCTAAAGATGTTGTGTATATCACCGTTTCAATTGATACGCTATCACAACTCTACAATGCTTGTTTAGAAGTGCTTAGTGCCCCAAAACCACTATTCTTTTTAGTATTATCGATAATGTTTGTATATGTGCATTTTAAAATGCGAGGCAAATACAACACATTCTTAAATAAATCAGCTACTCGAGTCGGCAAAGTCACTCAAGATAATTATTCTTTAACTTTAAAAGTCATTATTTTTTCATTGATAATGGCATTACCTGTACCTATCTTGTGGGCAGCATTGGGTTATGCGCTACAAATTAATTGGGATTACCCTGTCGCAGTTGCTTTAGGTTATGGTGTCAATGCCGCAGCGCCTATTTTGTGGGTATTCATCATTACGGCACACTTTGCATCTCCAAATGGATTATTTATTACTCACTTTGGTTGGGCAAAACAAAATGTTCGTCACGCAATGAAATACTATCAACTATCTGTTTGGGTCGTGATTCCATTAGTTGTCGTTGTGATGAGTTTTGATCAGTTTAGTAATCGCCAATTTGCTGCAACTATCGGTCGTATAGCATTTATTATCCTCTGTTTTGCTTTAGTGTTTATGACTAACTCAATTCATCGAGCTGGCGTTCCTCTTTATATTGATAAGAAAGGTTCGGGTGATAACGTATTAAGTCATATTTTGTGGTTTATGCTATTAAGTGCACCATGGCTAGCTATTATTGCTGCTTGTTTAGGTTATTTATCGACGGCAGAAGTTTTATTAGGCAGATTAGAAGCCTCAGTCATAATCTGGTTTGGCTTGTTAGTTATCTATTTTATGATTCGCCGTTGGATGTGGATACAAAAACGTCGTATTGAATTCGAACGGACTAAACAACGCCGATTAGAGCGTATGCAACGCGCCAAAGGCATCGAAGAAGATATAAACTCAATCAATGATAGTGTTGATGAACCTATTATCGATTTAGATGCGATTAGTGCCCAATCATTACAATTAGTCAGATCAATTATTATGCTTATAGCATTAATCAGTATGATCTTACTTTGGTCGGAACTTCATTCGGCTTTTGCCTTTATGAATAATATAAAGCTTTGGGGTACAAGTACCATTATCAATGGTACTGAGATTGAACAACATATCACGCTTGGTGCGGTATGTATCGCTATTTTAGTCATGACCATTACTGTTCAATTGGTTAAAAATTTACCTGCATTACTTGAGTTAGGCATTTTACAACATTTAGATTTAGCGCCGGGTACTGGGTATGCGATTACAACGGTATCGAAGTACATTATTTTGATGATAGGTTGTATGATTGCTTTTTCATTCATTGGTATAGATTGGGCAAAAATTCAGTGGTTAATTGCAGCACTAGGTGTTGGTCTAGGTTTTGGTCTACAAGAGATCTTTGCTAATTTTATTTCCGGTTTAATTATTTTGTTTGAAAAACCAGTGCGGATTGGTGATACCGTTACGATTCGAGATTTAACCGGTAATATCACTAAAATTAGTACACGAGCTATTACAATTGTCGATTGGGATCGTAAAGAAATTGTCATGCCTAATAAGGCGTTTATCACAGAACAATTAGTCAACTGGTCCCTATCCGATTCAATAACTCGTATAGTATTAACCATACCAGCAACCATTGATGCAGATAGTGAACTGGTTATGAAACTTTTACAACAAGCTTGTGAAGAGTGTGAATTTGTACTTAACGATCCAGAACCACAAGTCTTTTTAGTTGATATTCAAGAAGGAATTCAACTGTTTGAATTACGCGTATTTGCGGCAGAAATGGGACATCGAATGAAACTACGCAGTGCCATACATAAACTCATTTTAGATGCTTATCGACGTCATAACTTGACCTTACCATTTCCACCACTACAAACGAACTTAGAAGCGCTTGGTCGTAAAAGTGGCCGCCGAAGTTACAGTATTGGCACAGTTTAGCCAAAAATTGTTTCTAACCATGGCACCCCAAAAGCTCCCGGTGCCAAAAGGACAAATGCCCAAATAGGAGCAGAAGCCACATTAGCAATATTGAATTTTGTTGCTGGCATATGCATGGTACCTGCTATCAAAGGAACGACGGCTCGTAAAGGGCCAAAAAATCGTCCAATAAACACCCCAAAAGTCCCATAACGCTGAAAAAACTGTTCAGCACGAAACACTATTTTCGGATATTTATTCAATGGCCATGAAGCAATCACCTGTTGATGATAATGTTTGCCTAACCAATAAGATATTAGATCTCCGATGATAGCCCCGCATGATGCAGCAATCAAAACAGGAACAAACGAAATCACCCCAGTTCCAATCAAAGCTCCGGCTCCTAATAAAATTGCTGTAGCAGGAACAAGTAAAGAAATGATAGCCAATGACTCACCAAATGCTAATAAAAAAATAATTGGCAGAGACCACACTTGATGAGTTTCAATAAACTGCATAATCGTATGCGTAATTTCATTTAATGACATAAAGTTGCCTCGCATAATCATTTTGGATAGGCTTTATTCTAACACAACAAATATATGATAATTCTAATGGGATTAACCATTGGTAGAATCTTACAAAATCAACTAATCTAAATATTGGGCTTTTTATTGATACTAAGCTAAGTTATTATATTTAAAATAATAGCTAGATTCAGTCATACAATTATTACGAGATAAACCATGACAGTGGGCATTAAAAACTTTAATGTAAATAAATTTAAACATGGTCAATTGCAACCATCAGAAGATGATACCGTAGCCACAGAAAAGCCAGTGGCACTAATTTATAATGGTATTTCTCATGTCGTCATGATGGCAACCCCAAAAGATCTTAATTATTTTGCTATTGGTTTTTCATTAACTGAAAAAATTATAGAATCAGTTAGTGAAATTTATAGCATTGATATTATTGAAACAGTACAAGGTACTGAAGTCCATATTGAACTATCGTCAAGACGGTTTATGCAATTAAAAGAAAAGCGTCGCAATTTAGCCGGTCGTACTGGTTGTGGTATTTGTGGCACAGAACAAATAGAGCAAGTCTGTCAATTTACTCAGCCTCTATTATCAAACGATAAAATCTGTTTATCTGATTTTCATCATGCCCTTGATTATCTAACGCAAGTTCAAACTGTAGGGGGACAAACCGGTTGTACGCATGCGGCTGTATGGTTGGATTTAACTGGTAATTTTATTGCTGGATTTGAAGATATCGGCAGACATGTTGCATTAGATAAATTGTTAGGTTATCGAGCAAAAATACAACAAGAAACTAAGCAAAACATACAAGGAATAATTCTTGTTTCAAGCCGAGCTAGTTATGAAATGGTACAAAAAACAGCTCGTAGTGGTGTAGAAATTCTATTTGCCGTATCAGCAGCAACGACAATGGCAATTGAACTAGCCAAACAAAGTAATTTAACTTTAGTTGGTTTTTTTAGAAACACCCAAGGAGTAATTTATACCGATAGTGAACGAATCACTGAGAAATAGGCTATCAATAATAAATTCAGACTAAACAATTATTTTACATAACCAATAAAATAATTAACCATTCAATTTATTGATTTTTAATATAAAAATAAATTTAATTCAATATATATTATTTCATATCTTTCTTTATTTATCGAAGATCATCATAATATACGCCGAAAATAAGAACAACTTTGTTTTTATTATATATTATTTTTTAAATGATTGTTCTAATTTTAATCAATTGTCAGTTATTGATATTATAAATAATTTCACATAACTGATTAATAATCATAATGATTTTTTTGAATTCAAAATTAAATCATTAGTAAAAAAGTTTCTTAAATAATGATTTTTAATCGTGTTATCAATTAAGCGTATACTAAAATTTGAAAGGATAGAGTCATGCATCAAACAGCAGATATACAACAAGCAGTAAACTATATTCAACAACAAACAGATAAAAAACCTACAATTGGAATTATACTTGGATCTGGTTTAGGCCCTTTTGCCGATACTCTTGAAGATGCAGTACATATTCCTTATGACAATATCCCTCATTTTGCCAAATCTGCTGCTGTCGGTCATGCTAATGAATTAGTTATTGGTAACTGTGGCGATAAAACCGTTGTTGCCATGAAAGGGCGTTTTCATTACTACGAAGGTTTTTCATTGGATCAAGTTACCTTCCCTGTTCGGGTAATGAAAATGCTTGGCGTAGAAAAACTTATCATTACTAATGCCTGTGGTGCGGTTAATACCAGCTTTAAACCGGGTGATTTAATGATAATTACAGATCACATTAACTTAACCGCTAATAACCCATTAATGGGGCCGAATAATCCTGAATTAGGTGTACGTTTTCTTGATGTAAGCGAAGTATACAATAAACAATTACGCACAACTGTTAGCGAAGTAGCTAAAGAACTTAATATCACGTTACAACAAGGTGTTTATGCATGGTGGACTGGCCCGACTTATGAAACGCCAGCAGAAATTAGAATGATCAGAGTATTAGGTGCTGATGCTGTTGGTATGTCAACCGTGCCAGAAGCAATCATTGCTCATCATTCAGGTATTAAAACCATCGGAATCTCATGTTTAACCAATATGGCTTGTGGCATTTTAGATCAACCTTTAGGTCATGAAGAAGTTATTGAAACCGCTGAACGAGTTAAATCAACTTTCTTACAATTGATTACTAAAACAATTGCTCGTTTTTAGTTTTTAATAGGTAATTCTAAAAAGTAATTTTTTATAATTTTATACTAGCAGTTCACTTTATTTTGGATATAAATAATGAACATAAAACATAGATTACAAGTCATGATGTTTTTCCAATATTTTATTTGGGGAAGCTGGTTAACGACTTTTGGTATTTATTTGATCAACACGTTAAATTTTTCTGGTTATGACGTTGGTTTGGTTTACAGTACTAAAGGCTTTGCTGCATTAATTATGCCGTTTATTATTGGTATTATTGCGGATAAATTTATTCCACCTAAATACTTATTTATGCTTTGTCATACTATTTGTGCTATTGCGTTATTTTATGCAGCCTCAGTAACAACACCAAATCAACTGTATTGGGTGATGCTGGTTAATGCAATGGCTTTTATGCCAACTATAGCATTATCTAATTCATTAAGTTATCACTGTTTAGATAGGAGTAATTTAGACACTGTTACGGTTTTTCCAAAAATCCGCGTTTTTGGAACGGTAGGTTTTATTATCGCAATGTGGACCATCAGTTTACTAAAATTCGATATAAGCAATGCTCAGCTCTATATTGCTTGTGCGGCCTCCGTTATTCTGGTGATCTATAGTGCGACATTACCTAATATTGAAATCACCAAAAACCAACAACAATCATGGATTTCACGTTTAGGTTTAGATGCATTTGTGTTATTTAAAAAACCAGTAATGTTAATATTTTTTCTGTTTTCGATGTTGTTAGGTGCTATATTACAAATCACTAATACCTTTGGTGGTGCGTTTTTGAAAGATTTTGGCAAAATTGCCGAATTTCAAGACAGCATAATTGTCCAACATCCAGCAATATTGTTATCTGTTTCGCAAATGGCAGAAGTTGCTTTTATTTTGACTATTCCATATTTTCTTAATAAATTTGGCATAAAGAAAGTCATCATGATCAGCTTAATTGCCTGGACACTTAGATTTGGCTTCTTTGCCTATGGTGATCCAACACCATTTGGTTTTGTATTATTGATGCTATCAATGATTGTATATGGTTGTGCATTTGACTTCTTTAATATCTCAGGATCCATCTTTATTGAAAAAGAAGTTAATGCTAATATACGCGCTAGTGCCCAAGGGTTATTTATGACCATGGTTAATGGTATCGGTGCGATTATAGGTTCATTTATTAGTGGTATTGTGGTTGATATCAATACACATGATGGATTAAAAGATTGGCACTCAATATGGTTAAGTTTTGCAGCTTATGCATTAGTTTTAGGTATAGTGTTTTATTTTACCTTTAACTATGATCAACATAAAACCGAATCTGCGAAGTAATAACTTATCAATATAAATAAGGGATAACTCATCCCTTATTTATCCTCTGTTTTTTTGAGTATTCCCATACCGTAAAAATAGTGACATAAAGCCACAGGATATTTCTTGTTGGTTATAATTTTTATGTGCCAATAATTGACGACACATATAGTTTTAAAAGTAATGAGATTTAGCTATGAAAGAAAAATTTTTAGGTGGTTTATTAGTTTTTTTAGGCGCTTGTAGCTTCGGCGTTCTCTCTTCTATTGTAAAGACCGCTTATAAATCAGGTTATACACTAGGCCAAGTGACTGGAGTTCAATGTTTCTTTGGTATGCTGATACTATGGGGGATCCATTTTATAGTAAAAGCCACCAATAAAAATAAAGTAACGAATAAACACAAAAAAAGCTCAACTAAAAAATGGCATATGTGTGCCGTTGGTATATTTCCAGGCTTAGTTGGGATTTGTTATTATCAATGCGTGCAATTGGTTCCTGCATCTATTGCTATTATTTTGCTTATGCAATATTTATGGATAAGTGTCATTATTGATTTTGTTATTTTTAAAAATAAACCAACGCCTATTCAGTTAGTAACAATCATTACAATTATCATTGGTAGTTGTTTAGCCGCAGGTATATTCAATCAAACCATTAAGTTGAATTTAACTGGATGTTTATTTGGTTTTTTAGCAGCATTAATGTATTCGCTCTTTATTACCACTAGTAGCAATATTGGTAACGAATTACCAAAATTAGAAAAAAGTGCACTCATGATAACCGGAGCTTGTATTGTCACCTTTATTATTTTTCCACCACTATTTTTCTTTGAATTCAGTATTGATGATAAAATTTACCAATTAGGTTTTTTACTGGCATTATTAGGAACTGTCTTACCACCGTTTTTATTCTCGGTAGGTATTCCAAAAATTGGCATTTCATTAAGTGCTATTCTATCAGCAGCAGAACTTCCCGTTGCAGTAACATGCTCTTATTTCTATTTGAGAGAATCGGTATATTTCAACCAATGGATTGGAGTGATCATTATTTTGTTGGCCATTGCCTTACCTAATTTAAAACACCTAAAAAAATAATAATCCTACAATGTATTAAGTGTAGTAATAGAATTACTGCACTTAATTGTCTGAATCATAATTATTCTTGTATATGGCTTTTAAGCCATTGCACAAAAACATCTATTTTAGGATTATATCTTTCATGTGATCGGCAAATATAATAACGCTGTGCACATGGTGCTTCCATATCTAAAAAAGGGGCAATCAGTTTCCCAGATTCTAGATATTTCTTGAGAGTCTGTTTTCTACCTATAGCAATACCAGCATTATTGATTGCTGCAGCAACAACATGGTCTGAACGATCGAATAGCAAATTTTGCATCTTAATAAAATCAAAAGATAACGAAAAGTAATTTGCCCATGTTTGCCATTCATCAAAACTAAAATCTAACATATCGCCTGTGTTATAATGTAATAAAGTACATTTTTTTAAATTTTCGATATTATTATATAGATTAAATTGCTTAGCATAATCAGGGGTACATACTGGAATAAGTGTTTCACTAATTAAATGTTCACAATCTAATTCATCATAATGCAAAGAATCATAATAGATTGCTAAATCAACTGGATATTGGTTAAAATTAATTGGGGTATTGCCTGATATCATATTCAAAATGATATAGGGGTAAGATTCCGTAAATTGCGATAACTTTGGAATCAAACATTCTTGAATAAAAGATGGACAAGAATAGATAGTAATAGCACCGGTAACATCTTTATTTTTAATATCAACAATTTCTTGATTTAAAATACTTAATGACTTCTTAACCACTGCAAATAAATTTTTACCATCATTGGTCAAAGTTATCCTTCGATGAAATCGGTTAAATAATTTAAAATTCAGTTCTTCTTCCAGTTTGTTGATTTGATGACTTACAGCACTTGGACTAATACAGAGCTCTTCTGCGGCGGAAGCAAAAGATAAATGGCGAGCAGCAGACTCAAATGTATGTAACTTTGATAACTGATAACGGTTAATAAAACGGCTACTATTTGACACTTTATCTTCACTATTCATTTACAGTGATTCCAAAGAACACCATACAAGATCATCTTACTAATCTAATCTATTACCATTCAGAAAGCCACTGTTTTTTATCAGTTTTACGTAAAGATAATGTTGCAACAATTTAGCTCATGCAAAGTTAATAATAGATCATTTGTCAAATACTGGACAAAAAACATAAAAAATACTAGTATCTATTAGCATAAAAAAGTATAGTGTTATCAAAAATAGCAAAGAAAAGTAATCTATATTTTTTATAAGTTTTAGCATCTATAAAATAAAGTCTTTACCGTGGTTGATATATTTTGTTATTTAGTACATTTAGTAAAATGACACAAATGAAGTAATGTTATCTGTAGGTATTGAAAAGTTTATTGATCGTCTCAATATTATTATTGATATTCTCAATTAAGAATGATTAGCGTTGCTTTGACAAGAATAAGAATAAGTTGTTTTTCAAAAGATATTTTTAATAGCGTAATAACATAAAAATTAAGTCCGATATGATAACTTAATAAAGTCTATCCTTTTTTAGTAAACATTTTCCAGAAGATTTGATACTTCTAAAATGGACTTATATCAACCAGTGATTGGAATTCGAGGTATCAATATATCTCAAATCTAAATCACCATCCTAAGACATGCAGTTTATTATTATAGATTAATAACTAAATAAACAAGCATATTAAGATTTATTTAATTTATCTTAAACCAATCAAGTATAGCTATATAATTATTACTATATCTCCGTTAGATATAGTAAATATTAACTAAAGATTTTTATTAATAAATATTTATATAACATTACAGGAGGCACAACAAAATAGTAGGTTTAAAACAAGCTATCAAATAGCATGTTAGTCTTATTTATATCGTAACAAGATGATTTTTTATTAAATCATTAGTTTTAATAGTCAGTTGTAAATAGCAGTATAGTAAAAGTATTAGTTGTTTTATATGTGTAAGCATAAAGTTAAACAGATATGCCTTGACAATAATGAGTATTAACGCTGTTTAGTTGTCAAATTTATTGTTCTATTTTTACCCTGAATTAAAAGGAAGTTACAGAATGAAGACATATAAAAAACCATTATTTACCTTGGTGCATAGCAATGATGCTATACCTGAGCATAAAACCTTAGCGTATCTTGACCCAACATTAAATGATTATACAGATCATATTGATGAAGTTATTGGTTTACGTATTAAGGAATTGAAACTTCACCATTCTGAATATAGGGAATATCATGATGATAAACAAAATAATAACAAGTCAGGTTTTTCTTTTATTTTTCAAGAAATATTTGAATCAGAACATCATAAAAAGCAAATTGGCATGTTAAAAGACGAGATATTAATTGCCAAAGAATCAAATAGAGTAAAGAAATTGCTAAATGAACGTTTAAAGGAATTTGCGAAGTTTTACCCTGAAATACAATTTAACTTGAACAATGTTCAATCGCTACCAACTAGATTTAAAGATTACCTTTTCGCTCCACCTTTAGTCTTAACTGAGGATAATACTATTATGCTTTGGGATGACTAAAAAAACTTAACAATAATTAATAAGGCAAAATCTACAGTATTGACATACTGTAGATTTTTTATTTTAACCTTCTAAATAATCTTAACTGTTAAATGCACTTTCACCATGACTGTTAATATCAAGTCCTTCACGTTCATGCTCTTCAGAAACTCGCAAACCAACACTAAGATCAGCAATTTTATACGCAATATAAGCTATTATTGCCGTCCAAATGACACAAGTGATAACACTCATTAATTGTATACCTACTTGACTTGTCATAGTGATACCATCGGCATAACCTGTTCCACCTAATGACTCAGAAGCAAAAACCCCAGTTAGTAGACAACCAACAATACCACATACGCCATGTACACCAAATACGTCACAGGTATCATCAACTTTTAAAATCCTTTTTAAAGATGAAACACCCCAAACACCGGCAACCCCACAAATAAGACCAATTAACATTGCACCACCAACACCAACAAATCCTGCTGCTGGAGTGATACCCACTAATCCAGCAATCACGCCTGATGCTGCCCCCAAACATGATGGTTTACCACGTAATATCCATTCGGCGAATGACCACGCTAAAACAGCGGCAGCAGTTGCGGCAACGGTATTAATAAAAGCTAAACCAGCAATTTCATCAGCATGTGTTGACGATCCGGCATTGAAACCAAACCAACCGATATATAAGATAGCTGCACCTAAATAAACATAAGGTAAGTTAAACGGTTTTAATGGTTCTCGATTGTAACCAATACGATTTTTAAGCATATAAGCACCGAGTAAACCAGCAACAGCTGCATTGATATGTACCACAGTACCACCAGCAAAATCTAATGCGCCTTCATCACCAAGAATTCCACCACCCCAGACCATATGAGCCATCGGAATATATGAGAAAGTGAACCATAACACCATAAAGATAAGAACTGCCGAAAAACGAATTCTTTCTGCAAATGCACCCAAGATTAAACAACATGTGATACAAGCAAAAGAACCTTGAAATGCAATCCAAATCATTTCATAGATCGAACCAGAAATATCAGTAATACCAACATTAACCAATAAAAAACGGTCAAAGTTACCAAAAAACCAGTTACCTTCACCAAAGGCTAAAGAGTAGCCATAAACTATCCATAACACCGCAATCAACGAAAATGTTACTAATACTTGTGAAAGCATGGATAAAACGTTTTTAGATCTTAATAAGCCACCGTAAAAAAGTGCAATACCAGGTACTGACATAAATAAAACTAATGCAGTACAGATCATCATAAAACCATTGTCAGCTTTATCTGCAATTGCCACTTCATCAGCAAACACTGGACTTGCTAAAGCGAATCCGAAACAGAGAATAAATTTTTTCAACATAATGATATCCTTATTGATAATTACAGTGCTGACTCATCAGTTTCACCGGTACGAATACGAACAACATGTTCTAGCGGAGTAACAAAAATTTTCCCATCCCCTATTTTTCCTGTATAAGCAGCTTTAGTAATGGTACTAATTACCTCATCGAGCAATTCATCACTAATTGCTAGCTCAATTTTTACTTTAGGTAGAAAGTTGACATTATATTCTGCCCCACGGTATAGTTCGGCATGACCTTTTTGTCGCCCAAATCCCTTAACTTCAGTTACGGTTAAACCAGTAATTCCAATATTTGATAGTGATTCTCTAACCTCTTCTAATTTGAAAGGTTTTATAACTACGGTGACAAATTTCATCCATTACTCCTTATTACTATTAATGTTATTTAAGTTAATGCAAGGAGCATGCCAAAATTAGCAGAGAAGTATTATCCATTGAAATATTTGCTATTTTTAAAATTGGTTGGTAATTATTGTTAAGTAAAAAATTTTGAGGAAAGGGGTTTTTAAAGATAAAAATAAGCTTTCTATCGCACCAATTTGGTGCTTATGCCTATTTTTGGTGCCGATAGATATTAATAATCAGAATGTTACCATTAGTTTGCGATATTCGTCATAAGCAAAATGATCAGTCATACCACTAATATAGTCTTGAATTAACCGGCAACGATAATAAAATTCCCAACATTTAAAGTTACAATGCCCTTTGTCCAATGATGCAATAGCTTGTTGATAAGCAACACAATGTTTTGCCGATAATTTATGATACAACCTTGTTTCGATAGGATAGTTTTTATGATTACTTGTTTTGGCTAAGTTAATAAAATCTTCTGTTGACATATTTAGCAGTGGACTATAAATATCTAATAAACCAGTGATTATTCTATAACCTTGTAATTCAATATTTTCAACCATCTCATGATTAAAAATATGTTCAAATCCAACTGTTTTAAATATATTCAGTAATTTATACTCAGCTTCATGATCTTCAAGTAAAGCATGATTAAATGAACCATGATAGATTGTTTCAATGTTTTCAATGAATCGTTCTGCCGCATGTGGTACCAATTTAGCAATAGTATTTACCCGTAAATACATAAAGAATTGGTCAATACCTATCGCTTCAAATTCATTTTTTTTCAAATTGTCATAAGGTTTATTAACAACTTCATCAAATAAATCACCTTTTTTAACTGGGCCCCATGCTTCTTTTAAATAGTGATAAAGCTGTTGCACAGTCAAAATTTTCTTTTCTACAGCATCTTCCAGATCGGCAATACAGTAGGAAATATCATCCGCAGCTTCCATAATATAAGTAAGAGGATAGCGGTGAAATGGTTGAATATCCAGTTGCTGTGATAATTCATTAACAAAAGATTCTTCAGACAGATAGTATCCAGGTTTTTTCATCAAATAACTGAACTCATCTGGAATATCATTAGACCAATAAGCAGGTTTGGAATATTTTAGAATTGAAGCAATTTGTGAATAGGTCAAGTTAAGTCGTAGAATAGTATGAACTAATCTAATCGCTTGGGCATTACCTTCAAAATTTGCAAGATCTTGGCGAATTTTTAATTTTAATGATTTGAGTGATTGTGCATCGCTCTCATTAATATTAAGTATTGGGTAGCTTGAATCTTTATTAATTCCCAAACGCGCATTAAACCACTGATTGATCGCAGCTTCACCAAAATGGCCAAATGGTGGATTACCAATATCATGCATTAAACAAGCCATTTCAACTAAGCTTTCTATAGACATGACGGATTTATCTAGGCCAAACGTCTTTAATTTTCCAGAGAGACTAAGACGATTGACAATCTCCTTGACGATATAACGACCAACTTGTTGTACTTCCATTGAATGAGTAAGCCGAGTTCGCACAACAGAATTACGCTCTAAAGGAAATACTTGCGTTTTCTGCTGTAAACGCCGTATAGCTGCTGAATTAAGAATGCGACCACGATCACTTTCAAAAAAACGCAAGACAGAATATTCATCAGATGCTTGTCGTTGTTTACTGGCATATCGTTGATAATTAATTTTTTTATTAAAATCGATCATATCGCAACCTGAGGTTCAATCAGCTATAATTTCTGTTTTGCCCACTCGATTGGTGAACCATATTCTGCTGGTAACATAGAATCAAGTTGATTTAAGGCTTCAATCAATTTTTGGCGATGTTGATGGCTTAAATTGATATGACCAACTTTACGCCCAACTCTTACTTCTTTTTCATACCAATGCAAATGAACTAAATCTACCGCTAACCAATTAATGTTGAATTCGGTACCAATTAAATTCACCATCACTGATGGACAAAAAACATCTGGTTTAGGTAACGGTAAATCTAAAATAGCCCGTAAATGTAATTCAAACTGGCTAATAGAAGCACCGTTTTGCGTCCAATGGCCACTATTATGTACCCTTGGGGCCAATTCGTTAATTAATAAGCTATCACCAATGACAAAACATTCCATTGCCATAACACCAACATAATTAAGTTTATGCATAATCTTTGCTAGCATCTGCTCAGCGCTTATCTGTAATGTCTCATTTTCACATGGGATAGCAACACTCATTTTTAATATCCCATCTTGATGCAAATTATTAGTCAAAGGATAAAAAACTGTTTCCCCTTTGGCATTTCGAGCCCCAACCAACGACACCTCTTTTTCAAAAGGAATGGCTTGTTCAACAATAGCATTTTCATAAACGTCATTTGGCACAGTGATGTCATCACCTACTGAAAGTCGCCATTGCCCACGACCATCATAACCACCGGATCGACGCTTAACAATTAGTAAATCACCTAATTTTTCAAAAAAACTCGGCCAATCATACTGATTTTTAACAGCAAACCATTTAGCTGTTGGTAATTTCAGTTCATCAAGTAGCTGTTTTTGAGTTAAACGGTCCGCAATAATAGGAAATACATCTCGATTAACAAACTGAGGATGACTAGCTAAAATTTGCGTAAATTGCGTTTCAGGCCAACGTTCAATTTCAGCAGTAATAACAGAATTTTGATAAGGAATTGATGCCGGTTCAACATCTAGTCCTACAGGATAAACATGAATACCTAATGGTTCACCTGCCTGTCGAAGCATACGCCCTAACTGGCCATTTCCTAATACACAAACAGATCGAATTGTCATATTATATCGCTACTCTCGGATCAGGATTATTTAAAACTTCATCAGTTTGACTCAATCGCCAATTAGATAAACGTTGATAAATTTCTTGGTTATGTAATGCCAGAATTTGCGCAGCTAATAAGGCTGCATTTGCAGCTCCAGCTTTACCAATAGCTAAAGTTCCAACAGGAATGCCTTTTGGCATTTGCACGATTGAATAAAGACTATCTACACCACTTAATGCTGCACTTTGAACCGGCACGCCTAAAACAGGAACTAAGGTTTTTGCTGCTAACATCCCCGGTAGATGAGCTGCACCGCCTGCACCAGCGATGATAACATCAAAGCCTTTTGTTTTAGCATTTTCAGCAAATTCGAATAATTTATCTGGAGTACGATGGGCAGAAATAATTTCAACATGATAAGTAATGGCTAAAGTATCTAAAATATCAGCAGCATGCTGCATAGTAGCCCAATCACTTTTCGACCCCATTACAATGGCAATTTTTGGTTGAGTATGCATAGATGATTATAAGGAGATGTAAATATTAAGTGTCGAAAGTATACACTAAAATTCGCTAAATGGGATAGCAAGAACTATGACTTCTTATCAATAAGTTTAACTCAATATTCGGACAATTTAAGCTAATGCATAAATAAAACAGTTAATTTCATAATACAACGTTATTAAATCCGCCAATATATGGCGGATAATCATATAAATTTATGAATTAACGGCAGCAACGATTTTAATTTCAATCAAATACTCTTTTTTCATTAATCCTGCCTGAACAGTACAACGAACTGGAGCTTTCCCTTTCACTACCCATTCATCCCAAGCTTTGTTCATGGCTGGAAAATCACTTTTATTTACCAAAAAAAGGGTTGCATCTAAAATGCGACTTTTATCACTATTCGCTCTTGCTAAAATTTTATCTATTTCAGCTAAGGCACTTTGGGTTTGCGTATAAGCATCATCACGCAAATCTGTTGGTACGCTTGTATAATAGATCACATTATTATGGATCACCGCTTCCGACCATCTATCTTCGGGATCTATACGAGTAATTGTCATTATATTTTCCTTAAAAACTTTTTATTAAGATACTTTGATGAAATCAGCTCGTAATTTTTTGATCTCATCACGTAAAACACCTGCTTTTTCAAATTCTAGATTTTGGGCGGCTTCATACATCATAGCTTCAAGCTCTTTAACTCTTGCTTGAACTTCTTTGACCGAAACATAATTATACTGTCCACCTGGTTCAAAAGCTTGTACTTTAGCCGTAGCTTTTTTCGTGCTCAAACCAGCATCTAAAACATCTTTAATTTCTTTACGTACTGATTTTGGTGTAATACCATGAGCTTCATTAAAATCTTCTTGTTTTTTACGACGGCGCGCTGTTTCGTCGATCGTTTTCTGCATAGCCGGAGTAATTTTATCGGCGTATAAAATCGCTTTACCATTTACATTTCGAGCTGCACGACCAACCGTTTGGATTAATGAACTTTCTGAACGCAAAAAGCCTTCTCGGTCAGCATCTAAAATTGCAATTAATGATACTTCGGGAATATCCAATCCTTCACGTAATAAGTTGATACCTACTAACACATCAACCTTACCAAGACGAAGATCGCGTATAATTTCCATTCGTTCAACGGTATTAATATCCGAATGCAAATATTTAACATTAACATTATGTTCAGATAAATAATCAGTTAAGTTTTCAGCCATACGTTTAGTCAAAGTGGTGACTAATACTCGTTCATCTTGATTTATTCTCACTTTAATTTCAGATAATAGATCATCAACTTGAGTAGCTACCGGCCTAACCTCAATAATTGGATCTAATAAGCCTGTAGGTCTAACAACCTGCTCGATAATTTCACCACCCGATTTTTCAATTTCATATTTAGCTGGTGTTGCTGAAACATAAATTGTTTGTGGCATTATGTTTTCAAATTCTGAAAATTTTAGTGGTCGATTATCTAATGCTGATGGTAAACGAAAACCGTATTCAACTAAATTAAGTTTCCGTGATCTATCACCATTATACATCGCCCCTAATTGCGGAATTGCCACATGAGATTCATCAATAAATAATAATCCGTCAGCCGGCAAATAATCAAATAATGTTGCTGGCGGATCTCCTGCTTTACGTTGAGCTAAATATCGGGAATAATTTTCGATTCCTGAACAGTAACCAAGTTCAGTCATCATCTCTATATCAAATAGAGTCCGCTGAGTTAATCGTTGTTCTTCTAAAAGTCGATTATTATCCAACAAAACTTTTTGGCGTTCTTGAAGCTCTTGCTTAATTTCAGCAATCGCATTGTCCATAATATTTCTTGGGGTGACATAGTGCGTTTTGGGATAAATTGTAATACGAGGTACCTCATTAATCGCATTACCAGTTAATGGATCAAACATAACTATCCGTTCAACTTCATCATCAAAAAGCTCAACACGTACAGCTAGTTCATCAGAATCAGCAGGAAATATATCAATAACATCACCTCGTACCCGAAACGTACCACGACTAAAACCAATTTCATTACGTGTATATTGTAATTCCGCTAAACGCGTTAAGATTGAACGCTGATCAGTGATGGTACCTCTTGCCAAATGTAAAATCATGGACATATAAGTTTCAGGCGCACCTAATCCATATATAGCAGACACTGAAGCCACAATCACTACATCACGGCGTTCTAATAACGATTTAGTAGCCGATAAACGCATTTGCTCAATATGCTCGTTAATTGAGGCATCTTTCTCAATAAATGTGTCTGTAGAAGGCACATATGATTCTGGTTGATAATAATCATAGTAAGACACAAAATATTCCACTGCATTATCTGGAAAGAATGCTTTCATTTCACCATATAACTGCGCCGCCAAAGTTTTATTAGGTGCTAAAATAATAGTTGGGCGATTATGCTTGGCAATGACATTGGCCATAGTAAATGTTTTACCTGAGCCTGTAACACCTAATAATGTTTGATGCGCTATCCCATCATCAAGATTTTGATTTATCCGATCAATTGCCGCAGGCTGATCACCAGCAGGTTTAAAATCAGAACATAATTTAAATTTTCTCATTACTCGCAACCTAAAATTTTACCTATTAATAAAAATTATCCCCAAAAACACTTGACCTTTAGAAATGTTATATTTTTTGCTCAGTTAAGCTAAAAGAATGTAAAGGCGTCTTAACAAACAACCCTTGATTTATTATAACCAATTGATATATATAAATATTTAAAATCATGCTTAAGTTGTAATCAAATCAAATAAAAACCTGATGAACATTGAGGTTAACACACTTTTCAATAAACTACTCACAGACTTATCCACAGGCATAGGGGATAACTTGCTAAGTATAGTCAATATAAACTTTTTTCCGGATTTTGACTAAATTTCGCACAGTTTTAAAAATTTTTTTTATTGGTTGTTTCTATTTTTAAAACTTAGTTTAATAGTTTTTGTCTAAGAAATTATTTCATACTTTCTATTTTGTATTGATAGCCAACAGGCTCATTAGGCACAAAAGTTAATCGATGAGTGATGCATTTTGGCGCATCTTCTGTATGATGGGAAACAAACAATAATTGTGTATTACCTCTATCAATTAAATTATCAATCCAACTTTTGACCAGTTCACGATTCAAATAATCTAGTCCCTGTAATGGTTCATCTAAAATAAGTAGCGTTGGGTGTTTAACTAAAGCCCTAGCAATTAGGACTAAACGTTGCAAACCCCATGAAAGCGATTGAAATGGTTTCTCTGCTAACTCCGTTAAATCCAATAATTGCAACCACTGTTTAACTAATTTTAATTGTTTATCACTGGGGGCTTGATATAAGCCAATTGAATCAAAATAACCCGATGCCAATACATTTTCTACACTTAAACTAATTCGGTAATCAAGATGAAAACTACTACTTACATAGCCAATATGACGCTTGATATCCCATATGGTTTCACCTGAGCCTCGTTTACGTCCAAATAGTGTTAAGTCATTACTATAACCTTGAGGATGATCACCTGTTATTAAACTGAGTAATGTGGATTTACCTGCTCCATTTGGGCCAATAATTTGCCAATTTTCATTAGCTCTAACTTGCCAACTTAATCCATTAATAATTGCTTTACCATCATATTGAACAAAACCATTATTTAAAATAATCCGATCTAAATCGTTAGGTAATGGCACAGAAATTTCATCTGGATCTGGTAAAGTAAAATTAGATAAATGTTCTAAATTAGCAAGTTGTTTGACGGCTACGTCATCTAATATGGTGTCTTTTGTGCCATATTTCAATAGCTGACAATTAGCCAGTAATCCAATATATTTAACAAATAGCGGAATTTCATTAAAACGATTTAATACCATTACAATAGTAATATTTTGTTTTGATAGTTGGCTAAGTATTTCAGCTAAATTAGCTCGAGAAGCAACATCTAAACCATCAAATGGCTCATCTAAAATTAATAGTTCAGGTTTACTCATTAATGTGCGACAAATTAAGGTTTTACGTGTTTCTCCAGTGGAAAGATATTTAAAACGACGATTTAAAAGATGTGCTATACCAAATTGTAATGCTAAATTTTCACAAAGCGTTTGATCTTGATTATATTCTTGAATAATCTCAGACGTAGTTAATCCAGTATCATCTTCTTTATCACTTAGCATGTCAGTATTATTTCGTTTCCATTCATCATCGATTATTTTTTGTAAGTACTCAAAGGAGATGTGGGCAATTGATTTAAAACGATTAATTACTTTCCCAGATAATATTGTTTGATCACCAGCTAACGCTTTGGCTAATATTGATTTACCCGATCCATTTCGGCCGACAAAAGCAACAATATCGCCAGCATTAATCATCAAAGATTCGATAGTAAAAACGCGGAAATCACTAATTTTATATATTGTATTTTCAATTTGTAACATAAATACCTCAAATGACTAAACTAATGTGGCAATGATAATATGCTGAGGATCGATAGATATGGTTGTTTGCTGACCTTCAATTAACTTTACACGATTAACCTCGCTGGTTAATTTGCTTGCGTAAAGTATCATTCCTGATGGTAATGAAAATGAAATTTCAGATAACTGACCATCAGTGACTATTTTTTCTACTTGAACCGTTAATTGATTTTCATTTAAATCATTCAATTCAATCAAAGGTGCTTTGATAAGTAATAGCACAGTTTTATTAATATCTATTTTTAGGCGTTCAACACTTTGCTGAGTAATATAAGCTTTTAGTTCTGTTTGATTATCATTCAATTTAACCTTTACAAATCCGGCAATATTATTGGTTTCAATACTTACAACACTGCCATAAATTTGATTACGAGCACTGGTTTGCAATGATAATTTAGCAGTAATTTTTAAAATATCATCCAACGGAATATTGTCATTATTTAAAATATTAAATGCATTATACTGTAGCTGAGTTAATAGATCATAAAGCTGTATAAATCTAACTGCGTAAGCACTAAGCTTGGTACCTCCACCATTTTTTCCTCCCGTAACAGTAATCAAAAAGGGTTTTGGCGCCAAACTATTGATTTCATTAACCGCATCCCATGCTGTTTTATAACTTATACCGATTTGTTTGGCGGCTTGACTTAATGAGCCAGTTTGCTCTATCGCTTTTAGTAAGGCAATTCGCCTTGGGTCAGTAAATAGTTGCTGATTTAAGTTTAAAGTTAATAAAATTTCTGCTGACAACATTACTTCGTGCCTTATTAGATTTAATAAACCATTATTAATGGTAATGTTGTTCTATTGTAGACGTTTTTTTATTTTTCACCAAAAATTGTCCTCATATCGTTTTATGATCAATAAAATTTCGCTAACGAGTAAAGATTAATTGTACATTATAGGTAAAGTTTGATAGCATCGTTATGTATTATATTATATAACGAGTATGAAAAATAACATGGAAAGAATCATTGCATTACTACTATCATTAACAACTTTACTTGTCAGCTTATCAGCAACAGCCAGTCAAAAAATTACAGTATTTGCTGCAGCCTCATTGACGAATGCAATGCAAGATATCGCAACTAGTTATAAAAAAGAGCATAAAGATACCGAAATCGTATTTTCATTTGCTTCTTCTTCAGTATTAGCTAAACAAATTGAACAAGGTGCTCCTGCAGATATTTTTATGTCAGCAGATCAAAAATGGATGAATTATCTTATTGAACATAAAATTACAACAGAAAAACAAAATTTGTTAAAAAACGGCTTAGTTTTAATAGCGCCAAAACAATCTAAATTAGACAAAGTAGATATCAATGCAGAGACTAACTGGCAAACAATTTTACCCAAAGGCGAAAGATTAGCTGTCGGTGATCCTGACCATGTCCCTGCGGGACTTTATGCTAAAGAGTCTTTAACTAATTTAGGCGTATTTGATAAATTGTTACCACAAATGGCTCCAGCAAGTAATGTTCGTGATGCGTTAATGTTAGTTGAACGCAATGAAGCTACATTAGGGATTGTGTATAGCACTGATGCAAAAGTAAGTGATAAAGTGAAGATCGTTGGTAATTTTCCTGCCGATACATTTAAAGCTATTGAATATCCAATAACATTATTGAAACCTGAAGCAAAAGAGTTTTATCAATATTTAAATTCACAAACAGCACAAAATATTTTCCAAAAATATGGTTTTTTAACTAAATAGTATTTTGAAAAGATGATATTAACTGAATTTGAATGGCAAACATTGCTGCTAAGCTTAAAAATAGCTGGAGCAGCAATAATCTTTAGCCTACCATTAGGGATCTTAACTGCTTGGATTTTAGCAAGATGTCAATTCATAGGTAAATCATTGTTTGATAGTATTGTTCATCTTCCATTAGTTTTACCGCCTGTTGTTTTAGGCTATCTACTACTTTTGACGATGGGACGTCATGGTATTATTGGTGAATGGCTAAATAACTATTTCCATCTCAGTTTCAGTTTTAATTGGCAAGGTGCTGCCTTAGCCTCTGCTGTGGTGGCATTCCCTCTTATGGTCAGATCGATTCGATTAGCGATTGAATCAATTGATTCAAGATTAGAAAAAGTCGCAAGAACCCTTGGCGCTAAACCATTTCGTGTTTTTATGACCATTACTTTACCATTAGCATTTCCGGGCATTTTAATGGGAACCGTACTTGGTTTCGCGCGTTGTCTAGGTGAATTTGGCGCAACAATTACCTTCGTTTCAAATATTCAAGGTGAAACTCGTACAATTCCTTTGGCTATGTATACCTTATTACAGATCCCTGATGGCGAGTCCGGTGCATTACGGCTTTGCATTGTTTCGATAGTATTATCATTAATTGCCTTATTTTTATCAGAAATGCTTAATCGTTGGCATAAAAAGAAGTTAACAGGATAGTTCGTCATGTTAAATATAAATGTGAGCAAAAAACTCGCCTCGTATGCTTTCCAGTTTAAACATGAAATTCACTGTCATGGCGTGACGGCAATTTTAGGTGTCTCCGGTTCAGGGAAATCAACACTGATTAACCTTATTAATGGTTTGATTAAACCAGATATCGGTTATATTAAACTAAATCAAACTACTTTGGTTGATACTGAAAAAGGAATTTTTACAACCCCAGAAAAAAGACAAATTGGTACTGTCTTTCAAGATGCATTGCTTTTTCCCCATTATAAAGTTTTAAAAAACTTAACTTATGGTGCAAAATCATTGAATACAGAAAGATTTGACGAAATAGTTTCGGTACTCAACATTGGTTCACTTCTTAATCGTTATCCAGCAATGTTATCGGGTGGTGAGAAACAACGTGTTGCCATTGGTCGAGCGCTATTAGCTGAACCAAAATTATTACTAATGGATGAACCACTCTCAGCTTTAGATATGCCTCGTAAAAAAGAGCTATTAAGTTATATTGATAAACTAGTAAATGATCTCAATATCCCTATTGTTTATGTAACGCACAATATCAATGAAGTTAAACGCATTGCACAACACGTAGCGGTTTTAGAGCAAGGGAAATTACAAACCTATGGTGATACTGAACAAATTCTACAAAGTGATTATTTGAAAGAGTGGTTATAAAGTTCTAAAGTAGCGCTATTTTTTTCTTGTTTTATATACGAAATGCCATCATGCCAAGCGCCTAACACAATTCTAGTTGCTGGCTCGTCATTAATATAAAGATGATGTGTAGCAGGTTTATGTGTATGTCCATGAACCATAATACTAGCGTTATTAGCAATCATCATATCAATGACAGCTTTTGGATTTACATCCATAATAGTTTCAGATTTGATTTGATTATGCTGGCTGCTCTCTTTGCGTAATTTAGTGGCAATTTTTAAACGTATTTTTAATGGCAGTAATAGAAATAATTTTTGTAGCCATTTTTTATGCATGATTTTACGGAATTTTTGATATTGAGGATCATCAATGCAAAGCAAATCACCATGCAGAAATACAATATTTTTATTCTGATTAACTAAACAATTAATATCGCTTAATAAATTCATATCACAGCGTTTAGCGTAATGCTTACCAATCAAAAAATCACGGTTCCCATGTACAAAGAATTTTTTAATATGGCGTAAGGTGAGTTCTTTTAAAGCATCAGCAATTTGATTATGTAATATTGACTGTACATCATCACCTACCCAATAATCGAATAAATCACCAAGTATATAAAGCTCACATTGATTAGGTAATTGCTTAAGAAAAGACAAAAAACCTGCTGTTATATCAAAATGATCTACAGCAGGCTGATTGTCTGCAAGATGAATATCTGCAATAAAAAAACGAACCGGATTATTCAACCGTTACACTCTTAATTATGACATCTTCTACAGGAACATCAGAATGCATGCCACTACGACCAGTTTTAACCGCTTTAATCTTATCAACCACATCCATACCATCGACAACTTCAGCGAAAACACAATAACCATAGCCATTGATATCCGATGAGCGATAATTTAAATAATCATTATCAACGACATTGATAAAAAATTGTGCTGTAGCAGAATGAGGATCACTAGTACGAGCCATGGCTAATGTACCACGATTATTTTTTAAACCATTATCAGCTTCATTCTTAATTGGAGCTTTAGTTTTTTTCTGTTTCATACCTGGTTCAAAACCACCACCTTGAATCATAAAATTATTAATGACACGATGGAAAATGGTGTTGTTATAAAAACCTTCTTGGCAATATTCAACAAAATTTTTTACCGTTTCTGGAGCTTTGTCTTCAAAAGTATTAATCTTAATATCGCCTAATGAAGTATGAAATATAATCATAAAATGTTCCTTAATTTCATTTTATTACGTAAAAATTGTTAAAAAGGTGAGCAATATCTTTTTAATATGCTTACTCACTAAATCTTTCACATGCTTCTAATGTATTACTCATTAACATTGCTACCGTCATCGGCCCAACACCGCCAGGTACTGGCGTGATCCAGCCGGCTCGCTGGCTAGCAACATCAAATTCCACATCACCAACTAATTTCCCATCAGGTAAACGATTAATACCAACATCAATCACAATAGCACCCGGTTTTATCCATTCGCCTTTGACATAATTAGGTATACCGACACCAGCCACAACAATATCAGCATTACCAACATGCTTTGCTACATCCACTGTTCGACTATGGGTGATTGTGGTTGTGCATCCTAAAAGTAATAGTTCTAATGCCATAGGACGACCAACAATACTCGATGCACCAACAACTGTCGCATTTAAACCCGATAAATTAATACCGGTTGATTCTAACATCTTAACAACCCCATATGGTGTACATGGTCGTAGTATTGGATCACGTTGTAATAAATGGCCAATATTATAAGGATGAAAACCATCGACATCTTTACGAGGATCGATACGCTCTAGCACTTTAGTTTTATCAATATTATCCGGTAAAGGCAATTGAACTAAGATACCATGAACATCGGATCGTTGGTTCAATTCATCAATTAATGCTAATAATTCATCAGTGGTTGACGATGGAAAATCATAAGCAAAAGAAGCAAAACCAACATCATCACAAGCTTTTTGTTTATTTTTAACATAAATTTTCGAGGCAGGATCCGAACCAACTTGTATAACAGCCAAGCCGGGAACAGATAAACCTTGTTCAGTACGTTTTTTTACTTTTTGAGCAATTTCATTGCGTATTTGCAATGCTAACGCTTTGCCATCAATTATATTTGCAGTCATAAGCCGATTACTTCTTTTACCTGATGATTGTAGATAAGATATTCTCGCAAAAGTTTTGATTATTGTCTATTCACTTGTCGGCCGATTGACTAAGTTCTGTTAAAATCTGTTGATATTGTTGGTCAACATCCGTAATAACTGAGCAAATATGAGCATCAAAGGCTTTAAGTTTTGGTTTTTGAGCCTTCCATTCATTTTTCGAAATATCTTTAATAGCGGAGATGTTTTTAAATAAATTAAACTCTAAAATACTGCCGCCGATAACATTATAAAAAATACGTTCACCAATATCGTGCCCATCTTTTTTTAATTTATTAAAATTTTGATAATAAAATTTTGTGCTGCCATTCTCGCTAATAAGGGAACCATGTAATAGTTTCACTAATCTTTTATATAATTTATTTAATTCGCTATGTAGTTCACGATCATCACTCAACTTTTTGGTGATTGCCTGATCAAAAGCAACTTTTACTTCAGACAATAAGCTTAATGATTGCTGCTCTAGTTGAGGTAATTGTGAGCGTAAACCTTTTTGAAACTGATCAAGTTTTTTTCGCAATGATGGATTTAGTGATATTATTTTTTTATTCAATATCACCTGACCATCATTCATAATAGATAAATCATTAGATTTATTATATATATGGATATTGTCTTTATTTATTACAATGTCGTAACTTGGTTTTACAGGGCACTCTTTTTGTGCTGCAAACGTGGTTATCGATAAAGTTAATGACAAAATAAATATTATTTTTTTTAACATACTGACATCCATTTAATGGTTGAAATTAAAATTATAGCGAGTAATATCAAATTAGCACTATTTTTGAGGCTTAAAAAACCCCTTTCCTCAATATTTTTTTGTAATAACAGGTAAAATATTCAATAAAGTATCTAAATGATTAAAACGTATACCTTGCTAACTTTGCAAGCGTAATATCAATAGGTATAATCTATTATATCAACTAGATTTAACTACTTTTTTTTATTTAAAACTGAAGTATAGTTGATCCAACAATTAAATTTAACTATTAGAGGTGAACTATGTATGCTGTAATTTTCGGACGTCAAGGATGTCCATATTGTGTGCGAGCTAAAGAGTTAGCAGAAAAATTATCACAAGAACGAGATGATTTTTCATATCGTTACGTTGATATCAATGCTGAAGGTATTACCAAAGAAGATCTTTCAAAAAGTGTTGGTAAACCAGTTGAAACCGTACCCCAAATTTTTATTGACGAAAAACCAATTGGTGGTTGTACTGACTTTGAAGCTTATGCCAAAGCAAATTTGGGATTATTTCAAGAATAAGCAGTAAACCTAATTTCACAGCAGATAACGCATTTCGAGCGCTTATCTGCTGTTATCGACCTGGTAATTTTTGCCATGTAACTTCATTGCGCAAATATGTTGGCTCAACCTCTTCAACTTTAACCACTTCCTTTCTTAACCATTTTTGCTGGGCGATAACCACCAAATCTTGTGCTTCAGGTAACAACATTTCACTTGGTTTAATCATTGCTAACATATTAGGATAAGTTTGCCAACCTGTACCAGCCGAATAATCATTATTATCAATATTTTGGATTTTAGTTACCACATCTTCAGGTTTAATTACACATTCAGGAATGATCGTTTGCCATTGTTGATCTTGATAATGGTATTGTCCTAAATAGACTTCTCCCATTCTAGCGTCTATTGCTGGAATAACTTTAGTTGCACATTTAGTTCTATAAGCACCTTGTGCTAAAGTTTGCAATGTCGATACAGCTATCATTGGTACATCAATGCCGAGAGCTAAGCCTTGAGCTACTCCAATCCCTATTCGCACTCCAGTAAAGCTACCCGGACCTTGAGCAAAAGCAATTGCATCTAGTTGTGAAAGACTACACCCAGCTTGATGCAAAATATTATCAACCATAGGCAAGATTTTCTTGGTGTGATCTCGCTCTGAAATAATGAAATCATGAGTGATTTCATTTTGATAAAATAATGCGACTGAACAAGCTTCTGTTGAAGTATCAATGGCTAAAATAGTACTCATTTGTTTTCCAAATTATCGATTATCGATTCACTGTTAGATAATAAAAAATTGATGACCTTATTTATATCTCGCGTTCTTGGCGAAGGTGGTAAGCTATTAATAAATGTTGCGCCATATGGTCGCATGACTAATCGATTATCGCAAATAATAATTGCTCCACGATCATTGTGATGGCGAATTAATCGCCCTACTCCTTGTTTTAAGGTAATAACAGCTTCAGGTAATTGGACCTCATTAAATGCATCACCACCTTGCATTTGGCAATCTTCCATTCGAGCTTTAATTAAAGGCTCATCAGGTGAAGTAAAAGGTAATTTATCAATAATAACACAAGAAAGAATGTCACCTCTAACATCTATTCCTTCCCAAAAACTGCTAGTTGCAATTAATAGAGCGTTACCACTATGAATAAATTGTTCCAATAATTTTACTTTACTGGTATCACCTTGAACTAAAACAGGTAGTTTGGTTAATTCTCGAAACTGTGTCGCTAAGGCATTCATCATAGCATATGAAGTACAGAGGAAAAAACAGCGACCTTTGTTAGCTTCAATAACGGGTAATAAAATATCAACCAGTTTTTCAGCATTACCTTGTTCATTTGGTGATGGAATATAACGCGGCACACACATTATTGTCTGGTTGTTATAGTCGAAAGGACTTTCTAAAATCAATGAGTCAGAATTGGTTAACCCCAAACGTTTGGTGAAATAATCTAATTGATTATCAACGGATAAGGTTGCTGATGTAAAGATCCAGCTCCCTTTGCGCTCGATTAATAACTCTGCAAATTTTTCAGCTACCGACAATGGTGTTAATGCGAATAAAAAAGAACTATATGAGCTTTCATACCAATAACTAAAACCAGATACATGTGTTTCTGTTAGACGCTTTAACAATAGTTGATACTGGTTAACGCGATCAAAACAATTATCTAAGGTAGTAGAGCGCCCTATTGCTAATAAAAGAACTTCTTTGCAAAAATCAAGAGCATCAAATAAATAAGATAATTCTTGTTTAATTTTAGCTTGATTAAATAAATAACGTAGATTGCCTTTATTATTTTGCTGATTTATTAATAATCGTAAATCTTGGGTACATTTTTGTAGTTTATCAGCACATTGCTGTAACTGAGACATATCTTTGACTTCGGTTCGATAAGCTAAATTTATCTCTTTGGCTAAATCAAAAAGTTGTCGGCTGGTTAATTGTTCCCCAAAATAATGGCATGCTAAGTCTGGAAGTTGATGAGCTTCATCGAATATCATCACATCAGCTTTAGGAATCAATTCACCAAACCCTGTATCTTTTACCACTACATCCGCTAAAAACAGATGATGATTGACCACAACAATATCAGCATTTAATGCTCGCTTACGAGCTTTAACCACATAACAATCATTATAGTGCTCGCATTCACTTCCCAAACAATTATCATTAGTACTAGTTAAAATTGGCCAAATTGGATTATCTTCGGTTACCGTTGTACATTTACTAATATCACCGTCTTTGGTTTTAATTGACCAATTTTTGACACGGACAAGGTCTGTACGTAAATTCTTATCTAAATCACCGGCAGCTGCATATTGATGATACATACGTTCTAAACAGAGATAGTTGGCTCGACCTTTAAGAAGTGAAATTTTACCGGTATAGTCCAAAGCTTTTTTGATAATCGGCAAATCTTTACTATACAACTGTTCTTGCAAATTTTTTGAGCCAGTTGAGATAATGACTTTCTTTTCACTTCGTAATGCAGGAACTAAATAAGCAAAGGTCTTACCTGTACCGGTTCCCGCTTCAACTACCAGTGATTGTTGCGCTTGTATTGCTTTAGTGACTTTATTTGCCATCTGTCTTTGTGGCGATCTTGCAACAAAACCATCAATAGCTGTCGCAAGTAAACCATTTTCTGCAAAATCATCAATCACTTAAAATACACCTAATCAAAAGATAAGCCCTATTTATATCTTCTAGAAAATTTGTTAAAGAAATAATTAACGTTAGTAAAATATAACGTCCTCTTAAAATAGGCATGAAACAATAGTCATGAAATTGGATAATTAACCATCAAGACAACGAGGTATACTATACCAATAACCAAGGCAAAAATATATACATGAACTTTAACTATAAATAAAAAGCTTAATTAGAAATAGATTGAAATTTTTCTAATCTATTAACTAAATAAGCTTGAAAGAAACAAAATTATTAACCTAATATTATTTTTTAAATTTAGTTTTCAAATAAATAATATAATGTTTTATTCCTGCTAGATATTTCTTTTGCCTAAACATTAATTTTGCATAAGCACGGATTGAAGAAGTCTTTTTAGGACAATACAATGGTAAATTATCATTTCGCCATGGTGATTTTTCTAAATAAGAATCAAATAATTTCGAACGATACGGTTGGTGCCAAGGCTTATTTTTAGTAATGTAATGGATAAATATTGTTCCGTTAGGAACATTTGCATCGTCATTTCCATTAATTGATAATGCCAATAAATTATTAAATTTTCTTGGTAATATTAGCCTTTTTTGACCAACACAAATATTTAAAACATCTTGATCGGGATATTGATATTTTTCGCCGCTATTTAATAATCTTAATGTTTTATCTGTAATTTCTTCTTCACACCAAAGTGAAATATTAATTAACATAACCCCAGAGTTAAAATAAGTGCCCGGAACCACGTTATATTTAGCACATTGAGTTTGTTGCATATATGGAACATCTGCAATAGCCGCGACGATAATTTCTTTTAAATCAATGTGATCAATATCTGCCAAACTGTTAATACATAATGTATCACTATCAACATAGAGTAATTTATCAGTAGTATTTTTTAGTATTATTGGCGCTATTAAGCGAACACAGGCTGAAAGTGGAAATTGTTCGGTATTTTGTTCATCTATTTTAAATTCATCATTAATCACATATTCAGTTATTGCTATGTTATCAAATTTAATTCCGCTAAATTTACGTCTATTTTCATCGGAAAGATTGTGCGTAAATAAATGAAAATGGATCTGCTGTAAAGGATTACTCTCAACAATAGAAAAAATATTTACTCCAGCAGGCAAAGCATAATTATCATCAAAACATAATAAAATATCTAATATAGATTGGTTATTATCAAAATCACATGACAAAAACTCATTTCTTTTATTAATGAATTTATCGATTTGAATCACAAGTTCATCCTTATCGTTTTTTAGACGCTTTATGCTTGAGATAAAGCAAATAATATTTACAAGCCGAAAAATATTTTTTTTGGCTAGCTAACAGTTTTGCATAACGCCTTGTAGTTGATGGCGCATTCTCATTAGCTAATAATAATTTTTGATTAGCCCATGGCGAAGTAGCAATATAACGTTGATAAATAGACGTTAAATATAATTGATACCATGGTTTATTACCTGTCACATAATGAATAATAACCGTATCATCACTTAAAACGCTATCTTCTTTTCCACCAACAGTCAGTGATGTGAGTTGATTAAATATTTTCGGTAGAAACTGAGTTTTACCTTGCATTAATATATTCAGAACATCCTGATCGGCAAATTTGTAAACTTTACCACTATTAATCATTGCAAAAGCTTTTTCGGTAAAATTATTATCTACCCACATATCAGTATTGATATAAATCATACCCGCATTAAAATATTCGCCATATGGAATATCACAGGCTGAACATTGTTTTTCTTGAGTTTTCTTTACATCAGGCACTACAGCGGCATATTTATCGGATAAGTCGGTATTGATCAAATGATTCAGATTGTTAGTACAAAGAATATCACAATCTAAATATAACACTCTGGATGTTATTTTATTTAGTATTTGAGGTACGACAAAACGTAAACACGTTGACGCAGAAACATGTAACACTAAAGTATCTGGATTTATAGAAAACTCATCGCTAACTTCGTAACAGATTATTGTGGTGTTTTTTTCACTTAATTGATGAAATTTTTGTATTTTCTCATCAGATACGTTGTTGGCAAATAAATGAAAAACCAAATTTTTATCGGAATTATTAATCATAACTGATGACATAGCAATACCTGCTGGCATTGCATAATTATCATCAAAACAAAAAGCAATATGAACTGTTTCTTGTGATTCAATTGTATGACTAAATAAAGTAGTGACCTTACTAATAAAAAGATTTTCTGCTAACATCAAGGCTTAATGTCCAAAATTAGAAATTTATTTATTGTAACATAATCAATTTTTATGAAAAAATTAAATATGAATATAACATAGCTATTTTGTAATAACAAAATAGCTATGTTATATTTAAAAGCAACGTATCAATGAGTATTTGAAATGAATAATAGTATTATTAATGTTGTATATTGTACAGATGCGAATTATTTAGAACATGTTGGTGTATCTATTACTTCAATCATACTTAATAATAAAAATCATAATATTCATTTTCATATTTTTTTATATGATGTTTCGGAAGAAGATAAAAACAAGCTCAAGGAAATTAGTCCTTTCATTAATCTTTATTCTATCCCGACAGATGAGTTAGATAAATATTCTGAAATTCAGAATGATAAGATAAAGCATATAAATCGCTCAATGTATATTCGCTTATCTGTACCAAGATTATTACCTGATTATGTTGATAAGTTTATTTATTTAGATGCAGATATACTATGCTTTAGTGATATATCTTCTATTTTGAATATCGATATTGATTCGGTAGTTTGCGCTGTGACGGCCGACTCTTTAGACGTAAATAATATGTTACAAAATAGAAACCGTTTAGGTTTAGCATCTGAAAAATATTTTAACTCTGGTTTTTTATATATAAATACTCAAAATTGGAAAAAATTTGATACCGAAGATAAAGCTAACCAAATATTATTATCTCCGCAAAATTATAATCTTATATACCCAGATCAAGATGCATTAAACATTGTTTTGCAAAAACAAATTAGTTTTATTAATGTAAAGTGGAATTATTTATTTACTTGGATGAATGATCAAGAAAAAGAATCTTTTTTCCATAATAAAAAATCATTACCATGTTTTGTGCATTTCACTGGCGCAAGAAAGATATGGTATCAAGAACATACAGGTCTTGCCCAAAATATTTATTGTTTTTATAAACATTTTACCCCATGGGCTAACTATAATTTAAAAAGTTATAAATCTAAAATGAGAGTAAATGATTATCGAATTTATTCTATCTCTTTTTTCAAACAGAAAAAATTTAAAGAAAGCGCAAAATATTTCTTACATTATATTAAATTAAAACTATTCAAAAAGTAATTAATTTACTTTTCTTAGTAAATATAAATAATAAAATTTTATAGCCGACATATAATGTTTTTCTTTAAAACAATACTTTGCATAATTACGTAACCAAGATTTTTTTAATGCTAATGGACGTTCTAAATCTTTCCAAGGAGATAATTGATAATATTTCTTAAATAATTGAGAATCAAACGTTTGATACCATGGTTTATACCCTGTCACATAATGTAACAAAACGGTATATTTCGCAATTTTTTTCTCTTCACTACAAGGTATGGTGATATGAATTTTTGTATTATATTTAATAGGTAAAAGAATAGTTTTGTTTTCTAATAAAATATTAAGAACATCTTGATCAGCAAAACGATAAATATTCCCATCATTTACTTTTTTAATACATTTATTTGTTAGATCATTTTCCATCCACTTTTCAGTATTAATTAATAACACACCAGAATTAAAATATTTCTCTGCGTCAATAGAATATAAAGTTTTTATTTCATTTTGCATTGGTTTATCATCAGGAATAACTCCTGCAACACAATTTGATATATCCGTATTATATAATTCTGAAATTGATTTCAAACAAAGAATATCACTGTCAAGATATAAAAATTTTTTTACCTGAGAATGTAATAGAGCAGGTAGAATAAAACGAACACAAGAAACAGCGGATAAATAACCTAATACTAAGGTATCTGGATTAATATCAAAATTAGCATTTAAATAGTATATTTTTATACTGACATTATATTGAACAAGTTCTTTTAGCTTAGCTATATTAGCAATAGAGACGTTATCAACAAGAAGATGAAAACAAAAATGTAAACTATCATTATTTTCAATTACTGAAGTTATAGTTACCCCTGCAGGCATTGCATATTTATCATCAAATGCAAGTGCAATATGAACTATCTCATTATCTTCAATATCTGTTAGTGCAAATCTTTCAATTTTACTTATATATTGTTCTGAATTAAACATTGATTATTTCACTTTATAAATTTTTTCTATTCTAAATAAATACATTAAATGTGTAAATTCATTTGATTAATTAAAAACTTTGAATTTACCAGATTTTTATTTATATTAAAATTTTTACCTATATTTTGTTAACAATCGAATATATAATTAGCCACATCTTTTGTTAGAAAAATAAGAATTAGAATTAATTAAATGTATAACGTTAATAACTTTATTGACAAGATTGAACCGATAAGTAATAATCATAGTCAACAGTTTCCAACTCTTCACATTGCTTTAGGTTTTGATGATAATTATGCAATGCCTGCAGGCGTAACAATATCATCAGTTATCCAAAACACTCCGAATTACAATCTTCATTTCCACTTATTTGTTGATAATGTTTCACCAATAAACATTGATAAGTTTAAAAAAATTAACTCTTCTAATGTATCAATTACATTATATTACTTGAATAATAATTTTATCATTAATCCTAAAACATTGGTTTTGCATATTTCAACTGTATCAACTTGTATTCGTTTTATTATGCCAAAGCTCCTAGTCTCCGTGACTGACAAATTAATTTACCTTGATAGTGATGTAATTTGCTTAAAATCATTAGCTAAATTAGCTGAATTCAATATTGACGATTATATAGCAGGTGTTGTTAGTGATACTAAAGATATGCAACAAGCTATTAGTAAAATGTATGATATTGATTCGACAAAATACTTTAATGCTGGAGTTTTATTGATAAATACCAAGAAATGGTGTGAAGAAAAGATTTCTGAAAAAGCATTAACATTAATTAATGATGGTAATATTTATAAATTTGCAGATCAGGATGTTTTAAATATTCTATTGGAAAATAAAACGCTATTATTGCCTATAAAATTTAATACTAAAATAAAAATTTCAATCGACGCACATCAAGAAAAAGAAATCAGGCCATATACTGTCATTTTACACTATATTTCGCAAAACAAGCCTTGGTTTAAAGTCTATCTTTCTAAAATTTTTGAGTATTATTTAGCTTTATCTCCTTGGAAAGATGAACAGTTGCCTTTAAGTGGTAATAGTTCATCTATAAGAAATTATGCTAAATATTTATTTAAACAAAGGTACTATTATAAATCTATTTATTACTATATTATTTATTTAAAATATAAATTATTTCTCAAAAAGTAATTATCTAATTAAAATTTTATGATAAATAACACCGTTTGTCTTTCTATAATTATACCCTGTTATAATGTTGAAAACTACATTATAGATTGTCTAGATTCTGTAACAAAATATAACTCTAATTCAATTGAGATCATATGTATTGATGATGGTTCAACCGATAATACACAGCACATACTTGAACAATATCGTTATAAATTCGAAAATATCAGAATAATCAAGCAACAAAATCAAGGAGTTAGTCAAGCTAGAAATAAAGGCATTGAGTATTCAAATGGTAAGTACATTTTATTCATTGATTCAGATGATATTATAAATTCTGATTTACTCAAAAAATTCTTAGACAGTTTAAGTATTATGCCTCAATTAGATTGTTTTTATTTTGATTATACATCTTTTAAAGAGACAGAAATAATCTCTTATGCAACTAATTTGGAGACAATAAAAACAAAAAGTTTCACTACAGGAATAGAGTTATTAAATTATTTACTAGAAAAAAGAAATTATTCTGGCGTTGTATGGCGATTAATTTTTAACCGAAAATTGTTATCAGAAAAATTCATTGAGAAAAATCACGAAGATCATAATATTTCGCTTTCTATTATCTCAAAAGCGAAATTAACTTATTATTTCATTGATAAAAATTGTTACTTTCATCGAGTCCGTTCTTCCTCATTATCAGAACAATGTATTGATGATTTAAATTTAAAAACTTTAATAAAAGTTTTAAATCAGTGCATAACAAAAATTAATAAACTACCATTATCCGATAAAGCAAAATGCAATTACATTTTTGCCATGAATATAACCTATTTAGAATCACTATTAAGATCAGATAAAATATTTACAACAAAAATAAAGGATAATATTATAAAGGAACTCGGCTTCCTCAAATTAATGATACGTATCATTAATAATAAGAAATCGAATGCTATAAGAAATATTTTTTATATACTAAAATTTACAAAAAAGAATCCTTGTTCATTTTCAGCCAAAAAAGCGCTGATAAAATGTGCTATAACTAAAAAATATCCTGATTTAAATATCAAAAAAGATTACAAATCCTATTCATCTTTAAATAAATTTTAAAAATATATTAGGCATATTTATTACACAATCAATAAATTATTATTCATTAAAATTACTTTTATATAATTTTGTATATGCGCCATCTTTTTTCAATAACTCGATATGCGTACCTTGTTCAATAATACTTCCTTCATTCATTACTAATATCTGATCAGCATTTTCAATAGTAGATAATCTGTGAGCGATAACAATAGATGTTCTTCCCTTTTGTAATATATCTAATGCTTTCTGTATTGCTTTTTCTGACTCAGTATCTAATGCAGATGTGGCTTCATCTAAAATCAGAATAGGGTTATCTCTCAATAAAGCTCTTGCAATAGCTATACGTTGGCGTTGACCACCTGATAATAAAACGCCATTTTCACCCACAATTGTATCAAAACCTTTATCAAATTGTTTTATAAAATCATAAGCATTTGCTTTTTTAGCTGCTTCTTCTATTTGCTCCAGAGAAAACTCACCAATTTTTCCATATGCTATATTATTTGCGATAGTGTCATTAAATAAATGCACATGTTGTGATACTAATCCTATTTGATTCCTTAAACAGTACAATGTGTAATTACTCAGATTAATTCCATCAATAGTTATTTCTCCATTAGAGATATCATAGAAACGAGTTAATAGATTCGCAATTGTAGTTTTCCCTGATCCTGACTTCCCAACTAAAGCCACTGTTTTACCGGCAGACACAGAAAAACTAATATTGTTTAACGCTAAATCCTGTCTAGTTGCATATTTGAATGAAACATTTTTAAAAATAATATTTCCTTTAACTTTATCAATATTGACATTACCATTATCTTGCTCAACTGGTTGTTCTAATATAGAAAACAATGTTTGGCAGGCAGCCATCCCCTTTTGGAATCCTGCATTTACACTTGTTAGGCTTTTAATCGGCTGCATTAATGCAACTAATGATGAAAAAACGACAGTAAACTCGCCTGGAGTGATATTTAAATCAGGATTACTTGCTGTAAGTAATACAAAAGCTATAGCAAAGGAAATAACAACTTGAACAATAGGTGTTGATAATGCTGAAATAGAAACCAATCGCATGTTATCACGACGAAACTTATTACTTACCTTTTCAAAGTTTCTATTTTCTTCCTCTTGTGCTCCGAATATAATAATTTCCCTATGACCTTTTAACATTTGCTCAACAGACATTGTCACATTGCCCATTGAATTTTGCATATTTTTTGCCAATCTCCTAAATCTAATTGAGATAAAAGTAATAAGACTTATCACTATAGGTGTAATAATGATTAAAGAGAGAGATAATTGCCAGCTATTATAAAACATTGTATAAAATAGACCGCAAATAAATGCTGTTTCACGTATTATAGTTATTAAAGCATCTGATGAAGATGCTGCGACTTGGTCTGTATCATAAGTAATACGTGACAACAACCGTCCTGTTGAATTTTGATCATAATAACTAACTGGAGCATCAACAAAATGACTAAATAATCTCTGACGAATTTTCATCACAATCTTTCCTGAGATTAATGACAAAAATACAGAATAACCATAGTTTGCAATTCCACGCAATAATACTAATCCAAAAATGTAAAAAGGAGCCATTAGTAAAAAATCTTGATCATTCATAGAAAAACCACGATCCAATAAAGGCCGTAATAATGCTATCAATGAAGTATCAGCAAATGCACTTGCTATAAGCAAAATAACAGATAAAAATAAAAAGAATTTATTTTCCATAATGAATGGAAACAACTTTAAAAAAGTCTTCCATGTAGAAAAATCTTTATCTATATCATTGATATTGTATTGGCTATTTTGTTGATTCATATTATTCATTATTTACTTTGTTTATTTTGAGTATTAAATTGCATTTCATACATTTGTGCATAAATTCCATTTAAATTGATCAATGACTGATGATCGCCATCTTCGATTACTTTTCCATCATCAATAACTAGAATACGATCCGCTTTTTCAATGGTAGACAAACGATGAGCAATAATAATAGAAGTTCTATCCTTCTGTAATATTTCTATTGCCTCTTGTACTAATCTTTCTGATTCGTTATCTAATGCAGAAGTTGCTTCATCAAAAATTAATATAGGATTATCACGTAATAAAACACGCGCTATTGCAATTCTTTGTCTTTGTCCACCAGATAATAAAATCCCATTATCACCTATTTGAGTATTGATACCATGTTCCAACTTATTAATAAATTCAATAGCATTTGCTTGCTTAGCAGCTCTTATAATGTCCTCTTCACTATGGTATCCTTGTTCACCATATGCAATATTTTCTGCAATTGAACCATTAAATAAATGAACATTTTGCGACACGTAACCAATTTGCTTACGCAAAGATTTCAATGTGTATTCTTTAATATTTATAGAATCTAATAAAATTTCGCCTTCTGATACATCATAAAAACGTGGTAATAAGCTAGCAATTGTTGATTTACCAGCACCTGATCGTCCAACAAGAGCTATCATTTGACCAGCTTCTATTTTTAAACAAAAATCATTAAGCACTGGAGCATTTCTTGTCGGATAAGTATACGTGACATTCTTAAATTCAATGTTTCCTTTTACTCTATCAGCAAGTATAGTTCCATTATCATCTTCTAGTGGAGAATCTAAAAGTGCAAACAGTGATTCACAAGCAATAGTACCTTTTTGAAGCTCAACATGTAAGCTTGTTAACTCACGCAATGGACGCATTACGGCAACCATTGCAGAAAAAACAACAGTAAATGAACCTGGCGTAATATCTAAATTTTGACTTGCAACTAAATAAAGTATAAAACCTAAGCCAGCCGTTGCAATTAGCTGAATTATAGGAGTTGATAATCTAGAAACTATTTCTATTTTCAACATACTTCGCCGAAAATTATCTGTTATACGATCAAAATTACGTTTTTCATATTCCTTTGCATTAAAAATTAAAACTTCTTTATGCCCTTTTAACATTTCGTCACTTGCTATAGTAATTTGTCCCATTCCTGCTTGCATTGATGCTATTGTCTCTCTAAATTTTCTGGCAATAAACTGGGCAGCAAAAATAATTAATGGAACCAAAATAATCAATACTGAAGCTAATTTCCAACTACCATATAACATAACAAGACATAAGCCCACAGCATAAGTTATTTCGCGAATAAGTATGATTAAAGCGTCAGATGAGGCCTTGGATAGCATCTGAGTATTAAAAGTAATAACTGAAACCAAATCTCCTATAGATTGCTTATCATGAAAACTAATAGGACTTTTCACCAAATGATTAAAAATCATTTGTCTAAACTTCGTTACAACTTTTCCTGATAACCAAGAAAGACAATATGTTGAAATATAATTCGATAATCCTCTAAGTAAAATTAATACAATGATAGCAATTGCAATTATTATCAAAAGGGAATAATTTTTATCCATTAAACCATGGTCAAGTAGAGGTTTAGTAAGTGATATTAATGTTGCATCAGTAGCTGCATTCAATAACAGCCCAAACACAGCAACAATTAATGCTCTTTTATATGGTTTTATAAATGGCCAAAGTTTTTTCAACGAAGTAATTGAGTTTAATTTTTGAGGCATAATAGAATATTAAAATAGTAACTTAGATATAATTATACACTATATAAGACTTTCTCGTTAATTTAATTATATTTTGTGTTAAGATTAAGTAATAATTCATCATAAAATCTTAATATATATTAACTGATATATTTATTTTTTTATTTTAATTTTAATACCTAAAAAACATAAAATATAAAATTTATCAGCATCCCAAAGTCCAATCAAGCGTTGTCTTTTGTTCAAAAATAATTGATTTATCTTTCCTATTTTGTAATAGTTTTTATCAGCTATTGAATATAAGAATTTATTATTAGGAAAATAAGACGTTAAATCAAATAATTTAACAATCTGAGTAGCTTTATTTAAAGCTAATATTCTATCCTTTTTAGGTAAACGGCGCATCGACTCTAACAATTTATCCTGTAATAAATCAACTAAAACTGGTTTAAACTTATCAATTAACTGCCATCTAAAAACAAATTGCAGTAAATAATCAAAACACAATAAGGAATCTAATTCATGAGAAATCATACCATTTTTCCGATTTCCTTTCTCATAACTCATAATAGAACCATCTCTTATAAGATAGTTATAAAATTTGTCATTGATAAAACAGACTTCATCACATAACAATCCATAAGACCAGAAAAAAGGGTTATCTTCATACCAAAGACCTGCAGGAAAAAGAATGTTGTATTGCCTGATGATTGAAAGTTTATAAACTTTATTCCATGCACATACATCCATCTTGGTCATTACATCATTAGATAATTTAATAAAACCTTTATATTTATGTTCAAAATAGCGTTTGTCTTGGGTTCTACTAAGATTACTTTCAACTATAAGATTAGTCGAAAAATAGACTAGATCGACTTCAGGTTTATTAAACTGCTTAATCGCTTTCTCATATGTATTTAATTCAATAAAATCATCTGAATCAACAAAAGTAATATATTCCCCCGTAGCTTGTTCAATTCCTATGTTTCGTGCTGAAGATAAACCACCATTTATTTTGCTAATTATTCTGATTCGATTATCAATTTTTTGATACATTTCTAATATTTTTAGAGAGTCATCTGTTGAACCATCATTAACGCAAATAATTTCAATATTCTTAATAGTTTGATTAATTATACTATCTAAACATTTTATTAAATATTTTTCTGTATTATATACAGGAACTATTATTGATAAAATTGGTAAAATATTCATAGGAATTATATTAAAATCTTTTATATAAAATATTTTTTACTTCATGAAATATAAATTACATAAATACCAAAAATAAACAGTTAATGATTTAAACTATATTAATAAATATAAAAAATAAATTTATTAAGCTATTTATAGATATTTTTTATTTTAAGTAAATGCTCTAAAGCTTCTTCAATATCACAGATCATTTTAGTTTCAGGATTAACATAAATACAATAGTTAATATAAGCAATGTAAAATAACTCTTCTAAAGATAATTGCCTTTTTCTGCGAGGGAGAGGAATTTTATCAAATGTTAACCCCCATCCAGCATAAAAAGGTACACCATAAACATTAACAGGTTTACCACACATTAATGCTTCAAATCCTATAAGATCATTATGTACATACACTTCATCTATTTGATTAATTAAATCAAATGGGTTAATGTTATCTTCTACAAATTTAACTGATAAATTATCAGATAAAGACCTCAAAATACTTTTATAACGTTTACGCTGACTCTCATTACAATTATGGGAAAATTTAATAACTATATTGCTATTTGGATTATTACAAATAGCTTCATTTAACATATCGTCAAAATTATAATTTATGTCATAGTGTTTTTTATAAATTTCCCAATCAGATTGAACAACAAGTACATTTTTCTTGTCCTTTTCCTTATAAAGGAGATAATCTCTATTATAATTATTATATTTGGATATTTTATTACTAATAATTTTATTTATAACATTTTTAGTTCTTAATAATTCTTTATTATTTACTTGCTCTGTATTTAATAAAGTTTCGAGATCCGTAGTTACATTACCATCATTAAAATAACCTTTTGAATCTATTATAAACGAAATACAAGAACAAAATTTTGGCATTGCACCTCCATATGGAGGCATTACATTACTAATAAAACCTGTAAATATATAATAAAATGGCTTTTGTTCTTCCTCTGCTAATTTCATTATTTCAAAAACATTTTGATGTTCAAAAGAAAACAATGAATTAGACTCATCTAAATGAGGTGTCAAATTAGCTATAATAGATAAATTTTCAAAATAATATTTAAAATCATTTAGATTAATTTGATTATATAAAGTTAAATTTTTTCTATTTGATGAAAATTTTTCTTTTTTCTGTTTTGAAATATTTGAAGTAATAATTTTTTGTAACTTTGTTAGTTCATCATATAGATAATTAAATTTATTAGTCGTATCTACAGCAAGTTTTTTAAATTTACTCTTAAATGTTCTTTTTTTGAATTTTATTCCTAATAAACAGAAAGTAATACGTCCTGATGAACGATAAAAACCGAAAAGGCTCTGTTTTCTAGTTATAAAATTGATTTCATCTATTTTATAATATTTTCGTTTCTCTAATGCACGAAAAAAACGATTTGAAGGAAAGAGAGTCGTTAATGAGAACTTATTCACAATATCTGTTGCTTTTTCTAATACTTTTTTTATATTTTTTTTCGATGTATGCTCAAGCTCATCTCTAAAAACCTTTTCAAAATTTTTTTCCAAAGTTAAAACTACCTTAAATAATAAATTCCATTTAAAAATAAAAGTTAATAACTCTTCGAAACAAAATAACCTATCTAATTCATGGGATAATTTATTCTCTTTATTTTTCTGAACTTGTAGAGTTAAATTCATAATTGAATTTTTTCGACTTAAATAGTTGTGTAACCTTTCTGGCACAAAATAAACATAATCACTAACTAGCGCATATGACCAGAAAAAAGGATTATCCTCATAAAGTTTTCCTTCTGGAAATCTTATACTATAGTCCTTAATAATCGAAAGTTTATAGATTTTATTCCAAGCACAAACATCCATAAAATTAATAACATAACTAGTTAATTTAACTAGTCCACTAAATTTGTGTTGAAAATAATCATGATTGTAACGTTCACAATCATTTTCTTCCATGACTAGATTTGTTGAAAAATGTACGAGATCAACTGTATCATTAATAAATCTTGATAAAGCCAATTCGTAAGCATTACTTTCAACATAATCATCTGAGTCAAGAAAAGTAATATAATAACCGCTAGCATGTTCAATGCCTACATTTCTTGCTGATGACAACCCACCGTTAGCTTTATTGAATATTTTTATTCTAGAGTCTTTTTTAGCGTATTCATTTAAAATTATATGTGAATTATCGCCAGAACCATCATTTATACAGAGAATTTCAATATCCTTAAAAGTTTGATTAACTAAACTATCTAGACATTTTCTTAAATATTTCTCTGTATTATAAACAGGCACCACAATAGTTAATTTAGGTTTCACAATTAAATATTCCTATTTAAATAATAATAAAAGCATATTTTTTTTGATTAAATGAAAACGAAAATAATATTTTATTTGGAATTGTTTCTTGTTTTAATTTAACAAATACAACTTTCTTATTTAACTTAAATTTAACTTTAAATGCTTTTTTGACTTCTGTTTGAATAGCTATATCTTCTACGTCATCTTTCCAAGAAGCATAAAATTCATGTACACAATAGTTATCATAACCTTCAATATTTTCACAAAAAAAATGAGATGGGAAAATTATTTCTTTGGATGATAATTTCAATGTATCAAATTTATTGTAAGGTTCAGATACCAAATTTTTATTTTTTAGAAGGGTTGTTATTCTTTCGACATTTGTTGTAAGGTCTGGCATTCCATTTTTAATAAATTTGTCATTTTCATAAGTATCGAGGATTTCTTTAATAAATGGATTATTTTTAACAGCTCCTAAAGTAGCTGTCGAAATAGGATGTATTATTTCTCTCCAGTTTTCATAGCAAGAAAAAAAATCCAAATCAAGGAAAGAATCAAATGATTTAGATATAGTTACATCTGTATCTATATAAATACCACCTTCTGTTAATAAAGCATAAATTCTAAAAAAATCGGAAACAAATGCAAATTTTCTAGCTTCATACGCCTCATTAACATATTGATTATTAACTAATTTAATATGACTATCATTCCATTCTACAAACTTATAATCTGGAAGTTTTTCTTTCCAATCTTCTATGTTTTTTAATATTTTTTTAGGCTTGGGATTGTTACCAAACCAACAATAATGAATTATTTTAGGGATCATAATTAATTTAAACTCTTTGTTATTTTTTTAGAAAAATTAATAAAACAAATTCCCAATGAAAAAGAAAATATTTTTCTCATGTAAGATTTCGGTAGGTCTGAACTTTGAAGCAAATTTAATAATGCTTCTTTTGTAACAGCTCCCCCCCAATCCAAATGTCTTCTTATCATGTAAAATATAGCATTATAGTTATTTATATTTAACTTATTCTGGAACATATATTGTAATATTGAATAAATTACTATAGCTCTATCTACATTATTTCGTCGTTTTATATCTGATGATGGATTGTTACATTGAGAATTTTCGTTAATTTTATTATAAATATAATAAGTACTTTTCGTATAAAGTATTTTTCTAGAATTAATCAAATATATTGAATTAAAATAAAAATCTTCTGCAAATCCAAAATAATTGTCATATTCAAGAAATTGATGACTAAGATTTTTTATTTTACTTAAATTATACAATTTAGCATAAGGAGCTGGAAAAGCATCATCACTTAACATATAAATTATTTTTTTCCTATTTATTAGTGATACAAGATCCTTTTCAAAAAAGAAACTTTTAACTACACCTTCATGCTTTTGATGATAAATATCGCAAAATACACAGTCTATATCGTCATTATATAAACTTACTAAAACTTCAAAATAATCAGTAGGTATAATATCATCAGAATCAACAAATGTAATTAATTTACCAGATGCTTTTTTAATACCCAGATTTCTGGCTTTATTAGATCCGCCATTGGGTTGATAAAAATATTTTAATCTTAAATCAGATTTAAATTGTTCACAAATTGAACAAGTAGAGTCCGAACTTCCATCATCAATAATTATCAGCTCAAATTCTTTAAATGATTGAGAAAGTATGTTTCTGATACACATATCAGCATACTTCTCAGAATTATACATGGGCAAAACCACTGAAAGTAATGTCATACCTATTCCTAGTTAGATTAAATTACAAACTAATTAAACACCACCAAAAAATTTAAATCAGAAGGATAAGATATAAAAGAAAATGTTTTATAGATAGTAATTTTATTACAATATGATATATATAAATTGAACAATATTATTTTACCATAAACAAGAAATAATTGAAAAATGAAATTTGTCCCAATTTTTTTATTTTAACAAAAATCTATCACCTATCCCATAATCCCGAAGTTTATTCGCAATTGCGGTGTGGGATACTCCTAATCTTTTAGCAAGTTTTCTTGAGCTTGGATATTTGGCATAAAGACTTTTTAGGACTTCTTTTTCATAATTTTTAGTCATTTCATCTAGCGTTTTATTGTCAATATCCCTAATCAATGAGATCTGAGTTGAAGTTATTGCTGGTAAAACAATGTCTTTTACCGTCAATTGTGAAGATGTTAACTGAGCCAATGCTGAATAAAGTACATTTTTAAGCTGTCTTACATTTCCAGGCCATGAGTATTGAGCTAAATAAGGAATAACATCTTGATTAACTGTTGGCGGTGTAATGCCCTGCTTATTAGCAAATTCATCAATAAAAATTTGAGTAAGTGGTGCAATATCTTCCTGACGCTCTTGTAGTGAAGGTAAATTTAAGGACAACACATTCAAGCGATAATAAAGATCTTTCCTAAACTTTCCTTGTTCCACCAATTCAGCTAAATCAACTTTAGTTGCACAGATGATTCTAACATCAACATAAACTTCGTTATCATCGCCGACTCGTCTAAAAAAGCCATCATTAATAAAACGCAATAATTTGGTTTGCATTTGGAATGACATTTCATCGATGCCATCAAGTAATACAGAACCACCATTAGCCTGTTCAAAAAAACCTTTTTTGCTTTCAAGTGCTCCTGGATAAGCCCCTGCGGCATGGCCATAAAGCTCACTTTCAACAACATCATCAGGCATAGCGGCACAATTGAGACCTAAAAAAGTTTGATCCCCCCTAGGGCTATATTGATGACATGCACTAGCCAACAAATCTTTACCTGTGCCAGTTTCACCGGTAATCAATAGTGGCTCCCTTTGCATTGAAAAAGCTTTAGCTTGAGCAATTAATTTTTGCATTGATTGGCTTTTAACAGCAAAAATATCAAAAGCATGACGTCCAACAACATTAATTTTTGATAACCGTTTTTTTAGATATTCAACTGGTTGCAAAACAAAGGTAATAAGAAATGATTCATTAATTTTCTGCAATAAAAAATACTGCGAGTTTAATACAATAATCGTATCGTCATGTTCGGATAAATCAAATGTTGCATCCAAACTAAATGCATTTCGATAATCAAATGGCTGATCTAAACTTAATAAATTACTAGAAAATAATGCTTTTGCTGCATCATTATAAGCAACTAAATGTGTATTATTGTCGATTTTAATGATGGCTGCTTGCATTATAATGCTCCCACTTTTCATTCAACTTCATTAAATTTTGATGACGATTCTGCCAATCATAACTCTTTATCAAATCGGCATAATTTACTTTGGTATTAGTTAATAGTAGTTTTGCTTTATCGGTTAATAATGACCGTTTTTCATTTAAACGAGTTAATGCATCTAAAATAGCTAATGTGCCATTTCGATTATTACAAGCCAATAATAAATCACAACCCGCATTAAGCGCTGCTTTAGCGCGTTCAGCGTGATCACCCAAGACAGAAGCACCTTCCATCGATAAATCATCAGAAAATATAACACCATCAAAATGTAACTTTTCACGTAATACTGTTTTTAGCCAAAACACTGACCCGCTGGCTGGTTTATCATTAAATTCAGGATAAATAACATGAGCAGGCATAATTGCATCGAGTTTCTTTTCAGCGATTAATTTGGCAAAAATCTGCATATCATTTTCGATAAGTTCTTTCGAACGATAATCGATAGGTGTTTCTTTATGAGAATCAGCAATAACATGGCCATGGCCAGGAAAATGTTTACCCGTTGTTTTCATTCCTGCCGAATGCATACCATCAATCATTGACGATGCAATTTGATAAGCAATATCACTATCTTGATGAAATGATCGACTACCAATGGCTAAACAATCATGACCTAAATCAAGTACAGGTGCATAACTTAAATCAATATCGTAGGCAATCAATTCCATCGCTAGTAACCAACCCGCGTCAAATGCTAATGATTTCGCTTTTTCTAAATCATTAAGCAAAGCAAAAGATTGCGCAGGAGGGATTAGAGTAAAGCCTTGCTTGAAACGTTGAACTCGACCACCTTCATGATCAACCGAAATTAATAAACGTTCTGATGTTACTGAACGAATTTGCTTTATCAAATCAGTCAATTGCTCAGGAGACTGATAATTACGACTAAATAAAATAATCCCTGCTACCATTGGATTTTTTAAAAGCGATATATCATCATTGGTTAATGATGTACTCGGCACATCGATCAATAAAGGCCCCATTATTCAGCAGCTCCTTGAGCATGATTAACAGAATTTTGGGATTGGATATCCTTTGTTGTCACACGTTGTAAAATTTCACCCGTTTGGGTTGAAAGTAATTCCATAGAAAGGTTGGCATCTTCATTTTCGGCTGGTAACTTATAAAGTGTGGTAAAAAGCACATACCCAGCATTTATTGACTTTGCCAAACCGATCATTTTACTGCGAGAAACAAGTTTATCATCAACAGAAATACCTAACGCTTGTTTAGCTTGACTGATCGATTGTCTATCAGCCACAGAGAAAATACTTTGCTTATTCAGTATATTATGTAACGTTGTATCAATCTGATTTGTTGCTAAATAATCACCACTACGATTTTGGATATCACTAATTAACAACACTTTATTACCTTCAATTGCTGATGAAGATTGCAATATTTTATTAACAACTGGAGATAATATATCATTCCAATCAGTTGTTTTAACTATCTGTGGAGGAGTATCTACCACTCCGGTGTTATCGGGGATTTCTACTGGCGGATTGACTTCAGTTTTTTGATTATAACCGAGAAGTTGACATCCAGCTAAACTAAAAGCAAGCATGCCCATTCCAATGATACGTTTAAACTGTTTCATATAAGCTAACCTATTAATCGCCCTAAATTTTTACCACCTAATAAATGCATGTGAATATGAAAAACTTCTTGTCCTGCATCTTTATTACAATTCATTATTAAACGATAACCACTTTCATCAATCCCTTCTTGCTTGGCAATTTTAGCCGCAACAACCATCATATGACCAAGCAGAGCTTCATCAGACTCCGCAATATGATTTACGGTTGGAATCAATTTATTGGGAATAATTAAAATATGTGTAGGGGCTTGAGGAGAAATATCCCGAAAGGCAGTGACCTGATCATCTTGAAAAACAATATCAGCAGGAATTTCACGGCGAATTATTTTACTAAAAATGGTTTCTTCAGCCATATAAGCACTCCTTTAAAAATAGCTATTAACATTAAACTTTTATCTTATAAAGAATAACATATTTTAATGACAAAGATGTATAGATATCGTTACATTTTTACACCTAATTCACCCGTTCAAGTAAAAACTTTGTCGAAAAGTTTTTTTTATCCTATTTATAATCGATTTTTAGTTAAATTTTTTAGTTATGATTAATAGATTATTTTTATTATAAAAAACGAATAGCACTTTTAATATTTATTCATTTGTTAAAGTAATTATTTTGATATATAATGCGCCGTCGATTTCAACCGCTTAATTTTCATGTTCCTTGCTTTCAATGGGTTGCGGTTGCCCCGACAGAAAGCTGATTAATCCGTAGGGAGCGATAATGCGTCATTACGAAATTGTATTTATGGTTCACCCAGATCAAAGTGAACAAGTACCTGGTATGATCGAACGTTATACTGGTACGTTAACCACTGATGGTGGCAAAATCCATCGTTTAGAAGATTGGGGTCGTCGTCAATTAGCATATCCTATCGAAAAATTGCATAAAGCACATTATGTGTTAATGAATGTTGAAGCTACTCAAGAAGCAGTAAATGAACTTGAAGATAACTTCCGTTTCAATGATGCAGTAATTCGCAGTTTAATTATGCGTACCAAACATTCTGTAACTGAAACATCACCAATGCTAAAAGCTAAAGATGAACGTCGTAGTTCTGAAGAAGATTTTAGCGATGCAAACATGGACGATGATTCGGAAGAATAATCGTTTAGTTTTATCGGGATTGATTACTAAAACCCCGATTAAAAAAATGAGTCCAAGTGGGATATCACACTGTCAGTTTTATTTAGAACATGTTTCTGAACAAATCGAAGCAGGACTCTCAAGACAAGCATGGTGCATAATGCCCGTTATTGTCAGTGGACAACAAGAGTTAAGTTACAGTATTAAAAAAGGCAGCAAAGTTTTGGTAAGTGGCTTTATTAGTACACATATTAAACGAGATAAAACCAGTCAAATAGTTTTACATGCTGACCAAATTAAACTATTAGGAGAATAGCCAAATGGCACGTTACTTCCGTCGTCGCAAATTCTGCCGTTTTACAGCAGAAGGCGTTAAAGAAATTGATTATAAAGATGTTTCTTTATTAAAAAGCTATATCACAGAAAGTGGTAAAATCGTACCTAGCCGTATTACAGGTACTAGCGCAAAATATCAACGTCAACTAGCTCGCGCTATCAAACGCGCTCGTTACTTGGCATTATTACCATATACTGACAATCATCAGTAATTAGCAACAGAGGGAACATATAATGCAAATTATTCTACTCGATAAAGTTGCTAATTTAGGCAGCTTAGGTGATCAAGTTAATGTTAAAGCGGGTTACGCTCGTAACTTTTTGATTCCACAAGGTAAAGCAGTACCAGCAACTAAAAAGAATATTGAATTCTTCGAAGCTCGTCGTGCTGAATTAGAAGCAAAATTAGCTGAAACATTAAAAGCAGCTGAACAACGTGTTGCTGAAATCAATGCTTTAGGTAAAGTAACTATTACTTCTAAAGCAGGCGATGAAGGTCGTTTATTTGGTTCAATTGGTACTCGTGATATCGCTGATGCAGTTAAAGCTCGTGGTATTCAAGTATCAAAAAGCGAAGTTCGTTTACCAAATGGTGTATTGCGTACTACTGGTGAACACGAAGTGTTATTCCAAGTACACAGCGAAGCTTTTGCAAAAGTTATTGTTGATATTATTCCTGAATAATCATCAAATAACAGTGACAAAAAACCCGTTTAATTAAACGGGTTTTTTTATACTATTTATCTATTAGATAAATAGAGTCAAAATTGAATATTCTATATTTCGTTATTAAGTAATATTCACTCGATTATTTAACGATAATCGACGTTCCTCTACCGCGTAAATCAGAAACGGGTTGAGGTTTATTATTAATAATCCTAATCGCTTGAATATCACCACTGAAATCCTGTTTTTCAAATTGATATCCCATTTTCTCAAGTTGATTTTTTAGATCAATTGGTACTTCAGCCTGAAAAGGCTCGATAAAAATCACATTATTTGGTAATAATTGATGGTGGTAACGTGGCGCATCCATAGCCGATTTTAATGTCATGTTATTATCAAAAATATTTGTTACAACTTGAAAAATAGAAGTGAATATTCTCGAACCGCCAGGGGTACCAATAACCATAACAACTTCATTATCCTTAACTAAAATACTAGGTGACATAGATGATAGTGGACGTTTATTTGGCTCTATCGCATTAGCATCTTTACCTATAACACCAAATTGATTGGCAATACCAGGCTTACTACTAAAATCATCCATTTCGTTGTTTAAAACAATACCGGTTCCTTCTACAACAACAGCAGATCCAAACCAACCATTTAAAGTATATGTATTAGAAACAGCATTTCCCCATTTGTCTACAACTGAAAAATGAGTAGTTTGTAATTTTTCATGATTATTATCTAGTCCAGGTTTTACTTGCTCAGTAATTGAAACCGCATTGGCATTAATAGATTTAGCCCGATTAGCTAAATAACTATCATCAACTAATTTAGCAACGGGTACATTAACAAAATCAGGATCACCCATGTATTCAGCGCGGTCAGCAAAAACACGTTTTTCAATCTCTGCTAATAAGTGGACATACTGAGCAGAATTTACTTTGACATCTTTGAAATCATCAGCTAATTTTTGTTTCATTAATAATAATTGAATCAACCCAACACCACCTGAACTTGGCGGTGGTGCCGTTACTACTTGCATATCATGCCAATTAGCTATGATCGGATCTCGCCATTTAGCTTGATAATTGGCTAAATCATTTAGTGTGATTAAACCATCATTTTTTGCCATTTCTTGCGCAATTAATTGGGCTGTTTTACCTCGGTAAAATTCATCAGCACCATCTTTTGCGATACGCGTTAATACAGCGCCTAATTCAGGTTGCTTGAAAATTTTTCCTTCCTGCATAGTTCCAAAGTACTGTTTAAAATGTCCATTGGTCGGTGCTTGATCCTGTACTTCCTGATAACGTGTAATCAGCTGTTTATCAACCGTAAAACCTTGGTTTGCAAACCGAATAGCTGGTGCTATCACTTCTTGCCAACTAAGTTTGCCAAATCGCTGATGAACCGCCCACATACCAGCTACAGTTCCTGGAACACCTGATGCTTTATGCGAATATAAGCTTAAATCAGCCACTACATTTTTCTGTTTATCGAGAAACATATCTTTAGAGGCTTGATTAGGTGCTGTCTCTCGATAATCGATAAAATAAGGTTTTCCTTCCATCCAAATGGTCATAAATCCGCCACCACCGATATTGCCCGCTTCTGGATAGGTTACAGCTAAAGCAAATGCAGTAGCGACACCGGCATCAACTGCATTACCACCCTTTTTTAAGATTTCTTCTGCGGCGATGGCGCCATAATAATCAGGAGAAGCCACAGCACCAGCTTCAAACTTATGTTTTACATTTTCTATGGCCGCTACATATTGACTTATTGATAGAAGAAAGATAATGCAACAATACTTTCTTAACTTGTGTTTGATACAGTACATTTCACATCTCCTTATTAAAAAAATAATTATTCCCTTCTATTCTAATATTGATAAAAAATTCAGATTTTTATTCATTATTTGATCAAAAGGAATTTTAAATATAGCATAGAAAATGGCTGTATCGATCAGAGATTAACCATGAAAAAAACTAATATTAGTTTAGCGATGATTATAATTGAGTATATTACAAAGTAAAAAAGCACGAAATTGAGTTAATTCCGTGCGTTAATCTGTGAAGTAATAAATTAAGCTATTGATTGTCTGATTTAGCTTGTTCTTCTTTATAAAGCTTGTTGTCGTACATTTTGACAAAAGGTAGGTAAATTACTAACGCTAAAATTGCTGAAAGTATCGCAACAAACATAGCTCGATAGTCCCCACCAGTACCAATAAACGCCCCTAATCCCATTGGTGATGGCCATGGTATTAATGCAATAATTGGATTCATAAACCCACTACTAATCGCAAAATAACCTAAAGTACCACATGCCATTGGTGCTAATAAAAACGGTAAGGCAAGATATGGGTTATATACTATCGGCATACCGAAAATAATTGGCTCATTGATATTAAAAATTGCCGGGACAGCTGAAGCTCGACCCAAAATTTTTAATTGACTCGATTTAGCACAAAAAGCAATAAAGAAAGTCATAAGTAACGTTGAACCTGAACCACCTAAAATTACCAATGAATTATTGAACTCACCAGCAAATGGAATATGTGCGCCGCCAACGTTTTCATTCATATTACTAAGCATTATAGGTGTAATGAATGCCCCAATTATACTAGCACCGTGAATACCAACAACCCAAAGCGCATGGATTAAAAATAGAATCACCATTATACCAAGCCAACTTTTAGTTAAATTGGTTACAAAGGTAAATGGAACACCGATAATATCAAATATATCCGTACCAAAATACACCAAAATTCCGTTTAGAATAAGAATTGTGAAAGCAATAACAAAAGTTGGAATTAATGCAGTGAATGATCGAGATACGCCTAATGGAACGGTTTCCGGCATTTTAACCACCCAATTACGACGTACACAAAGGAAATACAACTGTGTTGCAATAATCGCCATAACAATGGCAATAAAGATACCAGATGTACCTAAGCGATAAACAAATGGTTTTAAACGTAACCCATTAAAAACTAATTCACTTTGGTCATTAAGTAAAACCATTGCACCGCTTTGCATCACCAATTCAGGTAGAGTCATAACAAAAGCAAATACCGATAACATAGCACCATTAAGTGCATTTACTTTTAAACCAGTTTCTTCTTCTTCAATTTTAGTTAATTCATAACCAACAACAATATTAAAATAGAGTGCTAATATCCCCATTGTTGCTGTATTTGCTATCATATAAAGATCACTTACTTTGAAAATAGTATTTTCAAATACTGTTTCTAAGCCAGTAAATGTCATCGGCAAAGTATTAAACACCAAAAACATCGATCCAACTATACAAAAAGGTACTGACGCCATTCCAGCTGCCATTACTGCTCGAACAATCTTAAACTGCGATATTTTTGCCATCGGAGTCATTAGATACTTTTGTAACAACACAAATCCGGTATTCATTTTGTTTTCCTCATTCAATTGATGATTTCTTGATAAGCTTGGATTCTTTTAAAATGTTTATCCTCATTACGCTCAATTTTTTTTAGTTTTATTAATATAAAAATAGTAAAAACTAAACTTGCTGCCAAAATGCCTAATATAATATTTACCGCCTCCGGTGAATTTTTTAGAAATGGAAAGAAAAAGTGAAACAATGGGGTATAAATCAAAACCATTAACACGATAATGGATATTAATAATGTTCGGTACAATAAACGAGCATAACGTAAATGATTTTTATGATTACGATAAAGCTTAATTTGCTCAAAACTGGTTAATGTAGCCATCACGATAAGCAACAGTGGTAGTGCTATAGCAATTGATAAGCTACCCAACAGAAAGACAGCCCAATACAGGTTAATAAATAGAAAGAAGGCTGTCGCATAACGAACCGCTAAAAAGCGATTAAAATAAAGATTAGTCAAACTGACTTTTTTATGCATTTTAAGTTGGCTTTCTAGTGGAGTATTCATCGCTAACCTCTTTATTGATTTGATAACTTATAGGTTTTTTGATAGAGATTACACATCTCAATGGCAACTTCGCGCAACGTCATTGTAGTCATTAGATGATCCTGAGCATGCACCATGATAATTTCCATCTCAATTTTACAACCATTAGCATAAGATTGTAGAAGATCGGTTTGCGATTTATGTGCTTCTAATATTTCCTCATTGGCCTCTTCTAACAGCTGATTTGCTGTATCAAATTCGGCGTTTCTCATTGCTTTGAAAGCAGCATGAATTTTGGTTTTGGCATTACCACTGTGTAAAATAATATTAAATGCGGTAATTTGAATATCCTCTGAGCTCATTTGGTCATTCATTGTTATGCTCCTTTTTCAATAAGTTGGATAAAAAGTGATTTAAACTGGTTAAAATTTGCAATTTTTAACATGGCTTGTTGCATGACCGAATCATCGATTAAATTGACAATTGCTTTAGTCATCATTGCTAAATGAGAATTTTGATAAATTGACGGTGAAATCATAAAAACGAACTTTACATCTGGGTAGTTTTCATCCCAACAAAGTCCTTCTGGAATAATGGCAGTCGCTATTTTAGCTATTTTACCTACTGGAATGGCTGGATGAGGAACCACAATGGTTGGACTAAAAAGTATCTCACCAATAACCATCCGTTTTTCCATTTGCTTTTGCATTTCTTGTTTAAAGCTTTTTGCCTCATTAATAGATAAGAGATCAAGCAAATGATCCAATACAGCTTGTTTAGATGGTTTGTTTGAGCACAAATAAAAATAATCTGCGGCAATATCATCAAAGATTTGGCTAATATAATGTGAATGATTTTGCTGTTTATCATCAAATGTTGTCACAAATGAATTTTTTGGCAATGAATTAGTTTTTTGTCTATGGGAAAGATAACGACGAATCGCTTGAACATCTTCTTCACAAAAAAATACTGAAACATGAAATACCGGTACTTTAAATATTTTTGACGATAAATCGACCGAAGAAATAATAAAATCGATGTCATTTAACATTTCTGGATCAATTTCATAATAACCTCGCGTTGCCACAATTTTCACTCTTTCATCAAATTCATTTTCCACTCGATTTTTAAGTAATTGAGCACTACCGAGACCGGTTGCACAGATAATTAACACTTTGGCTTTCTGTTCATTTTTTAGTTTTTCAAGTGATGCTAAAAAGTGCAGTGCTAAATATCCCCATTCATCATCATTCACTTCATATTGTTGTAAATTGGGTAATTGATTGAAATAACGCTTAACTAACCCAAAAACCTCACAGTATTGGTGTTTAATTTCATCTATTAATGGATTATCTAATTTAATATTCTGTTGTAAACGTACTAACATTGGTTTTAAATGTTGGATTAATCCATTTTTTAATTGTTCATCATGCAAAAAAGGATAGCCTGTTTCTTGTTGGATCTTTAATAGCAAATTTGTTAGTGACGAACCTAAATCATCATCCAGATCATCTTGAATTAAATTAGATTTACTCATCAAATGTAAAGTAAGGTACATCTGTTCTTCTTTAGGAAAATGAAAACCAATAATCGATTCAATGCGAGCGATAATTCGCTCGGCAACTTGATATTCAAGTGATGAATTGGTTGAAACAGGCAAATCAAGATTTTGAATCGAAAGTCCCGATTGTAAACGCTTAATACTTAATGATAAATGCAAGACAATATTTTGTATCATCACATCTGATAATTTAATATTTGCCTCACGACATTCATCTAAAATAATAATAGTTAATGAATCAAAACTAATGGTTTCACAAGCTTGATTAAAATAGGACAAATGGTGTAGAAAATTAATTGAATCCTCATGAAAAAAATAGCTCATTATAAAATGACGTTTAGCTTTTTCTTCACCATCAACAAAAACTAGTGAATGATTTTTTTTAATCGTTAGTTCATAAGGAAGTAATTGAGATTTAATTTCGGTAATATCTTTATTTAATTGAGATGAGCTGATAAATAGTTGTTCTGATAATGCTTCAACATCAATTTTTTGACTTTCTAATAACAATAAATTCAAAATATAATGTTTTCGTTCACTCGCTTCTCGACATTGAAATTGTTCAACATTTTTATCTAATAAATGATGTTCAATTAAAAATAAATTAAATACATTTCGATCTTCAATTTGTAATTGAAAGCCGTAACCTTGTTTGCTTATTATATTGCCGCCATTACTTTCAATTATAGTTTTTAAATCTTTAAGGTAGGTGCGTACGGTACGATCAGATAACGATAATTGCGTAGCTAGTTCTTGACTACTTTTATATTCATTTTTAGAACAAACAAGTAAACTAATTAGTTCTCGTTGTTTTTGTTTTATCATTATCTACTACACCTTAACTATTAATGAAATTTATCCAAAGGGTTAAGTTACTAAAATGGCAATGTTAAACTTAAGCCATTTTATGATGCGAGCCTTCATAAAAGAATCGCATCATATTAAGATCGGTAGAACAAAGATTTTCTTGAATATTAGTTGATATTATCCTCGACTAATTTAGCTAATTGTTCAATACCAGACGGTATTGGGATATATGCTTGAAAAGGAATACTCACCACTGGTTTTCCTACTTCATCGCCCAACGCTTTTAATTTATCAAACATCATCATGGTTTGAGGGCTAATTAAGAACAGTGAAAAATCACTATTTTTAATCTTATTACTACCTTCAGTTGCTGATACCGCATCAAGTTCAATGGCTTTATTTTGGCTAGCAAAAAATTCAGTAACTTTTTTAGCCATAAGTGATGATGACATACCTGCTGCACAAATAATTAACGCTTTTTTCATAATTTCTCCTAATGAATTTAAATCGTTATAAAATTTCACCATTTGACTCAATGACTTTTTTATACCAAGCAAAAGAATCTTTACGACTACGTTTTAAAGTACCATTGCCTTTATTATCTTTATCAACATAGATAAAACCGTAACGTTTTTCCATTTCACCGGTACCCGCAGAAACTAAATCAATACAACCCCATGGTGTATAACCCATTAAGTCAACGCCATCTTCAATAACGGCTAACTTCATTTGTTTTATATGTTCACGTAGATATTCAATTCGATAATTATCATGAACGCTACCATCAGACTCAACTTTGTCATAAGCACCAAAACCATTTTCCACAATGAATAGCGGTAATTGATAGGTGTCAGTTAGCCAATTTAAGGTATAACGTAAGCCTTCTGGATCAATTTGCCAACCCCAATCTGATTTTTTAACATATTGATTACCAACTAAATCAGTTTTTTCATTATAATCATAATGATCATTGCCTTGATTGTGCCTAACAACATTGGACATGTAATAACTAAAGCCAATATAGTCTACGGTTCCTCTCGTTAACTCTTCTAAATCTTGTGAAGTAATATCTAGCTTGATGTTTTTACGTTGCCAATATTTTTTAATGTAATTTGGGTATTTGCCATGCACATGAACATCAGTAAAGAAATACTTACGTTCCATAACTTTTTGTGCCATTAGGATGTCGCTTGGTTTACAAGTTTCAGGATAGATTGGCACTAATGCAATCATGCATCCAATTTGAAAATCAGGGTTAATCGCATGACCAATTTGAACTGCTTTTGCGCTGGCAACTAATTCATAATGAGCGGCTTGATACATGATCTCCTCACGATTATCACCTTCTTTATAATAGATACCAGAATTAGTGAAAGGAGCAAAATCTTCGTCAAAATTAGCTTGGTTATTAATCTCATTAAAGGTCATCCAATATTTGACTTTATTTTTATAACGATCAAAACATACTTCGGCAAAGCGAACAAAGAAATCGATTAATTTACGATTACGAAAACCACCATATTCGGTTACTAAATAATAAGGTAATTCGAAATGTGAAAGAGTGACCACAGGTTCAATGTTATATTTTAAACATTCATCGAACAAATCATCGTAAAACTTTAAACCTTCTTCATTTGGTTCAAGTTCATCGCCTTTTGGAAAAATTCGCGTCCAAGCAATGGAAGTTCGAAAACACTTAAACCCCATTTCAGCAAATAACTTGATATCATCTTTATAATGATGATAAAAATCGATAGCTTCGTGATTAGGATAATACTCACCAGGAATAATACCTTCAGTGATTTTGCGATAGCTTTTCGGCGTTCCAACTGTCATCACATCAGCAACACTCATACCTTTGCCGCCAACTTGCCAAGCACCTTCCAATTGGTGAGCAGCAACAGCACCGCCCCATAGAAAATCTTTTGGTAAACCTTTATTATTCATAATCAATTACCTATGTTTATTGATGATTCAAATTTAGTATAAAAGGAAAAATAAATAATTACTAACCAACTTTTTCCGTATTGATAAGGAAAATTGTAAATAGAATAAGGAAAATTTATCTTAAATTTGGATAACGAAGAGAATTAGGAAGAAAACAGGGAGTTATAAATTTGAACTTAAGATAATAAAAACTTGGCAGCTAATTTATGACTAAATAACTGCCATTTAAACAATAATACTAAGGAGTTAACCATTTTTTTGTTCAAATAATCGCGTTGCTAATAAACCATGAGCCATAGTTGCACCTGCTCTAACCGATGCGGAAATGGAAATTAATTCAGCCAACTCTTCTAAACTAGCTCCTGCTCGTTTTGCACCTTTGACATGAACATCAATGCAATAAGCACATTGCGTTGTTAGTGCGATAGCTAAAGCTATTAACTCTCGAGTTTTTATTGGAATATTTCCATCATTTCGCTTAATCGTTTGCTGATCAAAATCAATAAATGCTTGTGTTTCATTTGGAGCTGATTTCAATAAACATGCTAAATATTTAAAATCTTCTCTCGATTGATAATCACTCATATTGTTTTCCTTTTTGAGTTTGTAATTTATTTATTAAACTTAACAACCAACAGGCAGGACAACCTCGTAACAGCAAAAAGGCACCCACAACCAAAAACAATTTAAGCAAAAGCGGAAGTTGAAATAAAAATACAGCAAATATCAACGAAATTGCAGCTATACCTCTTATTAAATGTAAAATGATTGAGTTACGACAATACATTGAGTTCTCCTACATGTTATTTAAAATCTTGAAAGTTTTCGTGAATTAATTTTTTCTTTTATTAGCATTCTAGCTCGGTGCAATCGGCTTTTTACCGCCTCAACATTAATACCTTGTTGGTCAGCGACTTCTGGGGATGAATATTCCCTAATATCTCTTAAAATTAGAACTTCTCGATAGATTATTGGCAAAACAAGAATTGCATTGATCAAATCAATTTTGAGATCGATATCTGTATATGCTGTTTTGAGGCTATCGAAATCAAAACCTGAATCAATATTCTCCGAATTCCTAATTCTGAATAATCGATAACATTCACGTTCGACAATTCGAAATAACCAACTACTGAAGGTAGCCACCGTTTTCAACATGCTTATTTTTCGATATAACTGCCATAGTGCAATTTGCACCGCATCATCAATATCTTCCGAGCTTGAACAGGTTCGTCTTGCAAATCTTTATCTGGTTGACAAATGACTAGCAATTTTTCCAGTGCTTGTTTATCGCCCTTACAAGCTAATTCGATGAGTTGTTGTTTATTTTTACTCATTAGTTTTTAATCTCTAGCTAATAAAATCGTAATGAAATATTAAGTTTAAATGAGTTTAATATAACTTCATTGATAAAATGACCATACTTATATAGAGGTTAAAAAATATAAAAAAGGTTCAAATTTTTTATTAGTTTTGTTGAAATGAGGATTTAAGAATAGGAATAATTAAATAAGCTAATATGAATTTAGCTGCTTTGCGATAATTAACAATATGTTTATCAATTTCACTAATAGCATTGTTAATGTTTTAGATAATCATTAGATAAAATCATCAAACCCTTTGGCATATTTGCTAGGAACAAATTCAATTAATTCATATTGAGCAATTTGGTGAATATAAAATGGATCTTGTTGTATGATAGACATGGCTTGTTCATGACTCTCAGCACGACAAATAATAATACCACCAGTGCGAGGAATTTTGCGACCTGAAGCAATAAAATGTCCTAATTGATAATAACGCTCTAGATAATCAATATGTGCTTGTAAATATTTTTCAACTTGACTAATAGGTTTGAGATAAGAAAGAGAAAAAATGAACATCATAACTCCTTAATTTAAATATGAATAAGCCAACTATCCATGTCAGCTTAGCATTTATTCTTATTTATAGCATTATTAAATAATAAAACAAGCTATCTAAAATGTTTTAAGTTTTATTTAGCTACCCATTTGCCATGCTCATCCTTATGATAGACCTTTTCAACCGCTGACCAAGCAACACGAAAAGCAACTTGTTCAGCATCACTTTTATCGCGTCTTTTTTTCGGATCTTGATACTCTTTTATAGCACTATTAAAAGCTTCTTTAAAAATATCTTGAGCATGGGTAGGTAAAACATGTCGGACTGATTCAGGTAAATCATCTCTTGTTTGATATGGCATATCATATTCCCCTTCGAAATTAATCACAGATTATTGATAACTTTGATTGGTAACTACGAACATCACTGCAAAATAGTTAAGTTAGATTGAATCTAATCTGATTTTACTGAAAAAAAATTTTTCGAAATATATTGTTATTAATATAAACCTTAATTTGATACAAAAGAGCCTAAATAGGTTTACTTATTGATTAAAAAATAACAAATTGAGTTAATGTCGATTATTTAATAAACTATTACATACAAAAAGCTTAACTAGTTGATGTTATTATTTATATTAAATGGAAGAATTAAATGACAACAAAAATATTCACTTTAATTTTAGCTAGTTTATTAATAATTAGTTGCGATGATAAAACAAAACAACAACCAGCTGACCAACAACCTGTAGAATCTACCAATATATCAGCGATAGAACAAGCTCCTACTCCTGCTTCAGAATCAGAGCCAGAATCAGAACCTTCTCAATCAATAGAACAAACAATGGATGAAAATACGCGTCAAGCATATGCTCAATCCGAGAAAATGAACCTTTGGCTATCCGTATTTAATTATGATTATGGTTATTTTGGACGAAAGTTAAATAAAAACGTAAAAAATACTTCTACTTTAATTAATTTAGATCAAAAGGCAAAAAAAGTTCTTCAAAATTGTGGCGAAAAAAATAATGCCTGTACATTGGAAGCAATCAAAAAGGATCCTTTAAAAAATTTTTCTCTTGTTTTGAATTTATCTCTACCTTCTGAAAAATTACTACATAACTACAAACTATTAATTGATGAATTAGAAAAAAGTGAACCACGATTACTCGAATTAGATATAGAAGGTAAAAAATTTGCTGAAAATTATGTCAAATTAGCATTAGTTTTGCATGAACTACAAAAATACGCTCTTAATGGTGAATATCAATCAGATAATTACCAAAAAGCACCGAACCTTTTTAATCAACTAGCTAATTCATATAATGAGTTTATGCAAACACAACACTCAGCTAAACTTATTTATAATAAATTATACAATGAAATACATGATATTCAAAAATTGGATTTTAAAAAAAGAGGATTAACTCTTCAATATGATTGTATGGAAATAATGGACATAACAAAAGAAATTGTCGGATTAATTAATAATACGTTTGATGAAAAAAACAATTTCAAAAATTTAGATACACAAGCTATTGAACTGAAAATTCAACAAATTGTAGATATTTCTGATAATTTAAAAAAATATAAAGGTAATGACTCTGTAATAAAAACACAAGGCTTAAATCGCATTTACTATGATGGATTTGTTGATTATTTACCGAAAATGATTACGCAAATCAAGCTTGTTTTAAATAAGTTAGATGATAAAGATGTTAACCAAGAAATTAAATCATTAAATACAACTGAAAACTCTTTAATTCAACTATACAATAATTCAACCAACTAGTTAATAAATATGCAGCATTAATCTATGCTGCATATTTATTCTGCTTATTTAAGTATAAAGTTCACTAATTCACATCAACCACAAAGCGTCCTTTAATTCCACCAGCGATCATCTTATGTGCTATCTCAGAACATTGATCTAAAGTAATGATTTTAGCTATATGAGTATACAGTTTCTCGTCCATGTTTTCTGCTATTAATTGCCAAGCTGCAACCCGTTTATCATAACTTGCCATCACACTATCCACTCCCGATAGTGTTACGCCGCGTAAAATAAATGGTGCCACGGTTGCAGGTAAGTCCATACCTTGCGCCAAACCACAACATGCGACTATGCCACCATATTGAGTTTGAGCACAAATATTAGCTAATGTGTTTGAACCAACGACATCTATTGCAGCTGACCATAACTCTTTTTGTAACGGTTTATTCGGCTTTTTCAATGATTGACTATCAATAATATCAACCGCACCTAGTTTTGATAAATACTCTTTATCAGAAGTTTTACTTGTTGATGCTGTAACGTTAAAACCCAATTTAGACAATAATGCAATGGCCACAGAACCAACACCACCTGTTGCACCAGTAACTAAAACTTTGCCATCTTCTGGTTTAACGCCATAATCAATAATGCGTTTTACACAAAGTGCAGCGGTATAACCGGCTGTGCCCATAGCCATTGACTGATAACTAGTAAGGTTATTAGGTAGAGGGATTAACCAATCTGATTTTAGATAGGCATATTGTGCTAAACATCCCCAATGAGTTTCTCCACATCCCCAGCCATTTAAAATAACTAAGTCACCTGCTTGATAACGGCCACTATGGCACTCAATGACGGTACCCACACCATCAATACCCGGTACCATTGGCCATTGTCGAACTATAGGACTTTTATTCGTCAAGGCTAAAGCATCTTTATAATTGATGCTTGAATAATGAATTTGGACTAAAGTATCTCCCTGCTGCTGCAATAACAGCTGTTTAGTAATAGTCTTTAAGGAATTCGAAAATCCAGTAACCTCATCTTTTCCTAACATAATTGCATTGAATGACATGATAATTCCTTAATACATTTAATATGTAAATCATGATAAATATTCATCAGAGTAAATGCAATCATTGAGCTACTGATTGTGTTTTCAATTCATAAAAAAGCCTGATATCTATCAGGCTTAATAGTCATTATAAATTGGCTAACGAATAAATTGATTCTATTTTGCTTTATTACGCTGTACTTTCTCTGAAACAGCACCAATAAATACCACATCACTTGATGAATTAAGTGCTGTTTCAACTGAATCTTGAATTACGCCAATTGCAATACCAATACCAATGACTTTTGCTGAAATTTCATTAGGTATGCCAAACATACTACAAGCAACAGGAATCAACAGTAATGAACCACCAGCAATTCCCGATGCTCCACAAGCACAAACACTCGTTACAATACAAAGCAATACGGCAGAAAGAACATCAACTTCTATATGTAATGAATTAACAGTTGCTAAGGTTAAAATAGTAATAGTGATAGCTGCACCTGACATATTAATGGCTGCCCCTAACGGTACCGCGACGGAATAGGTATCTTCATCCATTTTTAGTTTTCGACAAATTTCCATATTAACCGGTATATTTGCTGCCGAACTACGAGTAAAGAAGGCTGGAATAGCACTCTCTTTTAATGAAGTTAAAACTAATGGATACGGGTTCTTACGCATGACCATATACGCCAGTAATGGATTAATGATCAATGCTACAATTAACATACTAGACACCAATACAAGAATTAAATGGGCATATTTAAGTAATTCTCCAAAGCCTGTTTCAGCAAGAGTTGAAGCGACTAAACCAAATACACCTAATGGCGCAAAACGAATAATAATTCTAACGATAAATGAAATAGCTACAGAAAGATCATTCATCATTGTTTTCGTGGTTTCACTTGAATGTCTTAATGCAATCCCAATACCAACACCCCAAATAATAAGACCGATATAGTTAGCGTTAACCAGAGCATTAATTGGATTGTCGATCATCTTGTTAAATAAAGTTTTTAGTACTTCAATAACGCTACCAGGCGGTGTCAATTTAGTTTGATTAGCGGTATCACCTAAAGAGATATCAGAAGGAAAGATAAAACTAGCAACAGTTGCTAATAAAGCCGCTAACATCATCCCTGCAAAATAAAGAGCCAATAGTTCTCCCATATTGGCCCGTTTACCATGTTGGTGATTAGATATTGAAGCAATAACTAAAATAAGTACCAAGATTGGGGCTACTGATTTCAAAGCATTAATAAAAAGTGATCCAATAAAGGACATATCTAATGCGACATCTTTTGAAATTGCCGCTAATGCAATACCTAAGATTAACCCCAAAATAATTTGTGGTATTAATCCTACTTTGAAATAAAAACGAACCAATTTATTGGTTGAATGTGTCATAGTGCTTCCCTATGTATAAAATACAAAACGGCAACCTTATCATAAATTAAAACTAAAACTATAAAAAAATTATCATGATAACTATTTTTTATATTACTTTGTTCAATTATTAAGTTTAATTATTATCCTGAATCTATATAAGGATTAGAGAGAGTCACCAATAACTATTATTATTCAATAAAAAATTTTGAGGAAAGGGGTTTTTGATAATGATAAAACGAGAATAGCAATAGGTAACTAATTCAAATTAGAGATGAATACTAGATATTATATCGTTTAATTTATCAGTTAAGATCCCAAACAATAAGATTAGAGAGATTTATATTAAAACCAGCAGGAAATTTAAATTACATATTAATCGCCGATATAACTGATTCGAAAAGACAATACTAATAATCTTAATATAAAAAACAATATGTTTTACCAACTGCAAGAATCTAATAAAACATATTGTTATTATTAATTTATAAATTATTTTTAATACTAAATAATTTCAGCAATAGGATCATCAGCATTAACATACGTACCTTCGGTATGAGAATGTTTCAAAATACCTTCACGATGAGCTATTACTTGAATTTCCATTTTCATTGCCTCGATAATTGCAATCATATCACCTTGTTCAACCTTTTGATTATCCTCAACCAACCATTTAAACAAATTGCCAGACACTGGAGCTGGAACAATTAAATCAAGATTTGTGTTAGTGGTTACAACTGATTGGGCTTCACTATTGGTCTGGCTGATAGATAATCCAGAAAATAGTTTCGCAGGTAAACCAAGCTTACAACGTTTACCATCAATTTCAATAAAGGTATGGGTCAATATATCTTCTTGCTGCGGAAGTTGCCTTTTGGCTGGTTCAAGTTCTGCATTAAAGTCCGTTTCAATCCAACGAGTATGCACATTAAACTGCTGGCAAAAATCAGGATGGTCTATCACTTTTTGATCAAATGGTAGCACACTAGCAACTCCCTTAATGGTAAACTCAGCTAATGCACGACGAGCTCTTGCCAAAGCCTGTTGGCGATTATTACCAACAATAATAAGTTTAGCCATGAGTGAATCAAATGTAGCAGGAATTACTGATCCTGCATGAACGCCACTATCTAAGCGAACACCTGGGCCTGTCGGTATATCAAAATGAGTTATCGTTCCGGCCACCGGTAAAAAACCATTAGCAGCATCTTCTGCATTTATGCGAAATTCAATAGCATGCCCTTGTGGTTGAGGCATTTGTTTAATACTAACAGGTAATCCTTGCGCTATTCGTAACTGTTCTATCACGAGGTCAATTCCTGTTGTTTCTTCCGTCACAGGATGTTCAACTTGTAATCGAGTATTTACTTCTAAAAAAGACAGTTTACCATCCTGACTCAGTAAAAATTCAACGGTACCAACGCCAATATAATTTGCTTTAGCACAGATATCGATTGATGCTTTAACTATTTGTTTTTCTATTTTTTCATCTAAAAAAGGTGCTGGTGATTCTTCTATCAACTTTTGATTACGACGCTGTAAAGAACAATCACGAGTACCAACTACAACAACATTACCATGTGCATCAGCGATAACCTGTGCTTCAATATGTCGAGGATGATGTAAAAATTGCTCTAAGAAACATTCACCACGTCCAAATGCTACCGTTGCTTCACGCACAGCTGAATCATAGAGTTCTTCTACTTCATCCATTTGCCAAGCAACTTTAAGTCCTCGGCCTCCACCGCCAAATGCTGCTTTAATTGCAATTGGTAATCCATGTTTATGTGCAAATTCAACAACTTCTTTGGCATTTTGTACAGGTTTATCCGTACCGGTAACTAGTGGTGCCCCTACTTCGATAGCAAGTTGTCGCGCTTTTACTTTATCGCCCAAAACAGATATTGTTTCAGGGTTAGGACCAATCCAAATTAAACCAGCATCTTGTACCGCTTTGGCGAATTCAACTCGCTCAGACAAAAAGCCATAACCGGGATGAACCATTGTGGCTCCAGATTTTTGCGCAATCGCAATAATCTTATCAATATTTAGATAGGTATCACTCGGTGTATTACCTGATAATCCATAAGCCTCATCAGCCATTTGCACATGCAGTGCATCCATATCAACATCGGCATAAATCGCTATCGATGCAAAATTCATATCTCGACAAGCACGAATAATCCGAACGGCAATTTCACCACGATTAGCAATCAATACTTTGTGTGCAACTTGTTTATTAATTTCAGACATGATTAACATGGCTCCCTTCAAATTCTTTAAAAACTCCAATCGGATTAAATTTTATTTTGGCATTAACTGGAATTTGACCAGCCAAATCCAAATGATAATTACATACTGCTGCAATAACAGGATAACCGCCTGTTAGAGGATGATCATTTAAAAATAGTACTGGTTGACCATTAGCAGGAATTTGTATTGCCCCCATACAAGTGCCTTCACTTGGTAATTCTTGTTGTTTTTCGCGCTCTAAAGGAATTTCCCCCAAAAGACGTAAACCAATACGATTTGATGCAGGGGTCACTTGCCACAATTGTGAAGTTAATTGTTGTATAGCTTGTTGTGTAAACCAATCGGTACGAGGGCCAAACATTATATCCAATTCGACAACATCATCTTTACACGGATAAGAGATAACGGGAGTTTCATTTAATGAAAGCGCATTAAAAGTCTGACTATTCTTAATCGCCAATGTTTGACCAACTTTTAGCGGATTAGGGCCAACTTGCGCCAATGTATCAAAAGAACAACTCGCTAAAATTGGTTGAATTTGCAAACCACCACGTACAGCAACATAACTGCGTACGCCATACTGCGCGTTACCTAAATGAACAATATCACCTTGTTCTAATTGGATCGGTTGATACATATGAGCGAAATAGCTTTCACCGCTAACTGTAGTAACTTTAATCTCACATGACGCCCCTGTCACAGCAATTATCATAGCGCTATTAATACGAGCTTTAAAACCACCTTGAGTTATTTCTAAAACAGCCTCATTAGTCGGATTACCTAGTATACGATTGGCACTATGCAGAGCTGCTTTATCCATTGCACCTGATTCTGAAATACCTAATTCAGCTTGTCCTATGCGGCCATTATCTTGTAATAAAGTTTGAATTCCAGTGGCTAATATCTCAATATCTTGAGATTGCTCTTGTTGTTCAACCGGTAGGGTCACTTTTTTCGATTGTGGTAAGCTATATTTAGTAGCAGTCTTACTTGCATCAATAAAATTTACTCGTGTACCTGGTTTAAAAAGTGCTGGCTCGTCACGATAAATATCCCAGACTTTAACGTTGGTAACACCAATCAGTTGCCAACCGCCGGGGCTTGCTTGTGGATAAACACTACTAAATTCACCAGCTAGGGCTACAGAGCCAGCAGGAATACGAACCCGGGGAGATTGACGGCGAGGAACATTAAGCTGAATATCCTTCGCTACCATATAAGCAAAACCAGGTGCAAATCCGCAAAAAGCAACCTGATATTCATTGCTTGTATGTCTAGAAATAACATCAGCAACGCTAATGCCTAAATATTCTGCTACAAAACCTAAATCCTCGCCATTATAACTAACTGGAATGGTAACTAATTCACCTGATCTTAATTGCCCTGAGGATACATCTAATTGAGCTATATATTGGGCAAGTTTATTTCCATCCAAAATAATGGAATTATATCGAACTAAAACAGTCCGAGCTGCTGGTATTATTTCATTTATATTCCATACATCTTTTTTATATTGTAATGCATCAGTTAATGCCATCACTTGTTCTAGAGTCTCTAACTCGACAAGCAGAGCATCAATATTAACTGGTAAAAAACGCATTATGCACCTCTAAAAGCCGCAAAGAAGATTGATTATAAGTAAATCTTTATTTGATAATTACGGCAAATAATTGAATTATATTGTTGCAATATCTACTGCAAATTACTCATTAATAACATCGGTAAATGAAGCAATTTTAACGCCATTATTTTGTAATTGTTGGCTAACTTTTTGCGCCATCGCTAAAGCGCCCATACTATCACCATGAACACAAATTGATCCAGCATCAACCTCAACAAACTCGCCTTCAATTGATATCAAACCACCGTCATTAACAAGTTGTAACATACGATTAGCAACAACATCTGGATCATGTAAGACTGCACCAACCTCCTTACGAGAGACTAATGTACCATCGGTATGATACGCTCTATCAGCAAATGCCTCAGCAACAACTTTCAAGCCACTTTCTTTAGCCCAACTGATTAATGGTGATCCAGCCAAAGCGACTAAAACAAGATGAGGATTAATCAGTCGAATAGCATCAATCGTTGCCATTGCTTGGCGCTTATCATGCGCTATCGTGTTATATAAAGCACCATGTGGTTTAACATAACTAACTTCAGCATCAATAGATTTTGCTAATCCAGTTAATGCGCCAATCTGATAAATAACATCAGCAATTAATTCTTCAGAGCCAATATCCATATTTCGTCGGCCAAAACCAACTAAATCAGGATATCCAACATGAGCACCAATACTTACATTATTTAACTTGGCTGCTTTTAATGTTTTTAAAATTCCTTCTGGCGAACCGGCATGAAAGCCACAGGCAATATTGGCACTGCTAACAACTTTCAGCATTGCCTCATCATTACCCATTTGCCATTGACCAAAACTTTCGCCAAGATCACTATTTAAATCAATAATCTTATTAGTAATCATGATGCCCTTCATTTTAAATAATTAAAAATAGTGAAAACAGACATTGCTCCCATATACCACGTGATAGCACAAACCAAAAGTCCTGACCACAATAGCCATCTAGGATAATGATAACCAGACATTAAATCCGCCCGTTTCCATCCGATGTAAACAAAGATAGTTAAACCAAGCGGTAATACTAAACCATTAAACCCACCAGCAAAAACCAGCAATGATACAGGCGCGGTACCCATAATTAAATAAATCGCCAATGAGGCTGCAATAAAAACAATAGTAGCAAATTGGCGTTGTTTTTCACTGATATTACGTTTAAAAGGTGTAATAAAAGTCATTGAGGTATAAGCGGCACCTATAATACTCGTGATGGCAGCTGCCCACAGTATCAAACCAAAAATACGCAAACCTAATTCGCCTAAAGCCGCTTGGAATGCTTGTGACGCAGGATTTGCGGCATAACTCGAAATATCGATTGTTACGCCACTGGCTACTACACCTAAAATGGCTAAAAACAAAATATAACGCATTAAACCAACAACCATGATCCCTTTTGTTGCTGCACCAGATACATAGTCTATATGTTCTACGCCAACCATACCTTTATCAAGTAAGCGATGAGCACCAGCATAGGAGATATAACCACCAACAGTACCACCAACAATGGTTGTGATTGAAGCAAAATCAATATTTGATGGTATAACTGTCTCTTTTAAAGCCTCTCCGACAGGTGGATGAGAAGCAAAGACCACAAACAGTGTCAAAATGATCATCAATAAACCTAAACCAATCATTAGGCGATCAATAAAATTACTCGCTTTACGTGATGAAAATATATAAACCGCCATTAGAGCACTAATTGCCCCACCCCACTTAGGATCAAGGCCAACTAATGCATTTAATCCTAGACCAGCTCCAGCTATGTTGCCTATATTAAAAACTAAACCACCAAATATAATTAGTATTGCTAATATATAACCACTAAAAGGTATAGTACTATTAGCGATATCGGATGAGTTCATTTTTGTTAATGCAACTACTCGCCAAATATTTTGCTGAACCACAAAATCTATAATGATAGAGGCCAAAATACCAAAACCAAAAGCAGTGCCAAGTGTCACGGTAAAAGTAGCTGTTTGAGTAATAAAACCGGGACCAATTGCCGAAGTTGCCATCAAAAAGATTGCACTAATCAGCGATGCTCGCCTATTTTTTATAAAAGCAACGGTACTGCTGCTATGATTTTCCATACGCATGTTCCTCTTTACTAAACTTCTCTGTAATTATGATTAATCTGATATTAATGCATGCAATTACTATGCCAATATTTCTAACATATTTCAAAAAACAATAGCAAATATAATTACTATTTTTTTAACAAAAAACTAATTAAAAAAAATTATAATGATTAATGATGTGCAAAGAATAAACCTATAGCGATATCTAATATCATTTAATGATCATGATATAACTTAATGAAGTTAGCAAAAAATTAAATAATAATTACTAATATTTTAAAAATAAATATTATATTTTTTTCAAAAATAATTATTTTTATAATAATTGGTAAATCAAATAACCATTGCACTATAACTGATCCATTCACTCAGCTTGTTTCCTATCCATCAATAATTCTTCTTTTTTTATTTAATACACTTTTTAAATAAATAGTTTTTATTGAAGTAATAATCACTTTACTAACTAAATAATAATTTATTTAAGATTAAAAAATTGAGGAAAGGTTTTTTGAAGATAAACATAAAGGTAAATAGCTAGTAAAACTACTATAAAACAAGTTATTTGTTGGCTAATGAGATAACATTTCCGCTTTACTTAATAGTGAGATTAATAAATAATCATTCGAAAAGACAACCGTTAATATTTTCAGTTAATTTTAATATTAGAGGTGTGCATTATGAAAAGCACAAAATTAAATAACGGCATTGAAATGCCTATTTTAGGCTTTGGTGTTTATCAAATTGATGAAAAACAGTGTGAGCGAGCGGTATTAGATGCAATTGATGTTGGTTATCGCCTAATTGATACCGCTACAGCTTATCAAAATGAACGCCAAGTCGGAAATGCGATTAAAGTGAGTGGAATTAACCGAAAAGATCTTTTTATTACTTCCAAACTTTGGTTAAATCGTGCTAGCTATGAAGGTGCTAAAATTCAATTTGAACAATCGCTAAATTTACTACAATCAGATTACATTGATCTATATTTAATCCACCAACCTTTTGGTGATATACATGGCGCTTGGCGAGCAATGGAAGAGTTGTATCAACAAGGAAAAATTAAAGCCATTGGTGTAAGTAATTTTCATTCAGACCGTGTTGCTGACTTGATAGCTTTTAATAAAATTAAGCCAGCCATCAATCAAATCGAAATTAATCCATTTAATCAACAATTGCAGACAGTACCTTGGATGCAAAGTAGAACTATTCAGCCAGAAGCGTGGGCGCCATTCGCTGAGGGAAAAAACGATATTTTTAATCACCCTGTATTAACTGTTATTGCCAATAAACATAATAAATCAGTTGGCCAAATTATTTTACGCTGGTTAATACAAAGACAAATTGTTTGCTTAGCAAAATCAACTAGAAAAGAACGAATGGCTGAAAATTTTAATGTTTTTGATTTTGAACTTTCAAATCAAGATCTCATCAATATTACCGCAATTGATACTGCAACTAGTGCATTCTTCTCACATCGTGATCCAGCAATTGTCGAGTGGCTAACTAAACGTAACCCTAATATTTAATTTTTCAATTGAATGAAAGTTTGACAAAAAACTAAAAATAATTAATTAAGCCGATATTTACTAGGTAATATCGGCTTAGCAAAGTTAACAAAATTTTATTTAACGATTACCAATTAGCACGGATACCTACAGAAGCACTAATTGGAGCTTTAACTCTGGCATCGCCACCATGAGTCCATGTGTGCCCTATTTCACTATATGCATTAATTTGATTATTAACTTCATAACTACCACCAATGGCTAATTCAGAACTGAATGATTTAACCCCATTACTAAATTCAGTAGCAGCATTTTTACTAGCAAAAGTGACATGATCAGCACCACTTGGTGAATAGAAAAGGTTTACCCGTGCATAAGGGCGCCATAATTCATTATCAGCTTTATAGTCACCTTCAAATCTAGCCCCAATACGGAATAGCCAAGCATTATTATCACTATGTTTTACTTTAGTTTTACCATTGATATGGCTATCTTTTAAATCTAACCATTGGTGAATTACTTGCGCTTGAGGTTCGATTTTCCAATTAGTATCAAATAAATCAAATGGTTTACCTGTTTCCATGGAGGCATTCAGACTATTTGCTTTTTGTTTGCTATTTTTATTACTATTTGGATTTACATCAACTCGGTGACGAGCAGCTTGTAAAACCATATCGAAATACCCGCCATCGTTTTGCATATAGGTACCATAAGCAGCCATAAAGTATGAATTAATACCATTACTACCTACACGCCCATATCTACCACTAGCAAAGCCATCAACACTTAAATTACCATGTAGATAACCGAAATATCCCCCTATTCGCCAATCGTTATTTTGCCAAATATCACTGCCCAATTGGAAACCTGAGTAGTTGCCTTTACTGTGTGCATTTGCAGTACCATTCTGTTTTACATTAATACGTTTAGTGATAATTCTTCCCCACCCTATTAATGAATCCTGCAATGGCGCATTACCAATACGTTGATGTAAATTACTTTGCATAAGGTTATCTGCTAAACGAAGTTGTTCAGCTATTGCACCAAACATTGATACTTCTTTACGATAAGTTTTTATTCTGGCTGGTTTTTCTGGTTCAGGATCTATTGGTCTCGTAGGGTCAGTTGGGTCGATTGGTTTAATTGGAGTTGAAGGATCTACTGGATCAACTGGATGTGTCGGTTCATTAGGATCTGTTGGTTCTGTAGGGTCAGTTGGGTTATTAGGTAAGTAAGAACGTAAATACCAGTTATTATTTTGATTATTAAGATCCCCTTTATGTAAATAATATTCATATGCACCCACATCTAGATGCTCTTGTTGCATTTTGAAAGCATCATTACTACTCGCTCCATCAACATGCACTAATTCAATACCATTAGTATTACTAGTATCAGCACCTAAACCATCAATATTATTAATCTCTATAAAAGTATTACCCGAAACATTACCTTGTACAAATAATCGATCGGTTGGACTATCACTATCTTGCACAACCGTGTCAAAGATTAACTTACCATTATCTCCAATATAATCACCTGCAATCGTTAAACGGTCACCTGCAAATTGATTACCGAGGGTAATCACACCACTATTATAAACACTACCACTAATATTAGATTGGTGCAGACCAGTTTTAAGATCCACCATAGCTCCTGAATTAATGGTTAATTTATCAGTATTTAAATCGCCAGTGAGTGTTAGTCTAGCAATACTGCTAAGATTAATATTTTCCCAACCAATAATAGCCACATCACCTATCGTACCATTAGAGGTTGATGAACCAATAAGATGTGTATTAAGGTTAAGGCTATCAACATCAGACGATCCATCTACGCGAAGTAATTTATTGCCCCCATCAACAACAGTCAATTGCGATATATCTGCACCCTCATTGATAAATAAGGTATCATTGCCAGTACCCAATCTAATTTGACCACTAACTTTAGAACCATTATTGAGGGAAATAATTGAATCAGTTGTTTCATTTTTAATCGCAATACCACTAGCAGAGGATATATCAGCGCCCTCATTTAAATTGATATAAGTTTTAAGACCTTCTTTACCAGAAGTATTAATGCCTATTCCAGTGATATTATTTTGGCCAACTACCTTTCCTGATATATCAAGTACAGTCATACCTGTGCCATTATTGGTTACCATAATACCATTATCAAAACCATTGATAATGCCATTAGATTGTTTAACAAATAGATCTGTTGCGGTATCACCATTAACGGCTAATATGCTTGAACCTTGATTAGCACTAATATCACCTTCAGCTATAATATTCGTTAAACCTCGTCCATTATTGGTAAGATTAACGCCATTCATCTCTCCCTGAATATTACTATCCGCTTCTTGTCTAAAGGATAGACTACTCGTATTGGCATCATTAGCTACAATAATGGCATCTAAAGTTTGACTAACAATTTGACCAGCAACTTTAATATTCGTTGAACCTTGCCCATTGTTGGTAAGATTGACACTATTGAGCTTGCCATTAATCTCACTACCTTTATTTTGACTAAAAAGTAAATTGTTTGTAGCTGACTCAGCAACAGCAAAAATGGCGTCACTATTATTACCAATCACTTTACCTGCAATACTAATTACCGTAGAGCTTTGACCACTATTGACTGCATATATTCCATAGCGATTTCCATTAATTTCACCAGCTGATTGGATAACATTAAGACTTTTAGAGCTAGTACCATTTTTCGCTGCTATACCATCTCGTTGTTTACCGATAACGTTATCTGAAGTAGTAATATTGGTTAATCCTTGACCATCATTTTCTATATTTATACCATCTTGATTACCGGTTATAGAGCCTTTTAATTGATTGATTTTTAAATCCGTAGCACTATTATTGTTAAACACACGGATTGCATCATTCCCAGCACCAGTTACATTGCCTGAAGTAGTGATAGCTGTGGTACTTTTGCCATTATTAGTAATATACATGCCGTATGACTCCCCTTGCATATTACCATCTAATTGTGACACCGTGATATCTTGGCTATTTTGATCATTGATTAATGTAATGGCATTATATTGACTACCAATAATGTCACCTGATGAGGTTACTGTTGTTTTACCACTACCTTTATTAGAAATATTAATACCATTAGTATTACCTTTAATTAGGCCTGATGTCTGCATCACATTGACATCTTGGCTATGGCTGTCATTATTAACTAAGATCCCTTCATTCTCTTCACCAATGACATCCCCAAAAGTATTCACATATGTAGATCCATTACCATTATTATTAAAATTAATACCACTTTTTTTGCCATAGATACGACCAGATGATTGTTTTGCTGTTAAATTTTGGCTATTTGTTTGAGTCACTGCATAAATACCATTACCTTGATGGCCTGATACTTGTCCTGCAGTTGAAATCGTGGTTGACCCAGTCCCTTTATGTTCAATATTAATACCATCTTGGTTACCATTGATATTACCTAACGATTGGATAATTGTAAGATCTTTGGTATTGGTCTCATTAACAGCAACAATACCATAATTAGTCTCACCGGTTATATCTCCAGAGCTACCAATAACAGAAGATCCATTACCTTCATTGTGAATATTAATACCATTAGATTGACCAGAAATCGTGCCTGCTGATTGATTAACCGTCATGTCGTGGGTATTAGCCTGATTAACGGCATAAAGGCCATCATTTTGTTGCCCAATCACTTCGCCATTAGTGGTAATTAAAGTTGAACCTGTACCTTGATTAGTCAAATTCATTCCATTAAGTGCACCTTTTATACTACCACTGGTTTGATTAACGTTTAAATCAGTTGTGTTGGCTCTACCCGTAGCTAATATACCGTCTTTTTGTTGTCCTTCGATCGCTCCATGACTTGAAATCGAAGTTATACCATTACCATTATTAACTATATTTATGCCGTATTCTTTACCTGTAATTTCACCTTTTAACTGATTAAAAGTTAATTTATTCGTATTGGCTTGATTAGTAATATTTACCCCATCGTTTTCATTACCAGTAACTGTACCTGAAGTTGTGACAATAGTTGATCCATTGCCATTATTAACAGCATTAATACCGTTTAATTTACCATTAATAACGCCTGAATTTTGAGTCACCGATAAATCATGAGTGTTGCTGCTATTATTGGCATAGATCCCATCATTTTGTTGACCAAGAATATTAGCTGAAACCGCAATTGTAGTAGAACCATTGCCCAGATTATTAGCTTTGATACCATTAAGTCCACCAGTAATAGAGCCACCATTTTGTGAAATCAGTAAATCACCTGCATTTTGTTCATTAACGGCATTAATACCGTCATTTTCATCACCAACCACCTCTCCATTGGAAGTAATATTGGTTCTACCTTTACCTTTATTATCAGCATTAATACCATTTTTTTTCCCATGAACATCACCTGCTGATTGGATTATTTTTAAACCTTGAGTATCACCATCGTTTACAGCCAAAATACCATCAAGCTCATCACCGATAACCGAGTCCGCAGTTGAAATTATTGTTATACCGTGTCCATTATTTACGGCGTTAATTCCATTGGCTTGCCCATGAACATTGGCGCCAACAAGTTCGGTAATGTTTAGATCTTGAGTCGAGGTGCTATTTATAGTTCTTATTCCATCACCCTGTTTACCCGTGACATCACTTGAAATCGTAATACCACTTGAACCATTACCGTTATGGTTAAGATTAATACCATTTTTACCACCAATAATATCTCCAGTAGATTGATGTAAAGTTATGTCACTAACATTATTATCACTAGTATAATTATAACCATCATCCTCAGATTCAATATGTTTGGACAGTAATATTTCTACTGGATCGTTAAAGTTAGTAACACCAAAAAGTAAGTTAACATAATTATTTATTTTTTTATTAGTTAATTGATTATTAGATAAATTTTTATTAACAATCTCATTTTTAACGTTTCGGGTGCAATTTTTGTTGAGTAATGAACTATCACATTGAGCATAACTCATCGGCGTCATGACTAATGTTAAACTGATAGCTGATGCTAAATTAAGTAAAAACAATCGACCTTTAGATTGTGCTTTTTCTGATGTAACGACGTACGCCTGACGCTGTGCATTCCAAACTAACTTAAATACTTTATTCATTATTTCCTCTCCAAAATAAATCTATATTGGTAAAACAACATTTTTATTTGAAAAATCTAATAGAGAATTTTTAAGTAGTGCTATTAAGTGCATGACCATTTGCTTTTTACAGCTAAGAAATCTATACAATTGTGGAGCGTGGCAAAAATTTCGAACAAATAAAAAAGACTTTATTTATCAAATGATAAGACTAAATTAGTAAATAATTTAAAATAGAAAAAGAAAAGCTATGTTATAGGTAATTTGATTTTCATAAAAGAAAACTGACTGGAACAACGCTCATTTTTACCACATAGTAGGTAAATTGGCAATTAAAAGAATAAAATATATTAATGTGTGTAAAAAAGAAAATGAATTTTATACCGATGATTTTTTTTAGCATTTCCTAAATTATTCAATCTATTATACACAACCAACTTTTAACTATATGGATCTGATAATTTAAACTTAATTATTTAATAAGTAGGCAAAATTTTAGCCGATTGCAATAACTTAAATTCTAAAATAACAATTTTACTCAAAAATTAAAATAGAAAATCAAGCAAAAAAACTACCCATTAAATAAACTATTTTATAATTAATATCCTACTATGCTCAAAATTCTTAGTTTTAATAATTCTTTTTAGAATCATAAAGAATATTGAGATAAATTGTTGTAAACAATATATTAAGATATAATTTAGAAGATTTGTCGATGTAATAATAAAAATTAAAGGATTTATAAATGTCTAGCCAGGTCATACCTTATATTGATAGAGCAGTACAATTATTAAATAAAATCGGAATTATTATTAAACCACAAGCCGATGCACCAATTTTAAAGTTATTGGATAATGTTGCCGAAATTGATAAAAATCGAGTTATCGCAATAGCACGAACCTTACAACAACAAAGTGCTTTTAACCAAGTGGTTCGCGAACAAATAGATGGTGTTGAAGTTTCACAACGTTACACCAAAATTGTTAATCATTTTGATAGTATCCGAACGGATATGGAAAAAATGCTAGGTTGGCTTGATGATGGTCGATTAGATTTTTTTGAAAGAATAAAAATAGGTTGGATGAAACTTCAACGAGGCTCTATTCCCGACCGATTCAATCTGATAAAAAAGACCTATTTACAGGTATCGCAAGAAACCGGTAATCAAATTGAGCGTGAGCATATTATTCTAAATGCCTATCAAGATTTTCGATTTGGATTGAAACAAGCTCAAATCACTGCCGAAGAATTAGTTCAAATAGCAACTGCTCGTCTTGAAGAATGTAAAAATAAATTATCTTTAGCCATTGCCGATGTAGATAATTTTAAAGAAGATGATCATGTGGCAAAAGCGCGTTTAGAGCTTATCCGCGATGAAGCATTACGTAATGTCCAACAAGAAGATAACCGTTATCAAATAATATTGGATTTAGCCAATAATTTAACCGTTTCTTATAATTCAGCAGAAGCAGTCTTTGCCCGTATACAACAAACAACCTCAGTGAAAGAACGAGTTTATCAACAAAGTGTAAGCTTTTTTTCCACCAATGAAATTGTTTTTACTGCATTAAGTGCATCAATCACTTCTTTAACTGGTTTAAGCGAAAGTACTAAAACGTTAGACGCGATGAAAGATGGCATGAATAAAGGTATTGAAAGCATTGCATCTGCGGGTAATAAACAATTAGAAGAAAGCTTACGTGCTGGATATAGCTCAACCATTAAAGCTGATTCGTTACGTGCTTTAGTCGACGCAATTGTCAATTATCAAGAATCAAGTCAACAGCTAATTGCCGAATTACGTAATGAATCAATTGATAATGCGAAAGAGATAGATCGTATTGTTGAAGATGGTAAACAACGCTTTAATAATATTATTTTAAAGGCTAATAATTAATGTCAAATATTAAGCTTAGTGACCAACTAGGTGCAATGGCAATCATTGACGAACTTTATCAAAAGCAACAATTATTACTTGAGCACCTTGATCATAACGCTTTGCGTACAAACTTAGCAGAAAATATAAAAAATTATTATCAAGCTAAGGGGCAAATTGTTAATGACGAAATCATTGAGAAGGGAATTAATCTTTGGTTTAACCAAAGATTACAATTTATTGCACCTAAACGTAGTTGGTTAATTCGTTTTTTTGCTTTTTGTTACATAAAAAGAAATATACTTTATCCTTTTATCGGTGTGATCTTAGTTATTTTATTGTTGCTCAACTTCAGCATATTAAAAAATATTCTAAAAATTAATGATAATATCGATACAACTTATAGTCATATTTTATCCCAAAAAAATACCTTAAATGATCTTAACAATAAATTTTTGCAAATTGATAAACTTCCTGTTTACTTTGCACAAGTTCCCGTAAAAAAATTAAAAGACTCAATTACTCATTTACTCAATCAAGAGATTAATCTTCATGTTACTGAATCAACGGAGATTTCATCGCCAACGTTTGAGATGAATCAGAAAACACTTAATGATCTAAAAGAACTTGATAACTCAATCTCCTCTACTTTACCTGAGATCACAAAACAAATAACAGAATTAAGTGAATTACTTGAAAAGGATAAAAAATTGGCCAATTTAATTCAAAGTAAAGAGTTTATAGAGGCAACTAAAAAATATCCTATTTTACAAATTTCAGTTGATAAAATTCTTGATAATCTCAATCAAGGACAACAAGATATTGATGTTGAACCAATAGAAACACTTTTTCATTCCGTTGGACGTGCTGAAGCTCTTGAAAATAAAATTCTATCTGATACTAAACAACTACAAACATTAAACGTACCTAACTCTGATATGAGTGAAGTTATTACTTTACAAAATGCCTTAACTGCTGATTTAAAAAATTTGAATTTTGAGCATGTCGAACATTATCAAGAAATGATGGCTTACTATATAAAACTAGCTCAAACCAATTTAACGTTAACTATTGTTGATCATCCAGATTATAAATCGGGAGTGGAGCGTACTCATGACAATACTAATGGTAAATCGTGGTACTTGATTGTCAGACCGATGACAACCAATAACCATTCAGATTCATTATGGGTACAAAGTATTGAAACTGGAGAATCAAAATTGGTAAATACATTTGGCCAACAAGTCACTTTAGAACAATATAACAGTGTTAAAAGCGATAAAATGCAAGATGGGCATATTGATAACAATAAACTTTGTACCAAACCGAAAGGACGTTTAATCTTCAATTGTCCAAAATCAGTGAAATCTGGAAGGATTTTAGAGTGGTAAACCATGCAGACCAAAATAATTGAAAATAAAATTTATGAACAAGCACAGGGTATTAAAGCCACTTTAGATACGGCTTATAAAGAAAGACAAGATACCCTTGATAAAATTTTGAATTTGAAGAATGAACAGGCTAGTATTTATCAAAAAATTGCTACCATATATTTAAAAGAATCACCGGAAAATAGTGATTCTCAAGTCCAAAATATTATTAAGCAATTGCAGGGACTATATAGTGACTTAACTAGCAAGCTTAGTAAATTAGAAAAACAAACTGGTCAATATCAACAGCAATTAACAAATACTCTTGCAAAGTTAGATGAACTTACTACCCAAAAGGTGCTACAACTGGAAAGCGATCCTGATTACGTTTCATCGTTTAATCGTTTTACTATCGAACAAGAAAATTTAGAAAAAATAACCAAAGATTATGAAGTATGCCAAAAAGAATTCTCAAAAAAATTAGCCGAGTACAGTAAAAATAGCTATTACAATTATTTAATCAAAAGAAACTATGGCGAAGATAATTATAAAGGTCGTTGGATTTTTAGACATCTGGATGAATCGCTAGCTGAATTTGTTCATTTCAATGAAAATTATAAAAACCAAAAAATACTCGAATCTTTAATGAAAGAATCGCAATTTAAATACGATAATCAGAAAAAATTATACGATTTGGCCTTAAAACAAAAAAATAACAAAGAACAACTGGTTGAAAACAGTTTGAAGCTACCGCAATTAAAAACTGAATTAGCTAAAATTGAACAGGATTTAGATAAAGCTGAATGCCAGAAGCAAGAGGCTTATAATACATTAAATGACACACAATCAGGACAAAGCGTTCAGTTTAAAAATTTATCTTCAAAGCTAGCTAAGTTACTAGAAAATCAGTCAATTAAAAAACTTGAGCAGCTAACCTTACAAACTAAATCCAAAGAAGATGATATATTACTTAAAAAAATTCCTGAATTAGATAAACAGATAAAAAAACTTGAACAACGTATTCCACATTTTCAACAATCAATTGGAAACCTTGAAGATATTTTTATTCGCTTTAATCAAACGTTAAATTTATTTAGGCAAAATAATATACCTAGTTCTTTTTATGAATATAAAATTTCTTCAAACACACTTAATAACCTACTAAATAATTTAATAGAATATGGTGATTCTCCTGAAAAAATAGTTATGGAACTTTTAGCTAGACGCGTGCTAAGAAATAATACAACTTCCTCAAGTACAAATAGTGGCTGGTCGATATTAAGTAGCTCTAGTTCATCTTCTTCTAAGCGCTCAAGTCGCTCATCATCAAGCTGGTCATCTAGTAGTAGTCGAACTTCATCAAGTTCTTCAAGTTCCTCATCCAGTAGGAATAGTTATTCATCGAGCTCTTCATCTGGTGGCGGTGGATATCGTACTACGGATAGTTTTTAGATAGACAAAATTAGTTTTATTGAAGTAAGTTTTTTAGTATTTACTAAATTATTCGATTAAGTAGGTGCATTGAATGCAACCTACTTTTAACCCATCAAACCAGGTAATGTAAATTTAATTACTTAATAAGTTAGGCGAAATTTTATTCGCTTGAAATAAGGTAAATTCTAAATCAACAAGATCATAAATACAAAATGGATCTAATTTCATAATATTTTTAACTTCTTCAAGTGAATCACTCATTGCTACAATAATCGCACCTGTTTTATTCTCTAAAGGACCAGACGCAATAAACTTATTGCTGGCAAAATACTCATCTAAAAATTTATTATGTTCTTCAAATTTAGCTAACAATTCTTCCAAAGGTTTTTTAAACTTAAAAGTTACAATTATCATTATACACTCCTTATATATTTCAAATTATTTGCATAAATCTTTAGCCAAATTTTTCAGAGCTAAAAAATTTTACTTATTCTGACTTGTTTTTTATAACACGAAATAAAGTTAAAAATGATTAATTATGCAATCAAATTCAACCAACATTTACTAATACATTTATTTTTTAGCTTTAAGATTAATCAATAGTCTATTAACAATAAATGGATGTAGAACAGACACAGGTGCCATATATATCTTGCCGATAAAATTATGATTTTTGACTGATGTAATTACATACAATTTATTTTGTTTATCATTATCATCAATTAAACGAAGGTGTAAACAAACATCTAGATGATGATCTCTAGTGATTAAAGTTAATTTATCTTTTTCTAACTCAATAACGTTAAAAAAATGCACTTTATCGCCAACATTAGGTATATTTTTACTTAACTGTTCAAAACCTTTTATTGTTCTAATTCCTACCATTCTGCCTAAAAAATCTCTCATCTTAAATAATATTTTAAGCCATTTAGGTTGAGATTGAGTCATCATTCTATAAGCGTCATAAGCAGAAATATCGCTAGGAATAGAGGCTGTTTGGTAACTTAAATAATCAATATCTTCCGCAATTAAAGCAACCTGACGGTTTAATAACCTATTTAATTTATTAATAATATTTGTTTTCTTAGCATCCATGACTAACTCAATTAAGTTGTAACTAACTTATTAGCTAGGTTAAAAGCATAAAAAATACACTTTTAACTAATAACTCAGTTTGCAAGTAAATAACATTATTAACTAATTTTGCAGTATGATTATACATTTATCAATCAATAATATATAAATAGTTATTACTTGCAGTTTTATTTAACTTTAATTATTTTTCTACCAAACACCCGTTGAGGCGCCACCATCTACAATCATTGTCGTTCCTGTCACAAATTCACTTTGCGTTAAATAAACAGCTGCATCAACAATATTTTGCGGATTGCCAATTTTTCCCATAGGAGACATTTTAGCTAAATTTTCTCTATCATGTGCATTATGAATTGCATTAAGAGGCGTATCAATTACACCTGGAGCAATGGCATTCACTTGTATATTTGATAAAGATAATTCTAAAGCTAATGCTCGTGTAGCTTGATTTATTCCACCTTTGATCAATACAGGTAATAATGTAGGTAACTTAGCATTCGGCTGAATAGCAATTGATGCAGTTATATTAATGATATGACCAGCACCGTTGTTCATCATATGGTTAGCTGCTGTTTGTGATGGATAAAAAAAGCCTTTCAAATTGGTATTGATGATTGTATCAACATCTTCCTCAGTATAATTAATGATAGGTTTGGCAATGAAAATTCCTGCATTATTAATTAAAACATCTACTTTATTAAAACGCTTTATCGCTTTGGCAAATAATTTCTTCGAAGTTTCTGGTTTACCGATATCGCCATAAATAAGAAGTAAACGCTCAGGGTTACCCAACATAGCAGCCATAGCCTCTAAATTAGCACTATTACGACCATTAGCCACAACATTATAATCTAATTCTAGATATGCTTTGACAAGTGCTGAACCTATCCCCCCTGCAGCGCCAGTAATAATAACTGTTTTATTTGAAATACTCATAAAACTCTCCAGTAATATATTTAACATTTAGCAATACTGTAATCAATGAAATTATGTCACGTCATTACAAAGATTTTCAGTTAAGTAGTATCGAACACTTTTGCCTTACTGTAGAGAAAGGCAGTTTTACAGCAGCTGCAAATATGCTAGGTATTACACCAGCAGCAGTTAGCCGATCAATTGCTCGTTTAGAGGATAGATTGAGTGTCCGTTTGTTTGTCAGAACAACACGCCAATTGCGAATTACATCTTTCGGATAGGCATATTATGATCAATGCCGACAAGCGTTAAATCAGTTAAATGATGCAGAACTTACGATAAAGAACGCACAAAGTTCATTGCACGGTTTGATAAGGATAAGTGCACCAACGCCATTTACTCATTTTAGACTAATCCCCTTTTTGCTACTATTTCAGAAAAAGTACCCAAATATCCATATTGATATACACTCTAGCAATCGCAATATAATTTTTTCCGAAGATAATTTTGATATAGCAATAAGAGGACAAAAACCGAAAGACTGTAATCTAATCGCCAGAAAATTAGAGGATTCAGAATTAATTGTTGTGGCAACCCCAACATATTTACAAAATATGGGGATCCCAGTTATGTTAGAAGATTTAAAAAAACATAATTGTATTGAATTTGAATTACCGAGTACAGGGCGTAAAATATTATGGCATTTCTGTAAAAAAGGAAAGCCAGTAGAGTTAGAAATAAAAGGCAACTAATGAATTAGTCAAAAATCATGCCGGCCTTATGCAAGTTTATCGTTTTTCGGTAGAAAAAGAATTAAAAAGTGGTGAACTTGTTGAGGTATTGACGGAATTTAATGGCGCAACACGGCCATTCTTTTTATTATATCCGCATGCCAAATACCTACCGCTGAATGTAAGGTTATTTGTTAATAGTTTAATAGAATATATGAGCATAACAAAATAAGATTATTTATAATTAAATAAAAAAACTATTCTACTCTATAGTAGAAATACAACCGGTTCATAGTTGGGACTTACTTCTTTTAAATTTGCGTAGCCGATACCAAACTTCTGACCTCAATATGAATAGATAAGACGATAAAATAGATAGGTATAAAGAAACAATAGAAATATTGTCATTAGTCTATATTTTCAAAATTTTTCAATTTATGAATGATAGTTCAATTAGTGATATAGCGGGTATTCAATACAAATTACCAAAATGGTAAAGAAATAATATCATTTTGATACGATTACTTATGCGATATTAGCTATCTTTTGGCCAAACATTCTATTTTACGTAAGGGGTGTAATATTATGGTGAGTTTCTGTCTTTGTTTTGTTTTTTTAAATTATCAATAATAATCTACGCTGATCAATTTAAGTAATAGGATCAGGTTTATAAGCAAAGATTCTTCCTTTCTAATAACCAATCGCGTCTTTCAATAGTAAATACTTATCATAATACCTAAAGATATTGTATATGTAACTCAGTTTTTTATCAAAGTCATTGCATTGAGAACGCAGATTTTTCTCTATTTCATTAATGCAAAAACTATCTATCTCGCCTCATGCTTTGTAATTGACTTATCAAACGATTGTTCTTTATTCATTAATGAGGGATATGGATGAACCCATCCGCCATTATGGTTGTAATAGACTTGATCTATTTTGTATTTGGTATCAATAGATCTAACTGGGCGTAGCTACCTATTTTATAGAAGTAAGTTTCTCTATTTTGCTTGTGCAGCATAGTCCTGTATACCATAATTATTAACTTATTATTTTAAGTTGCTTCTTTAATGACTCTATTTCCGCTAATAATTTTGGAATGTCTTGTCGAGCATGAGCAATAAAATCTTGATCATCGATTGTTGCACCGAATAACTCTATATCTTCACCTCTATTATCATCTAAACCAGTCATGATAAAATTTGAACCACTAACGTGATCCCTTCCTTCCACATAAGAAATCCAAGGACCATTTGTTGCTTTACTACAACGATCTGATATTTCTTTAAGTTCCTGATCTGTAAGTATACTTTTCATTAAAAATTACCTTTCTTCTACAATAATTTTGAAATATCCATTAACTATGCCGCTTTTTAACGATTCATTCCTTATAAGCTTGCATGATTTGGATTAGAAGCATTTGGAGAGGATATCTCCCTCCTGTTGCTCGTATGTCACCAACATTATTATGTTATATTCCATTACCTAATTATCTAATGTTTTTGTAAATCTATAGTTAACAGAAATATTTTACGAATTTTCTTTGTGTCTATTTTATCGCCAATCAATCTGGAAAACAAACTCATCTTCTACAAACAATGACTTTATCTGACATAGAATCTATTCCAAAAGGATCAAACCAAACTATTGGATTAGAAGTATACTAATATAAGTTAATCCCAACCAATAACATAATCGGATTTGGAGTGATAAATCTCCCTATTTACTTCTCATAAAACTTAAAAGTTTCGTAATATAATCAGGCTTCTTCACCAAAATATTAGCTTTGATATTTTAGGTTTTGTTCAATTTTATTGATACATAAGCTATCAACTTTACACCATGTCTTATAATTGGCTCACAAAACAATAGTACCTTATTGATTAGTGAGTTCTATAATTGAGTCGGTATGTCTGTAGTAGAATTGATGCATTTCATTTATGTACTTATATAGACACAGAGATGGCAATTATTGACAGTTCCAAAAAGGGAAATAAGTTAACTGTTGATTGTAGGATACTATAAATCTTAAATTGGAGCGGGAAACGAGGTTCGAACTCGCGACCTCAACCTTGGCAAGGTTGCGCTCTACCAACTGAGCTATTCCCGCATATTGAATGCTTCGAAAGAAGTGGTGAGCATTATACAAAAATATTCGTGTATGGCAACCTTTTTTAACCGTTATTTTTTGTTCTTCCAGCTAAGTGTTTCAAAAACACCAAAAATAAAAAGTCTAAGTGCTTTATATTTATCCTGCTGCTTTTCTTGATTGGTCATCGTTGATTGTAATAACCAAGCTTGTAAGCCATGTGTTATAGCAAAAGCGGCCAATCCAACGTATGCAACAACATTGGCTGGCTTTGGAAATGGATGAACTAAGTTAAATAATAAAAATAACCATATAAATGAATAGATTAATTTACCCAAAAGTATAAACATTATTTGTCTTCTCGTATAAATAGATAGCTATGAACTTGTCCGGCTGTTTTCTCTCTATGTAAATACCAATTTGATGGAATATAACTAGTTAGATCATGAGTGGTTTCAGTCTCGATGTAAATATAAGCGGATAAATTAAGCCAATGATTATTTTCAAGTAATTTTACTGTCTTTTCAATCAATGATTGATGAAAAGGTGGATCGATAAAAACAATATCAAATTGTTTTTGCGCAGGTTTATTTAACCATTGAAAAGTATCAGTTGCATAAATGTCAATATTATCACTTGCAATGAGTTGTTTATTTTTTTTCAGCTGATTAGCCACCTGCTTGTCTTTCTCTAATAAAGTGACTGATTGAGCTCCACGTGATGCAGCTTCAAAACCTAATGAACCACTACCTGAAAAACAATCTAAACAATTGCTATTTTGTATAATTGGCATTAACCAATTATACAAAGTTTCTTTTACCCTATCTGTGGTTGGGCGCAGGCCTTGCTTATCAAGAACCGACAATTTTCTACCGCGCCATTTACCACCAATAATTCTTATTGAACCATTCATATAATAACCTTACTTAGAATAGTTCTTGAGTATTGCCTTGTGAATCCGTCACACTAGTACCAACTTCTTGTGATCCATATGTAGTTGGCTCAGTTCCTTTAATAAAATATTCTGACATTGTTCTTGCACCAGAACCTGGTAACATGCCTGTTCGTTGATCAATTGTCACTGAAATCACATTATCTGGTTTTACATCTTGTTTTTCTGGCACATCTTTAAGAGCTACTTTCATATAATCAACCCAGACTGGATTAGCTGTAACTGCACCAGCTTCGGCACGGAAAGTCCGCCCTAAAGCACGACGGTGATCATCAAAGCCCATCCAAACCGATGTTACAATGTTGCCACCAAACCCAGAAAACCAAACATCTTTCGATTGGTTAGTAGTACCAGTTTTACCACCAACGTCTCTTCGACCCAAGGCTTTTACACGCCACGCTGTACCTTGCCAATCAGAGCCACCAAACACGATGGTACGTAAACCATCTTTCATAATATAAGCAATACCACTATCAACCGTATGTGGCGCATATTTAGGTGTTACATCAGCGGTTTTTTTATCATTATTAATATCAGGTAAGATTAAATTATCTTCTGACTTAAGATTAGCCTCTTCAGGCTCTTCATTACCAAGTTCATTCGATTCATTTTCAACATTATCTAACGATACTGAAACTGAATCAAATTTCACAACCTCATCTTTACAATTATGACAAGCAATCAATGGTTGGTGTTGATAAAACACTCCACTGCCATTATCGTGCTCAATTTTTTCAATTAAATATGGCGTGATTAAATAACCACCGTTCACGATTACTGAATATGCCCTAGCAACTTGTAAAGGTGTAAATGATGCTGAACCTAAGGCTAATGATTCATTATGAGAAATATTTTCTTTCGGGAATCCGAAACGTTCTAAATAAGTTGCCGCATAGTCGATACCTATAGCACGTAGTGCCCTTACCATCATCACGTTTTTAGACATTCCTAAACCGATTCGCATTCTTAATGGCCCTGCGTAGGTTGGCGGTGAATTTTTAGGACGCCATGTCACACTACCTGTAGTTCGCACAATAGGTGCGTCATTAAGCAGAGTTGCCATAGTTAAGCCCTGTTCTAACGTTGCTGTATAGATAAATGGTTTAATATTAGAACCCAACTGACGTAATGCTTGTGTTGCACGATTAAATTTACTTAAGTTGAAATCGTAACCACCAACGATCGCCTTAATAGCCCCATTATCCGAATCAAGAGAAACCAAAGCAGCATTAACAGCAGGTATTTGCGCTAAAGCCCAGTTATCACCAGATTTTTTCACCCAAATTAACTGACCAGCTTTTAATGTATCGTTAACTTTTCTTGGTGAAGCACCTTGTTGATTATCATTAATAAATTTTCTTGCCCACTTCATATCTTGGTAAGCAATGGTAATATTGCTTTTATCAGATAATACAGCTTTTGCTTCCTTATCATTCGATTCTAATACCACTGCTGGGCACATACCGCTGTAGCAGATATATTTATGTAAGGCTGCTTGGATTTGATCTTCATCTAAGGCTGGCTCATTATTTTCCCATAAAATTTTTTCCGGGCCACGATAGCCATGTCGCATATCATAATCAATAATATGTTTTTGGACTGATTCTGTTGCTGCAACTTGATCTGTTTTAGAGATTGTCGTATAAACTTTGTAACCATCAGTATAAGCATTTTCACCAAATTTATCGTACATAAATTGTCTCGCCATTTCAGCAACATATGGCGCAGAAAATTCAATATTTGGTGTATGGTAACTTGCATTTAATGGTTGCTTAATTGCTTCATCATATTCAGCTTGAGTAATATAAGATTGGTCTAACATTCGTCCCAATACCCAGTTACGTCTAATTAACGCTTTATCTGGATGAGAAATCGGATTGAATGCTGAAGGTGCATTTGGTAAACCAGCAAGCAATGCAGCTTCATCTATGGTTAACTGGTCTGGAGTTTTACCAAAAAAAGTAAATGATGCGGCTGCTATACCATAAGCTCGTGATCCAAAATTGATCATATTAAGATATAATGCCATTATCTCGTCTTTAGATAATTCTTGCTCCATACGTATAGCAATAATCATCTCTTTTACTTTACGAGATATGCTTTTTTCAGGTGTTAAGAAAAAGTTCTTAGCAACTTGTTGGGTGATAGTACTACCACCTTGTGAAAAACCTTTTTGCTTTAATCCTACATACATTGCTCGCACAATACCAATTGGGTCAATGCCAAAATGTTCATGAAAACGAGCATCTTCAGTAGCGATAACAGCATTTACGACAACAGGTGGAATTTGATCGTATTTTAATGGTATTCGTCGACGTTCACCAAAAACAGCAATCAATTCACCATCTTTACTGAGAACTTGCATAGGTGTTTGCAATCTAACATCCTTTAATGTTGCAACATCCGGTAGATCTTTTGAATAATAGCTATAACCAGCTATGCCAATAATTAAACCACAAAGAAATAAACCTATAAAAAGTTTAAGGCAAAATTTTAATATTTTTAGTATTATCACAAATCATTCCTATCCAATTGATTTTTAATCAAAGAAAGATAATAAAACTGTTGTTATATTTATTAATATCATTTTTAACCGACGAGTATACTACTTACTCGATAAGACTCAAAATAAAAAGCAATAATTATCTATATTGCAAATAATACTTGAATCAAATTTTTTAACCATTAATTCTTTTAATTTAAATAAGAAATTTAGATTAAAGTTAATTGCCATTTTTATACATCGTTACTAATACATTGATTAATAAATTACTACAACCAATACGTTATAAAACAACAACCAAATGGCTAATAAATTGACGATGTTAACCGTATTATTACTAAATTATTCAAGAATTTTGCGTATTATCTCACAATATTTTTATATTTTTAAATAAAACAGATAAAACAATTAAATAATTGTGCTTTACATCAATTTAAGAATATTAATATGTGGAGCACAAATCTTACTCGATCTTTTTTACAATTATTAGGTTCTAGTTGTTTTTATTTAATTTTAATTATGATAAGTTTTATTCAGTTAGCCGATACATTCTTGAATTGTTATATCTATATTTTAATTTTAGTTTTAATCGTTGAATGGTGGCGTAGTGTCAATTATTTCAGAACTATTAACGGTGAATTGGCATTATTTGAATATATACACCAAATTTATTGGCATAAACAACGTTGGCATTTAATGCGAAAACCACTACTTTTACGTTATATGGTAATTTTAAATTTAAAATCATGTCGTGATGGCAAAAAAAGAGTATTATTTTTAATGATCGATAATCTTGCCCCTAATGATTGGCGCACACTACACTATCATTTAAAACAAATTGATTTATCGTAATGAAAATGAATTTAATTGAAAATTATCCAGATAAATTTATGAATGTGATTTTTTAATCCAATATTCAAATGGTATAGATTCAATCTGAGCATTAACTAATTGATGATCCATATGCCGACAAAAGCTAGGAATATCACGAGTTGTAGCCAAATCATCAGCTATAACATGTAAGATTTGACCAACAGCTAATTCTCTAATCGCTTTACGAACCAGCATAATGGGTTCTGGGCAACGCAAGCCCAGAGTATTAAGATCTTTATCAACAATCATATTTATGGTTAATATAACTATTCAAATTAAAGTAAAAGATTAGCTAAATAGTGAGGTACAGCATCATCAGCATTAGAGCCAATGACTTCAAGTTCAGGAAGTAATGACTTAAGTTCAGGACTTGCATCTTTCATGATACAACCCTTCCCTGCTATTTTTAACATTTCATAATCATTCATTCCATCACCAAAGGCAATACTATCTTTAAGCTGATAACCTAAGCTTTCAACCACTAATTTTAATGCACTACCTTTGGTTACATTTTCCGCCATCACTTCAAGGCAGTTTGCTGTAGAAAAAGCTATACTAACTTTTTTGCCGAATTGTTGTTCAATTTTATGTTTTAGTTCAACCAAATGATAGTTATGTGCAACATCAGAAGTGGTAAAATAAATTTTGGCAATATCATCAGCGACAAAATTACGCGGATCGAAAAACTGATATTTAAATTGCGTGTCAGTGAAAAAACTAAGCGAGTATGCATCTGGTTTATTAATTAACCAATCATCACCACGATAAACATGCGTATAAATATATGGACTGTCTTGACAAATTTGTGCTAACTCACAGGCTATATTAGGCTCAAAGCTACGACTAAAAACTAAATTACCTCGGCTATCATGAACTCTAGCGCCATTTGAGGTTATCATAAAAGCGTCGATTTCCATATTTTCTCGCATTTGACCTACATCGATATGGTGTCGACCAGTAGCAAAGGCAAAGTGAATCCCCATTTGACGTAGAGCTTGAAGAATTTTTTTAGTAAATGGCGATAAGCTATGCTCAGTATTTAGCAAAGTACCATCTAAATCAGAAGCGACAAAATGAAACATGATATTCTCAACTTTTATAATAAATTGTAATTTTAGTGACTATATTTTGCTGTGAGTTATTATGCTCAAAACAAAGTGACAAAATAAGATTGAGTATGATACAACTCCATGACTATTTACTCAACTAATTGCGGAGTAATAAAGATAACTAATTCTCTTTTTTGTTGTTTTTTTGCTTTGTTTTTAAAAGCATTGCCGATAATCGGTATATTACTAATGCCAGGAACGCTATTTTTACTAACATTATTAACTTGCTGAAAAATTCCCCCTAATACAACGGTTTCACCACTTTTAATTTTGACTTGCGTTCTAATTTCTTGTGTATCAATGGCTAACGCTTCGCCTCCATCACGACGCTTTATTGAACGACCAGCCGTATTTTGCGTGATATATAAATCTAATATCATTTGATCGTTAGCAATAATTTTCGGGGTAACCTCTAAACCTAATACAGCTTGTTTAAATTCGATAGATGTTGATCCATTACCGCCATTTGAAACTTCATAAGGGATTTCTGTACCTTGTTTTATCGAAGCTATATTCTGATTTGCTGTTAACAAGTTCGGACTTGCTATAATTTCTAACTGGTTTTCTGATTCTAATGCTGAAAGTTCAAGATTTAACAAACTACCGGAAAGTTTTGCTAAATTAAAACCGACAGAAGATGGTGCATTGGTGACACCAAAGTCAACATCAAACTTACTTAACAATTGAGATGAGTGCCCCTTATACCCCCACTTTATACCTAACTCATCCATACTTTGCTTATTCATTGTGACAATATGAGCCGAAATATGTACTTGAGGAATTGGCTGATCCAAACTTTTAACTAATTTTTTAATATTAGAAAATTTTGTAGACATATCGGTAATAATGATTGAGTTAGTTCTTTTATCAATAAACGCTTTCCCTCGTTCAGATAATAATCCTTGTGATTGAATAGTTTCAACTAGATTATTAAGGTCAGCATGATTAACAGGAATAGTTAGTAAAGCTAGAGGCTGATTTAACTGCAGTTCTTTTTGTTCTAGTAATTTTTTTTGAAGCAACACCTCTTGATCAACAGCTTTTGATATAAATAAGATATTATCGTCAATTTCAGAGCATAAATTTGCAGAATTTAAAACAACTGTTAATGCTTTTTGCCATGTAACATTTCGTAGTTTAATGGTTTGTTTAGTTGACAAATCATCGACCATGACTAAGTTCATTTGTTTATTGTCAGCAAGTGCTTGCAAAATTATGGCAATGTCTGTTTGATAAAAATTTATAGAAATTAGATCTTCTGATTCAGTGCTTGTTAAAGTTCTAGGATTTGCCCAACATGACATAGAAAAAAGCAGAAGTATAATAACAATATTTAAATATTTTTTTGCTAAACTTTTTAATATTTGGCTAATTTTAAACATTCATTACAACCTTAAATTAGAATAGTCACTTATTTTGTTAACGGCATTGTCCATAACACTGTATGATTGCAATAGTTAGGTAGATTTGCTTGCCATAAAAGTTTATCGTCTAATACAGCACTTATAGTCCATGGAAACAAAATATGCGGTACGGTATTATCAGTAATTGCTAACCAATTATTTTCAGAAAAAAGCCATAATTGTTGGTAATGGTTATCTATGCGTTGGATATAACCTTTAAATTGCCAAACTTGGATCTGTTTATTAAGGAGATCTGTCTGCTCCTGACAACTAAAATTAATAGTTTGTAAAAAAGGATCCCTTGCTAAATGAATATCTGCATTACCATTAAAACAACAAATCATTAATAAAAAAGAACTGATAATAAGATAATGGTTCATTTAATATCCTTTTTAATCAATATATTAAATTTAATTTGCAAATAAGTATCTTGTTTATCAATAATAAAATTCTGAAAATCTAAATAATAAAAATTGTCATTTAACTCACTAATAAATTGCATAAAATTAATAAACTGCCCTCGTAGCTCAATATGCCAATAACTTGACGATTCATTTTTCTCATATTTAAAGGAAGTTAAGCGCAATTGATTACGTTTGATTGCTTTAGCAAACTCAAGTTCTGTTAGTAAAGTTAACGAACTTTTTTTAGCAGATTGATAACGTTCAATTTTTGATTGAAGTAATTTAATTGCTGTTTTCTTTTCTTCATATATTGTAATTTGTATCTCAGTTTGTTGTTTTAGTTCTTGAATAAAAAACTGATAACAGATGAAAAATACAATTGAAGGAAGCAAAAAGCTGATTAAGTATTGTTGCCAAATAGGTCTGTAAAAAAAATCATTATTCATTTAATTCAATATCCATTTGAAACAACAAACTGTCTCCAATATTTTCAATATTTTTCACTTGGCTACTATTTACCTTATGACTGGATAAAAGCTGCTGATTAAAATTAATAATATCTACATAATTAATACTTTGACCGGTAATTTTTATCTGTTGTGCTTCATATTCATACAGTCTTAACCAAATTGTCTCCGGCAACATTTCTGCAAACATTTGTAGCGATTGTTGAATCTGTTTTTGACTAGGTGAAGGATAAGGAATAAAACTTGCTAATTGAGCAGACAATTGCTGTTCTAGCACTTGTTGTTTTGATAGCTGTTTCGAATATTGAGTAAATGTAGTTTGGCTATCAAGTAAAAGATAAAAGAACAAACAACTCAGTAAACCAATGAAGCTAACCATGAAAAGTAGTAATTGAAACTGATGCTGACTTGCTTTTTTCTGGCGCCACGGTAAAAAATTAAATTGTATATTTTCAAACTTACTATTAATAGAAAGTAATGTTAAACCATGCTTTTTGGATAAGTCTATCCAATAATTGGCTGTATCACTCTCACAAATAGCAATCATGATAGTTTTTTGAGGACCAGCTAATGACACAAAATCGAAAAACAGATTGTTTGCCGGTAACTGATATAGTTTATTGATTATTGCTTTTATATATAAAGTTAATTCTGCTGAATTTAATTTCACCTCAGGATAAGCCGTTTTCTGAAACTGAACGTAACTTTGGCTTAAATTCAGTGCTATTGCGGTTAATTTTGACTGCTGTTTTTTTAAAATTTGTATCAGTTGCTCAATATCAGTCGAGTTTTGATAAGGAATATCAGCTAAATTTTCATTATTAGAATGTCCGTTAAGGGCTTTAACAGTTACCACTTGATAGCGTAATATTTCTGGTTCGATTGTAATAACAGCACATTTTTTATTAAAAACCATCATATGTATCTTAAATAATGTTGATTGGTGATATCAAAAATCATAATCATAATTAGCTGGATATAAGCCAACAATATGCATATTTGCGAAGTATCATCCAAAAAATGTCTAAAATTAAACCGAACAGGGTCAATTTTAAGAAAATTTAAAAAAAAAGGTTGACTGAAATAAGACGTGCCTTATAATGCACATCCACACGGTAAGGGTGATTAGCTCAGTTGGGAGAGCACCTCCCTTACAAGGAGGGGGTCACTGGTTCGAACCCGGTATCACCCACCAATTCTTACCGTGATGTTTTAGAAATAAGACACTTGGGGTGATTAGCTCAGTTGGGAGAGCACCTCCCTTACAAGGAGGGGGTCACTGGTTCGAACCCGGTATCACCCACCACTTTTACTATCTTAATGGGTTGTTAGCTCAGTCGGTAGAGCAGCGGACTTTTAATCCGTTTGTCGAGCGTTCGAATCGCTCACGACCCACCACTTTTTTTCTTTTTCACTTACTCCATTACGAATAAATTATTTAGCGATAAGAACGGCTAGCGTTCGACTAATTCGTCTGGAACGAATTTAAACAACACAAAGTGTTGGCCCTGAAAGGGTCAGGCACACGATGTGCCGAATAATCTGGCTCACGACCCAACATTTTACTAACCAAAAGAAAACTATTGATACTTTTGTAAACTTGCTTATAAAATAGCTAAATTACATAACGACAATAGATTTATCTATAACGAATAAATTCGCTACAGTCTTTTTACAGTAATAAAATTACTGGGTATATAATGAAAAAATTAATTCTAATCCTATCATTAGGTTTGTTCACTTATGGTTCGGCTTTTGCTGATGAAAAACCTGAATTAAATTTTGAAAGTGAATATCAAAAAGCTACAGAACAAAATGATCCTGAGGCTCAATATCATGTTGGAATAATGTATTTTAATGGTTATACAGTTAAAAAACGTGTATTTAAAGGTATTGAACAAGGGACAATTGATGAACCCGAACAAAAAACTGAACCAGATTATAGCAAAGCAAAAGAATGGTTTGAAAAAGCAGCTAAACAAGGGCATATTGGCGCTCAACATAGTTTAGCTATGTTGTATTATAACGGACAAGGTACTAAGCAAAATTATCTAAAGGGTATTGAATGGGACACTAAAGCAGCGCAAAAAGGAGATCCTGTAGCACAATATACTTTAGCAACTATGTATTATAAAGGCACCGGTGTTAAACAGAATTATTTTAAAGCGAAACAATGGTTTGCTAAAGCCGCAGAACAAAACTATTTAGACTCTAAAGACCATTTATCAGTAGTTTCCAAAAAAGTTCAAGCAATTATTAAGAAAAATAATCAAGCAAAAAAACAAAAAACTAGCAGTGTTGATTGTGGATGTAGTTAATGTTGAAAAAATTATCATATTTTTCAATTTATTGCTTATTTATAATTAAAAACTCTACTGAAAATAATAATTGTGCTATTGCCTTAACATAATTCAATAGCACAAAATAGACGACTTAAAGCGTTAAACCATAACCTAATGGATATAATGCCTGCATATCGTTTGCTAAATCAGAAGATTGTTTTATAACACTATCCATTGAGTCTGGTAATGCAAATGGTAATTTAGCGCTGAATGGTTTACTATCTAATAAACGTTTAAATAACACATCATCATTTACACCAAAATTTGCAACCACTGCATTTGCTATTTGTTTTACTGGAGTTAAAACTGCCGGTCTATCTAAATAAACAGTGACAACAACGGGATGTTTTTTACTTGCTTCATTAATAAATTTTATATCTTTATCATCAGCAGTATATTCTAATGAACCTTCATGATATCTTGCACCAAAGAAGTAATTTTTATGTTTTTGTTCATAAGGCGCATTAACTCTAGCAACAACCACATCAGCTTGATCCAATTTATCAACAATAGTAATTTTACCTTTTAAGGAGTTTTTAGCATCCTCAGTAAAACCATATAAATAGACTTTACTACTGGATTTCAATGGCAGAATCTTATCTTTATTTTCTAATAAAACCAATGAATCAAATTGCGCTTTATCAGCAACTTTTTGGAAATCTTGATTACCAACAAAACGGCTTGCTTCAGTAGGATCAACATAAGGATTTTCAAATTGTCCTAAAGCAAATTTTTGCGTCAAGATTGCTAAAACTGCACTATCAATAGTTTTTTCATCCAGTTTATTGTTTTTTACAGCTGACACAATAACAGAGCTATCACTCACTCCACCAAATTGTTGAACACCGGCTTGAATAGCTTTAATAAAACGTTGCTCAACAGTGAGATCTTCTACTCCCCATGGCATTCCTTCCGCTTTAGGCGCTATATCAGGTGGGTTACCGTTGATACAAACTTCATTACAATCTTTTGTAATATTCCAATCACTAATAATCACCCCTTTAAATTGATAAGTATCTCTTAATAGATCTTTCAATAAATAGCGATTAAAACCTCCGCCGACAGGTTCAATTTTATGATCATTTAATTGGGCATTTTTTAAAATAGAATAAGTCGGCATAATTGCAGCTACATTGACCTCAAATGCGCCAGTGAATGGTATGATATGTTGTTCTAAACTGTTTTTATGAGTATAGAGTGCATATTTACCATAAGAGTTATGACTATCTAACCCCTCTTCTGCAGCACCATAACCAACCCAATGTTTAACGACGGCAGCCACACTTTGTGAATTTAAGCCAAGTTTGCCATTTTGCATACCTGAAATATAACCTCGCACCATACTTTTACTTAGCATTGGATCTTCGCCAAATGTACCTTCAAAACGAGACCAACGTGGTTCGGTTCCCAAATCTGCCATGGGAGATAAAGCCTGAGTTACCCCTAGTGAACGATACTCTTGTCGAATAATGTTTCCGTACTCATTTATAATAGACTCGTTACCAATCGCAGCCATACCTAATGTTCCTGGCCATTGGCTAAATCCAGCGTTACTCGTTACTTTATTGCCATAATAGAAAGTGTTTCGCGGATCAACACTAATGGTCAGAGGAATAGCCAGACGAGAGGACTCTGCAATTTGTTGTAATTGATTATTTTGCTCAGCAAAATCTTTTGGATTCACTTCTAAACGAGTAATTAAACTATTTACCTTATCATCAAGCACTAACTGTTTAATTTCTTCTAAATTATACTTATCTCCATGACCAAGCTCATCGCCTAAACTTTTGGCATTACCATGCATCATCAGCCCTGCTTTTTCTTCTAACGACAATTTGCTAAGTAGATCTTTAGCACGAACTTCAGGCGACAAACGCCAATCTTCAAAAGGAGACAATTTGCCATCTTTATCAAAGTCTTTAAATTCGAGATTATCAATTACAATTTTCTTTAATTGATGACTTTTAATCTCAACCTGCTCAATAGCAACTGCTTGAGCAACAGCCAAAGCCGCACTAACCAATAATGCTAATTTCACTCGTTTGTTTGTCATAAGAACTCCTTGTCTATTTACTCAGTATCCAATTAATTTTGCATACCCGCTAAAACTGATATTCCCTAGTTGTTAATATATTTGGCTTTCTTAAAGCAAAAAAACCTAAACACCTTATTGAGTAAGATGTTTAGGTTTTGCCCGAATAGTTATGTCAACTAAACAGTAACAATCCAAATTTATAAATTAGCATAATATTAAAAACTTACTTTTGTCATAAACAAAAAATATTATAATTGTGATAAATATCACGTTATTATTAGATAATTTCAGCATATTCTAGTTATACATGTAATGGTAATAATTTTTAATGCCAATTAATTTATTAAAGATCCATATATAAATGTATTTAGTAACAATAAATATTAAATTTTAGGGACAAATAAGGTGAAACAGTGACCCGATTAATAGTAATGATTAGCTTATTTTTATTTGCAATAAATACCAGCTTTGCAGTTGAAAATATTGAGGCTTTTTTTGATGAGCAATATAAAAAAGCAACGCAGCAAAATGATGCTGAAGCTCAATTCTATTTAGGCCGCATGTATCTAAAGGGTGAAGGAGTTAAACAAGATTTTACCAAGGCAAAGGAATGGTTTGAAAAAGCAACCGAACAACATCATATGAGTGCACAAGCAGTTTTGGGTTCAATGTACTTTTTTGGTTATGGAATTGATAAAAATAAACAAAAAGGTAAAGAACTGATTGAAGAATCAGCATTAAGTGGAGATCCCATCGGTCAATTTTACTTTGGTGTTCTATATGAAGAAGCCGAACCCCAAAAGACATACAAAGGAATTGAAAAAAATATAGATGATAGTGGATTTTATCAAGACTTTGTCAAAGCTAGAGAATGGTATGAAAAAGCCGCACAACAAGGAAATATGCAAGCAACTTATAATTTAGGCGTTCTTTATGCAAATGGTCGTGGTGTTGAAAAAGATGAATTTAAAGCAAGAAAATATTATGAAATAGCTGCAAAAGGTGGTGATCGTCATGCAAAGCATAATTTGGCTATAATGTACTACAATGGTTATGCTGGACTAACCAAAGATTTGGCTAAAGGTGTAAAATTGGATATCGAAGCTGCCAAACAAGGATCACCATTAGCACAATACAATTTAGGCTTATTTTTCTATGAAGGTACTTATTTTAAGCAAGACTATACCAAAGCCAGAAAATCATTTGAGTTTGCAGCCGCTCAAAACGAAGCAGGCTCCCAATACATGTTAGCAATTATCTATGAACAAGGGCTGGGAGTTGATAAAGATCCAGAACGAGCCAAACATTATTATTATCTAGCTTGCCAAAATGGCTATGAAGATAGTTGTACTCAAGCTAATGCTAATTGATTTTCAAGTTGAATGTTGTGGGGAAATTAACAACATTCAACTGCCATAAATAACATAAAAAATAAGTCGGTAAGCAATATAGAACATTACGACGCCTACAATTGAGTCCAATATAACCCACATTCTTTTTTGTTTAAATAATGGTATAAGTAACCTAGCACCGTAACCAATACCAAAAAACCAAATAAAAGAAACACAAACAGCACCAATTAAAAATGCCCATTTTTGCTCAGTTGATAAAGTGCCAGCTATACCACCAACAATTACAATTGTATCTAAATAAACATGGGGATTAAGTAAAGTAACAGCCAAAGTAGACAATATAACCTTAGTTAACGCATTCTTTTGTTGCTGAGTAGAATCAATTTGCATAGTGCTGTTACCTTGTATTGCACTCTTGCAGGCATTAAATCCATACCAAATCAAAAATAAAGCGCCTAAAATGGCAAGCACGTCGGTTATGATAGGATTACGACTAATAAATGCTCCGACTCCCCAAATACCGATAGCCATCAAAGTAAAATCACAGATAAAACAAATACCAGCGACAAAAAAGATATGATTTTTTAATAACCCCTGTTTAAGTACAAACAAATTTTGTGCACCAATAGCTATAATCAAACTTGCCGAAATCATCGAGCCACGTAATATTTCTGTCAGCATTGAACTTAACATCGTAAATAAGAAGCATTATACAAAAAGGTTATGAGTATAACTATTAAAACAACAATGATTATGCATCCTTTATAAAAAAACAGTCATACAATTATTAATTATTAAAAATCTAGAAGTTAACTAATCAAAATATGATTAATTAAAAAAGTACACAAGAAAGTTTTATTATCTTTGAGTTTATTATCTTATTTAGCACAAATACAATTATCAGCTTATTTGTAGATTGGTAAAAGCGGTAGTATTTTCTATTAAGCTTATAGCAAACATTGTTAGATAAATTGCAAGGTAACTATCAATAAAGAAACTGATTAACTATTTTGCTATCTTCCTGTTATTCGTTACAGTAAAACTTATGATTACTTGAGGAAGAGGTTAAAAAACCCCTTTCCTCAAATTTTTTGGCTTAAAAATGCTTTTAAAACATTTTATCCGTTATAAATTCAGACAACTAACAGCTTGATTAAACATTAACACAGCAACAATAAAGCATTAAATAGAAGATGAATATCCATAATTATCATTTAGCTGTCATCAATACTCTTACTCATCAATAAAAAATTACCATTAACCCCAAAAAATAGCAAAAAGTAAATTGCCGTGCTAAATAGATATAACAGACAATTTTTTCAGATTTTATAAAAAATTTTGCATCTAAAATGATTAAACAAAATCTTGATTATTTATTTGCTTCTAACCAACCGATTTGGCCTTGATTTTTACTTAAAATAAGAATAATCACTCCTATAATTAACCAAATACCACCAATAATTTTTGCATAATTATCAATATGTAACAACACAGGTAACAATACGACAATGCCAATAATAGGGATTAAAATATCAAATAAATTAGCTCGCCAACCATTCGAACGTTTTTTAAATTTAAAATAACCTATTACTGATACATGTAACATAATAAATGCACATAAAGCACCAACATCGACAAATGAAACTAACATTGGTAATCCCTTAGCATGATTGGCAGCAATAAATACCAACAATAGATTAAACAATGCAGAAAATAAAATTGCTCTCGAAGGCACACCACTTTTCTTACCAATCTTAGCAAAAAAAGCAGGTAATCTTTTATCTCGCCCCATACTAAATAATAGACGACTTGCCGCAGCTTGACCGACCATAGCGGCAAACGATGCCCCGACAGCTTTCATTAAACTAAGAGACCATCCTAACCATAAATTAATTTCATTATTAACTATATTATAATAAGCTTTGCCTTGTAGCTCAGGATGGTTACGTAAATATTCGCTATCATAAGGATTAAGTAAAGCTCCAATATAAATTTGTATTACAAATAAACAACCTGCAAGAATTAAACAGCTAATAATAGCTTTACTTACTAAGTTTCGCTTACCACTGTGTTCTTCTGAAAAAGTTGCTATAGCATCGAACCCTAAATAAGAAAGCACAGCAATAGAGACCGCATTAAAAAGGCTACTCCAATTAAATAACTCACCACCAATAAATGGAGTAAGCCAATCTTGTTTAGTTCCATGCGTGGTAATAATCCAAATACCAACTAAAAGCACAGCAAACATGACTGCAATCTCAACGACTAAGATAACTAATGTGATTCTAGCCGATTTTTTAACACCAATTAAATTAAGCATGGTAGTGATAACTACTGCAAAACAGGTCCATATCCAAACAGGAACTTCTGGAATTAAGGCATTTAATGAAATACCACTAAACAAATAGGCAACAGCAGGAATAAACAGATAGTCTAGTAGAAGTAACCAACCTACAAGAAATCCAGCATTAGGATGAATACCAATAGAACAATAAGCATATACAGCGCCTGCATGGGGCAAAGCATTTGACATTCTTGCATAAGAAAATGCCGTAAACGCCATCACAAAAGTCGCAACAATATAAACTAGTGCAATGGCACCATCGCTTATAACATCTAAAACTCCAAATAGCCCTACTGGAGCTGCGGGGCCAATAAAAAGCAATCCCAAAATAACTAAATCTCGAAACCGCATATTTTTACTTAATTGTTGCATAATCACTCTCGTTGTTTTCTTCCTGATAAAGGATGAAATCTTAAAGGATTAATGCAATTCAGACTAATATCAGCTGGTTATTTATTTATAACTATCAGTTATAAAAAAGTTATTAAACATGATCCCTTATTTCATAAGTGTAGGACATTTTGGCTGTCTTACCTAACATAATTGAAGCACTACAATATTTTTCAGATGCAAGTTTAATCGCCTTTTCAACAGCCTCGTTATCGATATTATTACCAGTAATTACAATATGAAAATTAATTGAGGTATACACTTTTGGCGAAGAGGTGGCTTGAGTTTTATCAATGTCGATCCAAAGATCTCGAACATCCTTTTTATTATTTTTCAAAATAGCAATAATGTCGTAAGCCATACAACCTGCAGCACCATGTAACAAAAACTCCATAGGTCTCGCACCACGGTTTCGACCACCATGTTCAATACCGCCATCCATTACTAAGGAGTGCCCACTTGCAGTTTCAGCTAAAAAACCAAACTCATCAATCCATTTCAAACGATCTTTCATTATTTTCCCCTTTCATCAAAAATTAACTAAACATATTTATTTATATTAATTGCTAAATAACATAAGTCTTTTCAAACGATATGTCATCTTTTGATTTATTTTTTCTGATATAAGTCATCAATAGTTAACTATCCACTGGTATTTTTAGCTAGCCTCAGTACAATATTGCCATAGTACATAACCAATACTATTTTAAATAGACTTGCCAAAAAACTCATTATAACTAATAAATAATCAAATAATTAGTTTTATGAATGCACAACTTAAGGATAGAGTATGATTGTCGAATTTATTATCTTGCTTTGTATAGGCGCATTGGCTGGGTTACTTGCAGGTATGTTCGGTATTGGAGGTGGAGCGTTAATTGTACCAGCACTACTTATGGTACTCGATTATTTTGGTCATGGAGGGCAATGGATAAACCATATCGCAGTGGCTTCATCTCTAGCAACAATCATTGGTACTAGCTTATCATCAAGTTGGGTTCAGAATAAAAATAATAATATTGTCTGGTCGATCTTAAAAAAGATGGTATTAGGTTGCATTATTGGCACTATTGGCGGATCCTACATGACACCTTATATTCCCGGTATTTGGCTCAAATGGATTTTTATTGTTTTCCTCATCTATACAGGCAGTAAATTTATTCTAAAAACTGGAAAAGTTGCGAAAAAACAAAATAGCCAAGCGACATTATTACCTAACACAATCTATATCTTCATCGGCGGATTAATTGGTGTATTCGCCGCATTAGTTGGTGTAGGTGGTGGTGTGTTAGTGGTACCTTTTTTAAAGAAATGCGGCGTGGATATGCGAAAAGCGATCGGTACTTCTGCGGCATTTACCTTACCTGTAGCCTTAGGTGGTACTATTGGTTATATCATTGCTGGATGGAATATCAAAGAACTGCCAGAATACAGTTTGGGTTTCGTCTATTTACCCGCAGTATTATCAATTATGTTAGCTAGCATACCCATGGCAAAAGTCGGAGTTCAAATTTCTCAAAAATTATCAATAAATAAACTAATTAGATATTTTGGTATCTTCTTATTATTAATTTCAGTCAAACTAATCGTTTCTTAATTTACAATTAAAATCCCTGTTCTCAAAAATATTAACCGCTCTTATTTAGAGCGGTTAATATGACTTCTCTATTTATCCTAAACAAGAATAATTTTACGTGACTCTATTTTAGTTATTCAATCTCGATTCAAGAAACAACAACTAAGATGAAGTACACAGAGCATAAAAACTGTAGGGTTCGTAAAAGTCAATAGCTGGATTGTACATATAAACATCCCCTCCATACGGGTAAACAATAAACTGCTCACTTCCTGATTGATCTCTAGTCCAATACAAATAATAGTGACCTGTACCCGCACCAATGTAGTTGGTTAGGTATCCCCATTCAGTAAAAAATCCAGCATTTATTCGACGCTGGTAGTAATTACCAGTAGATGAAGGTATGGCTCCGATAGCACCCTGACAGTTATCACCACTCCATGGCCCTGAACAAACCGCATTAGTTAAATCCTTAACTTGAGGTACACTGTAACCAATACTGTTACACCATGATAATGCTAAACTATAATTAGAACTTTTATTACCTCGATTGATAAACCATTGCTTTAATTGAAAACCATATTTAATAATTGCATTACCTAAACTATCTCTACCAACCAACTCGAATGTCTGAGGTAATGAAGGTCTATATATAATACCAGGAGAATCTGATTGCCATTGGGCTTCGTTAGCAACAGGACCAGTGAGTGTAACACGAACAGTGGTACCGGAGGAGTTCGGCGTCATGGTCGCGGTTATTCCATCGTGAGTAACCGGATCCCATCTCAATGGCCCTACACCACCAATATCTAAATCAAAATATAGATTATTAGCACCAGTCGTTGGGAAATTCAAACCATAAGATAATGGATCCCTAGACTGCACAATAAAACCTTTATTCGGATCCCACATTGAAGCCGGACCACGAAAGTCTATACCACTAATCTCAGTATCTGAACCATATCTCAATGTAGGTTTCGCAAAACAGACCTTTGGACGATCTTTAGGATTAATATAATAAGTCGCACTACCACCACTAAAATCACTACTATTAGGTACACCATACTGGGTAGATAATGTACCACCATCACTACTCAATACCACTTTATAAGGTGCATTACAAATATCTAATGCGGTATTACGCAGTACTTTTTGATTATTTTTATCAGTAATAGTGAGGGTTAAATTACCAGTCACTGCAATACCATTACTGCCTTGACCATCACCATCATCATCCCCCCAATAATTATAGGGCGCGCCAATAAGTGTATTTAATGCGATTGAATCTGCATTGGTTGGTACTAGCATATTCACATTAATTAATGTCTCATTTATATCCGGCAATACAATCGGATTGGTCGCTGAATTATTATTTGGCGAATAAGTCCTACCATCAGATAAGCTGATACCAAGTAAATTACTCATATCAGTAACGCGACTTTGACCATCATCAAAGGTTAAAAAAGGTGCATTACCATGAATAAAATTCGTTGTACTCGTCGTCAAAGCGTGGCTACTAAATGGAAGTGATAAAAAAAATAGTACTGAAACTAAATAGAGTGGACTCGATAAAAATAAACTTGATAATAAGGTTAGTTTTACAGGTTTGGTGTTTGGTGTTTGGTGTTAAAATTATAATGCATCGCGACAATCCTGTCAAGTAACTTAATGTTTAATTTGAACTTTCCTTGCTCAAATAGCGAAATAATAATCTATCTAATCACTTTTTGCAGTGAACGGAAAAAGTATAATTACTGCGAAAAACTATGCAACAATTTTTTTCTAAAAAATGTTAACTTTTGTAAATATACTTAATTAGTGTTTCAATGAAATTACTATTGGTACATGATATTTCATGTGATTTTAGATTTTAAAGATCCTAGTATCTAAAAACACCGTTCCTCAAAATTTAATCACCCTAAAACGAAATAGAAATATGCCAGTTCTATTGAATTTTAAGCAGCCATTATTGGCTGCTCGGACTCTGAGGCTCCAAACCATTAAGGATAGGTGCACACTCCATCGTGACTATAATCTAAACTAAAACGATTAATATAACCACTACTAGCGAGAACGACAAAATTATCATTACCGGTACGATCATCTATCCATATGATAATTTTATTTATCTTAAACTCGAATAATTCTATTTGATTCTATTTTTACTATATTACTTATCAAACCTAGAATTGATAACTAAGGTAATAAGCAAATACCATAAACACTGTAAGATGAATAACCAGCCCAAAACACATGCCCACCATCAGAGCTAACATCTAACCGTTCGTTACCCCCAAGTTCACTCGTCCAATAGTAATCACTATGACCAAAATTAGCGTCCGTGTAATAATACATGAATCCCCATTCAGAAAAAAATCCTGCCCCTATTGTGCGTTGGTAATGATTACCGGAGGAAGGAGGCATCCCACCTTCCATATCCTTACAACGAGAGTGACTCCATATACCCTCACAAACTGAATTAGTTAAATCTTTTACTGTAGGAATACGATAACCTATATTACTACACCATGAAGAAGTACTTTCATAAATGTATTTGTTAACGCCTCGATTGATAAACCATTGCTTTAATTGAAAACCATATTTAATAATTGCATTACCTAAACTATCTCTACCAACCAACTCGAATGTCTGAGGTAATGAAGGTCTATATATAATACCAGGAGAATCTGATTGCCATTGGGCTTCGTTAGCAACAGGACCAGTGAGTGTAACACGAACAGTGGTACCGAAGGAGTTCGGCGTCATGGTCGCGGTTATTCCATCGTGAGTAACCGGATCCCATCTCAATGGCCCTACACCACCAATATCTAAATCAAAATATAGATTATTAGCACCAGTCGTTGGGAAATTCAAACCATAAGATAATGGATCCCTAGACTGCACAATAAAACCTTTATTCGGATCCCACATTGAAGCCGGACCACGAAAGTCTATACCACTAATCTCAGTATCTGAACCATATCTTAATGTAGGTTTCGCAAAACAGACCTTTGGACGATCTTTAGGATTAATATAATAAGTCGCACTACCACCACTAAAATCACTACTATTAGGTACACCATACTGGGTAGATAATGTACCACCATCACTACTCAATACCACTTTATAAGGTGCATTACAAATATCTAATGCGGTATTACGCAGTACTTTTTGATTATTTTTATCAGTAATGGTAAGCGTTAAATTACCTGTAACTGCAATACCACTATTGCCTTGACCATCACCATCATCATCCCGCCAATAATTATAGGGCGCGCCAATAAGTGTATTTAATGCGATTGAGTCCACATTGGTTGGTACTAGCATATTCACATTAATTAATGTCTCATTTATATCCGGCAATACAATCGGATTGGTCGCTGAATTATTATTTGGCGAATATGTTCTACCATCAGATAAGCTGATACCAAGTAAATTACTCATATCAGTAACGCGACTTTGACCATCATCAAAGGTTAAAAAAGGTGCATTACCATGAATAAAATTCGTTGTACTCGTCGTCAAAGCGTGGCTACTAAATGGAAGTGATAAAAAAAATAGTACTGAAACTAAATAGAGTGGACTCGATAAAAATAAACTTGATAATAAGGTTAGTTTTACAGGTTTGGTGTTTGGTGTTTGGTGTTAAAATTATAATGCATCGCGACAATCCTGTCAAGTAACTTAATGTTTAATTTGAACTTTCCTTGCTCAAATAGCGAAATAATAATCTATCTAATCACTTTTTGCAGTGAACGGAAAAAGTATAATTACTGGGAAAAACTATGCAACAATTTTTTTCTAAAAAATGTTAACTTTTGTAAATATACTTAATTAGTGTTTCAATGAAATTACTATTGGTACATGATATTTCATGTGATTTTAGATTTTAAAGATCCTAGTATCTAAAAACACCGTTCCTCAAAATTTAATCACCTTAAATCGAAATAGAAATATGCCAGTTCTATTGAATTTTAAGCAGCCATTATTTATTGGCTGCTCGGACTCTGAGGCTACATATCATTAAGGATAGGTACACACTCCATCGTGACCATAATCCAAACTAAAACGATTGATATAACCACTACTAGAGGATACGACAAAATTATCATTACCGATAGGATCACTTGTCCAATAGGCATGGCCAATGCTTGAATTAGAACTATTCTGCTTACCTTGAGCATTACTATCATGATAGTCTGAGTCAAAGTTAGCTCCCGTGTAGTTATTCATGTAGCCCCACTCCGAAAACAATCCCCCACCAATTCTACGTTGGTAATTATTGTTAAGTGATGATGGTTTAACACCCACTGCACCTTGACAATGAGAACCAGAACCTTTGCCATTACAAGATGCGTTAGTTAAATCCTGAACCTTTACGATACGATAACCGATACTATTACACCATGACAATGTATTTGAATAGTTTTGATAAACAGTTCCACGATTAACGAACCATTTTTTTATTTGAAAGCCATACTTAACCACTACATTACCTTTACTATCTTTACCAGCTAATTCAAATGTCTGTGGTAATGTTGGTTTTGTAATACGAGCTGGTGAATCTAACCTCCATTGTGATTCATTCGCAAAAGGACCTGTCAATTTAACACGAACACTAGTACCAGATGAATTAGGTGTTATGGTAGCAGTAATACCACCTCGAGAAATAGGACTCGCCCATGATAAAGAGTTTTTACCAGCTAATTCTAAATAAAAATACAAATTGTTAGCACCAGTTGTAGGGAAATTTAAACCGTAAGATGAAGGATCCTTAGACTGCGGAATAAAACCTTTATTCGGATTCCACATTGAAGCTGGACCACCAAAGTCTGTACCTTTAATCACCTTATCCGATCCAAATTTCAATTCAGGACGAACAAAGCATAATTTTGGCAGCGCCTTAGGGTTAATGTAATAAGTCGCACGACTAGCATTAAAATTAGTACTATTAGGTACACCATACTGGGTAGATAATGTACCACCATCACTACTTAATACCACTTTATAAGGTGCATTACAGATATCTAATGCGGTATTACGCAGTACTTTTTTATTATTTTTATCAGTAATGGTAAGGGTTAAATTACCTGTTACTGCAATACCATTACTACCTTGACCATCGCCATCATCATCCCACCAATAATTATAGGGCGCTCCAATAAGCGTATTTAATGCGATTGAGTCCACATTGGTTGGTACTAACATATTGACATTAATTAATGTCTCATTCATTTCGGGCAATACAATTGGGTTGGTTGCTGAATTATTATTTGGCGAATAAGTTCTACCATCAGATAAGCTGATACCAAGTAAATTACTCATATCAGTAACGCGAGTTTGACCATCATCGAAAGTTAAATAAGGTGCATTACCATGAATAAAATTCGTTGTACTCGTAGTCAAAGCATGGCTACTAAATGGAAGTGATAAAAAAAATAGTACTGGAACTAAATAGAGTGGACTCGATAAAAATAAACTTGATAATAAGGTTAGTTTTACAGGTTTGGTGTTTGGTGTTTGGTGTTAAAATTATAATGCATCGCGACAATCCTGTCAAGTAACTTAATGTTTAATTTGAACTTTCCCTGCTCAAATAGCTAAATAATAATCTATCTAATCACTTTTTGTGAGTAAACGGGAAAAGTATAATTACTAGGAAAAACTATGCAACAATTTTTTTTCCTAAAAATTGTTAACTTTTGTAAATAATTGCTCATATACTTATCAAGTAAGTATTTATTTTATAAGATTTAAACGATTGAACCTATTATTATTTTTTTGATGTCATTCTCAAAGATTGTTGCTTTTTAATATGATTTCCAAATATTTCTAGGCATCTTAATTATGTAATTTGAAAAAAATAGACACTAATGACTAATACACAATAAAAATCACTATTAATATAATAACTGTTCATCTTTTTCTAATTGATTTCCTTGATCTTTAGCATTCTGTCCTAAAGTTAACCATTAAATATTCATATCGATTTATGATAGCTAATAATGCAATCTTAAGGCATAGAACACGTCCCCCTTAAGGTTGTCTCGCTAGAATGATTCCTATTTACATGACCATTGTTAGGATAAACTGAAAACTGGATACCATCCGAAGTAATATCGCTAGTCCAATAGTTGTATCGATAATCATCAACACTGGCATTAAAATAAAAATCCATGTACCCCCACTCGGAAAAAAAACCTGAACCGATTCTACGTTGGTAATTATTACCAGTTGATGGTGGTTTAGCCGCGACAGAACCTTGACAATGACTACCGCTCCATACGCCAGTACAAATAGCATTAGTTAAGTCTTTAACCTGTACCATCCGATAACCGATACTGTCACACCATGATAATGTATTAAAATAATTGCGATAAACAGTTCTACGATTAACGAACCATTGTTTTAACTGAAAACCATATTTAATAATTGCATTACCTAAACTATCTCTACCAACCAACTCGAATGTCTGAGGTAAAGAAGGTCTATATATAATACCGGGAGAATCCGATTCCGATTGAACTTCGTTTGCTGCAGGACCTGTTAGTGTAACACGAACATAGCTACCGGAAGAGTTCGGCGTCATGGTAGCGGTTATTCCATCATGAGTAACCGGATCCCATCTCAATGGCCCTACACCACCAATATCTAAATCAAAATATAGATTATTAGCACCAGTTGTTGGGAAATTCAAACCATAAGATGATGGATCCATAGACTGCACAATAAAACCTCTACTTGGATCCCACATTGAAGCCGGACCGCGAAAGTCTATGTCACTAATCTCAGTATTTGAACCATATGTTAATATTGGCCTAGCAAAACAGGTCTTTGGACGATCTTTAGGATTAATGTAATAAGTCGCACGACTAGCATTAAAATTAGTACTATTAGGTACACCATACTGGGTAGATAATGTACCACCATCACTACTTAATACGACCTTATAAGGTGCATTACAGATATCTAATGCGGTATTACGCAGTACTTTTTTATTATTTTTATCAGTAATGGTGAGGGTTAAATTACCTGTTACTGCAATACCATTACCACCTTGACCATCGCCATCATCATCCCGCCAATAATTATAGGGCGCGCCAATAAGCGTATTTAATGCGATTGAGTCCACATTGGTTGGTACTAACATATTAACATTAATTAATGTCTCATTTATATCCGGCAATACAATCGGATTGGTCGCTGAATTATTATTTGGCGAATAAGTTCTACCATCAGATAAGCTGATACCAAGTAAATTACTCATATCAGTAACGCGACTTTGACCATCATCGAAAGTTAAATAAGGTGCATTACCATGAATAAAATTCGTTGTACTCGTCGTCAAAGCGTGGCTATTAAATGGAAGTGATAAAAAAAATAGGACTGGAACTAAATAGAGTGGACTTGATAAAAATAAACTTGAAAATAAGGTTAGTTTTACAGGTTTGGTGTTTGGTGTTTGGTGTTAAAATTATAATGCATCGCGACAATCCTGTCAATTAAATTAATGTTTAATTTGAACTTTCCTTGCTCAAATAGCTAAATCACAATCTATCTAATCACTTTTTGTAGTGAACGAGAAAAGTATAATTACTGGGAAAAACTATGCAACAATTTTTTAGGCTAAAAATTGTTAAGTTTTGTAAAAAACAATTGTTTCGATGCAGAATGAATCGATCTTAATTCTAAGCTATTAAGATAATCTTAAACCATTTTATCGTTCTAAGTTTGATTATTAAAAGAGTTTAAGTTTTAGCTAGATTATTTTATTTTCGTAGAATTATTATTAATACAGCTAAACAAAAATAATCATTATATGATTAATTATTTTTTTATTAAGTTCTAATAAAGCATTCTTTGATATTTTCCATCCTAAATGCCATTGATTATCAGCACACGTAAAAACATAAACCTCAGAACATTATTTTTTTAGCAATAAAATATTGTGGGAATCGATAGTATTTTTGCAAGCATCTAGAATAGTTATTTACTTTGATTTAACTAATTTTCAGGTTGTAAAAACCCCTCTCCTCAATTTTTGAGTGGCGTTTACAGGAATTAATAAAAAAGGTCGCAAATTGCGACCTACAGTTTTTGGATTTTGCGTTATTTTATCTGGCTTGTTTAACCGCTAATCCTAATTGCCATACCGCCATCGCATAATGTGTACTATGATTATAACGAGTAATGACATAAAAATTAGGTAAACCATACCAAAATTGATAACTATCACCCATATCTAAACGTAACAAGCTGACTTCTTTATGGCCTTCTAAGGAGTTTTTCGGTTTTAGTCCTGATTTAGCCAAATGCTCAATTGAATATTTGGTACTAAAACCTGTATCCAGAGAAAGCGCTTGCCCATCAGCAACTACAGCAACTTTTCTATTGCGTTGCCAACCATGTGATTTGAAATAATTAGCCACACTACCAATCGCATCAACAGGATCCCATAAATCAATATGACCATCATGATTAAAGTCAACCGCATGATTTCTAAATGCTGATGGCATAAACTGACCATATCCCATAGCACCTGCAAATGATCCATTTAAATCAAAAGGATCCACTCCTTCATCACGACACATAATTAAAAAATCTTCCAATTCTTTAGCAAAATATTGTGATCTTCTAGGATAGTGGAATGCTAGCGTTGATAATGCATCAATTATTTTTGTTTTGCCCATTACTCGGCCCCAACCTGTCTCAACGCCAATAATACCGACGATGATTTCAGGTGGTACACCATATTCTTTATATGCTCGTTGTAAATCTTTGTCATATTTATTCCAAAAATCAACACCTTTAGGCAAATTATTTGGTGTAATAAATTTATTTTTATAACGAATCCAAGCGCCATTCGGTACATTTGAAGAGCCTGATTTAGGTGCTTGTTTATCCATTAAACCAATTACCCAATCAAGTTTGTTTGTTTGTTCTAAAACTGTACGAAGTTGTTGATGATTAAAACCATGTTTTTTTACCATCATGGCAATAAACTTTTCTTTATCAACAGATAAAGGTGCACTATCAGGTTTCGGCTGTTCATGCTGTTTCTCTAAATAAACACCACCTTTTACATCTGAATGTCCTCGATGTTTCTGCATTGGAGTTTTAGAAGAACCGCCACTAGAACAAGCAGCAAGCCATAAAATCATCATGAGACAAATAACGATACGTTGCATAAATCATCCATATTTAATTAATTAAAATAACGGCGACATATTAAATTATTTCTTGTTATTTAACAATATTTTGACATTCTTTGCCTTCTGAAATTTGGGCAATATTATTTAATGTTGTATCGGAAATATTTAACAATGCTTCTTGGGTTAAAAATGCTTGATGACCAGTGAATAACACGTTATGACATGATGATAAACGACGGAATACATCATCTAAAATAACATCGTTGGATTTATCTTCGAAAAACAGATCACGTTCGTTTTCATACACATCCATCCCTAATGCACCAATTTTAGTTTGTTTTAACGCTTCAATGGCTGCTGTTGCATCTAATAAACCACCACGGCTGGTATTAATAATCATCACACCTTTTTTCATTTTGTTAAATGCCTCTTTATTGAGCAAATGATAATTTTCTGGTGACATCGGACAATGTAAAGTAATCACGTCTGATTTAGCATACAGTTCATCTAACTGAACATACTGTGCACCTAACTCAACAACGATATCATTAGGATAAGGATCATAAGCTAAAATATTCATGCCAAATCCTTTTAGAATACGAATAACAGCTTGACCTATTTTACCTGTGCCAATAACCCCAGCGGTACGATTATGCATATTAAAACCTGTCAATCCTTCTAAAGAAAAGTTGGCATCACGTGTACGTTGATAAGCTTTATGTGTTCTACGGTTTAATGTCATCATTAATGCAACAGCATGTTCAGCCACAGCCTCTGGCGAATAAGCAGGAACACGCACTACAGTAATACCTAATTTTTTAGCTTCAGCTAGATCGACATTATCAAAACCAGCACAGCGCAAAGCTAAAATCTTAATCCCATAATGAGCTAATTTTTGTAATACTCGTTTATCCACTTCATCATTTACAAAAACACATACAGCATCATACCCTTCAGCAGTAACCACCGTTTTATGACTTAATTTATGCTCATAATATTCAATTTCAAATCCGAAATGTTTATTTGCAATTTCTAGATGTTCTCTGTCGTAATGTTTACTGCTAAAAACAGCAACTTTCACAGTTTTTTTCATAACGGCTACTCCCTTTTAAGGTAACTTTATATATTATTTTTATTTTAAATGATGATTGAAAAACATTGTCACATGCTAATTTTGACAACATTGAATACTGAAATTTGATTTAATTGTTTTTTAGCCTTAAAAAAACTGGGCATCAACAAATCTATATTATAGTAAAACGTTTTATGATGGCTTTAGCAATTACTTTTTATATTATTATGCTATCATAGCACCTCACTAAAAACTCACCAATAATATTAAATAATGAATAATCCGCAAGATTCTATTTTCAAAACTATTTTTAATACAAAAATGCTAATCTGCATTTTCACTGGTTTTGCATCCGGATTGCCCTTTTATTTATTAATTCAACTATTACCTGCATGGCTGGCTAGCGAAGATATCAACATAAAAACCATTGGCATTTTCTCTTTAACCCAGATGCCATATATTTTCAAATTTATCTGGGCGCCATTTATGGATAATATTTCTCTATTCAAACTTGGGCGACGTCGAGGTTGGATGTTTATTTCACAACTAGTTTTACTCTTTTCGATTGCGATTTTAGGTATTTTCTCCCCAAAGTTAGATATTTGGTTAATCGCTAATATCTGTTTTATTATCGCACTCTTTTCAGCAACCCAAGACATTGCTTTAGACGCTTTTCGACGTGAATTATTACTCGATAAAGAACTTGGATTAGGTAACAGTATTCATACTAATGCTTATCGTATTGCCGGATTGGTGCCAGGCTCACTATCATTAATACTATCAAATTATTTACCTTGGAACAGTGTTTTTCTCATTACTGCATTATTTATGTTACCAGCAATTATTATGACATTACTGGTCAAAGAACCAATCAATCAAATTCCCAAGACTCATAGTTTAGATGAAATTATTATTAAACCTTTTAGTGAATTTATTACACGTCAAGGTGTTAAAAGTGCCGTATTGATTTTAGCTTTTATCTTTTTATATAAATTAGGGGACAGCATGGCAACGTCCTTAGCTACCCCATTTTATCTAAAAATGGGCTTTAGCCGTTTTGATGTGGGTTGGATTGCTAAAAATGCATCATTATGGCCAAGTGTTTTTGGTGCTCTAATTGGCGGTATATTAATGATAAAAATAGGAATTAATCGCGCTTTATGGTGTTTTGGTTTTGTCCAAGTTATCTCTATTTTAGGTTTTGCTTGGTTATCGATCGAAGGGCCTTTTGATGAGATCAATACACATCAAAAAATTTTATTAGCATTAGTCATTGGATTTGAAGCATTAGGTGTAGGCCTTGGCTCAGCAGCATTTGTTGCTTTTATCGCTAAGACCACAAATCCATTATATACTGCAACACAGTTTGCGTTATTTACCAGTATTGCCTCTATTCCTCGAACACTTATTAATTCGACAACAGGAATTATGGTCGATTATTTAGGCTGGACAAGCTTTTTCGGTTTATGTACGATGCTAGCCATACCTGGTATGGTGTTATTATTAAAAGTTGCGCCATGGAATTTAAAATCTTAGGAGACACTATGGATAAACTATCTCTAGCTTTCGAGTTTAGACACGCTTGTAAACGGTTTGATGAATCAAAAAAAATTAATCATGAAGATCTTGAAGCAATTTTAGAGGCTGGTCGTTTATCACCTTCATCATTTGGGATGGAGCCTTGGCATTTTGTCGTTGTCGATAATGCAGATATTAAAACTGAATTACGTGCTATTTGTTATAACCAAGAGCAAGTTACTAGTTGCTCACACTATGTGATTGTACTTTATCGGAAAGCCAGTAACTTTACTTCACAAAGTCATTATTTACGTCAAGCTGTAGCGAGAACGTTACCTGATCAAAATGATCAAACCGCAATTGATATTGCTTGCCAAGATTTTATTAATTTTACTAAATTTGGTTTAGCAAATGGTTTAACTGTAAATCATTGGTCAGAAATGCAAGATTATCTAGCTGCAGCAAATATGATGACAGCAGCTGCTTATCGAGGTATAGATTCTTGTGCTATTGGTGGATTTGAACATGATAAAGTCATACAGATTTTAGAAAAACATATTCCACAGTTTAGTGGTGAAACTTTTGGAGTTGGACTCTGTTTAGCATTTGGTTATCGAGTTAATGAGCAACAACCACATATCCGCTGGTCACTTCAAGATGTAACCACCTATTTATCATAATCAATTACAAATTTCCTTCTGTCGCCAACCGGCGGCATGAAGGCCAATATCTAAAAAATCAATTCATCAATGGATACAATATTGCAACATTAACGATAGCGACTGCAAAATAAATTTAATACTAAATAAAATATTACCAATTTACAGATCACTAATATCTTTTGCGTGGAATTTAGAAATTTTTACCTACTTTATTTTAGCTAACAGAGCTTCCACTGTTTATTGTGAGGATGTGATCATAGTATTTGCTTTTAAATGAAACTCATTTAATCTCATTATTTAATAAAAATAATCTTTAAGATCTAATTGAAAACTTAAAAAATTAATATAAACAACACAAAACGTTTAAAAGTAAAACCTAATAAAAAAAATAAAAATATAAAGAAATAAAAAATTCAATAGCGATTCAAATTATCACCGCTACCTATCGCTATGATAACCAATTTTTTTGCACGATAAAGCTTGATAATGTTAGACTTATCAACTATAAATTGCGCTAACCATATTCAAATTAGCCAGAATATTAGAATAAAGAAGGATATAACATGAAGACCAAACATGCCCGTTTATTGATACTAGGGTCAGGACCTGCTGGCTACACAGCTGCTGTTTATGCTGCACGAGCAAATTTATCACCAGTATTAATTACTGGTACGCAACAAGGTGGACAGCTTACTACAACCACCGAAATAGAAAACTGGCCTGCTGGCGATTCGGAACTTACTGGGCCAGAATTAATGATAAAAATGCAACAGCAAGCGGAACGATTTAATACAGAAATCATTTTAGATCATATTGACCGTGTTGACTTTAGCCAAAAACCATTCAAACTTTTTGGCAGTGATACAGAATATAGTTGTGATGCATTAATCATAGCAACAGGCGCATCAGCACAATATCTTGGTTTACCATCGGAAGAAGCATTTAAAAGTAAAGGAGTGTCAGCTTGTGCTACTTGTGACGGTTTCTTCTATCGTAACCAAAAAGTTGCTGTTGTCGGTGGCGGCAATACAGCTGTTGAAGAAACTCTTTATTTAGCCAATATCGCTAGTGAAGTTCATTTGATCCATCGTCGTGATAGTTTTAGGGCTGAAAAAATATTAATGGACCGCTTATCTGAAAAAGTGCAAGAAGGTAAAGTTATATTGCATACCCATCAAATTATTGATGAAATTCTAGGTGATAATATGGGCGTAACAGGTGTTAGAATTCGTAGTAGCCAAGATCCCAATATTAGCGAAGAAATTAATGTAATGGGCGTTTTTATTGCTATAGGTCACAAACCTAATACCGCTATTTTTGACGGCCAACTTGAACTAAATAATGGTTATATAAAAGTGCAATCAGGCACTCAAGGTAATGCAACTCAAACTAGCATTGAGGGTATTTTTGCTGCCGGTGATGTTATGGATCATATTTATCGACAAGCAATTACATCAGCTGGAACGGGATGTATGGCAGCGTTAGATGCTGAACATTATTTAGACAATTTAAAATAGAATCAGCTAAATAATATGTCTTTAGATAAACAACGCCAAACTTATTTACTTAACTGGTTAAAACAACACACCAATATACACAAGTCAGATTTACGGGCTTCGGTTTTAACTGGATTTATGTTAAGTATTTTAATGATTGCTCAAGCAGCTTTTTTGGCGATTATTTTACAAAGATTAATTATTGAACAACAGTCTTTTTTGACGGTTATTCCTTACTTTTTATCTTTAATTTTCATTTTACTGGCTCGAGGATCGTTAATTTATTTTCGTGAAAAGATTAATTTTGCTTTAGGTCAAAAGATCCGTAAACAAATTAGAAAAAAATTAATCGATCAGTTTGAATTATTTGGTCCAGCTTATTTAAATCAAAGCACTACCGGAGCATGGAGTACGTTAGTTATTGAACAAGTCGATAATTTACATGATTTTTTTGCTCGTTATTTACCGCAAATGCGTTTAGCCAGCATGGTACCAATATTAATTTGTATTGCTATCTTCCCTTTCAACTGGGCTGCTGCCGTTATTTTGCTTTGCACAGCCCCCCTGATCCCTATTTTTATGATTTTAGTGGGAATGGGAGCAGCTGATATTAATCGACGCCATTTTAAAGCGTTAGCTTATTTAAGTGGCCATTTCTTAGATCGATTAAAAGGACTTAACACCATTCGTTTATTCAATCAAGGAGAACAACAAACGGAAGAAATCGCTCAAGCATCTGAAGATTTCCGTGTTAAAACCATGCAAGTGTTAAAAATGGCCTTTTTATCCTCTGCTGTGTTAGAGTTTTTTACCTCAATTTCAATTGCTATTGTGGCAGTCTATTTTGGTTTTTCTTATTTAGGCGAATTTGATTTTGGCGCCTATAATGGAACTGTTACTTTATTTGCTGGTTTTTTTGCACTAATTTTAGCACCTGAGTATTTTCAACCCTTACGAGATCTCGGAGTCTATTATCATGCTAAAGCCGAAGCTATTGCTGCTGCTGATAATATCGAAACTTTTTTAAATAAAAGTTTACCGCAACAAGTTGATAACGCTCAGCCAAAAACTAACTTGAATCAATTGCAAGCAAACAATTATCTAGATATTGGGGTTTTAAAAACAATTGAAGCCAAAGATCTGATCGTACTATCCAATGAAGCTCTGCCGATTGTTGGGCCACTTAGCTTTTCATTACATGCACCCTTTAAACTAGCCTTAATTGGCACTAGTGGTGAAGGAAAAAGCTCGCTCATGCAAGTATTACTTGGATTTTTGCCTTATCAAGGTTCACTCAAAATTAATGGTATTGAATTTAATCATTTAGATTTAAAGAGTTGGCAACAACAAATAAGTTGGATTGGCCAAAATCCTTATCTCATTAACGGTTCGATTCGTGAAAATATTCTACTTGGAAAACCCACTGCAACCACTAGTGAGCTTGATGAAGTGATAGCCAAAGCACAATTATCTGATGTTATCGCTAAACTGCCTGAAGGAGTGGAGACACAGGTCGGTGATGATGCGGTACGATTATCAGTAGGACAAGCCCAACGTGTAGCGCTGGCCAGAGCAATGCTAAAACCTTGCCAATTACTAATCCTAGATGAACCAACCGCAAGTTTAGATAAACAGACAGTAGAATTGTTAGCACCATATGATATTGCCACTAACAGTATTACCATAACTCATCAACATGATGATATGCATGATTTTGAGCTAGTTTGGAAACTGTCAAAAGGACAAATTAACGCTATTAAGGAGAGTTCATGCTAACGCTATTACGCCCTTATATTGCTCTTTATAAGCACTACTTTTGGCAAATCGTTATTGGCCTTAGTTTATCTATTCTTACGCTATTTGCCAGTGTCTTTTTGCTCTCATTATCGGGATGGTTTTTAGCCTCTACAGCCGTTGTTGGTGTTGCCGGTTTATATACTTTTAATTACATGTTACCTGCAGCTGGTGTACGAGCAGCAGCAATTACCCGAACAGCATCACGCTATGTTGAGCGCTTAGTTGATCACAACACTACTTTTAAAATTTTAGCTTATTTAAGAACGTTAGCATTTAGAAAGATTTTACCACTCAGTGCTAACCAATTAGCTCAATATCAAAAAGCTGATTTACTTAACCGCTTTATTGTCGATATTGATGCACTTGATCATCTCTACTTAAAACTATTTTCACCAATTGTTACAGCATTAGTCATGATTTTGTTGCTGTTTGTCGGGCTAAGTTATATCAATTTACCCATTGCCTTAATCATTACTATCGTGTTAACAATTACCTTACTTGCTATACCTGTCATTTTTTATCATGCAGGCAAACAGTTAGGAGAAACATTAGCTAAACAACAAAGTGAATATAGGGCGTTATTAATTAATTATTTACAAGGTCAAGCTGAACTAACGTTATTTAATGCGCAACATCGTTATCGTACAAAACTAGATAAACTTGAATCAGACTGGCTTTTTCATCAACAACGCCAATCAACATTAATGGCACTATCAAGTGCGCTCGTCGTATTGATTGCTGGTTTTTTAACTTTATTGGTACTGTGGTTGATCACTCAATACACATTATCACCTTTAGTTGCCTTATTTGTTTTTGTTTGCTTGGCTAGTAGTGAAATTCTAGCGCCCATACCAGGAGCATTTATCTTTTTAGGACAGGTATTAACATCCGCAACACGCACAACAACTTTATTTAACCAAACACCTGATATCAAATTTATTGAACAAGGCAAAACTATCGATTTATCTATTGCTAAACTACAATTCGATGACATTAGTTTTAGTTATCCCAATCAACCTTTTGCTATTTTAAGTCACTTTTCATTAACCATAAATTCCGGTCAACATATTGGTTTAATAGGTAAAACTGGCTGCGGCAAATCAACACTGCTTAATTTAGTTACTCGCACATGGGAAGCAAATTCTGGAAAAATTTTGATCAATGATATTCCAGTTGATCAACTTGATGAAGCTACACTCCGCCAAACCATTGCGGTTGTACCTCAGGTTATTACTATTTTTAGTGATACACTTAAACAGAATTTGCTAATTGGTAAACGACAGGCATCTGACCAACAGTTGATCGATGTATTACATCAAGTTGAACTATCAAAATTGTTAGCAACTGATCAAGGTTTGAATTTACCATTAGGACAAGGTGGGCGCGCTCTATCTGGCGGCGAAATTCGCCGTATCGGCATTGCTCGAGCATTATTACATAACTCACCACTAATCCTAATGGATGAACCAACTGAAAGCCTTGACCAACAAACCGAACAGCAGATCATCGAGCTGATTAAACAAATCTGTAAAAATAAAACATTACTAATGGTCACCCATAGATTAACCGATAGTCCATTGTTTGATCGAGTGGTTGAATTGTAAGTTTTAGATTTAGATAACCGATTCAGGACATATTAATTAATAGAGTAAAATTTATCTTCAAAATGACTCTCAATTAACTTACTGTGATTATTAAATACACCCCATACCATCTTTGGATGATATGGGGTGGTTTATTCCTATATAATCTATATTATTTTTTACTAAAGTGTATTTATTATGGCAATTAGCTAATCAATACATAATTAACACTAAGGCGTAACACAGACGGCCAAAGTTTTTGTAGTAATATCTCTACGATGAACATCTGCATCATCTGAATATACCACAAACCCAGTTCTTGAACGTTGTAAATCAATTGTCCAATAAAAAGTATTAGAAAAATTAGCGCCAACATAGTAATCCATAAATCCCCACTCCGAGAAAAAACCAGCATTGATTGTGCGTTGATAACGATTATTCGGTGATGATGGCGTTGCACCGACAGCGCCTACACAACGATCGTCAGATAAAGTGCCTTGACAAGAAGCATTGGTTAAATCTTTAACTTGTGCAAGACGATAACCAATATTTTTGCACCAGTACAACGCTTGAGAATAAGTACTATTAATACGACGCTGGACAAACCACTGTCGTAGCACAAAACCATATTTTACTACTTCTTTACCATTGCTATCTTTACCAACTAATTCAAAAGTTTGTGGTAAATCAGGTTGAGTTATCGGATCAGGAGAACTTGTGTTCCATTGAGAAGCGGAAGCTACAGGGCCGGTTAATGTAACACGAACACTAGTATTGTTTGAATTAGGTCTCATAGTTGCCGTAATGCCACTTCGCGTAACGGGTGTCCATGTCAAAGGCTCATTATAACCGCCAATGTCTAAATCAAAATATAGATGATCAGCACCAGTTGTAGGGAAATTTAGATGATAAGATGATGGTGTCGCTGACTGGGTTAAAAAACCTTTATAGGTATTCCACATCCATTCTGGACCTCGATAGTCTACAATATCACCATTAACCCAATCCTTTGCTCCACCATATTTTAAGTTAGGTTTTGCAAAACAAACGGATGGTGATGCTTTAGGATTAATATAATAGTTGACACTACCAGTACTAAAACTACTTCGATTAGGAATACCATAACGTGTAGTTAAATAACCAGCAGAACTACTCAATGATAGCTTATACGGAGAATTACAAATTGTTGGTATTTCATTACGGGGCACAGATTTATTATTTTTATCAACAATAGTTAAAGTTAAATCGCCAGTAGCTGAAATATTATTACTTCCTTGACCATCACCATCATCATCGCCCCAATAGTTATAAGGTGCACCAATAAGTGTATTCATTGCAATTTTATTAATATTGGTCGGAACTAACATACCTATATCAGCAAAACTATCACCAACATGGGGTAATTCAATTGGCGTTATCAATGAATCATTTGTATCAGGTGTAATTTTTCTACCATCAGATAAGGTTATTGCCAATAGATTATTTGTATCAGTAATACGAGTACGACCTTTATCAAAAGTTAAATATGGTGCACTACCATGAATAACGTTAGTTGTATATACTGATAATGCATAACTACATGGTGAAAAGGATAAAACTAAAACAACTGCTATAACTAAAAAAAACGGTAAGAATAAAATAAATCTTATAAATTGAGGAAAAATTAAAATATTGAGAAATATAAAACTCTGATTGCAATAATGAAATAATTTTAAATTATAGGTTGGGCAGATTTGGTGTTTGGTGTTTGGTGTTGTAAATTATAATGCATAGCGACAATCCTGTCAAGTAATCTTATGTTTTATTTGGTTTTTTTAATTCTTTTCGACTAAATACTCGTCGAGTATTGTACTTAAAATCTGCTAAAAGTATAGTAACTGAAAATAACCAATGCAACTGCTTTTTAAAAGTTAAATTGTTAACTTTTGTAAATATTATTAGTGAGATAACCAGTTAAATCATATTTTCAATCCGTTAAAAACCCCTTTTCTTTATTTTTTTGATTAAAATAGCTCTTGTTAAAATTTTTTTTGTGACTTTTTAAAAATAGAGAGTTATTTCAGAGAAACGCTATTTTCAAGGCGATTAAAAAAAAATATGTTATACTAATGCTTTATTTAAAATTGTAGAGAGATTATTTTGCAACAATCATTACAAGATTTTATTATTGATAAAATTGATGACCTCAAAGGAGAAGATATAGTTACTCTAGATGTTCGTGGTAAATCAAGTATTACCGATTATATGATTATCTGCACAGCCACATCTAGCCGTCATGTAGCATCAATAGCAAGACACTTACTTGATGAAGCAAAAAAACAAGGCCATCTTGTATTAGGAAGTGAAGGCCAAAATGATGCTGATTGGGTGGTAGTTGATATGGATTCTGTCATTGTACATATCATGCAAGAACAGAGCCGACAACTTTACGAACTCGAGAAACTTTGGAGTTAGTGACGTGAAAATACAGCTTATTGCTGTTGGCAATAAAATGCCCAATTGGGTAACCACTGCTTTTAATGATTACCAATCCCGTTTCCCCAAAGATATGCCTTTAGAACTTATCGAAATAGCATCAGGAAAACGGACTAAAAATGCCGATATTGTGCGAATTTTAGATAAAGAAGGTGAATTAATGCTAGCTGCATGCGGCAAAGGTAATCGCATTGTCACATTGGATATTCCAGGCAAACCTTATACGACCCATGATTTAGCAAAACAACTTGAACGTTGGAAAACCGATGGTCGTGATGTCAGTTTGTTAATTGGCGGTCCTGAAGGTTTGTCGCCAGCCTGTAAAGCGGCTGCTGACCAAAGTTGGTCATTATCGCCTTTAACATTGCCTCATCCATTAGTACGAGTCATTGTTTCTGAAAGCCTTTATCGTGCATGGAGTTTAACGGCTAATCATCCTTATCATCGTGAATAGGTCGAATTATAAAATGAGCACTATTATTTTAGATTTGCAAATTGCTAGTGAGCATCATGAGAATCTACCAACAGAACAACAAATTATGCAATGGCTAGAAGTGATCTTACCGCAATTTATGGATAATGCCGAAATTACTATACGTATTGTCGACGAAGAAGAGAGCCAACATCTTAATTACACTTATCGTAATAAAGATAAACCGACAAATGTCTTATCATTCCCATTTGAATCACCAATTGAAATTGATGTGCCGTTACTCGGTGATTTAGTGATTTGTAAAAAAGTGGTTGAAATCGAAGCTAGCGAACAACATAAATCATTAACATCACATTGGGCACATATGATTGTCCATGGATGTTTGCATTTATTAGGATATGATCATATTCTTGACGAAGAAGCTGAAGAAATGGAAAATATCGAAATCGACATCATGGAACAATTAGGTTTTGATAATCCTTATCAACTAATTGATTAAATAAATGTGACTAATAATCTGTTTAGATATTAGAACAATAACAATAAACCCAATTATATTTGGTATTACAAAAGGAAGAGAGCAAAATGAGTGATGATAATCACCGGAGACCCAAAAAAGGGTTTACATTATGGTTAAGTCAATTATTCAATTCAGAACCAAAAGATAAAGAAGAACTGATCGAAGTTATTCGTGAGGCTGAAGAAAACCAACTCATTGATCCTGATACCCTTGATATGATCGAAGGTGTAATGGATATAGCCGATCAACGCGTTCGTGATATCATGATACCCCGCTCTCAAATTGTAACAATCAAAGATAATTTCACCCTTGATGAATGTTTAGATATTATTTCTGAACATGGCCATTCACGTTATCCAGTAATTAGTGAAGATCGAGACCATATCGAAGGGGTTCTATTAGCCAAAGATTTACTCATTTATATTCGACAAGGTGTCAACGATTTTGATTTGAAAAAGATCCTAAGACCAACTGTTGTCGTTCCTGAAAGTAAACGAGTTGACCATATGTTAAAAGAATTCCGCATGCAACGCTATCATATGGCGATGGCGATTGACGAGTTTGGTGGTGTTTCAGGTTTAGTCACTATCGAGGATATTTTGGAACTTATTGTTGGGGATATCGAGGATGAATACGATGAAGTTGAAGATCGTGATATTCGCCGTTTATCACCATCAGTTTATTCTGTCCGAGCCCTTACTTCAGTAGAAGATTTTAATGAAATTTTTGCTACCACGTTTAGTGATGATGAAATGGATACTATTGGCGGACTCGTCATGCAACATTTTGGCCGTTTACCAATCCGTGGCGAAACGATTACTATTGATGGTTATCAATTTAAAGTAACCATTGCTGACCGAAGACGTATTATTCAATTGCATGTCACAATCCCTGAAAATGCCGCTATACCTAATTTAGAGCAATCAGAAAATGCTTAAGCAGATTTTATTGAGCTTTATCTTTGGTGCAATTGCTGTATTCAGCTATGCGCCCTTTCATATCTGGCCGCTTGCTTTTGTAGCATTTGCTGGCCTTTTATGGTTAATTGCTGATAAACCGAAAAAGAAAGCAATGCTTATTGGTTTTAGCTGGGGAATTGGCTATTTTCTATCTGGTGCTCATTGGGTTTATATAAGCATTAAACAATATGGTGAAGTACCAACTCCGGTAGCGGTAATTATTTTAGGACTTCTAATCGCATACTTAGCATTTTATCCTATGTTATTTGCATTATTGTTAAGAGTATGTGACAGCTTCGCACCAAAATTCTCAATAAAACAATTAGTTTTCCTGGCCCCTATATTGTGGCAGCTTACTGAATTTTTACGTGGTTATATTTTAACTGGTTTTGCTTGGTTAGAACTGGGATATAGTCAACTAGACAGTCCATTAAGAGGCTACTTCCCAATAGTTGGAATAAATGGTGTCACATTAATATTGACTATCTGCTGTGGTTTGGTCATCTATTGTTTAAATATGGCATTAAGCCGCTCGACTAAAAAGCACCCAATTGGTGCAATATTCGCACTATTTACGCTCTTTATTGCACCAATATCATTCAATTTAATTAATTGGACAACAATTGACCACAGCCGTTCTGCTGATTTTAGCTTAATTCAAGGTAATATTTCACAATCTCTTCGCTGGACCAGAGAGCAACTAAATAATACTCTGCAAACTTATGGTTCATTAACCGAACAAAATCTTGCTAAAGATAAAATTATTATTTGGTCTGAAGCAAGTATCACAGATTACGAAATTAATCAGCAACCGTTCCTCCAATTTTTAGACAACGAAGCAAGAGCAAATAATAGTGAAATAGCTGTTGGTATTATTGATTACCGTTTAGAAAATTACGGTTATCAAGAAAATCCTGATATTTATAACACATTGCTAGTGTTAGGTGGAAAAACACCATATCAATACCCTAACACCAATCGTTATCAGAAACATCATTTAGTGCCGTTCGGTGAATTTACTCCTTTTGAATCATTACTTGATCCTATTGCGCAAATGCTTGATATCCCAATGTCATCCATGCAAGCGGGGGCTGAAAAACAACCACCACTTGAGATAAAAGGCTTTAAATTTACTACAGCAATATGCTATGAAGTTATTTTATCCGACTTAATATTGAAAAACTTTACGGCAGACACAGATTTTTTACTAACTGTATCTAATGATGCTTGGTTTGGTAACAGTATTGGCCCCAAACAACATTTACAAATGGCGCAAGCAAGAGCCTTAGAATTTGGCAGACCAATGATTCGTAGTACCAATACAGGCATTACAGCAATTATTGATCATCACGGTCAAATTGTTAAACAATTACCACAATTTCAAACTCAGGTTTTAAATTACAAATTATCACCTACCGTTGGTTTAACCCCTTATGCAAGGTTTGGAAACCTTTCCTATTACCTAATTATTTCAATACTATTTATTCTGATTTTTGTAAAAAACCGTCGCTAAGCAATATTTTGGCATAAATATTGCTTCTATATTATTGAAATTCAGAAAATTGGCTACGTTAAGAATTGATAAAGATCATAGAATTTCTTGACTGTAGCTTGTCCTTTTAAACGATAAATAAACAGTAAAAAGTACTTTTATGCTAAAAAATAAGTTATAATATACGCCCTTTGTAAAAATATTAAATTTATTTAATATGATACAAATTAAACAGTAGGAGATGAGTATGTACAAAAAGACAAAACTAACCAAATTAGTGTTATCATTAGCAATGCTAGGCCTAATGAGTGGTGCCGCAGTTGCAGAAGAACTAAGTGGTACATTGGCTAAGATCAAAGAAAGCGGTGTAATTGTTGTTGGTCATCGAGAGTCTTCTATCCCATTTTCCTACTATGGTGAAAAACAAGAAGTTATCGGTTATTCTCAAGATTACTCTAACTTAATTGTAGATGCAGTCAAAAAAGAACTAAACTTACCGGATCTTAAAGTTAAATATTTACCTGTTACCTCTAAGACTCGAATTCAATTACTAAATAACTATACCTATGATTTTGAGTGTGGTTCTACAACAAACAATCTTGAACGTCAAAAGACTGTAGATTTTTCTGACAGTATTTTTATTGTAGGTACCCGATTCCTTGTTAAAGCAGATAGTAATATCAATAGTATTGAAGACTTAAAAGGAAAAAATGTGGTGACTACCGCTGGTACTACATCTGAAGTCCGTTTAAATCAAATCAACAATAAAGAAAAATTGGGTATTCGTATTATTACACCAAAAGATCATGGTGATGCATTTAATGCTCTCGAAACTGGTCGAGCTGTAGCATTTTTAATGGATGATGCACTTTTAGCGGGCGAACGTTCACGTGCAATTAATCCTGCAGAATGGAAAATTGTCGGTGAGCCATTATCTTATGAATCTTATGGTTGTATGTTAAGAAAAGGTGATACCCAATTTAAACAATTAATGGATAAAACCATTGCTGATGCCCAAAAATCAGGAAAAGCATTAGAATCTTATAACAAATGGTTCACTCAACCTGTTCCACCAAAAGGAGCGAATATGGCTCTAGAAATTTCACCAAAAATGGTTGAGCTTTTTGCAAATCCAAATGATAAAGCATTAGATTAATACTTTTCTTATCTTTCTAATCCTATGTACTAAATGGTCGTTACATTTAGTACATAATCTAATTTAGTGAAATAAATATATTATGAGTTTCAATTGGACACTATTTCTTGAATCCACCCCGTATGGTGATGGAATTTACTTAAACTGGCTTTTGGACGGTATTATTGTAACCGTTTCATTAGCGGTTACTGCTTGGATCATTGCATTCATACTAGGATCACTAGTGGGAATCTGTAGAACATTAGAAAATAAATTTCTAAATCGTTTTGCAGCCGGTTATATCCAACTATTCCGTAATATCCCATTACTAGTACAAATGTTTTTATGGTACATGTTATTTCCAGAAATTCTTTCTGGAAGTTTAAAAACATGGTTTATATCTGGCTTATCACCGGATGTTAGTGCATTTATTACGGCAGCAATTGCTCTAGGTTTGTTTACTTCTGCGCGTATTGCGGAACAAGTTAGAACCGGTATTCAAACTTTACCTAAAGGTCAACGTTATGCCGCTATTGCACTTGGTTTAACAAATCGACAAGCATATATGTATGTTTTACTACCTAACGCTTATCGTCGTATTATTCCACCACTTACGTCTGAAATGACCAATATCATTAAAAATTCATCAGTTGCATCCACCATTGGATTGATAGATTTGATTGGTCAAATAGATCGCATTAACGATGCAACCAACAGCATTGTTGAAATATTATGTGGAGTAACAATTGCATTTATGTTGATAAACTATGCCGTACTTACCATTATGCGTTTTGTTGAAAAACAAACCCGCTTACCTAATATGAGTCATGGAGGATAATATGCAACTACTCAATTGGATTGCAGATATACCTTCATTGGTATTAGACAATTATCATTTACTATTAAGTGGATTGTGGTTAACCGCTAAAATTACATTTACTGCCGTTGTATTTGGTATTGTTTGGGGGACAGTATTAGCTTTAATGCGTTTATCAAATAATAAAATACTAAATATTTTTGCTAAATGTTATGTCAATTTATTCCGTTCCATTCCATTACTGTTAGTTTTGTTATGGTTCTATTTAGCATTACCACAAGTTATTAAACATATATTTAATTTACCGCCTTATGCTGATGTTAGGATTGTTTCAGCAATGATTGCATTTGCTTTATTTGAAGCAGCTTACTATTCTGAAATCATACGTGCAGGAATTAATGCGGTTGCTAGAGGTCAATATCATGCAGCTTACGCATTAGGTATGACCAAAAGTCAGGCAATGCGTTTGATAATATTACCACAAGCATTTAGATCAATGGTGCCATTGTTGTTAACGCAAGGTATTATCTTGTTCCAGGATACCTCTTTGGTTTATGTGATGAGCTTAATTGATTTATTTGGTGCCAGTGTGACCCAAATCGGTACGGTTCAGGGTGGCACAGTTAAATATTCAATGATTATTTTTGCAGCAATAAGTTACTTTATAATTTGTTATACTGCTTCTCGTTTAGTTAATTATTTCAAGAAAGGGATAAGTCGATGATCTCCTTACAAAATGTATCAAAATGGTACGGAAAATTTCAAGTATTAAAAAACTGTACTACAAGAGTAGGTAAAGGTGAAGTTGTTGTTGTTTGTGGGCCTTCTGGTTCAGGTAAATCAACACTAATCAAAACCGTAAATGCTCTAGAACCTATTCAACAAGGTAAAATTATTATTGATGGTACTGAGATTACAAATCCATCGACTAATTTAGCAAAACTGCGTTCAAAAGTGGGAATGGTATTTCAGCACTTCGAGCTTTTCCCTCATTTAACAATTTTGAAAAATTTGACACTTGCTCAAATTAAGGTATTAGGCCGATCAAATGAAGAAGCACGTGAAAAAGCGCTATCGCTATTAGATCGTGTTGGCTTATTAGCTCATGCGGATAAATTCCCAGCTCAACTATCTGGCGGTCAACAACAACGTGTTGCAATCGCTCGAGCACTATGTATGGATCCTGTCGTTATGCTATTTGATGAACCAACCTCGGCTCTTGATCCAGAAATGGTTAATGAAGTACTAGATGTTATGGTTGAATTAGCTTATGAAGGCATGACAATGATGGTTGTTACCCATGAGATGGGCTTTGCACGTAAAGTTGCACACCGAGTAATCTTTATGGATGCAGGTGAAATCATTGAAGATACCTCAAAAGAACAATTCTTTACCAATCCACGATCAGATCGAGCTAAAGACTTTTTAGCTAAGATCATCCACTAATAAATAAAAAGAGCACCAACTATAATACAATAAGTTGGTGCTTTATCTTTATCAGCAATAATTTAAGTGTCGATACTATTGTAAAACATTTTTTATCTGTTCCACTAAGCCACTTTCTCGATGTATTTGACTTTTCACTACACGATCTAAAATTTTAGCATCAGCATAAATTGAAACTGTTTTTTTAGCCCTTGTTATTGCTGTATAGAGCAATGATCGATTAAGTAATGGTGAAAATTCTGTTGGTAGAATAATATTGACATGATCAAATTCAGAACCTTGAGATTTATGGATTGTCATTGCATAGGCTGTTTCATGCTCGGGTAATCGATAGGGAGAAAAGCCTTTAATAGAACCATCAGAAAAAGGGAAATAAACCCGTAGTTTTGAGTGATCATGTTCAGCCCTAAGTGTAATACCAATATCACCATTATATAAACCTAATGCGGTACTATTACGTAAGATCATAATTGGTCGGCCAATATACCATTGATCACGATTATTTAATTTAATCAATTTATGTTTGGTCAATAATAACTCAATTTGTTTATTTAACCCTCCTACTCCAAACTTACCTTCACGTAAAGCACACAGTAAACGACACTCAGCAAATTTGCTTAAAATACTGGCAATATCATTATTTTGATGATGTTTAATAGCATTTAGATAATTTTTATAATGTGCGACACAATCATCTAAAACAGCTTGGTAAGTTTGACTTGAAGATAATTCATAATAACAAGCATCTGGTAAAGATTTATTGGCTAGCAGTTTTTTAACCGCTTGCAATTGACCTTCTTTCACCGCATTAGCCAACAAGCCTATTCCTGAATACTCATTAAAACGATAACTTTTTTTCAATAAGCAAATACTATCGGTGATCATGCTTGCAGGTTGGTCTGCGATTGGAATAGCATAGCCAGTTAATCGACTTAGTTCATCTGCCCTAGATTGACTATATCCATTTAAAATAAAGTCACATAAGTCTCCAAATACCGCACCTGCTTCCACAGAAGATAGCTGATCTTTATCACCCAACAAGATTAAGCGAGCACAATCAGGCAGAGCTTCAATGATTCTTGCCATCATATTCAGATCAACCATTGAAGCTTCATCAACCACAAGAACATCAATATGTAATTGATTGTGTTTATTATAATTAAATGAGCGATTATCAGTTTTTGCACCCAATAAACGGTGCAGAGTCACTGCTTCGGTTTTAATATTTAATGATTCAAAAGATAACTGTTCAATTGCTCGACTAAGAGATTCTGTTAACCTTGATGCAGCTTTGCCTGTTGGTGCTGCAGCCACGATTCGCGTGGTAGGATCATTTAACACTATTCCGGCCAAAATTTTAGCTACTGTTGTTGTTTTACCTGTACCTGGGCCACCTGAAATAATGGCTACTTTACGAGTTAGAGCCACCGCAACCGCAATTTTTTGCCAATCAACAGTTGTATTATCATCAACAAATAGTTGGTCAAGAATATTTTTTAAGTCGATCGGTTTACTTGATGCAATATTCAATTGTGGTTGATTAAAATACTGAGCAACATGACGTTCATCTAGCCACATACGTTGAAAATAAAGTTTATTTTCAATAAAAATAAGTGGTGCAAGTTGTTCTCCATCACTTACTACTTGTTTATTTGAAGCTACACTGAGTACATTAACCCAATCTTCAACGGTTGGAGTATTGAGCTCCTGCCAAAGTTGCGGATCAATAACTTGTTGATTCAGGCGAGTAATATCAAGACAAACATGACCTGACCTGACTTCTTGACTTAACGATATAATTAAAAAGGCAAAACGTTTGCTAATAATTTCATCGTTGCCATCAACTTTATTGACCAAAAATTGGGCCAAATGAAGATCAAGTAAACTGATCTGACTGTTTTGCTTAAATTGCTCGAACCAATTAGTTAACATAGGTTATACTTTATTTTATGAGGTTTATAAACCATATATATCTTCTTCTTTATCATTTGGATAAGTGAGTTTAAAACCTAAATTAAGATCTTTAGTTTCATTTGGATTTAAAGTAAATCGCCAAGTTAATAATCCAGTTTGTTTATCATATTGAGCACCATCATATTTGGTATCAGCAAGTATTACGGTTTTATTTAAAATTACCGGTAGCTGATCATTAACTTCTATATCAATTGGCAATGTTTTATTATTTTTGACATCAATAGTATAAGCATACTTTTGTGAAATATCATCACCAGATAGTAATGGAGTTGAGGTTTCTTTAACATTACGATTGCGGGCGATTAAAATGTTTTTATCACGTCCTAATGAAAAATCCAATGTCTCTTTAGCACTTTGGGTTGAGATAGTTGTCTCACCAACAAAATCTCCATTAAAGAAGATATTGGCTTTTCCTGAGAAAAGATTCAGTTTATCCCAGTCTCTTATCTGTGCTAGTAAATAAACACTACTATCTAATTTAGGCGTTGAAATATAATGATAATTAGCTTCAACTTCTTTTGTCTGCAATGTAAGAATATTATTTTCACTATTGGTTTTGATAGTATGAGGTAATTTAACATCAAAATGGGTATTGATACCTAAAGTATTAACTTTAGTATTTTGGCCAGGCTCTACCAATCTTGATTTTGATTCTCGTTCGTAATATTCTTCTTTCTCGGACTTGGAAAAAAATAGACCACTTTTTTCACTATAAACATCAATATACCATGGATTAATTTCTGGGGCAGATATACCTTTACTTGGATTAGAGGTTGATAAACTAAAATCGACATTTTGCCAATCTAAACCACTGTTTTGATAAATTGCTGCTTTATAGGTCAATTGTAAAGGCGAATTAATATCGGCAACTCGGACATCATAAATCGGTTCCCAACCAGCTTCAGAGGTAACATATGAAAGTGTAATAGGTAATGTAATATCTTTATTGGAAATGACTTTGACAACAACCGCATTATGTAATTTGTCAGCTTCTTGCATTTCATCTATTTGGGTTTGGCATTGTTTAATTTGTTCATCTAACAAATCAATTTCTTTTTGTAATCGACTTTGTTCATTTAATGTCAAAATTAGATTAGCTTTCACAAAATCAAGTGCATTTTTCATGGCAACTAAATCAGCAGATCCACTTTTAACTAAACTATCTAAGCGATTACCTTGCAAAAGTGAAACTTGTTCATTCACCACTTTTAATTGAATTTCTACAATATCATGCTTTTCTTGTAGTTGTTGCAGTTTATCAATAACTTTTTGAATATCCTGATCATTATTAATACTTCCAGCATATTTATTATTTAATGATGTCGACAATATTTTGACATCATTATTACCAAAACCAACATTGATTGAATCAGGCTTAACATTATTAGCGATACCTGTTAATATGATTTCACTTTCACCTTTAGTTAATAAAACAGTTGACTGACCTTGTAATTCGGCACCTTGTAAAAACAAAGTTACTTTATTTAATGTAACATTATTATTTGCCAAAGCACTCCCTGAAATTAATGCAATCGCCAATGCAATTTTATGAATTTTCATATTAGCATTTCCCTATATCACCATGATTTTATTTATTAATCTACTAAATTAATGTAATTAAAAATATAATTATCTACAGTTTTTTTATGATAAAAATATTCATTATTTTATATTTAATCAGCATAAGATTTAAATTACAAATCAAAAATATTTATTTTTTGTTTAGTATATTGAACATTTATAAAAAATAATGTAAATTTTGTAACAAATAAAAAACGAAAAGGAGGCGGTATGGATGGTTTCAATTATTTAAAAGCAGCCATAAAACGCAAAAACTTATCATTACAGACTGTTGCTGATGCTTGTCAAATGACTAAAGGTTATTTGAGCCAATTGATTAATGATAAAATTAAAAATCCAAGCGCACAGAAATTACAATCACTGCATCATTATTTACAAATAGACTTAGCCAGCAAAAATAAAAAAGTTGGAGTGATTTTTGGAAAATTTTATCCATTGCATACTGGTCATATTTATTTGATTCAACGTGCAATTAGCCAAGTTGATGAACTTTATATTATTCTTTGTTCCGACACCATCCGGGATATGGCGTTATTTGAAGAAAGTGCTATGTCACGCCAACCAACGATCAATGATAGGATTCGTTGGTTGCTACAAACATTCAAATATCAAAAAAATATCCATATTGAACTTTTAGAAGAAGATGGTATTCCGGCTTATCCAAATGGTTGGAATGAATGGAGTGATAGAGTCAAAAAATTATTTAAAGAAAAAGGCATTAATCCTAGTTGCGTCTATTCAAGTGAACCACAAGATGTAGCCATGTATAAAGATTTATTCGATTTAGACACAGTACTTATCGATCCTACTCGGCAATTTATGCAAGTCAGTGGTACTCAAATTCGTCAAGCCCCATTAAAAAATTGGCAATATATACCAACAGAAGTGAGACCATTTTTTGTGAGAACGGTGGCTATTCTTGGTGGTGAATCAAGCGGTAAATCGACATTAGTAAATAAATTAGCCAATATGTTTAATACCACTAGTGCTTGGGAATATGGCCGTGATTATGTATTTTCTCATCTTGGTGGCGATGAACGTGCATTGCAATATGCTGACTATGATAAAATTGCATTAGGGCATGCTCAATATATTGATTTTGCTATCAAACATGCTAATAAAGTGTCATTTATTGATACTGATTTTATTACCACTCAAGCATTTTGTAAAAAATATGAAGGTAAAGAACATCCTTTTTTACAAGCTATGATCAATAATTATCGATTCGATTTAGTTATCTTATTAGGTAATAACACACCGTGGGTTGCTGATGGATTAAGAAGTTTAGGCAGTCCAAAACAACGAAAAGATTTTCAACAATTACTGATCTCATTGTTAGAAAAAAATCATATCAAATACATCCAAATTGATTCACCAGATTATGAAGAGCGTTATTTGCGAAGTATCGAACTAGTCAATCAACTTATTAATGATGAAGAGTAATAATTATGAATAAATTAAGCCATTTTGCCATAGCTATTGGCCGCAATAAATTTTATCCATTGTTTTGTATTATCTGTGTCACCGGAGCATATATATATACGGATCCAATTAATGATTTCAATTTACGCTATGCAGTATCATACGCTGGTGCATTTTTAGGATTGTTATGTGTGATCTTATTAGCAAAACGAAAAAATTTAGGTAATGTGCTTGGTATGCTAGCGGTAATTGCTGAATGTTGTGCAAATTTCCTTGGTGGCAATATTGGGGCGGGTTTGCCAACGTTTTACTATTTTGGCTCACATATTTATGGCATATTAACTTGGCAAAAAAATCTAGATAATAATAAAAGCGTTAAAGTTCGTACTTTAAATGAAAATGCCTTTTTATATGCGTTAATATTCCTCATTGCGGCTGCTTTTTTCAATATTTATTTAACTAATGAAATCGGCGCAATAAATACCTCCTACCAACTTATTACTAACTGCTTTATATTCGGTCTGGGCGTAGTTGCTCAACTTTTATTAATGATGAGATATGCTTTCAATTGGTATTTATGGGTCTTATTAAATGTATTAGTTATTAGTTTAAATATTTATACTGACAATATTGTTATCGCAACCCAGTATTTAATTTATCTGTTTAATGCAATATACGGTATTTGTGAGTGGAAACTTTCCGAACAAAATGAAAAAGAGAAGAAAAATTAATTTTTAATAAATGAAAGAGAATAGTTAAATTGAAAAAGAAGCAAATAATCAAATTATTTGCTTCTTTTTCATTATTCTATATCGCCATCTACAAGCGGTACGAATTTCACTTCACTTATATTCTTGGTAATAAAATTATCACCATCGCGTTCAATTAATTGTAACGTTTGCTGATTTTTACCTACAGGTAATACTAACCGCCCTTTATCAGCTAGTTGTGTCAGCAGACTCGAAGGCACTTCCGTTGCCGCTGCAGTTACAATTATACCATCAAATGGCCCTCGTTCTGGCCAACCTTGCCAACCATTGCCATGACGAGTTGAAATATTATGGATATCTAGTAATTTTAATCTTCGTTTGGTATTCCATTGTAAACTTTTAATTCTTTCTACTGAACAAACATGATTTACTAACTTGGCTAAAACTGCCGTTTGATATCCTGAACCAGTACCGATTTCAAGTACCTTTGCATTAGGCGTTAAGTTTAATAACTCCGTCATTTTAGCAACAATATAAGGTTGAGAAATAGTTTGACCACTACCAATAGGTAACGAGCAATCATCATAAGCTTGATGTGAAAGCGCTTCATCAACGAACTTTTCACGTGGTATTGAAGCTATAGCTTCTAAAACACGATCATCTTTTATGCCCTGCTGGCGTAATAAGTCAATCAACCGCTGCCTTTTTAAACTTTGCATTTTAGTTACTCATTTTCAATAATCAATTCACGTAATACACTTGTTGCATAACAACCTGAAGGTAAATAAAAACTGATGTCTAAGTTATTTTCATCTCGCCATTGCCACTCTAGTTGCTCAGGGCGCAACAATATTGAGCGTCGCATAGTTTCAACGCGTTCCTTTCTAAATAACTCAGTAAAACAAAACCAATTTTCCAAACAACTTTGTTCAAATGTTAAAGCAATAGATTCAGTACCTAATCCTGAATCTCCCACCAAAGGAGCGGTAATATTAATCTCACCATTTTGTAAACGTTGCTGTAAAAGTGATAATTCCTCAGTTTTAGACAAAAACCAACTATTACTTTTTGATAATTGTAATATATCCCCATCAATAACTGTTTGCTGAATCTGGCGTTGAATCCTTTGACTGACTATATCATTAAAAATAGCACTTCGTGCCGCAGAAAGATAAAAGCTTCTTTTTTTACGGTCTTTAACTGAAATTTCACCATTGGCCCACTTTATTGCTTGATTAATATTATTTTGCTCACGTCCAAATCGTTGTTCCCCAAAATAATTAGGAACACCATGCTGTTTAATTAAGTCTAATTTTGATTCGACTTCTTGTTTATCAGTCAAATTTCTTAAAACAATTTTAAATCGGTTACCTTTTAAAGCCCCTATTTTCAATTTTTTATTATGCCGAGTAACCTGCAATATTTGACAGCCAGTTAAATCAAATTGTGAAAAATCTGGAGTATCTTGGCCAGGCATATGTAGACTAAACCATTGTTGGGTGACTGCTTGGCGATCTTTAAGGCCTGCATAACTGACATTTTTCGCTGAAATGCCAACATATTTAGCTAACTGTTCAGCCACAAAGACCGTATTACAATCTTTCTTTTCGAGATACACTAAAACATGTTCACCTTCACCAGTTAAATCAAAACCTAGTTCTTCGATAACAATAAAATCTTCATATTGTTGCTTATATAAACCATAGCTTGTTGGTTTACCATAAAAATAATTGAGTTGTGCTAACACGTAATCGCCTATTGTCTAATTTGTCTCTATTTCTTTGCTAATAACACTACGGCTTCACAAGCTATACCTTCTTTACGGCCAGTAAAACCCAATTGTTCAGTCGTCGTTGCTTTAACACTAATCTGATCAAAATGTACTTGCAAATCTTCAGCAATATTAACCCGCATTTGATCTACATGAGGTCTCATTTTCGGTTCTTGTGCAATAATGGTCGTATCTAAATTAATTAATTTATAACCTTTAGATTGGATAATACCATACACTTCTTTCAATAATAATCGGCTATCTATACCTTTGTATTTAGGATCTGTATCTGGAAATAATTTACCAATGTCACCTAAGGCCAATGCACCAATTAATGCATCAGTAATAGCATGTAAAACCACATCACCATCAGAATGAGCAACAAGACCAAACTGATAAGGGATTTTCACTCCAGCTAATATAATTGGTCCTTCACCACCAAATTTATGGACATCAAACCCATGACCGATTCGCATAATCTACCTATATTAATTTTGATTAGTTAAATAAAATGATGCTAAGTTTAAATCTTCTGGTCGAGTAATTTTTATATTATCTCGACGACATTCCACCAATAATGGATGACCACCACAATACTCTATAGCCGATGCTTCATCAGTAATTGCAATGTTATTTTTTAATGCTTTATTTAAACATGTTTTAAGTTCACCAGCATTAAATAATTGCGGCGTAGCAGCGCCCCATAAATAAGTTCGATCAATAGAGTGATCAATAACAGTTTGATTATCTCTATAAGCTTGTTTTATCGTATCACTTAGTGGTGTTGCTAATATTCCACCCTTATTTTCTTGTAATACTCGATTAATTAATTTTGTAATATCTTCATGAGTCACACATGGCCTTGCGGCATCATGAACTAAGGCCCATTGGTTATCATTGACTAAATTCAAACCTGCTAATACAGAATCAGCTCGAGTTTCACCGCCATAGGCCATTTTAACATTGTCTTGCGAAGCGAGCTCAAGTGTATTAAAAAACTTATCTTCAGGACTGATAACCACCACTACACAGGAAATATTGGGATGAGTTAACAATTTTTGTATAGTATGTTCCAATATTGTCATTGGACCAATTTTTAGATATTGTTTAGGTAATTGGCTTTTCATGCGACAACCCACTCCTGCCGCAGGAACGATTGCGATAATATCACTATTATTTGTCACGTAATACCTTATTATTTTGCTTTAGAATCAATAATTATTCGATAAAAATACTCATTGGCTTTAACCATACCTAAATGGCTACGCGCTCTTTCTTCAATCGCTTCATAGCCTTTCTGCAAATCGTCAACTTCCGCAAACATCTGTTCGTTACGTGCTTTCAACATATCATTCTCTCGATGCAGATTCTGTAATATTTGCACATTTTCTTGATAATCATAAATGTTATTCTTCCCATACCACAATGAGTACTGTAAATAACCCAGCACTAGTAGTAATAAAAATGGAATTTTCCACCTAATCATGAGTTTAATTTATCTCTTAACTTAAATACATTTAACAGGTTTTGGTAAGCCTGCTAGTTTAGTTGCTTGTTTAGCTGGACCATCAGGAAATAACTTATATAAATAGCGACTATTGCCCTTTTCTGGACCAAATTTTTTTTCCATTGCTTTAACCAATGCACGAATTGCTGGTGAAGTTTTATATTCTAAGTAAAAATCACGAACAAATAAAATCACTTCCCAGTGAGCATCAGTTAACTCTATAGATTCTAAAGTAGCTAATTCAGGTACTAAATCAACAGTCCAATCCTGCCAATTTTTTAAATACCCTTTATCATCAGTGTCTATTTGATTTAACATTTTTCAAAACATAACTTAATATTTGCTGCGTATTATACTCGATTAATAAGATTGCAACACTAGTTTTGGCGAGTAAACAATCTAGTTTTGCTGAATTTCGCCCGAATTTGGCGAAAATTAAAGCAGTCGATAAAAAATATTAAATTTACTATTTACAAACAAGTCCGTCTCCTTTAATATTCACAGCCATTGCGGAAGTGTGGCTGAGCGGTTGAAAGCACCGGTCTTGAAAACCGGCGAGGGGCGACCCTCCCAGAGTTCGAATCTCTGCGCTTCCGCCATTTATTTTTATGGCAGAATCCACTGCAATGTAATAGAATCCACTAGAATCTTGGTAGTCATGAGGTTACGTGGATTTTTTTATTTCCACTTTTTCATTAATCTTATGCTCATCCAGAGTAAATCATTTCAATCCACGCTTAGAACTTGTACCAAAACGTCCACATAAAAATACTGGACCGTTTTGTATTTTTTATTAAATGCGCCTATCTCGTTCTACATAATTCAACACATTAAAAAAATGTTGGGGGATTATTCATGGCAAGGCTAATTGAAAAACTGACAGCTTTATCTGTGAAAAAAATAAATACAGCTGATTGTTATAGTGATGAAGGTGGACTTTGGCTTTGCGTTAGTCATGCGGGAGCCAAATCTTGGATATTTCGTGTTAATTTAAAAAAGAGCGCATTGAATCAGACTTGGCGCTACACATACTGTTTCTTTGTCAGAAGTAAGAGAAGAAGCGCGCAACTGTCGAAAGTTGTTAAGAGAAAAAAACAGTTGAAGAAAACAAGGATGGTTATATTTATTTGGACGTAAAGTGATTGGTCGACAAACAAGCCATCACATATTTAAAGTGTTTAACATAACCGCACTATCATTAAGACAAAAAATATAGATTATATAAACTCTAATATATCACCAGTAGACATTTTTTTTGAATTTAATATTTTTTCTGCAATTTTACCTGTACAATGACATGTATAAAAATTAGTCGTATTTGTTTTTTTTAAAATTCTAAGCACGAATGGTAATTTTAATACAGAAAGCCCATTAAAATGTAATCCACCAACTATTGCATAAACTCTTTTATCCTCAGTTATTCTGATAGCTTTATTTATATGTTTCTTCAAACCAGCATGATTGCATCCGGTAATAATGACTAATCCCTTTTCTGAACAATAAACTAAACTAGAATCATCATTAATATAGTCTAACCTTATTTTATTATCAGTTTTAATAATTCCTGTGGGTAATTTGCATCCACCAACATCACCAAGAAATACCATTTTTTTTGTTAACCAAATAGCTTCTGTTGTTAACTTTATATCAAATTTTGTTTTCAATTTTTCCAAGGATAACCTGCCATCCGATCGAATTTTTAGTGGATTGATGGCATATCTTTTTTCTAATGCATCAGGATGTGCTATTAGCGTTATTTTTTCTAATGCATCCTGATTTATATTTACATGTTTTATTCCACCAGAATGATCATAATGACCGTGTGATAAAACTATATAAGTTATGTTATTTAGAGTTAAATTTTCACTCCATTCAGATCCACAATCCATTAGAATTTTTGTATTATCATCTTCAATATAAAAACTAACACCTTTATTGGGGCTTAATTTGAAGCCTCTAATATCATTAATTAATAATTTTATTTTCATATACTACTCAAAACATGATTTTCCAAAAAAAACTAACAAGCATGGTAAATTGAGATTTCCAAAGAAAGAAGTAGCAGCTCCATACCCATTTAATACATTATCCAATGAACAAAGAGGGAAAACTCCAATATGAGATATATAATTATCAAAAATTTTATTTGATATCACTAAATATCTTATTGCTCTACATGTTGCTGCATTTCCTGTTGCACATGTAGGCTTATTATTTTTAATAACCAGAAAATTCTCCCCACCGACTTCCATAAAAACGTCTTGGTTTGATTGTCTGAAAGCAGGATTGGATGTTATTTTGCTTTTTATATCTCTTTTAAATCTATCGGCCATATTTTTTTCACTAACATAGAATGATTTTATATCTACTTTAGAATCTTTTTTTATTTTTCTTATTAATTTATTCACATATATAGGCATAACGTAAGGCGATACAGCTTGTTTTCTATAGTGATTAGAGCCATCAATTTCTTCTCCGTCACTTTTTCCATGTAAAAATCATGTATTTCCATTTCTAATATAAGAACAGTGATATTTTTTTAGTCAGAAATGATGATAAACACAGTTCAGCTTGCCCAGCACCAATGATTACACTGTCGTAAGTCATGAATTTTATCCTCTAATAGATATATGTTGGGTGAGCGTGTATCAATTCAAAGGTTATTTAATTGAATAAACTAGCTATATTAGATCTCTCATTCTTTTTTTTAAATGAAAATAATTGTCAAGGAATAAATAACTATTTGAAATATAAAGAGTTAAATAAATCAATAATTTTATTTTATAAAATGAAGTCAGCTTATTTGTTCAAGACAATATTAGTCACCCATTTATATAATGTCGTTAACTTTTCACAATCTAATAACCAAACAAGAGATGGAGTAACATAATAAAAAATAATATGGAAGTGGCTATGTCTGTGAATTTTTTACTCGGTTGTGAGGGTAATTATATTACGGGTCAAACTCTAGTTATTGATGGTGGAATGTCTGCTTAATGAAACAGTATTTTGTGATGCTGTTCATAGAAGCAATGATTAAAATAAAAGATGTAAATGGAGTGTACGATGGAAAACAACACCGATGACCGACAATTCAATGGTTTAACACGATATAAAAAATTGATTATTTTATCTGTTATTTTCCTTGTTTCAGGGATAGGATATTTCATTTTTTGGTACATGTTTTCTCGGTTTACAGAATCTACAGATAATGCGTATGTTATGGGAAATCAAATTCCAATTCATACTCAAATAAGCGGAGGAATCTCCTCCATTTACGTTGATGATAATGACTTTGTAAGAAAAAAAGATGTTATCGCTCAATTAGAATCAATTGATGCTGAAAATAATTTTAGTTATGCAAAAAATGAATTAGCCAAGGTAATAAGAGAAATTCAACAGATCAAACTGACAACTGAAAAATTGTCAGCAAGTATTCAATTAAAGCAAGCGACATTAGATAAATTAGAAAAAGATTTAGCTCGGAGAGAAGGCCTTTGGTCTCGTAATGCTATTTCAAAAGAAGAAATAGAGCATGCTAGGCAAGATGTATTAATTGCGTTAAATGACTTAAAAATTTCCAAGCAAGAGTTAGAAATTAATAATGCCCTATTAATGCAGAATTCATTATTAGAACAGCCACGTATTCAACAAGCTATTTCTAAACTAAAGGAAGCTTGGCTTAACTTAAAACGAGTAACAATTGTTTCCCCTGTCACTGGATATGTTTCGAGGCGCCAAGTCCAAGTTGGAACACAGGTTAATAGAGGAGAACGATTATTAGTTATTGTTCCTTTGGATCAAGTTTGGGTAGAAGCTAACTTTAAAGAAGTTCAACTAAAACACATTCGATTAGGACAAAAAGTTAAGTTAACTAGTGATTTTTATGGAGATGATATTAAATTCGACGGGGTGATTACAGGAATTGCTATGGGAACGGGAAGTGCATTTTCGTTATTACCAGCACAAAATGCAACAGGAAATTGGATTAAAGTAGTTCAGCGTTTACCTGTTCGTATTGAATTGAATAAAGAGCAAATTAAGGAATATCCATTACGGGTAGGGTTATCTATGTATGTAACAGTGGATACCAGTGATGTAAGTGGAAAATTACTTACTGATATTTCACCTCAAGAAATTAAATATCAAACAGATGTACTTGCTTACGACTTAGATGAATTCGAGCAACTAGTACGAGAAATTATGCAAAATAACTTAATTTTAGAGAGTAATATTCAGTGAATCATAAAATGTCACCATTATATCTATCAGGTGCAAAATTAATTGGGCTTATTGTTGCATTGGCAACAGTGGCCTTCTTACAAATTTTAGATTTAACAATTGCCAATGTAGCTCTCTCTACTATTGCTGGAAACCTAGGAACATCAAGTAGTCAAGCAACATGGGTAATTACATCATTTGCCGTATCCAATGCCATTTCAATTCCTTTATCTGGATGGCTAGCTAAGTACTTTGGGGAAGTTAAATTATTTTTGTTTTCAATTTTGTTGTTTGTATTTGCTTCTTGGTTATGTGGTGTGTCCAACAGCCTTGAAATGTTAATTATTTCACGAGTACTACAAGGTGCGGTTTCTGGACCAATTATTCCTCTTTCTCAAAGCTTATTATTAGCTAACTCTCCAGATTCCAAAAAAAATATGTCTTTAGCAATATGGTCGATGACTATTATTATTGCTCCCGTCTGCGGACCTATTTTGGGTGGATGGATAAGTGACAATTTATTTTGGGGCTGGATTTTTTTACTAAATGTGCCAATTGGTCTAATAGCATGGATAAGTATTAGAATATTATTAAAAGGACGAGAAACAGAAATAAGTAAATCTCGAATAGATACTATCGGGCTTGCTTTATTAATATTTGGTGTTGGTAGTTTACAGCTTATTTTAGATAGAGGAAAAGAACTGGATTGGTTTAATTCATCTGAAATTATTATTTTATCTGTGATAGCGTTAGTAACACTTTCTTTTTTTGTTCTTTGGGAAATGACATCGAATCATCCTATTGTTGATCTATCTTTATTTAGATCAAGAAATTTTACAGTAGGGACGATTTGCATAAGTTTGGCATTTTTGCTACATATAGGAACATTAGTTATGCAACCACAGCTATTACAACGAGTTTTTGGTTATACTGCAACGTGGGCTGGATTAGCATTGTCTCCCATCGGTTTAGTTCCTATCGTTCTTGCTCCAATTGTCGGCCGTTTGGTTCCTTATTTAGATATGAGGAAGCTTGTGACTTTTGGTTTCATTGTTTTTGCTTTGTGCTTTTTTTGGAGAGCTTACTCGTTTGAGCCTAATATGGATTTTTCGAGTTCAGCATGGCCCCAATTCTTTCAAGGATTTGCGATAGCTTGCTTTGTTATGCCTTTGAATATAATAATTTTAACTGATATACCTTCTCACAAGTTAGCGGCAGCAGGAAGTTTATTTAATTTTTTTAGAACATTATCTACTTCCATTGGTACTTCTTTAACAAATTCATTATGGGAACATCGCGAAGCAATTCATCACAACCAACTAACTGATCTAATGAATCAAAATATACAAACGCTAGAATACACTTATCAGCAGTTTCAGTTGCAAGGTTTTTCTGAAACTCAAGCTTCGGCAAAACTAGCACAAAATATTACTAATCAGGGGCTGGTAATCGCAACCAACGAAATTTTTTGGCTATATGGAATTATTTTTATACTATTAATCATAGTTGTTTGGTTTGCAAAATCAACCATTACATCAAAGAATGAAATAGAAAAATAGTTGGTTAGATAAGTACGTAAGTCATAACAAGATTATGATATTTTGAAAAATAAAAATGAACTTCAAAAACTTTATTGATCGGATTACCTACATGTAATGTACATGTTTTTTTTCTTTGTTTATACCTATGCAAAAAATATTTTCATATGAAAGTGTAATACCAGTTGAGCTAAACGCCTTATATAAACTCTCTTGGGCTGAAAATACTAAAGTAATGTAATGTGTTATGTCCATTATCATGTCACTGGGAGTAGGCATTTTAAGATCGTTTGACTTAAATCAATTGTTTTTTGAGTGGACATTATTTTTTCTATATCAACGCCTATGCTTTAAACCTCATTTGAGTGTTTTATTGTAACCGCAGTTACAAAATTATTAGAGTGAGATATTGAACCAGCTATGTTTTTAGGTCATAAAATGGCTCCGTTGGAACTTTTTAGTCTCCAGTAATATTCTCCCTCACGCAATAAGTTTTCTAATGCCATAGCAGAAAACACTCTACCAGCTAAGAACTCTATTTTTCTCCTTACTGGAATGTATTGAATATCTTTTTTTAATTTTAATGGTAAATCATCAAAATTATTAATATTAAAATTATCTACTGAAAATGGCTAAAAGATAGCGAAATATTTTGAGATCCTATAATAAAGTTCTTGGTGATAGGTTTAAAATAGCCAAAAATACGTTTGTATTGTTCTTGATTAACTTTATATATGATGTGTGTTATCCTTTAGTTAGTTTTAGTTAATCGAATTACGTATATATAGTCTTTACATATGGTTTATGTTACTGTTTTTGATGGCAAGGATGTTTATTTAGCAAGGATAAAATATCATGTTAGACAATGATCTGTTAGTTAAAGTGCACCGACAAAATTTATCTACATTGCTTTTTATAAACAATATCACGACGGATTGGCATCGTCACCCTTCTCTTCAATTGACAATATCATTGCACAATATGTCTTTTGAGCTAGAAACACCAGATGAAAAAAAAGAGGTGTTTGGTTTTATTATTCAATCAAATGTTCCTCATAAACTGAGCGCACCAGATGTCTGTTGTATTAATTTGCTTATTGACCCAGAAAATCCCTATTATCACTTATTATCGCATTTTACTGAAACTAATCCTGTTTATTTTCTAACTAAAGAAGAAGCATTAAAAATTGCCAGTTATTTTATGAAATCTGTTACGATTAGCCAACCATTTGATCTTTATCACGTCTATAAGTTATTACGTGAGTCAGATCCTAATTGTTCATGTGATCAAGATAACCGCATTAATAAAGCAGTCTCTATTATTTCATCATTACCCATAAAGCAAATTTCATCGAGGGAAATCGCCGAAAAAATACACCTTTCTGAAAGTCGCTTTCTTCATCTTTTTCGTTCTGAGTTGGGTATTAATTTCAGGGGTTATCTATTGTGGAAAAGATTACAGGATGTAATTGATACACTCGACTCCTCTACAACACTGACAAAATTAGCCAATGATATGGGATTTTCTGATTCGGCTCATTTTAGCAGAACATGTTTATCTAGTTTGGGGCTGAGACCATCACAACTGAAACGAGCTTTAATAATTGATAATAAAGACACTATATGCGGAAAACATTACTGTTTGTACAGCGTATTTCAGGCATTACATACCTAAAATACAATGTATTATCGTTTATATACTACTAACTGAATATAAGATTCTTCATTTCAGAAATATTGACCAAAGATTGCATTTGATTAATCGCAATACCATTGAGCTGTATCAAGAGTTCGCAAGCACTTATACCTTGATGAATTAAGACTGAGTTAATACTTTCCAAATTAGATAAAATGACTAATTGCTCTTTTGAATCATTATGTAAACAATTAACAATGCATCCGAATATGGAAAAAATACACTTGATAAATATTGAAGATAGTATGTTACATTTTCATATTGAGTACAAAACTAGAGGAACACCTATTCCTCATACACATCGTTATTATGATAAAAAATTAAATTTAATCAATATACGTTTAACCGAGAATATAACTATATAAAAAATATATATTTGCAAGTATTCTATCTGGAATTTTTTGGTAAAGAAATAACTGATTTCAGGATAAGTCATTTTTATTGAAGTGTTAGTTATCTTTCTTCCCTGTAGTATCACTCCATCATTTATATGTAAAAATAATTGAGGAGTGTATACCATCATATTAATATTTTGGGATTAATAAAGCACTCTCGTTTGGGTGACTATGGATAAAGGGGTTAGCTATGCTTAAGGCTCATTCTAACTAAAAAACTATTGCCTAAATAGACATACTACTACAAAAGTATAACATCCTATTTAGGCATTAAAGTTCATGATGCACTAGAAATAACAAAATAAATATACATTTAATAGTACTGTAACAGTCTTTGATTAAAGGTTAATATTTAAATCTTCTTGCAACTGTTTTGCTTTCGCAACTGCTGCTGACTTTAATTTAGATGAAGCTATTGTATGTAGACCTTCCCATTTAGCATCTTTGTTTGTTATGTAACCACGCAATGCAGCTTCTTTCAAATAAGCAGCATACTGTAACGATATATCTAAAATACGATTTGTCCAGACTGGTATTTTTTCCCCTCGACTAACAAGATTACCAACAAAACGAACACATTCAATTAAAATAGGCCAAAGTAGCGGTAAAAATTTAATTTCTTTTTCTAATGACCTAATAAGTTTTGCAGGACTTACAATGGGATTTTTTAAAAATAGTAAAATTGCTCTACGAACAGTTCCGTCATTAATACGACCCGTTAAAACATAATTTTCAGCAAAATAGGCACCCTCGCCATCTTGAGCAAGAAGCCCAATAACAACCATTAATAAAGTATTCGATAATGCGGGTATTTCTGTACTAGATAATGGTTCATATTTATTACTTAGCCAATTTAGAAATAATGAAACATTTGATAATGCTGGTATTTTTGTACTAGACAATGGGCCATCTTCATTTTTTAACCAATTTCGATATTTGCTGACCAGTAAGGCTTTTTTATCATTATCCCAATGCAAATAAACACTTTTTTGGCTATCCGTTGTAAATTTAGGGTGTTCTATGGGGGCTGGATATGCTTGACATTGCCCTTCTTCTAAATCAAAAAACCAATTTGTTTTTACTATATGAAAAACTCGGTCATTAATATCTGGTAGTTTCAATGTAAAAATGAAAGCGGAATTAGATTTGCTTTGCTCAAATAAATCAATTGAGATAATAGCGCCATCATCAAGTACCGGAATGTTTTTTTCTTTTTTAGGCCAAATTTTATCAAAATCAGTTACATTAACTTCATTAGATTTTTTTGATTTAACAGACTTAATGTCTGGTAATTGAGTAATAATATATTTTGCTACATTGATTACCCGTGAACTGCCTGTTTTTTCAGCTAAAGTTCTCAAACCTAAAAGATCCAGTTGATTTGGCGACGCAAGTCCATTGGTAACTGCAAACTGAACTTCGGGTAAAAATTCTGCTATAGCATTTACAATTTCATCAGTTCCCACTCGTAATCTCGGCGCTTTTAAAGAGGCTAAAATTAATTCGTCTAAAATTGGCCATACAACTGATAAAAGCCCTTGCTGAGCAATATTTGACAGCGTTGCAACTAAGCTAACTAATTTAGAAGGAGTGCTATTTATCCAGTCTAGTAAGAAAACATCAGCAATTCCTGGTATAAGCAAACCTCTTTCCCATGCCTCATTCACGGCTAAGGCTATATCAGCTATAGCACGGGGTGATGCTGAACGCTGTGCAGCGAGAATATTCATTGCAACACCAGCAGTAAACGGTATTTGCCGTTTTGCAATTTGCCTAAAAATGAGGCCTTTGGCATGCTCCATTTCATTGAATGAGGAAACACTCAGTCGTATAGCCGCATCACCCCAGAGCGGAAACACAGAAAATGCACTAGTAGTCAAATCACGTAAAGAATCAAACCGTTTAGGAAAGTATTGTAATGATGGAGTGGTTGGAATTTTTATATCCCCAAAATATTCCTCATTATAATCTAATAAAACTTCTTTTACAGGGCAATCAAGATAAGCTAAAACTATGTCACCAGCGTTAACAGGCATTTTTTTACCTGATTGTAAAATGACATCAACCTTTAACGTTTTTAATAAGTTTAAATTTTTACTACTTTGTGTTTTGGTATCCAAACGAGTTAAAGCTAAAAATATATCTGCTTCAAGTGCATGAATATTATTTTTCTGATATTTTTCTAGCCGTTTACAAAGATCATCAACTGTAATTGAAAGATCACTCTTACTGGGAGTTGATAAAATACAAGGTAATTGATCTAAATTTTTACAAACTACATAATTACGAGCATGCAATACTTCATGTACCATATCTTTCTGATCAGCGCCCCAATAGCCTTCAGGTTCGATTCCTTTCACCCAACAAGCAATTAAATAAAATAGCACATCAAAAGATATTGTTTTCAATCCAGCCAAACTTGTTTTAGCCGATTGAGGATCGGTATAAGCGATCTTATTTGCAACAGCTAAAAATCTTTCAGCAACAGTATCACAAACAAACTCTCTTCGATTAACTAGTTCACTGGCAAGCTCTGTTAGTGCTTGAGGTGTAACTTCTCCCCAATCAAATTGAGGACATATCCATAAAGATGGTGTTTTTTGCCAAAGATGTTTAATGTCCTGTGTATGACTTTCTTCAATTTGTGCATAATTGAGTTGCCAATGGTTAGCCAATTGACGAGCTAACTTTGCAATAGATTTATCTTTATCATCACACCATATCGCCAGCCATGGTGTGAGTTGCGCTACATCATTAGGGGCTACTCTTGTCATTGCTGTTTTCAAAACTAACTGTTTTGTTGATTTAACCTTTGCTGAAAATGAGGCTATCATTACCTCATTTAAAAGTTCATCATCAACATTCTCAATCAATATAGGAGCAATTTTTGCAATTACACTTGATTCACCTTTGGCAAGTAAAGGAATCAAAATTGCTGCTCTTTCATGTAACGTTGTAGTACTTATCCCCAACTCATCTATAGCACTAACCCAAACCTTTCTATCCCCAGGTCGAATAGCATTATCTAACGCAAAAAAGATAAACTCTATTGCATCGTGTTTTGAGAGCCAACCTTGTTTAACACCTTCGATAAATACAGAAAAGAATGGTCCGGTTGCAGGTACATTGACGGCAATCGCTATTTTAATATGCTCAGAAAACCTGCGTTTTATTTGTTCTTGTGTTGGTAACTCTTGTGTCGATACTGCTCTAGAATAGTCTTCAGCAGGTAATCCCATGGACAAAGCAGCATAAACGGCCCAATCTTTCATATATTCGTAGCTTTCAGGAATAGCTAAATTTAACTGATCAACAAGTTGAACTGCAATATCACCAAATACACTTGAAGAGTGTTCAAATACTCTTCTTCTGGATACGCAAGCTTTGCTGATAAAGTTAGTCGCATACTTTTCACCCTTATCCTTAATAATAGGCAGTAATAATGGCCTATCAGCAAAATAAGCAAACTCTAGAGCACGGGTGATAGAAACTCCAATCCTAATAGCATACAATGTAATATGTTTGAGATTGCATTCAATATATCCTTCATTGGTGTAAGTACTGTTCGCTTCTCTTTTAATAAGACGCTCCCAGTCTCCATTTTTTAGACCATTCAGCGCAATTTTTTGTTGTTCTTTTGTTCCTAGTGGTTGCTGTAATATGGTATCTATAGTTACTTTTTCCCATCCCAAAGAGTTAAAAATAGCGACGGCTTCTTCAAGCTTAGAGTTCATAAATACCTTCCTTGATTTGTACAGCTAAAACGTGCTTACAGGGGCCTTTTTTCTGTTGATTTTTAAGATACCAACTACATGTACATTGAGGATTGCAATTCAATTGATTTGTTGGAATAGACACTCGATAACTATCATCTGTAGAATTGACTATCCATGTCATCTCATCAATTTTTTCGATCCGATCAACTAATTTATACGCACCAATAAGCCGTGGGTTATCTTTTAAAACTCGGTTCGGATCTTCTGGTAACTCGCGATGAAAATAAGAACCTTCATATGCATCAAACCCAAGTTTTCCACAAACGGCAAGATAAGCAAGTGCCCGCTCAATGCGATAATCCTCTAATGCTGAAGCATTTGACAATTGTTCTTTATTAATAAGCGCATCAAACTGTAAAAGATCATTCACTATTTTTGAATCTTTTTGTTCTGCTGATGAAACTAAAGAGGTTAACAATGCTCCTTCACCAGAATATCCTTGCCATGCTTCAGCTGTTAAGCTGAGTGTTAAACGAGCGCCCAAAAGGCTTACTTCAATCATGCATGGCCCCTGCTCGTTATTTTGCAAACAGTAAAAGGTTAAACTTATAATATTAGTTATTAGACGTTTAAGTGCATTAAGACGATGCAAGCCAGATATATAAACACTATGCGTATCGCTTCTAGGCATTAATTTAATACCTGAACGCGATAGTACAAGCCAACCAGATTGATTTTTACTCGTTACATTAGGTAGAGTACTCACAAACATTTGTGCTTGAGGTCCTTTTATTGTAAAAACTGGCTTCATGTTTTTATGGATTTCAGCGATATTGCCTAAAGCTCTTATCCACCGATTAGGCATTTGAACAGGCCGTTGTAAAATGATTTTATCTAACCCTTTGAGATGATTGCCTTTATCCTCTATATGCCGTGTTAGTAACCCTTGATCACCTATATTTAAATGAAGTCTGTCTTTACTATTAACCTTAGCAAGAGCTTGTCTTAAACCAATACCAATATCAACATTAGTAGTACCTCGATAAATCTCTCCATCAAGGCCTTCTCTTAATAAATCTAAACGTGCATATACCCCATTACAGGCAGAAAAACACTCTGCTCTTACACGATCGCCTTGCGCTGAAAGTACCGGATCTTTTTGAAACTCAGGCTTATACTGGAAATAGTTCGTAGAAGTAATGTCTGCTCATACAAGAAATCCTCTTGCAATAATTTGAGGGTAAAGAGCAAAACCAGAAAAAAATACCGGATGATTAACAATACCTGTTGGCGTCAATGCAGGAGAAAGCGCTAAAGCTAGTGCTCCATCAGTAAAATTTGATTGCTGAAAAAAAGCTCGCACGTTTTTTCCTAAATAAAAAAATTAAAACAAATACTACATATTATATCTGTTACGATTATATTGTTTATTAATAATTAGTTTATCAAAAAACACCAAAAAAGTGAGTTTTTTTAAAGGGAAACATTGCTTTTAGCATTTATTTATTAGAAGATTATTTATGTTCGGTTTTTTATGAAAAATATCTGTTTTTTACTCTTATCTGTCCATTTTGTTGGCAATATTGAGCGCCAAACATTTCTACAATAACCAAATTGAAATGCAATAAACGGCGATCTTTACTGAAATGCATATTTAGATAATTTGTTGCATATAAAAATATAGGAATATGACACATGAAAGAACTATTAAAACAAATCACTATATTATCTTTGTTGTTTGCTGCTCCATTATTTGCCACCCCAAATACTGAAAATATATCCATATTTAAAAAACAGAAAGAAGTTTTAAATGATGGAATAGAATATTTAACTTACTCAGCAGATATTGATGATGGTCGCTTTGTATTTATTATTAATAATTATTCTGATAAAAACGATTATTCCAGAGAAGCGGTCGCAAGATATATCATCGGTAACAATATTTATCGTGTAGTTTCGGTTGAGTTTTGTGTTGATGAATCAGATCTATGTGGTGAGTTATTTACATTGTTAACTACGGTAGAAAAATTTGCTGATACTTTTTATCGAGGTGAAGAGCCTACAGATTACATTTGGAAGATCACTTACGTTAAAAACGATAAATTAGTCACTATTGAAGAATTTGCTACAATACCTAAAGTAGGTGATTTGAATGATTTTGTTGGTAAAATTCCTTCAGATGAAGAGGAAGATATGGACTCTTCTATAAAGTATAATGAACAAGATATTAATTATAAACCATACATTCTAGACTGGAGTTATGGACCTAAAGTCAAACCATAATATAGAAAGCTAATTTCATTTTAAACTGTTCAAATATAAACCAACAAGGATGAACTTTCTAACTGTCTTATTTTAATGATACCTTTTTAAATAGTATAAAAAATGCAAACAATTGTTTGCATTTTATTAGTTTAAAGTTGATAGCTACCATTTATAGCTAAGCGTTCCAACCACACTGCGTTCCGCACCGTAATAACACCAATAACTACAACCTGATATATATTTTTTGTCGGTTAAGTTAGTTGCATTAACTTGTACTGACCATGATTTATTAAACTGATATTTAACCATTGCATCCCATAAGGTATAACTAGGTACACTTTCATTTGGATAATAGACTTCATCAACAGTTTTACCAATATAACGAAGCCCTGATCCAACAGTTAACCCATCAAACTGACCATCAAATTTATAATTTACCCAAGCTGAAGCAGCATGTTTTGGAATTAATGAACTACGTGTTGTCAATGAAGCTGTTTGATCTGTTTTAGCATGAGTGTAAGTATAAGCAAAATCCATATCTATACTTTTAGTAATATCAGCCTTTATTTGCAACTCTACACCTTTACTGCGTGTTTCTAATGTTTGTGATGCTTGCCCTGTCCCATTAGAAACAAATGAATTCTGAGATTTAATATCAAAATAGGCCAGAGTGAATGTACCATTAAACCAATCAGGCTCATACTTCCCCCCTACTTCCCACTGTTTTGCTTCATAAGGTCGATACATTGTTTTGTTGACACTATCATAACCATACACTGGCAAAAATGATTCTGAATAATTTATATAAGGTGCGATATTACTATCAAAAATATACATTAAACCTGCATTGTAGGCATTGTGGTTATAATCACGATTAAAATCAGAACCACTCCAGTATCCATCATTTTTTATTTTGCTATGACGCATACCTTGATTGAAAATCAGTTTATTATCAAAAGTCAGTTGATTTTGTACATATGCACCTAATTCTTGTGCTTTTAATTTAAAAGGCGAATAACTACCTGTAATATTTGAATGGGTTAATCTTGGTTTAAAACGATTCACTGTACTAGCGCTGCCACTAAAATTATTTCCACTCATATTGGTATTTAAATAATCAATGCCAATTAATAATGTGTCTCGCCAATTTCCATATTCAAAATCTTTAGAAAGGCGATTATCAATTGTATGAGTATTGTTAATACCTATTTGAGAATATGCAAAACGTGAATAATTTTTTCCATCAACTGTTGGTGTAAAATCCATACCATAAACACCTGATAAATCTAAATCTTGATGAGCATATTTATAGTTTTGTGTAAAAACAAATCCATTATTAAATTGATGTCTAAATTCATAACCGACTGTTTCTGATTTACGATTAAAATTATCAAAATCTTTATCACCATAATAAGTATCCCTTGCTACTTTCCCATATTTAGAATGAAATAGCGTGCCATAAGCAGGGAAAAATCCATTTTCAGGAATGCCAAAATCACGTTGAAAACTTGATAATAAAGTTAAAGAAGTTAGTTCATTTATGTCCCATGTTAAACTCGGCGCAAAATAATAATGCTTTAATCCAGTTTTAGTTTGTTGTCCATTTTCATCTCGATAGGCACCCACTACTCGATATCGTATATCATCAGTTAATATGCCACTATAATCTCCATTTATTCCTACTTGTGCATGTGTTCCATAAAACACATTAACTTCACCAGCCGGAGTATTTTTGGGGCGTTTGGTTATCATATTGACAGTACCGCCAGGTTTAGATGAACCATATAGTTGAGAACTTGCGCCCTTTAATATTTCTATTTTTTCCAGTCCGAAAATTTCAGGTGTTGAACCAAAATAACTATAAGTAAATTGAGGCATACCGTCTAAAGTAAAAGAAGCATCTAACCCTCTAATTTTCAACCAATTTGTTCGGCCATCATGACCATATGAACTATTCAATACGCCAGAAGTATAAGATAGTGCTTCGTCAACTTTTTTATAGTCTTTATCTTTAATCTGCTTTTCATCAATAGAATCTGTTGATTGCGTATCATAAAATTTGACCGTGCCTGTTTTAGCCATTGAACCAACAACTTCCATTGTATCGGTTGTTTCAGCATATGCGATGATAGGTAAAACAGATAATATAGAACAAGCTAAAATGCGATTTTTAGGTTTAAAATGAGTTGAATAACTCATAGTTTTCTCCTTTTTGGTGATGAACTGAGTTCATATAGTTGATCATTGAACTCCTCAATAATGCCATCAGTATGCTCAAAATATTGTTATCATGACTAATAGCAAAAATAGTATGACCATATGGTTTAAAAGTTTGCAAAAAAGCCGACATTATCAAGAACGCCTTATTAGATAGATAAAGCAAGACCCACCAATCAGTGATGCCATAACTCCTGTCGGAATTTCATAAGGAAACATAATATTACGACCTAACCAATCAGCAGCGATCATTAATATGCTTCCAATTAGCGATGACATGAGTAATTGGTTACGGATGAAATGAAAACCAATAATCCGAGTCATTAATGGCGCAAGTAGACCAATGAAACTAAGTGGTCCAATTTGTAATGTGGCTAAAGTAATTAAAATGGTCGAAACGACAATTAATAAAAAACGGACAATATTGCTATTCATTCCTAATGCATTACTCATATTTTCTGGCAATTCCAACAAGCTTATTGACCGTGAAAATATTAATAATATAAATAAAATGAATAATGCTACTAAAAATATCACCACACTACTTAGTAGCCCACTACTGTATGTTGATCCCGATAACCATATTAATAAATATTGAATACGCGGATCGCCAGTAACTAAAAATAATTGAATCAGAGCCGTTAAAAAAGCGGCAAAAGCTATTCCCGTTAAAACCACTTTTTCAGGTTGGAATTTATTTTTAATATTAATTGCAATAATAAATAAAAAGGTCAGTAGAGCACCCAATAATCCCGGCAACCAAAGTTGCATGATGTCAGACCCCATCGTCATAACTGTGACAATAATAGCAATAGCTGCACCTGAGCTAATACCTAACAAATCAGGGCTAGCCAGAGAATTATGGGTCATGCATTGCAGTAAAACGCCACACGTGCTTAACATGATTCCAGCCGAAATGGCGGTGATAATTCTTGGTAATTTAATGTTTATAAGAGAATGATTCCAACCAGTCGATATAAAACCGTATTGTGTATTACTGATTGTTAAACTAAACCATAATAATATTAAGATTATTAATATCGCTAATATCCAGTGTCCCCTTGTTTTTATAGGCGTTAATAAATCACATCGAGTTAAAGAGTTATTACTTGATATACTAATTGTTGTAGGTAACGCTTTGAAAATTAAATAAAGTAATAAAGGTGTTCCAATAAATGCACTGACTGTGCCGACAGGCAAATAAAAAGAACAATAGAACTGGATAATAACTAAAAGACAATCTGTTAATAATAAAATTAATCCTGCTGTTGTATATGAAAAGAGAAGCTTGTGCCAGGCTTTAGTTAACTGCAATTGATTAATCATGGTAGCTGCGGCTAGGCCTATAAATCCAATCATCCCGACTAAACTTAGTGTTGTAGCACATAAATAAGCGACAAACAAAATACAGACAACACGGAGCACCACTACCGGTACACCTAAACTTTTTGCTTGAGTTTCACCTAATTGCATAACTTCAAATGCGCGCAATAATAAAATCAGGATGGAAAATGCAATCAAAGAGACAATAACTATCTGTTTGACATCATGCCAACTATCTTGAATTAATGAGCCAGCTTGCCAAGCAAAAATATTTTTAGCCGCTTCAGGATGGAATATAACTAATGCTGTGGCTAATGCTCCCAAATATAAATTTAATATCAAACCTGACAGTAGCATCCTGATTGGTAAAAATTGATTACGATAAGACATCATAAACACAAGCAGTAAACTGGCAAGTCCACCAAAGAATGCAATCATTGCACTACTTAACCAAAGTAATAATGATGGTATAAATAGATGAGTGCCCAGTAGGGCAATATAAGCGCCGCTACTTACAGCTAACGTTGAATCAGAGGCTAAGGGATTATAAGTAACTTGCTGTAGAATGATGGTACTAATACCTAATGCCCCTCCAACCAATAAAGCCATAGTAAAGCGAGGTAACCAGTTATCGACAAGAATTATACGTTTTAATACACTTACTTGAATTAAATCAACTTGCAAAAAAGGCTGATGTAACTCATGCACAATAATCCAAACGATTGCTATCAGTGCAAGTAAAAAAAGAGATAAATTAATTAAGATGATTTTCTTCAATGCCGACATACAATCACCATGTATTCACTGTTTGCTTAGTTAAAGCGTTAGTTAATGAATAACTAAACCGTTGCATTGAAGGTAACGCTCCAAATCCCCACACGGAGGGTAAAATATAATAATTTCCCTGCTGACTAAATGGCAACTTTTGCCATAATGAATTCTTTTCTAATTGCTGATTAACATTAGCTGGATAAGGTTTAACAATAATAAGACTCGTATTTTTAGGTAATGTCGTTAAGTCAATTAAACTAATTTGACTAAATCCCCATGCATTTGTCGAATGTTGCCATGCATTATCTAAATTCAATTTGGTTAATACCACACCGTATAAACTATTGGCGCCATAGATACGTAATTGATGAGAATCAATAAATTGCACAACTGCATAGGACTGTTTTGGTATTTTCTTTAATCGTTGGATATTATCGGTAAACTGTTTTTCGGTCTGGCTTATCAATATCTGAGCTTGTGTGGTTTTGTTGACTAGTTGCGCTAATTTTTCTGTTGTTTGCACGATGTGCGACCAACTTGTACCTTCATTTGTGTAAAAATCAATTGCAGCTAAATTTATGGGAATAATATTTTTAGGGATCAGATTTTGTGTCCAAGTTGAATTTATCAATAGAGTCGGTTTTAAATTAGCAATCACTTCTAAATTAGGTTGTGATCGTAACCCTAAATCAACAATATTATCATTTAAGACAGGTTCACTTACCCACGTGGCATACTCTTTTGTATCACCTACTCCCACTAACGGTGCTTGTAAAGCTAATAATGTTTCTGCAATAGTCCAATCCGTAGTGATAATTCTAGTTGGGTTATCAAATTGTGCATAATCCTGATTACTATCAGGTAAATGCGTTATCCATAAAATAGAGCTTACAATCACAAGGCTAATTAGGGTTATTTTGAACTTCATGCTAAAGCAACCTTATGACTTCGAGTAGGATGATCAATGATCTCAAAATGAACACCATAAATTTTCTGTAAAATCGATGGTGTAATCATCTGTTTTGTCGGTAAATCAAAAATTAAGTGACCTTGTTTAAAAGCTAATAGCTGGTCACAAAACTCACTGGCCAAATTAATATCATGAAGAACAATAATAGTGGTTATTCGATGCTTTTGGGCCAGCTGTCGAAGTAATTTCATTACTTCAATTTGATAATTAATATCTAACGCTGAAAGAGGTTCATCAAGTAAAAGATATTGACTTTGCTGAGCTAAACACATGGATAACCAAACTCGTTGACGTTCTCCTCCTGACAGTGAGCTTAAGTAGCGTTCTTTAAGATGTGCAGTATTTGTTTGTATTAATGCTTGATCAACAATTTTATAATCTTTTTCCGTATAGCGATCAAGTACACCATGCCATGCAAATCGCCCTAATTTAACCAGTTCTTTAACCGGCAGATTAATGTCAGTAGGCAAATATTGTGGTAAATAACTCAGTATTCTCGCGAGCTGTTTATGTGAATAGTGAGTCAGTTCTTTTTCATCTAATGTGATAACACCAGATGTTGCGGCAATTTGCTTTGCTAATAATTTAATAAATGTCGATTTGCCAGAACCGTTATGACCAACAATACCATAGACAAGCCCTGGTTGAAATTGAGTCGTTACATGATTAACAACAAGGGTATCTTGAATTTGGTATTCAATATCTTGAGCAATAAGCATACTAATTTAATTATCCATCCAATTACGCTTTAAAGTTATCCTATCTACCTATTCTGATACTATTTTCCCATTGTTCGACTTGCATAAAATGCATTTAAAAATGCCAATACTATTGAGCCGATTACAACTGGAAAATAACCAAATTTTTGTGCAAGATAATAACTTAGTGATATTACGATAAATCCACATATAAAACTTGGCGCTGATTGAGCATTACAAGCAGTAGAACGTGCCTGTGAACTATCTGAGTTGTCCATTATGATGGCAGTAATCGCAATAGACATTAAAGGTAAACTAAAGAAGTAAAGAAAACAGGCTAAATAGACATTAAAAATATTAACATAACCTAACGAGATCGGGATGAATGCAAGTAAACCAAAAGCATGAAAAAGTAATGAATATGTTAAACTTTGTTTCCTAGATAATCGCTTGAGGATTTTTGCAACTAATATAACAGCCACTAAGCTAACAATGGATCCAAATACTTTTAATAAAATAGCAATATCTGATAATGCCCAACCATCATCGACAAGTATTGGTGATAATAGATTATAAGCCGGTAAGAAACTAAACGGCATAAGTATCAAAATAATTAACCAATTAATTCTACCTTTCCAGATGATAATCAGATCTTTCCAATATTTAGGATCCATATTTTCATATATTGGTTTATTTTGACAGTAACGGTACTCTTCAAAAAAGAAAAGTTGAATTAATGTAAATCCAATTAAAATAGCAATTAATAATAAACAACCCATCCAACCAATATAGGCATAAAGTAGTAAAATTACTCCGCCACCTAAAATATTACCTATCATAGAACCACTGGTTTTGATACTTGAAATTAGATAACGTTGCTGAACTAAAAAAATATTACAGGCTAATCCTGATATGGCTAATTCTTGAGTTGCAGTCATGGTCGAAAAAATAAAAATGATGGGTAAAATGATATAAAACTGTTTTATAGGATCTAACAAAGCTATAAAGATTAAGCATACTAACATTAGCGTTAAAGAGATAAATAACCAATTGCGATAATGAGATATTCGTCTTTTTAAATATTTATCAATAACAGGTGCCCATAAAATTTTTAAACCAATTGGTAACATCATTAAAGGAATAAGACTTAATTGGTCTAACTCCATGCCATCTTTTCTTAGGATTAAAGCTAAGGCGATAGTCAAAAAGCCAATACCAACATATTCTGTAATATAAAGACTTACAAATAATAACCATACATTTTTAGGTAATTTAATTGTTGCTTTGTCATTCATTTACTAATTTTCCTTTTGCAGTACCTATTTTGTGGTCATAATATTTTCATTAATACCATTCTTTAGTAGTAAAAAATAAAACAAATTTAGACCTTTCGTACATATAATATTTAACTGATTTATCAATAGGTTATTTGTGCAGAAATACCTACTTGTCATGGTTGCTGATAAGTACTATATCGAGAAGATGAGGACATAAGGCTTACTATGTCAATTCACTACGTTGGACCCCTTCACCAGTAACAGTAATTGTCTCCAATTTATCTTTTTCATTATCTTCCTTGATATCTTTAATTTTATTTTCAGCTAGAACAATAGAGCTATAACAGCTTATAAGGCACAAGCTAAATAAACTAAATTTTGCAGTTATTTTTTTCATCCGAATCGCACAGTTGATAATGATTTTCATTTGCGATCATATAGATTGGAAAATAAGCTGTCAAATTACTGTTTAAAAAAAATCAATATTATTAAATTAACTTGATTTTATTCAGAAGGAATAACTAAAATTTATAATCAAGTTAAATGATATATAAATAAAAAACCCTAGTTAAACTAGGGTTTGATATGTAGACAGATGAATTAATCTAAATGATTAACTATTTTTTCTTAGCTTTACTTTGATACTCAGCATAATACTCTTGAGCAAGTTTTCGCATTGATAAACCAATCGCTGCATATTGATATTCATTTAAGTTGGCTAATGAAGCTCGAGCCGAAGGATGTTGTACAGCAAATCCTTTACCTGGCAATAAAACAACGCCAGCTTCATCGGCAATTCTAAATAACATTTCAGATGGATTTTTATTTTTTAAGATCCATTTAGCAAATTTGTCATCATAAAGCTCACGACAAATATGTTCTAGATCAATTAAGGTATAGTAATCAACACTATTTTCATCAGTATGATGCGCAAGTCCTAAATGTTGATATAACGAAGCCGCTCGACGACGGATCAATGATTTTAATGCTGCTTTATAACTTTGATCGGTATCCATCATTTCACACAATGCAAATAACACCATTTGTACTTGTTGTGGAGTTGAAAGCCCAGCGGTATGATTTAGTGCAACTGCACGACTATCGGCCACTAAACGATCAATAAATTTTAAATTTTCAGGATCAGTTACAATAGAACTATAGCGTTTATCTAAAATTTGTCTCGTTTTGCTAGGCAATGCCTTAATTTTTTTATCGAATATATTATCACGTGCTGTAGCAATAACACCTAAACGCCAACCAGTTGCACCAAAGTATTTAGAAAATGAATAAACTAAAATCGTATTTTTTGGACAAATAGCAAACAAAGATTGGAAATTATCGGCAAATGTGCCATAAACATCATCAGTTAAAATAATTAAATCAGGACGTTTTTTCACAATATCAGCAATGATCTGCAAGCTTTTATCATCAATTTTTACTGATGGGGGATTAGATGGATTAACTAAGTAAAAAGCTTTAATAGTAGGATCTTCTAATTTACGTAATTCAGCTTCTGGATATTGCCAATTCGCATCAGGATCAGAATTAACTAATACCTCTACTAATTGATAATCATTAAGCTCTGGAATTTCTAAATATGGTGTAAAAATAGGTGCGCCAATCGCAATTTTGTCGCCTTTTTCGATTAAGTTATTTTCTTTCATAGAATTGAAAATATAAGCCATTGCTGCAGTACCACCTTCAACGGCAAACAGATCAAGATCATCACGACCAAGATATTGTGCTCCCATTTGTGTAAGCACATATGCTTTAACTACCTCTTCGCTAAAGCGTAACATTCTATCTGGTACAGGATAATTACAACCTAAAATACCTTCCACCATCTCTTGTAAAAATGCATTTTCATCTAGGCCGAGCTGATCGCGAATATAAGAAAATGCTTTACCTAAAAATGACACGCCAGGTGTTTGATAATTTTGACGAACAAAATGTTCAAAACGACCAGTTAAACCAGCCTTAATTGGCATACCACCAACACCTTCATTCATATATGAAAATGACATTTCGGATTCTTGTAGCGCAAAAACACCAAGTTGAAAAAATGCTTGTCGTGGCCATGTTGCCAAAAAATTAGGATTACCACGCCCTGCATTTAACATCACACGGTCAGTATGGCTTTGTGCTAGTTTAATTAAGTTATCTTTCAATTCAAAAGGACTTAAATTCGCATATTTTGCATATTCATTATTACTTTTCATAACCATGTATCCTTAATTTGAGATGTCAATTAAACAAAAGCAACAACTAATGGTCCCAATAATGTTAGGAAAACATTAGCTAAAGCATAGGTAATAGCAAAAGAATTGGTAGGCGTTGAGTTACCAGCTTTATTAAGTACTTCACCAAAAGCAGGATTCGCACTACGAGAGCCAGCTAAAGCGCCAGCAAATACCGCTGAATTTTTATAACCTAGTACATACTTGCCAAAATAAATGCCAAGTAACATCGGCAATAAAGTCACTACAACACCAATTAAGAATAATGAAAGACCTTGATCTTTAATCGTATTAATGGCTTGTAAACCTGAACTTAGACCAACCACTGCAACAAAGCCAGCTAGGCCAAAATCTTTAAGTAGTTGCACCGCTCCGGTTGGAATATTTCCAACAGTTTGATGTAAGGAGCGATACCAACCAAACAATAATCCTGATAATAATGCACCACCACCTGCACCTAAAGTGATTGGAATATCACTGACTCTAATCACAATAAGACCAATTATAAGTCCAACAACAAGACCTAAACCATGGAATATCCAATCAGTTTTTTCACTTTTGGTAATCGGCGCACCAATTCTATCTACTACACGTCTTAAGTCACCATCAGTACCATAAATAGTAATGACATCACCTAACTTAAATACCATATCATTATTTAATGGCAATGGTTGTCCATCACGATGAACAGCAATTAAATAAATACCATGCTTTAACTTCATCACTTCGTCAGATGAAAGCACTTGCGTTAAATTTTGACCGACATATCGAGTATTACGCATTTCAACATCTTGAGTATTCATCACCACATCCATACCTTGTGCTGAATTCACTTCTTCACCCAATAAATCAGCTGCAGCAATCATGGCATCCCGATGACCAACAACTAAAATAATATCTTTGGCTTTTAATAAGGTTTCAGGTGCAGCTTCAATAATACGATTGCCACGTTTGATTCGTTCAATACTAATACCATTAATCACCTTTTCTAAACTTTCAACGGTTTGATTAACCTTATTAGTAATTCGGTATAAGCGACCAGTTACATCAGACAAAGCAAAATTCTGGCCATTACCTAATAAAAGCGAACCATGTAATTGTTCTGCTTCGGCCTGAATTGCATCATCATTAATTTCACGCCCCATAATTTTCGGCAAAATATTTACACAGACAATAATAGCGCCAAGTGAACCGAAGATATAAGTCACAGCATAACCAATGGTCACATTACCTTGTAATCGGCTTAACTCTTCTGGACTTAAACCTAGCTGAGTCAACGCGTCAGATGCTGTACCCATAATAGCTGATTGTGTTAATCCTCCTGCAGCTAAACCAGCAGCAAGGCCTTTATCTAAATTGAATAATTTGGCTAAAACTACTACCGTTACAAAACCAGCAACAGCAATAAATAACGCTAAAAAGATTTCACGCAGAGTTTTAACTCCTAATGAACGGAAAAATTGTGGTCCACTTTCGAACCCGACAGCATAAATAAATAGGGCGAAAAGCACAGCTTTAACGCCAGCATCGACAGTAACACCAAATACACTTAATGCCACTGCCACCAATAATGAACCAGCAACGCCACCTAATTGAAATTTACCGATTCGAATTCCACCAATCAAATACCCTAAACTTAAAGAAAGAAATAAAAGTATTTCGGGTGAATGCTTAAGTCCATCTAAAATCCAATTTGAAAGCCATTGAAACATAATAATTGTCCTCAAGTGCTAAGATTTATGAAATAGAAAAAGATAGAAAAGAAAAGATTGGAACTTGAATAATATTCATACTAATTTATGAATATGGATATATTTTAAACTTCAATATCAAGAATAGATAGTTAATTTTAACGATTAATATTATTGTCAGTAATGAAGTAAGGCGTGATAATTGATTACTGCCAAAATTGATCAAGTTGCAAAGGAATAACTTGTATATTGCCAACTATTGGATATAAAGAAGCCAAAGACAACCGATATTCATTGGCAAAGCTTTGACTATAAACGAACCAGCGTGTGTGGTTAATTTCAACGATCTCATCATTACAAAAAGGGAATGGTAACTCAAACGAAGATGGTGAAAGATAAAACCCCTGCCCTTGAGCTTTCATAATTGCTTCTTTTAATGTCCATAATTGAAAGAAATCAAAATGTGGATTATTAAGTGCAATTTGATACTCATTTTCAGTCATAACATTCTGATAATCAATAATGTTAATTGGCGTAATATATTCAATATCAATGCCAACTTCGCCATTAGTACTATATACACAAGCAACCCAATTATGAGCATGTGAAATATTGAAATGTCCTTGCATTGAATGAATAAATGGTTTTCGATAAGGACCGTAATCAATGACGGGTAAACAGGATTGTTCAAATTTTTCATGACGCTGCAAAGAATAAAGCAACAGCAGTTTGCCAACTAAATTGCGACATTTATCTCGATCAAATCTAAATTTCTCGATATCTAACTGTGCAGAGTGGCTAAGTATTTTTTTTTGATCTTTTAAAACAGACCACGACAGATTATTGATATTCGCTAAATAAATAAAGTTCATTATCTTTACCTAAAAAGCATCCCCTTAAAATAAGATTTTTTAAGGGGATAATTAACATTAAGGTTATAAAATCTGAGCTAAGATCTCTTGTTCATGAGATAAAATTGTGTAGTGACCACAATCTAACTTAACCAATTTTAATTGAGAATTATCTTCTAAATAAGTATCAATATTATTTAATACATATTTTTCAGCTATATCTCCACCTTGTTCAATCTGTGTAGCTTTAAACAACACTACTTGAGTCTGTTTCAATTGAGCAGATAATGGCTGTACAACGAGCTTGTTATCAATTTTTGCAAAATTCTCAATTTCACCGCGTACATGTGCAGGTATATTTAATCGATCCATAGCACGAGTAATGTTAACTGGATGCTTATATTGATCTAAATCCCGCTCTTTTAATAGCCAAGAATCCAATAGATAAACTTCAATATTTTCGATTCCTTGCTGTTCAAGTAGTACTGCGATTTGTAACGCAATGTTGCCACCTAAAGACCAACCAAATAATTTTATTGGCAGATCTTTTGTTGCAACTTTACTGATATGATCCAGATAATATTGCGCTAATACATTGAGATCCTCGATAGGTTTGTCATGATATAAATTGTAAGAATCTACACCAAAACAGCTGTATTTTGAGGATAACTTATTCGCTAATGATTGATAAACATCACAACCGCTTAATCCTGGGTGGATCATGAAAATTTGTGGTTTTTCATGATTTGTTCTTAATTCCACAATAGGATTAAACTGCTGTTGAGTCGTTGAGATTTTTTTCGCTAACTCCCGAATTGTATTAACGCTTAAAATATCAACTAAACGCATTTTAACTTTAAATGCATCATTAATTCGGTTATTAAGCATCATAGCTAAGATACTATTACCACCTAATCGGAAGAAACTATCTTGCATACTAATTTCTTCAGCAGGAATTTTAAGGATATTAGCAACGACTTCACATAATGTTCTTTCAGCATCATTTTCTGGCGCGACATACTCAACCTTATCGGTAAGCTCTGGTTTTGGTAGCGCTCGACGATTTAACTTACCATTTGAGGTAATTGGTAATTCAGTTAAATATATAAATGCTGATGGAATCATATATCCTGGTAAAGTTTCACTTAAATGAGCTTGTAATAATTGGCTATCAATCTCCTCATTAGCAAGATAATAAGCAACCAAATACTTGCTGCCCGAAGCCTGTTCATAAGCGATAACGATACTATGTTTGATTCCATTAAATTGGGTTAATCGAGCTTCAATTTCACCAAGTTCTATTCTGAATCCACGAATTTTAACTTGGAAGTCATTACGACCTAAATACTCAATATTACCATCAGCTAAAGAACGAACAAGATCGCCAGTTTTATAAATTCGACCATTGTAATCTTGCGCTTTTTCTGCTTCTGTTTGGAACGGATTAACAATAAAACGTTCATTCGATAATGGAATGTTATTTAGATAACCTCTAGCAACATTATCACCACCGACATACAACTCACCTATTCCGCCAATAGGTACTGGTTGTAATAATTCATTAAGAACATAAGCTGAAGTATTAGCAACAGGTTTACCAATTAATACTTGTGAAATATTCGGATTATTACAATCATAATAAAGTACATCAATGGTTGCTTCTGTTGGTCCATAAAGATTGTGTATCTCACAGTTTGGCATCAACACTTGACATTTTTTCACTTCATAAAGGTTAAGTGCTTCACCACTACAGAACAGATATTTTAATCCCTGAACTTTTGGAACCAAATTAGGTTGTGCTTCTAATGTTTCCACAAATGCAACTAACATAGATGGCACAAAATGTAATACGGTGATTTGTTCAGCTTCAATCAACTCTGCAAGATAGACATTATCTTTATAAAGTTCTGAATGAGCAAAGACAATACAAGCACCATACCAATTCGCCCAAAATAGCTCCCACACCGAGACATCAAAGGTATAATTCGTTTTTTGTAAAATATGATCCTTTTCAGTAATCGGATATTCGTTATTCATCCAAATAATACGGTTAACCGCGCCTTGATGCTCTAACATTACACCTTTTGGCATACCGGTCGTACCACTGGTATAAATCACATAAGCTAAGTTTTTAGGCTGAGCTAATGGTGTTGGGTTAGTTGTTGGATATTTACTTAAGCAATCAATAGTTTGTGAGGATTGCAAGTTCAATGCAACTTGATCCTTAGAAACTAACGAATTGATTTTTTCATAACTTAAGTTAGTAGTTAATACAACCTTAGCTTTTGTATCTTCGATCATATAACTGAGACGATCTTCTGGCATATTAGGATCCATTGGTACATAAGCTCCTCCTGCCTTCAAGATAGCTAAGATACTTACTAACATGTATTTACAACGTTCAAGACAGATTGCCACCAAATCATCAGGCTGAATATCAAAGTTTTCACGCAAATAATGTGCTAGCTGATTAGCTTGTTCATTAAGTTCTTGATAGGTCAAGCGATCATTTTCATAAACTAAAGCTAGATTATTTGGTGTTTTTAATACTTGTCTTTCAAACAATTGATGCATTGTCACATCTGTTGGATAATCGCAACGCGTCTTATTCCAATCAAAGATCACTTTTTGATAAGTTGAGTTATCAATTAAACGTAAATCTGACAGAACTTGTTGCTGTTGATACATCTTTGTAAATTGCTGCAAGATTGATTCATAAATAGTGATATAGTGTTCAATAGTCTGCGGCTTATAGAGTTTAGTCGCATAGTTGAATAAGCCAGTTATCGCTGGTTTAGAATCATCAAGCATCACGGTCATATCAAACTTAGCAGCTTGATAACTTGCATTGTCATTATTATAACGCTGCAATAAATTACCCTCTTTCCCATCTTCACCAAATGACTGTACGCCAAACATTACTTGGAAAATAGGATGTCGCGAAGTATCTTTTTCAATAGATAACGCATCCACTAAGCGCTCAAATGGTAGATCTTGATATTGTTGAGCTTGTGTAATTAATTCACTAGTCTGCAAAATGAACGTTTTTATACTGTCGCTTGGTTCAATACATTTTCTTAATGCTAATGTATTAACAAAGAAGCCAATGGTATTTTCTGTACCCTGATAATTTCTTCCTGCAATTGGTGAACCAATGACAATATCTTTTTGATTACTGAATGAACTAAGTAGTAAATAGAAACCACTGAGTAGTACAGAATAAACACTAACATTGAGTTCTTTTGCCAATGAACGTATTTGTTGGCTGACATCATAATCAAGCTCAAACATAACATTTTGACCTGTATAATCAATTTGTTGTGGACGAACATAGTCAGTCGGCAAATTAAGCGGTTCAAAATCAGCTAGTTGATCTTGCCAGAACTGCAATTGCTGATTCAAAATATCACCTTGCAAATACTGCCGCTGCCATAAAGCAAAGTCTTTATATTGCACGTCGACAGGTGGTAAGTTAAGTGTTACCGTTTGATTACTATCACCTAAAGATAAAACCTCATAGTATTGATATAACTGTCTGAACTCATTAATGAACAGATCAATTGACCAACCATCAAATGCAATATGGTGGATCACAATACTCATATAATACTCTTGAGCTAATTGATAGCGACAAATCGAAATCGGTAACTCATGAGATAACATTATTACTTTGTATATATGATTATGAATCGCTTTATCTAATTCAGCTTGGCTATCACAATAATGATTTTCGATTACCAACGGTTGCTGTTGCAAACTTATCACTTGTTGGTAGGCAACACCATCTGCTGTATTTTTAATTAATGAACGCAATACTTCATGACGCTGAACAATTTCGTGTAAAGCTTGCTCAACAAACGAGATATTAGTCTCTGGCAGAAGTTTAAATACTAGTGGTATATTGTATGCGTTGCTACCTCCTTCATAACAATCGATGAACCATAAGCGTTCCTGCGCAAAGGATAATCTCTGTTCTTGTTCATTAGCCACCTTTTGTATGGTAATTGATTGACGTTTTTGATGATTACTGTCAATAAATTTCGCAATTTCCTTAATGGTACGATATGTAAAAATATCACCTACACGCACATCACGTTCAAAAGTTTTGGCTATTCTACTTGACAGCTTAATAGCTAAAATACTGTTACCACCTAATCTGAAGAAGTCATCGACCACACTAATTGAGTCGATATCCATATCTAATAATTCAGCAATATCAGCAACTAACTGTTGTTCAGTCACTGTACTAGGAGCAACATAACTTTCTTGCATAACAAAGTTAGGTTTTGGCAATGCTTTACGATCAATTTTACCATTCACATTAACAGGCATAATCGTTAGGTGTACAAAGGCCGCAGGAACCATATATTCAGGTAATGTTTTTTCTAAATAGCTGGTTAATTCAGTCTGATCTATAGCTGTATCAGATACATAATAAGCAGCAAGATATTTATTACCTTGGTTATTAGTCAGTGCCACAACAAGTACCTGCTTAATTTGAGGATGACTGATTAATCGCGTTTCAATCTCACCTAATTCAATTCTGAAACCACGAATTTTAACCTGAAAATCATTACGACCAATATATTCAATATGACCGTTTGGCAAATAACGAACCAGATCGCCAGTTTTATAGATTCGAGCATTATAATTTTGCGCTTCTTCCTCACTGGTTTGGAATGGATTTGCGATAAATGTCTGATTTGTTAATTCAGGGTTATTTAGATAACCACGACCAACACCAGCACCACCGATATATAATTCACCAATGACACCAGGAGGCACAGGACGCAAATATTCATCAAGAACATATAAAGTCACGTTTTTAATGGCTGTTCCCAAATCTGTATTTAAGTCATCTTTATTATAACGATGAGCCATAGCCCAAACAGTCGTTTCACTTGGTCCATAAACATTAATTAACTTGATACCCTGCTGGCAGTAAAGATTAACTAATTTAGCATTAACTGCTTCACCACCCACGGTCAAAACAGGAACAGAAAGCAGTTCATCTTGATCGAGTAAAGCTGGTGGAATAAAGGCAAAATCAATATGTTGATCTTGGGTATATTTTGATAATGCTATAAAGTCTAAACGTTTATCTTCTGACAGAATGTGCAACTGATGACCATTAAGTAAGGCGTTATATATTTCGAAAGCATGCGCATCAAAAATATAATTTGAATACCACAGAACATTTTTTTGTTCTTGTTCATGATGACATGGTTGTAGATCTAAAATGTCTTGCTGAACTGTTGCTAAATTAGCTATTCCATGGTGTTCGATCATTACCCCTTTTGGTAGTCCAGTGGTACCACTCGTATAAATCACATAGGCCAAATGATGGGCTTGTGTTGATGTAACCAGATTGTGCTTATCAAACTGTGAAAATTTGTTATTCATTGATGGATCATCAACAGCAATAACTTCTGGTTGCAGTTCCGTTTTTAATTGAATTAATTCTTTAGCATAATGAGCGTGAGTTAACACTCCTTTCGCTTTAGTATCATTAAGAATTAACTCTACTCGTTCTGCTGGCGTACTTGGACTAATCGGCACATAAGCAGCGCCTGCTTTCAGCACAGCTAAAATACTTACTATCATATATTGCGATTTATCTAAATATAACGCAATTAAATCATCAGGTTGAATTGATAATTGAGATCGTAAATAATTTGCCAGTTGATTCGCTTGTTCATTCAAACTTTGATAGGTTAATGTTATCCCTTCATAAACAACTGCAATAGAGTCAGGTGTTTTCTGAACTTGCTCTTCAAACAATCGGCTCGCCAGTTTATGATTTTCAAATGGAAAGATATTTTTTTGTTGGTTAACGATTAATTGGTCATACTCTTGCTCAGTTAATAAGTTAAGCTTAGATGCCTCTATAGCTGGATTTTTAGCTAAATGTGTTAAGGTTAATTCTATTCCTTTCAATACACGTTTTATAGCTGTGTCATTAAAGAGTTCTCCAGCATATTTGATTTTAATCGATAACTTACCTGCACTCTCGAAGACCACAATTCCGAGAGGATAATCAAGTTTTTCATGACCACCTTGAAACACAATTTTTAATTCATCTTGTTCGCTTTCTGATAATGGATAATTTTCAAATACGAATAATGAGTTAAATAAACGTGTACCAGATTTTTGTAATTCAATCAGATTGATATTACTGTTATTATTCACATTATTAATATGTGATTGTAACATTTTGATAGTTTCAATGACGCTACCATCAGTATGCTCTAAAATTACAGGTAATGTATTAATATAAAGTCCGATAGAGTTTTCTATACCGTCAATCGGTAAATTACGACCTGATAACGTCATACCAACAACGGTAGTGTTGCTATTACCAAAAATGCTTAATTGTTGATGCCAGCAATATTGAACCAAAGCATTTAATGTAAACTCATTGTTTTTACATAAAGATTTTAATTCTTCACATTGTTGGGAACCAATCTCTATCGAAATTTCTTGTGGATCTTCAACATATTTATGGTCAGATAAATTAATATGCCCTAAATCCGCTTTAAGTAAGCTCTCTAGATTTTCAGGTTCAAGTTCGACATTAAGGTATTGTTTCCAGAATGATGCCGTCTCATTGGTTTTACTTTGTAAGTAAGATTGTGCAGCTAAATAGCTACTATCTTCTTGGATAATAACCTCTTTTTGATGTAATAAAGATAGATAATTTTGATGTACATCATTAAGTAAGATAGGTAAACTCCAACCGTCTAAAATAGCATGATGATTATTAAATAAACATCGATAATACTCATCAGAACATTTAACTAAAGTCACTCTAAATAGTTGGCCTTTCATTAAATCATAACCGATTTGTTCATCTTGTTTAATCAATTGATTGATACTGACTTGTTGTTGCTCTTGAGTTTGATTGCTAAGATCAACAAATTGCCAAGCAAAATCAGATTGTTTATCAATAATCTGTACCAGCTCTTCCACCCATGAGAAACGTAATCGTAATGATGGAAATTTTTGCTGTGTAAGATGCCATGCTTGTTTAAGCAAATTGATATCTAGTGAATTGTGATAATCCCAAATCATCTGAATTCGATAAGCATTATCCGAATCTCCCTGCGAAACAGCATGATAGATAAACCCTTGCTGTAAACTATTTGCAGGATAAATTGCCTCTATTTCTTTATCGCTTTGTAATGAATTAAGCAGTGTTGGAGAGATCACGTTATTAATATCAGATTGTGTCAAATAGCTTCGTTCAATCAGTACTAGTTGATCAATGAGCTCATTAAGCTGCTGAGTAAATGCCGTAACTAAAGCTTCACCATGTACATTATTGACGTATCCTGTAATAGCAAATTGTAATTGATCATCCAAAATACCGCCATTAACGGATAAAAAGTCAGTCATGCGATTATTTGGAGACATTTCTAAACCACTATCTTCATCGCTAAATCGCCATTTATTAGCTTTTTCAGTACTATCAAATTGGCCTAAATAGTTAAAACTAATCGCTGGTAAAGCTTGTTTAATATACCCCACCAAATAACCGTAACCTACACCATGGTTAGGTATTTGTCTTAAGGTATCTTTAATCATGGCAACATTATTAATAACATTCTGGTTATTTACCATTAGTTTAACTGGATACATACTGGTAAACCAACCAACCGTGTTATTAATATCAATTTCACTGTAGAGATCTTCTCGTCCATGACCTTCTAATAAAATATAGTGATCATTACCACTGAATACCAATTTTAACGCTTGCGCGAGCGCTGTTAATAAAATATCGTTAATTTCTGTGCCATATACCTTATTAACTTGGCTAAGTAAACGAGATGTTTGCGTCTTAGATAGCTGCATTTTAGCTTGATATAGCGTATCAACACGATGTTGATCAAGGTGATTATGATACTGATTAATATCAGCCAATATAGTTTGCCAATAAGCAGATTCTTGCTCATTGGCAATTAGCGTTGAATACTGCTGTTGTTTATTGACCCATTGACGATAACTACTACCTTTTTCACCAAGAATATCTTTAACATTGATATTGGCATCAACGGATGATTGTTGGCTTAAATATTGATAAATAGCTTCTAGGTCATCTTTAATGATACGCCAACTTACTACATCAATATTTAAATGATGTGCAGCGACATGAATACGAGCAGAATTATCATCAAAACCAGTTAAATAACCAAAATGACATAACGCCCCTTGATTAAAGGTAAAATGGCTTTGCCAATCAGTCAATAATTGTTGAATCTTATCTTGTGACCAACCAGATATATTTTGAGTAGAAAATGGCAACAGATCAGGCAATGATTGATATGTTGCGGCTGAATCATGATAATTAACCCGTAACATATCATGATATTCAAGCAATTTTTGGACACTTAGTTTGAGTAAATCAACGTTTAGCATTGGAACTTTAAGCAAAAAGGCTTGATTCCAATGGTGATAGTCTTGGAATCGGCCAACTTCAACTTCTTTAAAGAACCACTGTTGAATAGGTGAAAGTTCAAGAGTTCCAGTTAAAATTCCTTGTTCGGTTTCCACATTGGCTTTTGATTCATGGCGATTATTAATCACATGGTTACTTAAAGCTTCTACCGTTCTTAAATTAAAAATATCTTTAATGGATAGATAATAATTAAGAGCCTGTTTAATTCGGTTGGTAAGCTGGATACTGCTAATACTGTCCGCACCGAGTTTAAAGAAGTCATCATGAATACTGATTTCATTGGCTTGTAAACCAAGTATATTGGCAAAGGTTTGACAAAAAATAGCTTCAGTTTCATTTGTTGGACCAACGTAGTTTTGCTCATCAAGAAGCTGTGGTGTTGGTAACGCTTTACGATCCAATTTACCATTCATATTCATTGGCATAGCATCAAGATAAACAAACGCAGCTGGGATCATATATTCAGGAAGAGACTTCTGTAAATAATCAATTAGTTGATCTTGAGTCAATGGTTGTTTAGCCACATAATAAGCTGCAATATATTTAGCTCCAGCACTATTTTTCAAAGCTAGTACAGCAGCTTGTTGAATATCAGGATGACTAATTAAACAAGCTTCAATTTCTGCAAGTTCAATTCTGAATCCACGAATTTTAACTTGGAAATCATTACGACCAATATAATCAACATTGCCGTCAGCTAAATAACGAACTAAATCACCTGTTTTATAGATTCGCGCATTATAATTTTGTGCCTTTTCAACAACAGTCTGGAATGGGTTTTGAATAAATACTTTATTTGTCAGTTCTGGTTTATGTAAATAACCACGACCAACACCTTCCCCTCCAATATAAAGTTCACCAATTGCCCCTTCAGGTACAGGACGAAGTTGTTCATCTAAAATATACAATGAAGTATTTGTCAACGCTTTACCGATAGGAACACTGTAAATAAATGGTTCTTGAGCTAAATTAGTTAAATAAGTAACAGCAAATACAGTGGTTTCGGTTGGACCATAACCATTAACCACTTTGACATGCGGATAAAGTTGATGGCATTTATTAATATGATGTGCCGATAAAGCTTCACCACCGACAAGTATGTAATTTAATAATTTTAAATTAGCAACTTCATTATCGATTAACGCATTGAAAAAGGTGGTTGTACAGAAGAAATTAGTAATTTTTTTATCGGCAATTAACTCATTAAACTGTTCTAAATCTAAAAATGTCTCTTTTTCAATAATAACTAACGGTACACCATTAAGTAAAGGTGTGTAAAAATCATAAACAGAACCGTCAAATTGATAACCTGAGATACTTAGTAAACGATCGTCAGAATTGATTTTGACATAATTAGCATTAACAATATAGTTATTAAGATTTCTATGCTCTATGAGTGTTCCTTTTGGATTTCCGGTTGTTCCACTCGTATAGATAACATAAGCTAAATCATGCGGTTTCACTTTAATCAAAAGATTATCTTTCGCATAATGTTGTAGATTGTCAACAAAATCAGCTTGATCAACAGCTACTATGGATAAATTAGAGGCTAAACCAGTTAATTTATTACAATGATTTTCGGTTGTAAGAACTGCTTTAACTTGCGCATCTTGCATTATGAATTCGTTACGTGTATCTGGCGCATTAGGATCCAATGGAACATAGGCGCCACCAGCCTTCAAAATAGCTAAGAAGCAGATCAAGATATATTGTGAACGATCGAGATAAAGACCAATCAAATCGTTAGGTTTTATATCAAAATGCTTTTTAAGGTAACGCGCTAGCTGATTGGATTGCTCATTAATTTGTTGATAAGTCAGTTCATTGTTTTGGAAAATGACTGCAATATTATCAGGTATTTGCTGAGCTTTTTCTTCAAACAATTCTGCAATAGACTTGTCCCTTGCATAAGGTTGAAACGGTTTATTTTTATCAAAGACCAATCTATCGAAAGTAGCCGCATCAACTAACCGCATTTCAGTTAACGGTTGTTCTAACTGACACATTTGAGCAAACTGTTCTAAAATAGTTTGATAAATAGTGATGTAGTGCTCAATTGTTTCTTGGCGATAGAGTTTGCAAGCATAATTAAATAGACCAGTAATAGCTGATTTAGAGTCATCAAGCATTACCGTCATATCAAACTTAGCAGATTGATAATTAACAATTTCACTTTGATATAAACTTAATAGCTCTTCAATTTTACCATTATGTATCGCTGACCCAAATGATTGTACACCAAACATTACTTGGAATATTGGATGCCGTGAAGAATCTTTTTCAATAGCTAATGCATCAACTAATCGTTCAAATGGCAAATCTTGATATTGTTGAGCTTGGGTGACTAACTCACTGGTTTGTAAAATGAATGATTTTAAACTGTCTTTCGGATCAATACATTTACGTAGTGCGATAGTATTAACAAAAAAGCCTATAGTATTTTCAATACCTGAATAATTTCTACCCGCAATTGGAGAACCAACAACTACATCTTTCTGATTGCTAAAAGTACCTAATAATAGATAGAAACCACTCAACAATACCGAATAGACACTCACATTAAGTTCATTAGCTAATGAACGGATTTGTTGACTTATTTGTTCATTAAGTTCAAAAGGAATATCATGACCAGTGTAATCAATCTCACGTGGACGCGGGTAATCAGTAGGCAGATTAAGTTGTTCAAAATCTTCTAACTGTCTTTTCCAGAAATTTAATTGATTATTTAAAAAATCACCTTTTAAAAGATCACGTTGCCATAAAGCGAAATCTTTATATTGAACTTCGACTGCCGGTAAGCGTAATGTTTCAGCGTATTGGTTATCTCCTTGAGATAAAGCCGTAACATAATGATAAAGATTAACTAACTCGTCTAAAAAGACATCTGTTGACCAACCATCAAATGCAATATGATGAATGACAATGCTTAAATAACTTTCACCAGCAAATTGATAACAGCAAACATAAATCGGTAATTCTTCGGATAAATTAAATATTCTATGCAGATCCTCATAAATTGTCGCTTCAAGTTCTGCTTTGTTTGAACAGTTTTGTTTATTAATCTTCCATGGGAATTTTTGTAAATCAATAACTTGCTGATAGCCAATACCTTGTGCATTCGTTTTAATTAAAGAACGTAAAACTTCGTGTCGTTCGATAATTGCGTATATTGCTTTTTCAAGTAGATTAATATCTGTCGTGCTTGTTAGTTTAAATGCCAATGGAACATTGTAAGCATTACTACCACCTTCATAAGAATCGATAAACCATAGACGTTCTTGCGCAAAAGATAATAATTGTTGCTCAATATGTTCAACAGGTATGACATTAATTATCTGTCTTTTTTCTTGGTTCTTATCAATGAATTGAGCTATTTTTTGTGTGGTACGTAAAGTAAAAATATCAGCCACTCGAATAGAACGATCAAATTCTCGAGTCAACTTACTTGATAATTTGATAGCTAAAATACTATTACCACCTAAACGGAAGAAATCATCTGTGACACTGATAGCACTCTCTTCAAATCCTAATAAACTGGCGATTGCCTCTACAATTGAATGCTCAGTGGTTGAGCTAGGTGCAACATAGCTAGTTTGGGTCATTAAGGTTGGTTTTGGTAATGCTCTTTGATCAGTTTTACCATTTATCGTCATAGGCATAGCGAGTAAATGAACAAATGCTGAAGGAACCATATATTCAGGTAACACATTGTTTAAATACGCTACTAATTCTTCTGTATCAAGTTCATTATCAGCGACATAATATGCTGCTAAATATTTATAACCACCTTGATTATTTAGTGCTAATACCGTGGCTTGTTTGATCTGTGGATGCATCATTAAATGCGTTTCGATCTCACCAAGCTCTATACGGAAACCACGGATTTTTACTTGGAAGTCATTACGACCGATATATTCAATATTACCATCAGGTAACAAACGGACTAAATCACCTGTTTTATAAATACGATCATTATAGTTTTGTTTTCGTTCATCTTCAGTTTGAAATGGATTTTTAATGAACACTTTATTAGTCATCTCAACATTGTTCAGATAACCACGACCGACTCCTGCACCGCCAATATAAAGCTCACCAATACAGCCAACAGGTAATGGGCGACGTTGTGGATTTAAAACATATAACGAGGTATTTGGTAAGGCTACACCAATAGGAACATTGTTAACGAATGTTGTTTGACATTGATTAGTTAGATAAGTTGTAGCAAGACAAGTCGTTTCTGTTGGGCCATAAGCATTCAAGAGGTTAACATTTGGGTATAACTTAAGGCATTTATTTACGTGAACCGCTGATAAAGCTTCTCCTGCTGCTAGAATATAGCGTAATTTTGCTATATTAGGCAACTGAGCATCAACTAACGTATTGAAAAATGTTGATATAGCTAGGATATTGGTAATATCATATTGCTCAATTAACTGATTAAACTTATCTAAATCTAAGAGATTTTCTTTAGCGGTAATAACGACGCCAGCACCATTGAGTAAAGCCATGAATATTTCATAAATTGATGCGTCAAAATGATATCCTGCAATACATAATATGCGATCTGACTCATCAACTTCGACGTAATTAGCATCAAGGACTAAACGATTAACACAGTGTTGCTCAATTAATGTTCCCTTCGGATTTCCCGTTGTTCCGCTAGTATAAATAACATAAGCTAAATCATTGGGTTTAGTTTCGATAACAGTATTATCTGTTGAATAATTTTGTAAGGTTGCAATAAAAGATGGATCATCAACCGGAACACTTGTAACAGTTGGCATTAACTCATTCAATTTATCAACATAATGAGATTGTGTAATAACTGCACGAATATTGGCATCCTCTAAAATATATTTATTACGTTCAGGAGGTGCAGTTGGATCGATCGGAACATAGGCGGCTCCAGATTTAAGTACTGCTATAATAGCAACAATAATTTGTTCAGTACGATCTAAATAAAGGCCCACTAAATCATTTGGTTTGATAGAAAAGTGATCTTGAAGGTAGTGAGCAAATTGATTGGCTTTGTTGTTTAATTCAGAGTAGGACATCTCAATTTGTTCAAATAACACAGCGGTATTGTTTGGTGTTTTTTGACATTGCTCTTCAAATAATTGAGCAATTATTTTATCTCTTTTATAAGGTTGTTGAGTTTGATTTATATCATGAATTAAAACTTTTAATTCATCTTCATCCAGTACCTCAATATCATTTACTAAAATATCGGCTTGATCATTACTTAAATAGTTAAGTAATTTTATAAACAATCTCTGATAGAACATCACAAGTTGTTCAACCAGTTGTTTATCAAATTGCTGTTCACTAAATTTAACGCGATAGTTAATTTGGTTGTTATGTTCTTCTTGCTCAAACACCAATTTATTAGATAAATCTATTTGAAATTCATGATTAACAGCTTCATCAATCATCCCATTCAGATTCATTTTATGATCTCGAACAAAGGTTTGCACAAACGCCACATCTAGAATATTAGCATTCTCAGCAAATTGCATAATATCGTAAACTGGTAAGTATCTAGCGCCAGTTTGTTTAACCTTTTTATAATGAAGCAAAATATTTTGTATAACAGATTCTAAAGTTGAATTTTCTTCAAAATGGTAAACAACTGGTAATGTATTAATATGAGCGCCGTAGATTAATTCTTTACCTTCATTAAAAGCAATTGGATAAACAAGAGGAATTGCGCTTTGAGACGTCATTTTGTTTAATAACAACGCCGCTACTAATTGACCGAATAAGTAAGGTGTTATCTTATATTTACGTCGTATTGCTTTAACTTGATTATAAATGTTTTCATCATAGCTAAAAGTAAATTCACTAATATGAGGTTTAAATTGATTTAATTGCTTTGGTTTTTCGGTTGCTAACTTTAAGAAAGTAAAGTCGATATTTTTTACATCTTGTAACTCTTCTTTCCAAAAATCTTCCATCTGCTGTTTTTGCGTTGTTAGAATTTCATGATAAGAATCATTAAGTTTTTCATGCAGTTGAGCTTGTGCTTCATATGACGGTAGCTCATAAGGTATATCGTTATAATATTGACTTAGTTTATCCCAAAACTCTTGTGTACTTACTCCATCAACTAAAATATGATGAAATACTAAAATAATTCGATATTGTTGATGGTCAACTCGAATAATATGAAGTCTTGCAGGAATATCCTTTTCTAAATCAAAGGGTTCTGAAACTATTTTACTGATATCTTCGTTAGTTAAGCAGTGATCATGATAAACTAATAATGTTTTTAATTTATCTTCTGTGATTGATTCTCTTTTTTGCCAGAAAATACCATCTCCCTGATTTACAATGAAACTCCTGAAAACAAAATGCTCATTAACCACATTCTTAAAACTTTCAAAAAGTTTTTTTCGATTGAGTTCTCCAGAGATTATATTATCACATACAATGTTGTAATCACTTCTTGATGGGTTTGCTAACCATTCATAATAAAAAATTGATTGATAGGGAGTAAGTCTTATTTTCTTCATCTTTCTTGCCTATAAAAATAGTATTTGTTTTATAAAATTACAATCATTTCGTACTACTCCTTTTTTGGGCTACTACACAAGTTTTCGATTCCTTTATGAAAACCTAATAACTAACGTTGATAAATTAGAAATATTTTTTAATTTATATACTATATATATTATCTGTTTGTGTAAACGGTTTCAATTAAACCGTGTTAATGTCATGATTTTAATTATGTTTTTTACATCAATTTTATAAAAGTCAATTTTTTAGCGAGTTATTAAAATGGATTTTCTTTGGCAAAAAGAAATATTTCACAAAAAAACAAATATTTAATAGAATATTAAAAATATTAACAAAACTTTACATTTTTATGCTAAAGTTTTTATTAGATGGAAAACAGTGAGTTTGCTGTATTTTTAATCAACTAATGAAAGTGATAACGGCTTTATTCATCAGTTAGAAAACGCCAAAAAAAGCTTTTTTACGAACATTGAGTATCATGGTGAGGGTTAATTATGTTTTTCGCTTCAATATAAGCAATAATATTATTTATAAGCTATATTAGGGACAAATTAATTAAATGAGCTTAACTTTTAGTTTTATGACCTACTAAAAAGCCAATAATAGTAATGATTAGACTGGAGAATGAGAATACAACCTTTCTTGCGAGCGGCTTATATCAATAATAAAGATTATAATACAACATTAAACATGGTCATTACGAAGCGTTCAACAATTCAATTTTTTATTTCATATTTTGTAAAACTATTTCAAAAAACAATTTCATTATTTCCCTTTTATTTTGTTACATCCCATTTATCTTACCATTTTGTTATTATCTATCATGTTCTAATTCACAGTAAACCACATCATATTGTCAAAAACAGTAAATAATAAAATTTAATATCAATAATAAATTAAATATAAAAAGGCCCAAATAATGTTTGGAAAAGTGATAATGAGATTTGGGGGTTAAAAAACCCCTCTCCTCAATTTTTTTAACTTATTCACAGATAAAAAATAGCGCTATACAGCGCTATTTTTATTGATTAGTCTTCTAACTATTTTTTTCTCGTTCAATAGCTCGATAACCAATATCATGACGATAGTAACAACCATGCCAATAGATATTTTTAAGTTGTCCATAGGCATATTGTTGAGCATCAGATACCGTGTTACCTAATGCAGTAACACAAAGAACTCGCCCACCATTAGTATATACTTGTCCATTTTCTAAGCTGGTTCCAGCATGAAAGACTTTGCAATCTTGATCTATTTCAGCAGGTAAGCCTAAAATGACATCTTTAGTATTGTAATCACCAGGGTATCCACCTGCAGCAAGAACTACCCCTAAAGCAGGTCTTGGATCCCATTGAGATTTAACTGTGTTCAATTTACCCTCTACAGCAGCTAAACAGAGTTCAACCAAATCAGATTGCATTCGCATCATTATTGGTTGGGTTTCAGGATCACCAAATCGACAGTTAAATTCAATAACTTTTGGATTACCTTGTTTATCAATCATTAAACCGGCATAAAGAAAGCCAACATACACATTACCTTCCTGTGCCATGCCATTAACTGTTGGATAGATGACTTGTTCCATCACTTTAGTAAATACATCATCAGTTACCACTGGCGCTGGTGAATATGCACCCATTCCACCAGTATTAAGACCTGTATCACCATCCCCTACTCGTTTATGATCTTGACTGGTTGCCATTGGTTCAATATGTTTACCATCGACCATAACAATAAAACTGGCCTCCTCACCATCAAGAAACTCTTCAATGACTACTCTATGACCAGCATCACCAAAGGCATTACCCGCTAACATATCATGTACAGCATCTTCAGCTTCTTTTAGCGTCATAGCGACAATCACACCTTTACCAGCAGCTAAACCATCGGCTTTTATCACAATTGGCGCACCTTTTTGGCGAATATATGCAATAGCAGGCTCAATTTCGGTAAAATTTTGGTATTCAGCCGTTGGGATATTGTGACGAGCTAAGAAGTCTTTAGTAAAAGCTTTTGATCCCTCTAACTGTGCAGCCGCTTTAGATGGGCCAAAAATTTTCAATCCAGCTTTTTGAAAACTGTCAACAATGCCGATAACTAATGGCGCTTCTGGTCCGACTATGGTTAAGTCTATTTGTTGCTCCTGTGCAAAATTTAATAGTCCGGCAATGTCGGTTGCTTTTATATTGATGTTTTCTAAATTTGTTTCAAGTGCGGTACCTGCATTACCCGGCGCAACAAATACTTTGGTCACTAATGGTGATTGTGCTGCTTTCCATGCTAAGGCATGTTCACGCCCACCATTACCGATAACTAAAACTTTCATACAAGGTCCTTTCAATACTTTTAAAGATTAATGCCTAAAATGACGCATATTGGTAAAAATCATCGCAATATTATGCTCGTTTGCGGCTTGAATCACTTCATCATCACGAATCGATCCACCCGGTTGAATAACGCAAGTAACGCCCACCGCAGCGGCTGCATCAACGCCATCTCTAAATGGAAAGAAAGCATCAGAAGCAACTACCGAACCAGCAACTTCTAGGTTTTCATCTTTTGCTTTGATGCCGGCAATTTTCGCTGAATAAACACGGCTCATTTGTCCTGCACCAATACCAATTGTCATATTATCTTTGGCATAAACAATGGCGTTAGATTTAACAAATTTTGCTACCTTCCAACAAAATAGCGCATCGGATAGTTCTTTTTCAGTTGGTTGGCGTTTGGTAACAACTTTTAACTGATCTTTAGTAACCATACCTAAATCTTTTTCTTGTACAAGAACCCCACCATTAACACGTTTAAAATCTAAACTAGTTGTAGAATTACTCGACCAACTACCACATTCAAGTACACGAACATTCTTTTTAGTTTGTGTGATAGCTAATGCTTCTTGGTCAATTGAAGGTGCAATAATCACTTCAACAAATTGTTTATCGACAATAGTTTGGGCGGTCTTAGCATCTAAAGGGCGATTAAAAGCAATAATGCCACCAAATGCAGAGGTTGGGTCAGTTTTAAAAGCATTTAAATATGCAGTTAAAATGTTATCACTCACTGCAATACCACATGGGTTGGCGTGTTTAACAATTACGCAAGCTGGTTCATCAAAGGATTTTACACATTCCAATGCAGCATCAGTATCGGCAATATTATTATAGGATAATTCTTTACCTTGTAGCTGTTTAGCGGTTGCAATAGAGGCTTGCTCAAGCTGTTCTTCAACATAAAACGCAGCTTGTTGATGAGCATTTTCACCATATCGCATATCTTGTTTTTTAATAAACTGCAGATTTAAAGTTCGAGGAAACTCTCCAGCAGGCTTATCAGTGTCACCATAATATGGTGGGACAAGTTTACCAAAATAGTTAGCAATCATGCCGTCATATTGAGCTGTATGTTCAAAAGCTTTTATTGCTAGACTAAAACGATATTTTAAGGAGAGGCAATTTTGTTGATTATCCAACATATCAATGATTGTGTTATAATCCTGACAATCAACCACAATCGCAACATCTTTATTATTTTTAGCTGCAGAACGTACCATGGTTGGCCCACCAATATCGATATTTTCTATCGCATCTTCTAAACTACAATTTGGATCAGCAACAGTTTTTGCAAAAGGGTATAAGTTCACAACAACCATATCAATTGGATCGATCTGGTGTTGTTGCATGATGTCATCATCAACACCCCGACGACCTAAAATACCACCATGTATTTTAGGATGTAAGGTTTTAACTCGACCATCCATCATTTCAGGAAAACCAGTATAATTAGATACTTCTGTAACAGGAATATGGTTGTCAATTAATAGTTTGGCGGTACCACCAGTGGAAAGGAGTTCTACATTACGCTCTGATAAGGCTTTGGCAAATTCAATAATTCCTGTTTTATCAGAAACACTAAGTAGAGCACGACGGATAGGACGAAACTGCTGCATGAAAAAAGCTCCGAAATTAAAATTCTAAATCCAAGTCAGTGAAAGGCTATTATATATAAAACCAGAGTAGATGTTTAGCATTAACTTTTGAAAAATAAACCGGAACAGAAGTTGATAAATTAGAAAGTAATCATCAGGCAAAACCTTGCCTGATTTTTATACAAAAGAATTTGGATTAATCGTCACTATAGCCTAAGCTTCGAAGAGCTCTCTCATCATCAGCCCAGCCGGCTTTAACTTTTACCCACAATTCTAAATGAACTTTATTATCAAAAAATAATTGCATATCTTTACGTGCTTCTATACCAATTTTTTTGATTTTTTCACCTTTATTACCAATGACCATTTTCTTTTGACCATCACGTTCAACTAAAATTAAACCATTGATACGGTACATGCCAGTACGTTCATCGACTTTAAATTGTTCTATTTCAACCGTGACAGAATAAGGTAGTTCATCACCTAAAAAGCGCATTAGTTTTTCACGGATGATTTCTGATGCCATAAACCGTTGTGAACGATCAGTAATATAATCTTCTGGGAAATGATGTTCACCAACAGGTAAATGTTTTTTTACAATGTCTTTGATGATATCAACGCCTTCGCCTTTTTCAGCACTAATAGGCACAACATCCAAAAAGTTGATCTTTTGGCTGATTTCTTGAATATGAGGCAACAGCTGGGTTTTGTCCGTAACATTGTCAATTTTATTGATCACCAGTAATACGGGTGCCTTACAATCTTTAAGTTTGCCTGCAACCATTTCATCATCATCAGTCCAGTGTGTGCCTTCAACAACAAAGATAACCAATTCAACATCACCAATTGAACTGCTAGCAGCACGATTCATTAAACGGTTAATCGCTCTTTTTTCTTCAATATGAAGACCGGGGGTATCAATATAGATAATTTGATCATCACCTTGAGTATCAATACCTACAATACGGTGGCGTGTAGTTTGTGCCTTGCGTGAAGTGATTGATACTTTTTGGCCAAGTAGTTGATTTAATAAAGTTGATTTGCCGACATTTGGTCTCCCGACGATGGCAACAAATCCACAATGTTGTTTTGATTCTGTCATTTTATACCTAATTGGTTTAGTGCTTCTTGAGCAGCGGCTTGTTCAGCCTTACGGCGGCTTAAACCTCGTCCTAAATATTGATGATCATCATTGTCAATTTTGCATTGAATGAGAAACTCTTGCTCATGATTATCACCAGTAACTTCAAGAATTAAATAGCATGGTCGTTCATGTCGAATACCTTGCAAATATTCCTGTAACCGTGTTTTAGCATCTTTTTGCTTAATGCCGGGTTTAATTTCGTTTAAACGTGTTGTATACCAAGCTAAAATTAACTGACGAATATTTTCAATATTACTATCTAAATAAACAGCACCGATGATAGCTTCCACGGCATCAGAAATAATCGACTCACGGCGATAACCACCACTTTTTAATTCACCTTGACCTAAGATAAGATAATCACCTAATTTAAACGCTTTACCCATTTCAGCAAGAGTTTGACCGCAAACTAAACTTGCTCTCATTTGGCTAAGATCACCTTCATCTTGCTTGCTAAATCGATGATAAAGCTCATCAGCAATAACAAAACTAAGGATTGAATCACCTAAAAACTCTAGCCGCTCATTGTGCATTTTATTCGCACTGCGATGAGTCAGTGCGAGTTGCAGTAAAGATGTATTATTAAAATGATAACCAATCGATTGTTGTATTTGATTCAAATTTTTCATAGTTATCACATTAGTGGATCCCACCGATACGGCTGAATCGAATTCCTGTAGGCCATTCATCAGGTTGTTTTTCAAAACTAATCCAAATGGCGGTTGCACGACCAACAAAGTTTTCTTCGGGAACAAAACCAAAATATCGGCTATCACCACTATTATCACGATTGTCACCCATCATAAAGTAATTACCTTGTGGTACTACCCAAGTAGCAACCGGTTGACCTTTTTGATGATAATAATAACTCGGATCTTCCTCTATTCCTGACGTGGTTAAAATATCATGCGACTTGTTACCCAAGGTTTCTTGTTGAATTTTTATATCAAACGTTCTCATGGATTGAGAATCAACAATACCTTTGTCCTTATATTGTTCCAAGGTATAAAAACTTGGGTTAGATTTATCTTTTTCGTGTACTTGTTTCCAATTACTTGGTTGTGGTTGAGTATAGTGCAAATCTAATGGTTCAGATCGTTGACCAACACAATTATTATCCGCTGTTTGACACGCAGGATAAATAACTATTTTCTTTTCATTAACCAAATAAACAATCTTATCACCAGGTAAACCAACCACACGTTTAATTAGATCCATTTGCGGTATGTTAGGGTGCTTAAATACAGCAACGTCACCTCTTTGGGGTTTTCCTGTAGCAATTAGTACTTTATTGTTAATTGGATTTTTTAAGCCATAAGAAAATTTTTCTACAGCAATAAAATCACCAATTAATAAAGTTTGCATCATTGACCCTGAAGGAATCTGAAAGGGTTCATAGATAAATGAACGAATAACAAAAACCACGAATAAAACCGGAAAAAAAGATGCTAAGCTTTCTACCCAACCTTTTGGTTTTCCAACCTCAGCAAGGATTCGCCCATCAACCTCACCATTATGGGCTTTACGCACTTCTTCTACTTTACGTTGTCTAGCTGGTTTCCATCTAAATTTTTCTAAAAACCAGAAGATTGCGGTAATAAAGGTTGCTAGTGTTAATATGATGGCAAATGTTCCAGCCATTTGTTTTCCTCTTTAACTGATTAATCTTTTCCTACATGCAAAATTGCTAAAAACGCTTCTTGAGGCAGTTCAACATTACCTACTTGCTTCATGCGTTTTTTACCCTCTTTTTGCTTCTGTAAAAGTTTCTTTTTACGACTAACGTCACCGCCATAACATTTGGCTAATACGTTTTTGCGTAATTGTTTTACTGTAGAACGTGCTATTACATGATTACCAATTGCCGCTTGAATTGCTATATCAAACTGTTGACGAGGAATAAGATCTTTCATCTTTTCCACTAATTCTCGTCCACGGTAAGGTGCATTATCTTTGTGCGTGATAAGTGCCAATGCATCAACTCGTTCACCATTAATCAATACATCAAGTCTTACCATGTCAGCAACTTGGAAACGTTTAAAACTATAATCTAAGGAAGCATAACCACGTGAAGTCGACTTAAGTTTATCAAAGAAATCCAACACAACTTCGGTCATTGGTATTTCGTAAGTTAAAGCAACTTGATTGCCATGATAAACCATATTAACTTGTACACCACGTTTTTCAGCACATAATGTTATTACATTACCTAAGTAAGTTTGTGGTACTAAAATATTACATTCAGCTATCGGCTCACGCAGTTCTTGAATATTATTTACGGCCGGTAGTTTAGCAGGGCTATCAACATAAATGATTTCATTTTGAGTGGTTAAAACCTCATAAACTACCGTTGGAGCAGTTGTAATAAGATCAAGGTTATATTCGCGCTCTAATCGTTCTTGAATGATTTCCATATGCAACAAGCCAAGGAAACCACAACGGAAACCAAATCCTAATGCACCTGAATTTTCTGGTTCATAAAAAAGTGAAGCATCGTTAAGGCTTAATTTACCTAATGCATCACGAAATGCTTCGTAATCATCTGAGCTAGTTGGAAACAAACCTGCATAGACTTGTGGTTTAACTTTCTTAAAACCTGGTAATGCTTTCTCAGCAGGTGCTCTAGCTGATGTTAAGGTATCACCGACTGGTGCACCTAAGATATCTTTAATAGCACAAACCACCCAACCTACTTCACCGCAATGTAAACAGTCTTTATCAACTTGTTTTGGTGTAAAGATACCTAAACGATCAACATTATAAGTCATTCCGGTACTCATAACTTTGATTTTCTCACCTTTGCGCAGTTCACCATTTTTAATACGAATTAGTGATACAACACCTAGGTAGTTATCAAACCATGAGTCAATAATTAGCGCTTGTAATGGTGCATTGGAATCACCTTCGGGTGCAGGAATATCATGAACAAGTTGTTCAAGTACATCAACTACTCCAACACCGGTTTTCGCTGAACATCTGACTGCATTGCTAGCATCTATACCAACAATGTCTTCAATCTCTTCTGCCACTCGTTCAGGTTCAGCGGCAGGTAAATCGATCTTATTAAGTACTGGCACGACTTCTAGATCCATATCGAGTGCCGTATAACAATTGGCAAGTGTTTGCGCTTCAACACCTTGTCCAGCATCGACTACCAATAATGCTCCTTCGCATGCAGCTAACGAGCGTGATACTTCATAAGAGAAGTCAACATGTCCAGGAGTATCAATAAAATTCAGCTGATATGTTTGGCCATCTTTAGCATGAAAGTCTAAAGTAACACTTTGAGCCTTAATCGTAATCCCTCGTTCACGTTCCAAATCCATCGAGTCTAGAACTTGAGCTTCCATTTCGCGATCAGAAAGTCCACCACAAATTTGGATAATACGATCAGAAAGCGTTGATTTACCATGGTCAATATGAGCAATAATTGAAAAATTGCGGATATTTTTATTCATATCAATAAGTTATATTTTAGTTATGTACTGTTAATTATCATTAATGTTATTGGCTATAAATAACAAGTCAAATAATCACGAATTTGAAAGCAGACATTCTACACATTAATAGTGAGTAAGCATAGTGTTATCGAGAGTTTTCCGGTGATTTCTCAACAATATTTTGTGCAATTTTTTCTATTGTCACTTGTGGTAAATTGCCAATAATTATAATATTTTTATTACCCATGTTAGTTGAGAAAATCGTTCGGCCACCTTGCTGTATAATCTGATTTAATTGACTGGCCTGCTCTAAAGAAACATTTACAGTAAATGAAAACACACCATCAGAAAACAGCTTAGTCGCTATATCAGAGCTATAAAAATTAACATTATAAGCAGCTATTTCTTTAAACCCTTTAGGTAACCATGCTAAATGCCATGCATCAAGAAGATTATTTTGTTTTTCAATTGATAATAAAATTGGGTAGGTTCGATTATCAATATAATTTTTAAATTTTTTTGCATCAAAGTCTTTATCGAGATCAACCACTTTTAATTGATTAACAATATCATTATCTTCATCTAATAAATCAATGCGTAGAGGTAAAAAAATTTCGTCATCGATCCATATAACATAACTGTAACGATCTTTATCTTTAGCAATGACTTTGACTAATTGAGTACCTCGATTGGCCGTTCTAGCCTTACCTAATAAAATAAAATCATAAATATTAGCTAATGAATTAAAATCATTATAAATAACGTCAGGAAAAGCTTCTGTTATGCGGGAACTTGAAATCGAAAAAGAAGGGCTATCTGGTTGAAAATAACTAGTAGTATTATTATGTAAAATAATCTCTTTAGCTGGACCTTCAAGATAAAGTAGTTGAGCATTAATATTCTCTTTCTTATCAGCACCTAAGTGATTATATTCAAAAGTAGTTGCATATTGATCTTTATCTTGGGCAACAAAATGAATTTGATAATCTCTTGTCTGCACCGCTTTGGTCATTTTATTGAGTAAACTCAAAGCATCATGAGTTTCTTCAGCCATAACTGATGCGGAGAAAAATATAAAAAACAGAGTAATAATATAATTGTTACTCTGTTTCAGCTTAAGTCTTATCAAAGAATAAAGAATATTCATTTTAAGTTAACGGGCATTTAACCTTTTTTGTAATTCATAATCTTGAACCAACAACCTAATCTTATCATATTGTCTTTTTTCAAGAAGTTGCTGATCATTATGTTGTTGTATACCACCAACAGGCGCAACGTTTACCCCCATAGGGATAGTATTTAGCGTAGGCGCACCACTAGCTTCATCTGATTGACCTTGATGATATTGAACTCCAGCAATAATAGCTAATGTAACACAAGCAGCTAATCCAACTTGACTAACTTTAGCCATAATATCTTTCATTCGAATCCAGAATAGATTTTCGGCTTTTGGAATTAAAATCTCACTTTGAGATGGTTGCTCAGTTAATTGTGGATATAAATCATCATCAGCAATCGCCATAGCAACTTGATTAGTAATATCTAATGTTAATGAACTACCGTGCAATTCTCCTCGCATTGCGTCTCTTGCAATATGATAACGATGCCAGCAGGATTGCAAACTTTCATCATGAGTAACCATTTCAACAAAGTGTTGATCAGTTAACTCACCATCCATTAATAATGAAAGTTGCTGTTTCTGTTCTATTTGCATAGTAGATACCTTAAATGTCTTGCTACTTAATTTATTTAACCAATTAAAGGTTTAATTTTTTCATCAATAGCATCACGAGCTCTAAAAATTCGTGATCTAACTGTTCCAACCGGTGTTCCCATAATCTCGGCAATTTCCTCATAACTTAGACCGTCAATTTCACGTAATGTGATAGCAGTTCTCAAATCATCAGGTAATGCTTCAATTGCATCAAATACAACTTTTTCAACTTCTTTAGAAAGAACCAAACTTTCTGGGTTATCGACAACTCTCAATGAGTCGGCACCTTCATAACTTTCAGCTTCACTAGCATCAATATCCGAAGATGGCGGTCGTCGACCTTGCGAAATTAAATAATTTTTTGCTGTATTAACCGCAATTCGGTACAACCAAGTATAAAAAATACTTTCACCCTTAAAAGAACTTAACGAACGATAAGCTTTGATAAAGGTTTCTTGCACAACATCAGGGACCTCAGAAGGTAAAACGTAACGTGATACCAAATGAGCTAGCTTATTTTGATAACGAACAACAAGTAAATTAAACGCATTTTTATCTCCGTTTAAAACGCGATCAACTAAAACTTGGTCTGTTATTTGCTCCCCCATTAAAGGCCATTCCTTATTATGTTAATAACTATTAGTTGGCCCAAAACTGTGCACTCTAACAGTTAGATTCGTAAATTTAAAAAAAGTTCCCATTATTTTAATAGAAATTTCATTTTTTTAATCAATCATTTTCATTTTTAATTATTTATATACTAAAAGATAATGATTTTATTAAATTTTTGGATAAATTTTTTTAGATAATTAATTCAATAAGAAGATTTCACGCTCACCCGCATCATTATATGTGATCTGATAAAATTGCGGTAAATTAAAATTAACTGAGCTACTGGTAGTGAAAGTAAAACGGTCATCAGATAATACATAAAAATCATTGATATCTTTAACCATATTTTCTTTAGTACCATTACAATTACGGTATATTTCTATTTGATTATGTTCATTTAAAATATATAAGTCAAATCCTGAAGTGGTATCTTCAAAGAAGAATTGAATAATACCTTCATAAGCGACGCTATCTATCTCTTTAGGTAATTCATTGCTTTCATCTAAGATATTTAACGGCCTACCTTGAACCTTATTATTCGATACCGCTCCATAAAAATCAATAGCATTTTCAAACTGATGAAATGAAACGCCAAATCGTTCAAAAAATAGATACCATGAAGCACCATCTATTCTAAGTGGTTTGACTTGAGTTAAGTTATTTTTAGTAGTAGTTAATCGTAAATCAACACAGTCATCCATCAGTTTTTTCATTTGTTTACGGATTTCATGACTAAGATATTTACTATAACAGAAAATTTCGACTGAGTTAGGTAAATCAGCATCTTTATGCATACGATTAAGTAATGCTTTTATAGCTTCAAGTACACATAAAGAACCGCTAAAATGTAACACTCGAATCTCATTCCATGAGTTACGATAAAGTAAATCGATAGAACCAACTAAGCTTAATTCTTGCTTGCCATAATTTAAAACATTAGTACTAATTTCATCCTCAAGTTCTAAATTAATAGTTGGATCATCTTCTAAATTCAAGATAATAGCTAAATGGCGTATTTCACAAGGCCCATATAACTGTTCCTCAGTCGCGGTAGGTACATCTATCGGAAAATAATTTTTCAGATCTTCGATGAGCTTGGTTATTCTTTGATTTTCTCGTTCATCACCATCGTAATAATAAAAATTAGTTGAATCAGAAATTAAACCATTAAAATAACACCAACCAACTAATTTGACTAAGTATTTACTATATTCTAAGTATTGATGACCGATAATAGAATTTAGTTTAGGTGTTTGATTATAAACATACCAACCGGCTCGATTAATACGATCTTCTTTGACATGAATAAAAGTTAATACCTCTTCTTGCAGATTATCCGAAATATTAAGTTTTAATGTTGAAATTTTACCCGGTAAAACTTCAAAAGAGGCATATAATTTACGAGTCAATATGGCCAAATCTTGTGGGCTAATAAGTGAATCTAAGTTATTACGACGCCCAAAATTGAGTAAATTACGATAACCTGTCATCATTGTGTGGAGCATTATTTCGTGTATTTCACGTACTTGTTCTATTTTCCATGTTTTACTGGCGTCCAATTTTACCAATAACTTATGCTTCCATCCCCATTGTTGAACTAATTCATGTAATATTTTACGACGCCATGATGATGGTTGATCATTATCTGATAATTTTTCATTTACTTTTAAATAAAAGCAATGTCTTACCAACTCAAGACGTTGAAAATCTCTAATTTCAATTAGATAATTGGAAATTCGATCTAACAACATAGAGTATGAATCAAGATAATGATGAACATGAATTTCACCTTTTTGAATATACTCGCGCATTTCATAAGCAATTGGTCTATTTTCAGGATAGATTGAAGAATAAACTTCAAGTAGTAATGTTTTTAATACAGCTTTAAATGGTGAATCTATACTTTTATAGAGTTGCCATAAACTTGCACCAAAATACTCTTCTGCAGACAATTCTGTAAGTGGTCCAAAATCGATCCATTCTTCACGTTTGATTATATTAGCAACCACCAATGCTTGAACACATGTGTCATAAGTTGGATAAGTAACATCATTAATTGTAAAATCAGCTGGAACTGCAAACCATAGCAGTCGTTTGCCAGCTAAAAGATTGGCCGAACGATAGAACTCTTCCAGCAATAAAATATGTTGCGCTGAACCACAGTTTTCACCCATCAAACACTCATGATGTTGATTGATAAATCGATCGACATCAACGACAAATAAAGTAAGTTTTACACCAAGTTTTTCAGCCCACTCTTCAATCAATCGACACTTTGTTATTAAAGCTTGCTTTTTAACTGCAGATAAATTATTTTCGATACAAACCCATATATCAAGATCCGAGGTAACTGCCTGTCCTATAGAGCAAGTACTACCCATTGAATATAGTGCAGATATATCAGAATATTTTTTCTGTGTAGTGTTATTAAAATTGAAACAATGTTGTAGTTGTTCAATAACCTCGTTTGAAGGTTGATAGTATGCAATACCTGATGGCGTTTCTATATCAAGATAACCGGGAAGATCTGGATGATGAAAATGAAAAAGTACTGGTAACAATGAAAAAACTCGTTGGAATTCCAAAGGCATTCCACTCCGAGCTCGCTCATGTTTCAGAATAGCAAGATCATCAAGTTCTTTTTTTATGTTATTAATATCGTATTGCATAGTATTATTCAGGTGAAACAGATGTACTATTGACGAACAATTTCTCCAATAAGTTTATATTATAACGTAAAAAGAATGTAAATCTAAAAATAAAACGAAATAAATATCATGACCACAATAAAAAAAATATCACAAGCTTTAAAAAAAAACAAAAACCAATTTCATACTATTAATAAAGCTGCTGTTTTAATCCCAATTATAACTATCGAAAATCAATTACACCTACTCTTTCAAGTACGTTCAAAGAAACTTAAATGGCAACCCGGTGATATTTGTTTTCCTGGTGGTCGCGTTGAAGCAACTGATAATAACCCTGAATATACAGCTAAACGTGAAACCTTTGAAGAGTTAGGCATTACTATTGATCAAATAACTATTTTAGGACAATTACCGAAATTTATTGCTTCGTTAGGGATGATGATTTATCCATTTGTCGCAAAAATTGAATCTTTAGATAATTTGCTACTTAATCAAGATGAAGTTGAATCTATTTTTACGGTTCCACTTGAATGGTTTATTAACCATCAACCGAAACAAGCCACTATGTTAGTTGGTTTTAAACCTGACGACAATTTTCCATTTGAATTGGTACCTAATCGAACAGCAAATTGGCAACAAAAGTCACAACATGATGTTTATTTTTATCAATATGAAAATTTTGTTATTTAGGGATTAACTGCACAAATTATTAATAGTTTTATAAGAACCATCAAATGTAATGCCCAATTATAAATTACAGCTAAATTAAATATGATTCAGTTTTGACTTTAACATAAAATGCTTTAAGAAAAATTTTTTCCAAAAAAACCAAGTGGTACCTACACAAATATTTTGATTAATATATACTATTAATCGGTTATTTCTCATTTCTATCATTTCTACCCTGTTTTATCTAGCTGTCTGAAAGAATTAGTAAAAAAATTATTTCGAGAGCGTTATTCTTGTTTAAAAAACTCTCATGCAATACCCTCATAGAATAAGCGTTACAAATTGTTTTTTAATTTTTATAACATAAATATGAAGGACATTATTATGAAACGTTTTAATAAATCATCTATTGCATTAGCTTTACTATTATCTCTACCTGTTGCCAATACTTATGCGGCATTACCATTAACAGCTGAAGAAAGTAATAACCTCATTCCTTACAAAGAAATTTCAGTAACTGGTAGCTATTTACAAGCACAAAATGCAGCAGATGATATATCTAAAGCTGCTGATGAAGCTGGAGCAAAATATTATCATATCACTGGTATTGAACAACCAGCTACTGGAACTTCAACCGATCGTGCTATTGTTTATGCTGATATTTATTTATCAAATGCACCAATTGCTGTAAGCAAAGATGAAGCTACCCATAACGGCATTGTGCTTTATCCACGATCTAAAGCTCTTTATTATTTACCATTTGAAATAGTCAAATTCAAAGGTAGCTACAACAACACATCTGAAATAATGGATTCAGCAAGTAAAATAGCTGCTGAAAAAAATGCTTATGCATTTTATGTGTATTCAATTACTGCCGATGATGTTAAAAATAATGAGCAGGAAATCGATGTTGCTTTATATAAAAAAGATGCACCTGTCCGTGACTTTATTATCTCTAAAGCAATTGCAGGTCAAGATGCTTATGAAATCACTAGTGATGCTTTCAAAGTAATGAAACCTTATCAAACTATTGTGTTCCATGGCACATTTAATAATACTAGCGAAATTAGTGCTGCTGCACAAAAATATGCTATCGCTAATGATGCTCATTTCTATTATGTTAAAGAAGTCTCTGCTAATCGTGCCGATACCGCTCAAACAGTTTATGTAAATTTATATAAATAACAATCCACTACATAATTATCCATGTGTTAAATATCATATTTTTACACATGGATTTTTACGTAACTAAACTTTCAGTTTCAAGCTCGACCTAATATTGCAATTCATAAGAAAAACATTTTTATCCAAGAATTAAGCTTTTTACGATCTAAGTTTGTAGTAATAAGTATCAGCATAATTTAAACACAATAAATGTATTTTTTATTTAAATTTAAGAATTAAAAGGTAAGGTAAGATGATGTTATTGAAAGGATTTAAATTTATTCTGTTTTCTCAATTTCCATGGTTAACACGATTTATCATATTCTTTTTAATTTCAGTGTTTTTAATGAACGATTTAGCTTTGGCTTTGGATGCAAAAACAGTAGCAGTTATTCATGGTTCCGCCCCCTATTTTATTAACCCAGATGCGATAGGCATAAATGGATCTCGAGAATATAATCAACAAAACTTTCACTATTTTGGAGTAAAATTAAAAACTACAATAAACGCTGAATTGAATAGTTTAAATGACACAATAAAATCCATAAATTTCCCTCAGGTTGATCCTAATACCACCACACCCAATCAATTGTTAACGATGTTAAAGTCTGATTATGGTTTTGAACCTATAATAATGCCATTTTCACCGACTAATCCAATTGATAGCCAGAATGTCTCTGATGATGACGGCGATGTTATAGCCAAAATAACCCCACCTGATGACGGTTTTAAAATAGATTGGTTCTATCGAGCAGCCAATATATCTTATTTATTATTGGAACCAGATAGAGATAGAACCTTTTGTGAACTAGCACGGTTGGGGTGGAATCCGTATATCAGAATTTCAGGCACCATCGCTTTAGTCTCTGAATATGGCATACCAAATTATACAATTTATTCTACGCCCAAGAGTGATTTTTTGATTTACAATGCGATCAAACCTACCGTTTGTGCCAATCGACCATCAATTGTAAACTCATTTCCTTTCGAAAATAGAGATTATACTGGCGACTGGGCCCATTTAACTTGGGGCGATAACAATCAATACATAGTTGATTCTGGTTTCGTTAATAAAGTCAGTTCTGGTGGTTTTCCAAATACAGGGTTTGATCAAGCACGATTTCTCATGTTTATAGCTGGCGTACCATTTGATTTATCGACAATAACATCATCAAATAGTTCAAAGGGAGTAAATGTAGAGATAAAAAAAATTAGTGATAATGATGTAGATAGCCACCTAGCTAACACGGCTGTTCAAGTCAAATTGCTAGGAGAAGCCACTGAAGCAAACCCTACATTTTCTATAAAATCCAACGGTGAAGATATTTATTCGTTTACTATTAAGAAATGGTTTTCCGCACCCAGCCAAGATTTTCATCCTTATAATCAACGTAGAAGTGTTTGTCAGGGAAACTATATCGTGCCATCTATTGAAGATTTAACCAACAGTGACCAAAGTCTTATTACTAGTGGTGGTGCTTGCCAATCTGATAATAACTCAGATAATTGTCTAGCCATTACAACAAATCACTATTATCGTCGGGTTGGAAACAATCTTTTAGCTGAATGGGGTGATGTAACTAACGAAGAAAACTATTATCATCACACCTATCCCGGCAACCATTTCCCTAAAGGACGTTTATATTGGACTTCGGACGAAAGAGATAGTAATAACCAATATGCAGTAGGTGCAACAAAAGGCGCTATTGAATGGCAGTTAAAAGATAATGAATTATATTTTGTTTGTGTGCTGAAATAGAAAATACATTCATAAATTGCGTTATAAGAAGGTATAGCGCAATTTTTATTCTTATTATAGTTAGAATAATTCTAATTTAGCTTTTAAAAAGCAGATAATCTACTTTAGTATTTACTGTTAAAAGCAACTCTTCATTTATATACTAAATAAGACAAGTAAACTTAATCAAAAAATAAATAGTGGCTAATTTTTCAAAGATGATTATTAATTCACTCAAAAAAGTGATACATAGATAATGTTTGAAAATTAAATGGCTGGGGTACCAGGATTCGAACCTGGGCATGGCGGGATCAAAACCCGCTGCCTTACCGCTTGGCTATACCCCAATATGAATGGAGATTAGATATCTAGTAAATCTACTAATTCCGCATATTTTTATAGAATTGATTATAGTGGCAAAGTTCCAATATAAAAAATAGACTAAAAAGTCAGATATAAAAATATGAGCAGATTGGAATGGCTGGGGTACCAGGATTCGAACCTGGGCGTGGCGGGATCAAAACCCGCTGCCTTACCGCTTGGCTATACCCCAATAAAGGATAGACATTAAGATTAAAATGGTGCGGGTGGAGAGACTTGAACTCACACACCTTGCGGCGCCAGAACCTAAATCTGGTGCGTCTACCAATTTCGCCACACCCGCACTGTATACTTTCGGTAAAAATACAAACTAACCTTAATGGTGGCTACGACGGGATTCGAACCTGTGACCCCATCATTATGAGTGATGTGCTCTAACCAGCTGAGCTACGTAGCCATTTCATTCGCAACGTCATAACCAACACTGCGAGGCGCATTATGCTTGTGTTACGGCAAATCGTCAACCCTTTTTTTTAGATATTTTAAAAAAAAGTGACGATTGATTAAGATGCAATCAAATACCGTTTAATAACACTTCAATTCGCCTTTTTTGTAACTCATTATGAATTAACTTTCCAGTATAACCTTCGGCAATAATATTTTGAACATCGACAGCTAGAGCTAATTTATATGCTTGTTCAAGGTATTGAGCTTGAGGAAATAATTCCGTTTTAGCATAAGATTGGCTAGCAATTATCAATTGATTAAGATGGGCTGGATTGCGCCATACATCTATTTTATTGAACAATTCGATAATTTGTTCCGCAGTTAACTGTATCACATTAGCAACACTATTGTGAAATTGCTGCACCATAATTGCTAATTTCGTATATTGATTGGGGGCTTTAATTTGTAAACAAAGTTTTTCTAGCTCAGTTTTGGATGCAAACTCACCGCACAAGACTGCAAAGCGCACAGTCAAATCATCAGTCAATAAAGTCGATTTTTTTAATGCATCAGTAATAGTGCAGGAAAGTTTGAGAGATGGAAATAATAACGCTAAAGCACCACATTGTTCCAATACTTGAAAATAAACTTGAGGATCCTCAGTCGCTAGCGCCTTTTCAGTCTCTTTCCATACTCTTTCTGCTGTAAGGGTATTTATTTCACCTGCAGAGACCATCTCTTTCATTAAATTACTCGTTTCAGCAACGATTCTAAAACCTAAATGGTGATAACGGGCAGCAAAACGAGCCACACGTAAAATTCGTAGCGGATCTTCTCTGAACGCAGGAGAAACATGGCGTAATAATTTAAGCTTAATATCATTAACACCATGATAAGGATCGACAATATTGCCTTCTTGATCCATGGCAATCGCATTTATAGTAAGATCTCGTCGAATAAGATCTTGCTCTAAAGTAATATCTTTACTAAAGTCACATATAAAGCCTGTATAGCCTTTACCTGATTTCCGCTCTGTTCGAGCCAAAGCATACTCTTCTTTAGTTTTGGGGTGTAAAAAAACAGGAAAATCTTTACCAACTTGTTGGTAACCTAATGCTAAAAGTTCATCTGGGGTTGCACCAACCACAACCCAATCTCGATCAACAACAGGGAGATGTAGCAATCTATCTCTAACTGAACCACCAACAAGATAGATTTTACTCATTTAACGCATCCAACGATCTTTTTTACGACGACCAGGCATAATAGCCGGCAAAATAAGACCTAGAAGGAAACCACCACCAGCAACTAAGCCACCATAAGTAAACCAAGTTACAATCAGATCACGGCGCTTATCATCAACTTGATTTAACATAGACTCAAGCTTCATATCTTGCTGTTTATTAAGTTGTTCTAACTCATTATTCTTAGCTTGTAGGCTTTCAATCGTTTGTTCAGCTTTTTGTAGTTTTTCCGCATAATCTCGGATGGCATTTTGTTGATTTTTTTCTGCATTATCAACTTTATCTTTATACTCAGCGAGTTGTGCTTCTAATGATGGCACAAGTTCTTTAAAACTAGGTTGATCTTTTAATTTATTAGACTCAATCCAAGCTGAATTACCACTAGGAAGCTGTATCCTGGTATATTTGCCATCAGCACTTTTTTCAAGTTCAATTACTTTTTGACCAGCTTTAACTGCGTTTGAATAGGCATATTGTGAACCTGGGCCACGACGTAAATAAATATCAACATTTTCAGTAACATATTTATCAACAGCATTTGCACTAAAAGCTACAGCAATAAAAGAAAGTAAAGTAATAATATTCTGTTTTTTCATGATATTTTAAAATTTCACCCACAATTAAAACATAATAACACAAAATGTAGGCTTTTCGCACAACCATTTGTAATAAAAATTTGTGAAGTTTAACTCTTTATTAATAACCAAATAAAATCGAATATATCGATTAACTATATGAATCAAAAAACAACATTTCAATAATATTAATTGATTTAAAATCATAATATTAATATAAAAATAATTATAGATAATCTATCTTAGATAACATAGTTATATAAATCATTTTAACCAGTCAAACCTATGCCATTCACCCTGATCATGTAATCGATTACATTTTTGATAAATATCTATTTGATAATTGTACTGATAGTAAATGTACGGAATTTACCAATTAAAATTGAAATAAGCTATTTCTTAAATGGGAGAGCATCTAATCAAAGCTTGATAGTAGTCTTATAATATAAAATTATCATGTAGCAAATCGGCAGCAAAAAGTATTTATATATTTATCATTGCTAAATTTACATAACCAACTGATTCTTTAAAATGTAAATCAGCATCACTAATATGATTACTAATAAACTACACCAGATGAAAATTTTGAAACTCAGCAAAATATCGAGTTAATAATCACTAATTATGCTATGCAATCTACTATCCAACACCATTGGTTAATAAATATTTATTTACTGTTGCTAGAACTAAACCTAGTTACACCATGTTAATAGGCGTAATAACAAACTAAGGTGTGTAATTTTTCCATTAAATTTTACAGCTTAATATTTTCAATCTTCTACATTAATATTTTTTTACTGAAACGATTCATATAAAAATGAGCTTATTGGCAAACTAAAAATTTTATTCTATTATAAGCAGTTAAGTAGATATTCAGAATATTACAGGTTGTATCGACAGCAAATATAATCGAAATATTTGAATCTTAGGTTTTCCGCCAATTTACGAGCTATATATTCTAACCAATCGGTAATCTAAAAACTCTATATTGGCAATGAGTTAAAAAGTTAAAAGGATTTTTTATGGCGACAATAAAAGATGTTGCAAAGCTAGCAAAAGTTTCCGTTGCAACGGTATCACGGGTAATTAATGACGCTGACAATGTAAGTGATAAGACTCGTGAAACAGTAAAAAGAGCCATGGAAAAATTAAATTATTATCCTGATGCTAACGCCCGAGCGTTATCCCAACAAAACTCTAATACTATTGGCATCGTGGTAGCAGACCTATCCGATCCATTTTCTGGCGCAATGATTAGTACTGTTGAAAAAGTTGCAGCGAAAAACGGCCATTTTTTGCTAATTGGTAATGGATATCATAATAAACAGCAAGAATATAGAGCTATAACCAATCTTATAGAACATCGTTGTTCTTCTTTAGTTGTGCATGCAAAAATGTTACCCGATGATCAATTAATAAAATTAATGCAACAAATACCTGGTATGGTCCTAATTAATCGGATATTAAAAGGTTTTGAAAAACGCTGTATTGCGCTTGATAGTCGTTATGGCTCATACCTAGCAGTTAAACATTTAATTCAGCATGGTCATACCAACATTGGATATTTAAGTTCTAAACATAGCATATCTGATGCAATAGATAGATTGCAGGGCTATAAAGATGCATTAATCGAACATAATATTGATATTAATGATAACTTTATTGCCTTCGCTTCGCCTAATGAAGAAGGTGGAGAACAAGCCATGATGTCTCTTTTAGAACGAAATCGACAAATTACGGCAATTGCCTGTTACAATGATTCAATGGCAGCTGGGGCTATGTCAGTATTATATGATAATGATATAAAAATTCCGAATGATGTTTCAATTATTGGCTTTGATGATCTTTTAATTGCTCGGTATCTACATCCTAAGCTAACAACCATTCGTTATCCACTACACACAATGGCCGAACAAGCTGCTGAACTTGCATTACGATTAGCAAAAGGAGAGCCGCCTCCGACGAACTTAATTAATGTATTTATTCCAACGTTAACAAAGCGATACTCAGTTAACAATATCGGCTAATATATTAAGTTTAAAGCTAACAAATCTCTTAGAAAATGTCGAAAACCTATAATTATCGTTTTCGACATTAATATTATATTTCACCCTGACAAGATTATCTAAAACCAAACTTCGGTTTGCACACCAAAGCTAATTTGATTTTCTTTGCCATTAAAGTCAAATTTACTAATTTCATTTTGCATTGATTCTATATACGAAACATAAAAACGAATATCAGGTCTTGAAGTTAAAATGCTCTCACCCACTTTAAACGAATGGAAGAGTGTTGTTTTAAAACCTTCCTCAGTATAATTTTTACCTTTAACTTTATTTTTTTGTTTAAAGTAACCTAACTCGACACCACTTTGATTGTAAGTATCCCAAATATAAGCAGGTCTGATTGCCGATTTGAAACTAGTAAAATCGGTATGAGCTGAACTCAAATCATACGAATAGACATCGTTACCTGTTGTAAGTGCTAAAGCGTGAGCGACTATGACTTTATCAGCTAAATAAGCCTCACCTTCAGATACTAAACGATAAGCCTTACCGCCAGTATGTGTACCAATATAATCGTTATCAGAATTAGCTGCAAATTCAGGGTTATTAGTATTAATATTAGCTAATTGAGAAGCCACTGAATTAGTTGCAGTTTGTAAGGTTAATTGATTAAATCCACCAAAGAAATTATTTTGTCTTAGAACAAAACTACCTAACCAAGCATTTTTGACACTAACACTATCTTGGATTTTCGATTTATTTGGTGCCGAGTAACGGCCATTAATCGCCAAGGTTGCATCTTGCCATAAAGGAATATCTCGATAGCGAAACTCTACTTCGTTTAAATCAACTTCTTCACGCTTAGTGACTTCTTTTATTTCAGTTTTACCGTTCTCAACAACCTCGGTTTTTTTAGTTTGTTTGACATTAACGTCAGCTCTTACTAAAGCTAAATCAAGTTTACCAACGCCAACATCTAAACCTTCAATACCGATTCCCCCACCTGCAGGGGTTTTTTGCGTTTTCCAATCCAACATTTGAATTTCATTATATGGAAGTGAATGTTTACCTACCCATAAATTTGCATCAGGAAAACCAGGGATAAATCCTTTAGTCGATAAATAGATATCAGAAAACTGCATGATATTATCATCTTGGGTATTAAACAAACCAGCAGCCTTATTCGTAGCCACATTACCATCAATCATAACAATGGCATCAACCCTATGACCATCTTCATCATACACCTTTTGTTTGAATACCAAATCATACCAACCACCATACTCATTACCAAATCTACCTAGGGCTCCTTCAGCATAATTTTTTGGTTTGCCATTTTTTGAAGTAGACCAACCACCACGGAAATAACCATTAAATGAAAAACCAATTTCATCTTTGATAAAATCTTTAAACTCAGAAAGGGTATAGGCATTTTTAATTGTTTTAGTTGCTGTTGACTGGTCTTTACTACCGTTTGCTTTGGCGTCATTAATTAACACAATTTGATTATCGAGTGCGGGCTGATGTTGTGTAACAACTTTAGAATCGGCATTGTTTTGAACATTTGCTACAGCAACACTCTGTTTTTTCAATGCTTTCTGTTGATTATTAATTACAACCTGTTGTTGTTGAATATTTTTATTCAATTGTGCGAGTTGTTTATTCGATTCAATAACTTGTTTTTTTAAATCTATTGACTCTTGAGATAGTGCTAATAATTTTTGCTCTAACATTGATATTCTAGCCTCTAACTCATCTTGAGTAGTAGCAAAAGAGTTCGGTATATAGCACAAGCCAAGTAAAGTAATTAAAACAATTCGTTTAGGTTTTACTTTTAATACTGCTTTAGTTAAATATTTCATTTTTTTCTACTCATTATTTAATAGAGATTAAAGAAGTCTCAGAAAATTGAGACAAAAAAAAACCTAAAGCGTAGATTAATAATCTATGCTTTAGGTTTTGCCCGTTATACTGCTACGGTAGCAATCCAACGCTTATTAAATAAGCTTATTTACTATAACCAATAAACTTGATCATTTAACAAATAAATCTCTGGAATGTGACAATTGTCACATTAATATTTTACTCCTGTCAAAGTTCATTGTTTTTTATAACATTTTTAAATAAAATTTAATGTAATCGATTACAAAATGTTAGTAAAACTCTTTTTTAGTAAACGAATATTTATGCTTAGCAAGTAAAATCATAATATTAATTAACAATTGTTAAACGACGAACTATTGAAAAGACAATCTAATAATTTGATTATTGCTGAAATAATCAACAGACAAAAATAAAGATTATTTATCAGTATTTTCATCAAAAAAATGATCACTATAGAAAGCAGGAAGAACAATGAACAACAATATTAATTCGTGCATATAATTCTATCTACAAGTGATTTGTTTAGGCATGTAAAAATTCTCAGCAACCTGCTAGTAGCCTAATGATCATATTACAATAATTGAAAATAAGATTGCATTCGCAGTATTGCTGGTAACCAAACAAATGATAATAGTGAATAGGTAATGACTAAAAAATTATCATAATAAATAGATAGTTAACGATAAAACCAACACAATTTTGTTGTCCAGATATCGCAAAATCACAAGTAATTGTGCCTAGTTATTTAAGTTAAATCTTTCCCATCAAATAACTTATCAAGTTTCTCAATAAACTGTTGCTTTGGTCGATGATAAAAGATCCCTTGTTTAGGAAGTCCCCGTAAAAATAGATAATAAACACCACCAAAATGAGTTTCATATCGATAATCAGCTAGACGGCTTCGTAAAAATCGATGCAGGGCTAAGCAATAAATTTGATACTGAAGCTCATAACGATGCTCACACATAACTTGATTTAAGGCTGACTCGGTATAAGCCTCTACCCCGTCACCTAACCAATTTGATTTATAATCAACAATATAATATTTACCCTGATACTCAAACACTAAATCGATAAACCCTTTTAACATGCCTTGTACAGTTTCAAAATCTAATGAAGGACATTGTTTGGATAAATCATCATACTCTTTACATAAACTATCTAATTGCTTACTGGTCACTGCACTACGAATGGGAAAATAAAATTGTAATTCATTAATACATTGGCTATTTAAAACATCGGCTAATAACGGCCCATCTTGATCTTGTTTTTTATTTAGTTTCGTTGCTAAAACGTGTTGCAACCAATCACTTAGCACTGTTAACCAATGTGGTGGTAAACTCAATTTTTTAATCGTACTAGCGCACAAATCATCGGCATTAGTTGGCGTTAAATTTTCCATAATGGAATGCAATAATGTACCCACATATGCACCTTTTGGAAAATGATGGATATCATATTGCTCTTCAGTTGATAATGAATCGGCGGATTCAAAATTATTTTCACGCCAATCACTCATCATAGTTGAATTAAGGCCAACCAAATTATTATGCTTTTGTAATTCGGTATAACTGGTTACACGCCAACTATTAGATAATTTACGTTTAAATACATTGGCGGTAAGTGAAAGATTGGCGGCTAATTCAGGATTATACTGCTCACCTAAAATAGGTAATTGTAATTCAACCAAATTAGCAAATTTAGCAATTGAACGTAAGTCACCTTTTAATAAATAATCAATCGCTGATTGACTGTTTTTTAATGATGCTAACCCAACGCTACAATGAAAGATTGAACGTGTCATAGCAACATAAAGTAAACGTAAATCTTCGGCTAAACGTTCATCTTCAATCTGTTGTTTTATTTCATCGGTTAATAGCCAAGCATAAGTTGGTTGATAGTCATTATTTTTGTCATGATAAAACTGACTATCTGAATTTCGAAATTGAGCTGCAAATGGTAACCAAACAATAGGAAACTCTAAACCTTTAGATTTATGAATAGTAATAATTTTTACTAAATTTTCATCACTTTCTAATCGTTGCTCATGATTTTCTAAATTTGCATCAGGACTGACAATTTGTCTTGATAACCAACGAACCAAAGCATGTGGACTATCAAGTTCGTCGGCCGCTTCTTGCAATAGCTCGCCTAGATGCATCAAATTAGTTAAAGTACGTTCACCATTTGGGCTAGCTAATATATTTTCAGCTAACTGACGTTTTTTCATCATCCGGCGCAACATGACTAACACACCATAATATTGCCAGATAATCTGATACTGTTTAAACTCCTCTATCAAACCTTCCCATATATCTTGATCGTCGGTTATTTGCTCAAGATCAGTCATGGTTTGACCCAACAGTGTCGTCATTAAAGCTAAGCGTAGAGCCGATTCGTTTTCTGGCATAAGCACTGCTTGTAATAAACACAGGACCTCCTGTGCTTCTTTAGCCAGAAAGACACTACTCCGATTAGATAAATAAACGCTTTTAACTCCAACACTGGTTAACTTTTGTTGGATAATCTCAGCTTCGTATCCGGTACGGACTAAAATGGCAATATCAGCAGTTGTAATTGGTCGTTGACCATCTTTATCCTTCAATAAAATGGTCGGATCCATCAACCACGTCACAATCTGCTTAGCACAACAGTTAGCGATATGTTCTTGATAATCCGTTTTTGAGCTAACTTCATCAGGTAATAAGTATGCCGCTAAAGCATTAACCTCTTGATTATTGATAATTAAACCTTTTTGTTGATTACGTTCGGCACTTTCCATTGGTAAAAATGGAATATTTTCAAAAATAAACGGATTATCATGATGATTAAATAATGCATTAACCGCATTCACCATCGATGATGAAGAACGGTGGTTGACCTGCATAGTAAAATTATTTTCACCGGTTGAGGATTTTGCTTTTAGATATGTAAAAATATCCGCACCACGGAAGCTATAAATCGCTTGTTTAGGATCACCAATAAACAGTAAACCCGTCTCTTTCGGATAACGATTATAGATACGATCAAAAATTTTATACTGCACCGGATCAGTATCTTGAAATTCATCAATCAGCGCTACACAGTATTTTTTCGCAATACTCTCTGCTAATCGATTACCATTTCTAGCACGTAGAGCTCGGTTCAACTGGCTTAAGAGATCATCAAAGCTCATTTCACCACGTTTGATCTTCTGAATATAAATACGCTTTTGAATGACTTTAACGATATCCATTAGAACTTCGCCGCGTAAATCAATAGAACTATTACATAGCGCTTCAATACTCTCAAAAACGGCATGAGTCGGAGGATTTTTACCTTGCTTAGTTTTTTCAATTAAAATCGACTGACTAAATTTAGTTAACTCATTAGGCAGTTTAAATGAACGGATTGGCATCTGCGCCCAGGCAGTAACTTTGGCCAACCAATTAGGTAAATTACGGCTACTATAGGATTGTTTATTAACGCCTGATTGAGCAATTATTTCTGGCAGATCGGCAATTGAATCTAACCACTGTTTTTTGATCAGACTGATCTGCTGAAAATATTTTTGATAAAATTGCTGAATCTTGCCACTGATATCAATATGTTCTTCTTGCTGCTCATCAAATTCAAAATTTAAATAAGGTCTGATGTCGGATAGCAATCTTTCTGGATCCTGCCAATAGTCAAGAATCAGGTAGGCTAATGCTTTGTCGAGAGGAACAAAGTAGTGACGCCAAAAATCTTGCACAACTTGTAACTTTAGATCTTGTTCATCAGTTATCAATGTTTGTTCAAACAGTACACCTGATTCGAAAGCATGACTAGTCAATATACGTTGACAAAAACCATGAATCGTATAAATCGCCGCATCATCCATTGATTGTTGTGCTTGGGTTAATTTCTGTATTGCTTGGTTGCTATCATCAACTAAATCAATTAATTGTTGATAAATTGGATCATCATGATGACCTTGTAACAACCCTAATCGTAATTCTTGAATATTTTGCCTGATACGAGATCGCAGTTCTTGAGTAGCGGCTTTAGTAAAGGTCACCACTAAAATCTGATTAACATCAAGAGGTGTGGGATAACTGTTTTTACCAATCCCCAATAATAATCGCAGATAAATAAATGCGAGCGAATAGGTTTTACCCGTTCCTGCTGACGCTTCGATTAGCGTTCGACCAGTTAAAGGTAAATCAAATAAGTTAAGCTTTTTTATTCCACTACATGAAACCATTCTAGCTTTCCTGCCGTATTGGCGGATAAATCAACACAAGCAATAGCAGCTGTAGGAAACATTGGTGGTGAAACATCTGGACATAACTCATTAACCAAATAACCAACTAGAGGTAGATGCGAAACAATAATCACATTTTCGATACCACGATCGGGCAGTGTCATTAATAAATCAGCAATATGAGAAGGGCTACCACCAGGTACCAAAAGATTATCAGTTTCGAATTGAGAAACTCGGCAGTGAGAGGATAATTCAGTGAAAGTCTGTTGGGCTCTTAAATAAGGACTGACTAACCCTAAATCAAATTTAAAATTTTGTTGATTAAGCCATAGTCCAGCTTGACAGGCTTGTTTTAAACCATAATCAGTTAAAGTACGACTTGCATCAGATGAAGCAGCAAAACCTGCCTCACCATGTCTCATAATACAAACTTTCATAAATGAATAATTAACGTAATTTCAATTGGAAAATCATACATTCAGCGCCACAGCAGAAAGTAAATTTAGCTGTTAATTTATAGCCATTTTCAACTTTATCGATGCTGCTGTTAATTTCACAAGGCTCTGTTTCAACAGCTTTTGCAGCTTGAGTTAATGTAGCTAATTTGGCATTTGCTTCTGATTCAGATGTAAAAACATGCTCATATTCTGCACTACAATCTTCATTGTCTATAATTGTACCTACATCAACGCAACAACATGCAGGTGTTTCGTTAGCTTTACATTTATTTAAAGAATCTGTCATTGTGTACCTCTACCTCTGTTTTACCGATTAATATGGCATTAGTATACTCTTAATCACAATTAAGGGCAAAATGTTAAAAACCTTTACCACAACACAAATTTTTAGCGTATATTAAAGTTTTATTGTTATTTTTTTGAATTAATCAAACCACATGATGCAACAAAATAGTCACGTCCGAAAAATGGCGATTTTAGTCGCTGCGACGTTTTTCATGGAAAATCTAGACGCTACAGTGATCACCACGGCAATTCCAGCTATGGCAAAATCATTTTTAACCAATCCTCAAGATTTATCTATTGGGATTAGCGCCTATATGCTAGCACTTACAATTGGTTTACCTGCCAGTGGCTGGATCGCTAACCGTTTCACCGCCTATCGAGTCTTTTCGATTTCGATTATTTTATTTATGTTAGCATCAATATTGTGTGCCATATCGACTAATCTGACCATGTTTACCATCGCAAGATTAATTCAAGGTTTAGGTGGATCATTAATGGTGCCTGTAGGCAGAACGGTGGTATTAAGTCGAACGGAAAAACAACATTTAGTCAGCACTATTTCTATTTTAGTTTGGCCAGGCTTAATTGCGCCATTAATGGGGCCGATTATTGGTGGCTTCTTTGCTCAATATCTAACATGGCACTGGATATTTCTTCTTAATATTCCATTAGGTTTTATCGCCCTATTTTTCGCTCATCGATTATTACCCAAAGAATTACCTGAAAAACGTACATTTGACGGTGTTGGATTTATCACCTGTGGTTTAGGCCTTTTACTATTTGTTTATGGGCTTGAAATGATTTCTCATTCAAATGGTAGTCTCTGGGTAGGCGTAACACTATCTTTGGTCGGTAGCCTAATATTAATCTTTGCCTACTATCATTTAGCTCATACTCAACACCCATTAATTAGTCTATATGCCTTTTCTAAACGTACATTTAGAATGACCTTTTTTGGTGGTTCATTAATACGTATTGGCTTAAATAGTGCTCCGTTTATCTTACCGCTAATGTTTCAAGTCGGTTTTGGTTGGTCACCGTTAACTGCAGGTTCACTACTGCTATCATTATTTGCCGGCAATATCCTGCTTAAAACAGTAAACACACCTTTAATTCATAAGTTTGGATTCCGCAAAATTCTGATTATCAATGGGCTGTTATTATCTTCAAGTTTTGTGTTATGTGCGCTTTTCACGCCACAAACACCTATCATCTGGATTATATTAGTGCTATTCTTTTCCGGTGGTGCTCGTTCTATTCAATTTACTACCATCACCACGCTTAGTTTTTCAGAAATTGATAAAACAGAAATACAGAGCGCTAACATTTTATCTACCATTTTCCAGCAGCTAAATAACGTACTCGGCATTGTGTTAAGTGCTTTATTTCTATTTATTGCATCTAGCTATAATGGCCATAGCCAAACGGGTTTAATGGTGGAAGATTTTAGCTTAGCACTATTAATGGTAGCAGGAATGACCTTGTTAGCAATGATTGACTTTATTACCTTGCCAAAAAATGCAGGTAACAATCTAAAAGATAAGCAATAAAAAACCCCTGCTATTTGGCAGAGGTTCTTAAGAAGCAAACCTAAAAAATATTAGAACTTAGGTGCGCTAGGACGGCCACGTTTTTTCGCAAAACCTTTGTCATTAGATTCTGTTTTACTACTTTTACGTCCACGTTTAGCTTCAGATGGCTTACCTGCTACCAAGCTCATTTTCATTGGTTGATTAAGTACTCTAACCCGTTCAAAATGCTTAAGAATATCTTTCGGCATGCCTTTTGGTAACTCAACGGTTGAATAAGTTTCATAAAGTTTGATATTACCAATATAGCGACTACTAATATCGGCTTCATTAGCAATTGCACCAACAATATGACGCACTTCAACACCGTTTTCTTTACCAATTTCGATACGATACATATCCATTTCACCCACATCTCGGCGTTCACGACGTTTTGGTGATTCACGATTATCGCCACGTAAGCGACGTTCACCATTTCGATTATCACGATCACGAAATTCTCTTGATGGTTTAAATACTGGATCTGGCGGTAGAATCAACGGACGATCACTCTGAGCTAATCTCAATAATGCTGTTGCAATCGTTTCAAGATCTGCGCCACTATCTGCTTGGATTTGCTCTAATAACGCTTGATATTGATCTAAATCGGCACTTTCTAATTGTTGCTGAATTTTCTGAGTAAATTTCGCTAAACGACGTTTTTCAAGCAACTCTTTAGATGGTAATGCTACTTCAGGAATCGGCTTTTTAATTGTTTGTTCAATATTCTTAAGTAAACGGCGTTCACGACTATCAACAAATAAAATTGCTCGTCCTGCACGACCAGCACGACCAGTTCGCCCAATACGGTGAACATAAGATTCTGAATCAAGAGTGATATCATAGTTAATAACTAAACTGATACGCTCAACATCTAAACCTCGAGCAGCCACATCAGTTGCAATTAGGATATCTAATCGGCCATTACGTAAACGATCAAGCGTTTGCTCACGAAGTTGCTGAGTCATATCACCATTCAGAGCAGCACAACTATAACCATTTTTTTCTAATACTTCGGCGACATCTAATGTTGCTGTTTTGGTACGAACAAAAATAATTGCTGCATCAAAATCCTCAGCTTCTAAAAAGCGTACAATTGCTTCGTTTTTACGCATACCGCGTACTAACCAATAGCTTTGATCAATATCAGGTGCAGTTTGATTAGTACCTTTAATTTGTACTTCTTTCGGGTTATGCATAAAACGTTTAGTAATACGACGAATTGGTGCCGGCATTGTTGCTGAAAATAGTGCTGTTTGATGATCTTCTGGGATCGTAGCCATAATACTTTCAACATCATCAATAAAGCCCATTCTTAACATTTCGTCGGCTTCATCTAAAACTAAACCTTTAAGGTTTGAAAGATCTAATGTTTTACGATTTAAATGATCTAACAATCGACCTGGAGTACCCACTACAATTTGTGGACCTTGTTTTAATGCACGTAATTGCACGTCATAACGTTGACCACCATACAGTGGTAAAACTTTTACTCCTTTCACATATTTTGCATATTCAGCACAGGCATCAGCAACTTGAATTGCCAATTCACGAGTTGGTGCTAAAACCAATAATTGTGGTGCTTTTAAATTAGCATCAATATTCATCAAAAAAGGAATGGAAAAAGCAGCTGTTTTACCACTACCAGTTTGTGCCATACCCAACACATCGTTCCCTTGTAAAAGTAAAGGAATACATTCTGCTTGGATTGGCGATGGTTTAGTAAAACCAAGATCATTTAATGCGTTAAGGATTTCCTCAGATAAACCAAGGTCAATAAAAGATATTTCTGTTGTCATGTAAACTCGCTTGCAAATTGGATATATAGGCTTAATTTTAAGTTAGCAACAAACCTGATAATTACTAATCAAGATAATTTATGAGGATTACAATATTGCTCATAAAATATTACATTACCTAAATAAAACACTATATAAATTTATGCCAGCTCACTAAATTGAAAATTTACAACTCACCCCAATAACTAACTGCCAATAATCAACAATCAAACATGCATAACTGTTGCTTAAATAATTACTTTATTTAATACAAAAGATAGATAGCATAAAAATAATTGAGAATATTATGGGCAAATCAGAACTACGCTATAACAATATTTTCACTTTTAAAACTGGCATGACCCTTGTTACTTTTCTTCAAGTAACTTAATTTCGTAGAGTGCCTGTTGATGTTCAACAAAGTTATAAATATTATTAGCTAAAGCATATTTAAATAATATTTTGGCACGCTCATTGTTACCTTTACCTAGGTAATATTTACCTAAATAAAAGTACGCTTCACATAGGCGTTCGGCTAATTGCCGGTCATTTTCAACACCTTGTTGAAGGTTTTGCATTAATTTAGATTCACTAATATTACCTAAATAAAATGCAATGATATCACCACCATAACTCATTTTATCGTTTAGTTTATCGTAACGATTTTGCAACTGAGCTAGGGCAGCTTGTTTATCTATTTCTTTTTCAATCAAATAAAGCCATAAAACACGAATAGGTTCGTTGACATCATATTGATAGAATTTTTGTGCATCAAGCTGTGCAGCTTGATAATGTCCTGTACGATATAAAGTAATTGCACGATTCAAATAAGCAAAAGCATAAGATGGATCTATTTCTAGTGTAGTATTAAATGCCATCATAGCATTATCGAAATCACCATCTCTTAGTGCATAAGTACCAAGAAAATTATAAACATCAGGTATTTCAGGATTAAAACTTAAAAGGTGATTAAAATCACTTTGTGCAAATGCTTTAAAACCTAATGAATCGTAAACAATTCCTCGTTCGAAAATCAGCTGCATTCGAGAAACAGTATCAAGATCTCGTCTTGATAACTGTTGACTTATTTCAGCTATTTTCAATTCATCATCATACGAAACTTGCTCAGGAACAGCAAGTAAAGGTAGAGAATAAGAACAACCTGACAAGATAATGACTGCAAAAATACAGCACAACATTCTCAGGTTGAATAATCTCATATTAAGCTCCTAGTGGATCAGATTTTATTCAGCAGTTGGCGTAACTTCTGGTGTAGACTCAACTGCATCTTTCATACTTAAACGAATTCGACCTTGGCGATCAATTTCTAGTACTTTAACATTCACTTCTTGACCTACTTTTAAGTAGTCAGCAACTTTTTCCACTCGATGATCAGCGATTTGTGAAACGTGAACAAGTCCTTCTTTTCCACCAATAACTGAAACGAAAGCACCAAAATCAACAATTCGAGTGACTTTACCGGTATAAATTTTACCAATTTCAACATCAGCAACTAAATTATTGATACGTGCAATTGCATCTTGTGCTTTATTACCATCAGATGCCGCAATTTTCACTGTACCATCATCAGTTATTTCAATGGTAGTACCGGTTTCTTCAGTTAATGCACGAATCGTTGCACCACCTTTACCAATGATATCACGGATTTTATCTGGATTAACATTCATCGTATAGATACGAGGAGCAAATTCAGATATCTCTTGACGAGGTTTATTAATCGCTTGTTCCATTACCCCTAAAATATGCAAACGTGCCCCTTTAGCTTGGTTTAATGCAACTTGCATAATTTCTTTAGTGATACCTTCAATTTTGATATCCATTTGTAGTGCACTTACACCTTCACGGGTACCAGCTACTTTAAAGTCCATATCACCAAGATGGTCTTCATCACCTAAAATATCAGATAATACTACAAAATTATCACCTTCTTTAACAAGGCCCATTGCAATACCAGCAACAGAAGACTTAATTGGAACACCAGCATCCATTAATGCCAATGATGCGCCACAAACTGAAGCCATTGAAGAAGATCCATTAGATTCAGTAATTTCAGAAACTACACGTACAGTATATGGAAATTCTTCTTTGCTTGGCATTACCGCAGCAACACCACGTTTTGCTAAACGACCATGACCAATTTCACGACGTTTTGGTGAACCAACCATACCTGTTTCACCAACTGAATATGGAGGGAAGTTATAATGTAAAAGGAAACGTTCGGTATATTCACCAGTTAACTCATCAATGATCTGTGCATCACGTTCAGTACCTAAAGTTGCGGTAACTAATGCTTGCGTTTCGCCACGAGTAAATAATGCGCTACCATGAGTTCTTGGTAATACATTGGTACGAATATCCAGAGCACGAATCATATCTTTTTCACGACCATCGATACGTGGTTCACCAGCAATAACACGTTGACGAACGATTTGGCTTTCTAAATCAACAATAATGTTGATAACTTCGTTTTCGTCAAGCTCTTCATCTTTTTCTTTAAGTGCAGCTAACACTTCTTCTTTAATTAAATCGATTTGCGCATAACGAGCTTGTTTTTCAGTAATACGATAGGCTTCACCTAAACGATCTTTAGCTAATTCAGAAACCGCATTAAATAGCTCTTCATTTTTAGCTGGTGCAACCCAATCCCATTTTTCACAATTCGCTTTAGCAACAAATTCATTGATATTATCAATTACAACTTGTTGTTGATCATGCCCAAATACCACTGCCGCTAACATTTGGTCTTCAGTTAATAAATCAGCTTCTGATTCAACCATTAATACAGCACTTTTGGTACCTGCTACAACTAAATCTAAACGACTAGTTGCTAATTCTTTTACTGATGGATTTAACACAAATTCATCATTAATAAAGCCTACACGAGCAGCACCAATTGGGCCATGGAAAGGAACGCCAGATAAACAAAGTGCAGCTGATGCACCAATCATAGCAACTAAATCAGGGCTTACTTCAGGATTCACTGATACCACTGTTGCAATGATTTGAATTTCATTGACAAAACCTTCAGGAAATAATGGACGAAGTGGACGGTCGATTAAACGGGCAATTAATGTTTCGCCTTCACTTGGGCGACCTTCGCGTTTGAAAAAGCCACCAGGAATACGACCAGCAGCATAAGTACGTTCTTGATAGTTAACGGTTAAAGGGAAAAAGTCTTGTCCTTCTTTAACTTTTTTATTAGCAACTACAGTGACAAATACCGCAGTATCGTCCATGTTAACCATAACTGCAGCAGTTGCTTGACGCGCCATAATACCCGTTTCTAAAGTAACAGTATGGCGACCATATTGGAATTTTTGATATGTCGGATTAAACAAAATAATGTCCTCTTGTAATAAATCACGTTGAAGTTTGATATTTCGACAGGAAGCAGCATGACGCTGGAACATATTGATACACACTTCAACTATGTGTGGGATACTAAACAAAAGATTATTTCACTGTCACGACTAATGACAAATCTATAAACTATAGAGCTCTCATTAGTCGCGCGAAACATGAGATATAATCTTTTATTTTATTAATTTCTATCTTCAAAGCATTTATTTAGCTTTTCGGACTCTGCATTATATCAAAGCCTTGAATTTTCACAACGAAAAAAGAGGCCTAAGCCTCTTTTCAAGTAGATAAATAATTAGCGACGTAAACCTAGTCTTTGAATTAATTGGCTATAACGTTCAAAGTCTTTACGACGTAAATAATCTAATAATTTACGACGGCTAGACACCATGCGTAATAAACCACGGCGGCTATGGTGATCTTTTTTATGCTCAGAAAAATGACCTTGTAAGTCATTAATGCGTGCAGTTAAAAGAGCAACTTGAACTTCAGTTGAACCAGTGTCGTTAGTACCACGACCATATTCAGCAACGATTTTCGCTTTAGCTTCTACAGTTAGAGACATAATAAACCTCTTAAAATAAATATAAAAAATGGAATGACCGATCTCTAATTCAGACATCCCTCGGCATCCATATAATAAATATATGAATCGTGCGCAATTATACTGGAATTTACTGAAATAGCAATTTGATTTATTAATCGCAAACGCTTATTTAAGCTTAAAACCATACTCTTCTTGAATAAGCTTTTTCAACGCTTCGATATAATTTTGTGCCGATAAACTTAGCTGTGCTTTTTGTGATGTTATCCAACCAATTAATATCTTTTCTTCGACATCTAAAGGGATAGATAGAATGTCTGAACCATTTAAATCAGTACTGAGCACACCAGTACTAATTGTATAGCCATTTAATCCATGCAATAAATTAAATAACGTTGCCCTATCACTGACATGAATACTCTTTTTATGATACACAGTACTTAAAATCTCTTCGGAAAAATAAAAAGAGTTATATTCGCCTTGTTCAAATGAAAGATAGGGAAAATCCTCTAAATCATCTAACGTTAAAGATTTCATGGCCGCCAAAGGATGATTGGTACTGATAAATACATGTGGATCAGCCTCAAATAGTGGATTAAAAGTTAAACGATGTTCTTTAAGCAAGCGTAAAATAACTTTTTGATTAAAATCAGTTAGATACAAAATACCTACTTCACTACGTAAATTAGCAACATCAGTTATAATATCGTAAGTGCGAGTTTCACGTAGGGTAAACTCATATTCATCAGTATGATTCTTTTTGATTAAATTAACAAAAGCGTTTACCGCAAATGCATAATGTTGGGTTGAAATGCTACACAGTTGTTTGGAAGGTACTTTTTTGGCATAGTGCTGTTCTAGTAGCTGAGCTTGATCTAAAACCTGTTTTGCATAACCTAAAAATTCAACTCCATCAGTCGATAATGAAACTCCTTTAGATGTCCGTACAAAAATTTCAATACCAAATTCAGCTTCCAACTCCTTCACTGCAGTTGATAAACTTGGTTGAGTAATATACAAATTTTTAGCAGCCTCATTGATTGAGCCTGAGCGGGCAATTTCTAAAATGTAACGTAACTGTTGAAGCTTCATAATATCGTTAGTAATTAAAACCAATATTAATTCAGAATATAAACTACTATAAACATTGTCTGGAATAATGTACAGCAAAAGGCAAATAGCTGTTTTTGCGCAACCTAATACCGTAGAATTGTTTTTTTAGAAGATTTTAGGCTTTAAAAACCCCGCTCCTCAAATTTTTTTATTCGGTGAGTTTCGGACGTTTTGTTGTTTGGTGGCTAGTTTTATGTGGTGATTACGTCCGAGCAAAGAGGGTTCACGCGAACCCTCTTTACCAACTCCCGCGGCGACTACGCAAGTGGTCACGATGTGACTGCCTTCCGCCATCGTTCGCCCTTAACGCACCGGCTGTGATTTGTTTCTGACAAACAACAGCCTTGTCAAACATCCCTGTTTGTCATGCTAATCTCACTCAGTTGTCAGCACATTGCTGATGTCGCTAAATGAGAAGCACTAAACTAATTGATAAAAATAAACTTTTATTATTGACCCTAGCTGATGTTATAGCTGGTTTTAGTGATTTATCGGATGGATTTTACTCTTAAAAAACCCCGCTCCTCAAATTTTTTTATTCGGTGAGTTTCGGACGTTTTGTTGTTTAATAGCTAGTTCTATACGGAGATTACGTCCGAGTAAAGAGGGTTTACGCGAACCCTCTTTACCAACTCCCGCGGCGACTACGCAAGTGGTCACGATGTGACTGCCTTCCGCCATCGTTCGCTCTTAACGCACCGGCTGTGATTTGTTTCTGACAAACAACAGCCTTGTCAAACTTCCCTGTTTGCCATGCTAACCTCACTCAGTTATCAGCACATTGCTGATGTCGCTAAATGAGAAGCACTAAACTGATTGATAAAAAAACTTTTATTATTGGCCCTAGCTGATGTTATAGCTGGTTTTAGTGATTTATCGGATAGATTTTAGGCTTTAAAAACCCCACTCCTCAAATTTTTTTATTCGGTGGATTTCGGACGTTTTTTTATTTGGTAGCTAGTTCTATACGACGATTACGTCCGAGCAA
>NZ_JACFQA010000001.1:600072-953933 GCF_016101685.1 Gilliamella sp. B14384G10
AGCAAAGAGGGTTTACGCGAACCCTCTTTACCAACTCCCGCGGCGACCACGCAAGTGGTCACGATGTGACTGCCTTCCGCCTTCGTTCGTTTTAAAGCACCAGCGGTTATTTGTTCCTAACAAAAAAACAGCCTTGTCAAACTTCCCTTTTGCCATGCTAACCTCACTCAGTTATCAACACATTGCTCATGTCGCTAGATAAAATTCACCAAACTTACTTTGCAAGCAATAAACTATTATTATTCGAACTAGCTAATGTTATAGCTGGTTTTAGTGATTTATCGGATGGATTTTAGGCTTTAAAAACCCCACTCCTCAAATTTTTTTATGCGGTGAGTTTCGGACGTTTTGTTGTTTGGTAGCTAGTTCTATACGACAATTACGTCCGAGTAAAGAGGGTTTACGCGAACCCTCTTTACCAACTCCCGCGGCGACCACGCAAGTGGTCACGATGTGACTGCCTTCCGCCTTCGTTCGCTCTTAACGCACCGGCTGTGATTTGTTTCTGACAAACAACAGCCTTGTCAAACATCCCTGTTTGTCATGCTAATCTCACTCAGTTGTCAGCACATTGCTGATGTCGCTAAATGAGAAGCACTAAACTAATTGATAAAAATAAACTTTTATTATTGACCCTAGCTGATGTTATAACTAATTTTAGTGATTTATCGGATGGATTTTAGTCTTAAAAACCCCGCTCCTCAAAATTTTCCACTTTTACAGCCTTGAACTTTGGGCGTTTGATAAGTTGTTTCTAAACGGCTTATGCAGCCTTGAAGGAGTTAGGTTTAAATCATATTTACTATTGTCCTTTCTAAACGGCTTATGCAGCCTTGAAGGTTATGAAAATAAGGGCACACGTTTTTTTAGTTTTCTAAACGGCTTATGCAGCCTTGAAGCAAAATGCATTACAACAAGCTCAGCAAGCAATTTTCTAAACGGCTTATGCAGCCTTGAAGATCACCAACTGAAAGAGCAGTCGCCTATCACATTTCTAAACGGCTTATGCAGCCTTGAAGATTTTGACCAACCCAAACTGCAATCCACGATGTTTCTAAACGGCTTATGCAGCCTTGAAGTAGAACCCCAAATACTATAAACATTGTTGTGCAAAAGGCAAAGACTATTTTACTTTGCAAAAACCCTTTTTTTTGGTGGCTTTTCAATTAATTGATTTTTAAAAATTTTATTTTTAGTTAAAAAAAAGGGTTAACACTGCATGGTATTTAGGTTTTAAAAACCCCTTTCCTCAAATTTTTTAGCTTTAAAAAGTACGCTCCTCAAAATTTGTACCGTTAATATTGTTAATTATTGGCAGCTAAGGGCATTATAATAATGCCCTTATTATTTAGTTAAAAATCAGGAACAGTTGCTGTTTTGCTGAGTCCGTAACTATTAAATGTTCCTTCAACAGCCGTTGCACATTTTTGTTGTTTCAGCCACATAATAAAATGTTGCCCAGTGCTTTTGCTAGCAAAATGAAGGTGTGGATAGTTCAAATGAAGGCTGCCCCATTTTTCAACCATTTTGTTTTTTACCTCGGCTGACCATTTACCTTGTGCGGTTAAACGTTTTTCGGCTCGTCTTAAAGCACTTTGTCCTTTAGGATTGATACGAATTAAGCGTAGGTAACCTTTAACACTTGTCGGTACAGATGCTATTGGCAAAGCTAACGTGTAATCACTAACTACGGCCTGCTGCTGTAAGGCCGTTTTAAATTGTTGTAACTGCGCTTCATCGCCAAATAACCGGATAATCCCACCTAATGTTCTGTGGACATTATAACAAGGAAAGCTAACCGCAATATTGCCTTGATGATTAACTAACACCTGATGCAGTGATTGCATAACTTGATTAATCACTTCAGTTTCAGTTATCTCCAGTTGTGGAATTGCCCGTAGTTCAAAATAGTGAGTAAGCATAATATTACTCCTTACCACTAGCACCAAATACACCACCACGAATCAGAACTGCAATAACATAATGTTGTTGTTCAAGCGTTGGTTTTTCACCTTTGAGTACCCAATTATCAAATAAGGTATAAAAATCCTGTTTTTGTTTAGGTTGTCTAAAAGCATGTCCCATAGTGGTAACTGCACCATAAGGTTCAATGGCAATCGGAAACTCGGCGTTTTCTGCATACCAGGTGTCAATAGTTCGAATGGCATTGCTGATTTTTTGCGAGTGCATTGCTGCTTGACCGTTTTTTTCATACAAGACTTTACTTTTTTCTTTACCAGTATCCAAAATCAATTCTTGTGATGGATAGACCTCTTGCCCTAATCCCATTTTTAATTTGGCTTGAATATCGAAAATAACAAACTCTTTGCCTAATAATCCTGCCTCAATCAAAGCAGCGAGGTCATTTACTGATTTGTCATCATAATCAAATGAATTTAATTGATATTGCTTAACATCACTCACTTCAATCGTTGCTATTTTGTCATCTTTTTTACGAGTAATGCTAATACTGATTTGTTCAGCAGCCATACGATTACGCCATAACCAACGGCCATTTAATATATTGATAGCATAACGTTTAGCTAGTGCTTGCATCCCTTCAGCCTTAATATAGCTTTGAGTCGTTTTGGTTAACTCTTCTTGGTAATCAATATCATTACAGACTGATGGCGAACCTAAGAAAGGTAGTACTTTACAGCTCCATTTAACCACTAAGGTATCTTTATCGGCATCAAGCGCTGCAACATCGACTGTTTGTAAATTAGCTTTTTGAATTTCCGCATCTAATTTAGCCGGATCATTTGCTAAAGCATTTTTAAGACGATTCGAAATGGTACCGCGAACAGATTTTTCAGATAATAAAACTGGTGTTAATTTTTGGTCATCATGGCTATTTTGCTGGGCAAAAATGGCATCAGAAATATCAAAACTACGTTCAAAGGCTAATACTGATGCGGTGGTGATTTTATCTTTACTCATAATTCATTCCTTTTTTCAATGCTAAACTTGTTTAATTAATCTTGATTAATAATATATATATCTGCGTCATTCGATTGCAGTTCGCTGCATTTATAACGCCAAAATGCTTGTGATAAATTGTCTTGTAACCTTAGTGGAAATACCCACTTACCTAATCCATAAATACATTCGACAAATTGCGTTGGATGTTGATTACTACGGGCATGTTCAACCTTTCCTGCTTCAAACAGTGGTGAAATAGCTTGATAACCAAGGGGTATTGGCACTAACCAACCTCGTCCCTGCTTGACCGATGTGGTTTGCCACTGATCTTTTTCTTGCGGATGATGATGCAACATGGCAGTTTCAACTAACGCATCAAGCTCAGTGGCATTCGGATCTTTTTGTTGTAGCTCGGCGGTGATTTCCTGTAAATCTTGCTGCGCTTCAACTAAGACAAAAGCAGGTAATAAAGCTTGAGTTAAATCATCAAGAGATTCTGAAGCTGAATATAATCCTACTGATTCAATCTCAATAACTTGACCACCAGCAATACGTTGCTGATAGAGCTTTTGTCTTATCTGGTTAATAAATTTTTCTTGATCATTAACATCATCGAGGGTTTCACGATCCTCAATTTTCACCTCAACAATTAAAGACACATCTAGATGAACCCGACCTTCTTCGATAATCGAGCGGGTATCACCATTTTTAGCTAACGGATTGCGAGTGAGTCGAAAAGTATAATCCGCATAATTATTAGGTCGATAAACTTGTACATCACAATCATGACAAGCGATTAATACACCATCCAGATAGATAGGATCATCCGACTCAATTTTTCGATTTAAAGCATGAACCGCCCCTAAAAAGCCCGAGATAGCCGGAAAACCATAAGTTAATGGACTGGAGATAGCATTGGCATTATGAATTTTGACATGGTCAAACAGAAGATAGTATTTTAAAGATGCCATTAGAAGATCCCCTCCTTCCTACGTTGACTTGCTTTTACTGCCGCGTGAAATTCACGACACCATTCTCGATATTCAACATCAGAAAATTGTGTTTCAATATTTTTGAATTTCTTTTTTAAGGCTTTTTGAATCCAGGAAGCAAAATCAAGCTCTAACTCCCCTAACCAATCACCTTGCTCATACTGATGTTTAAAGTTTTCTTCATCTTCAAGTTCAGCCCGATTATGATCAAGCCAAAGTTTTTGTGACATTGGCAACGAATAATCACGACTCCAACCTGCCGGCATGGAAGTTTGTATATTCCGAGCAAATTTAAGCAATAAAGTTAAAATAACCGCAAAGGCATCTTTTCGGTTATCCCGCTCTTCAACTACATTTTTGGGTGCAGCAACCATATCGAACAGTAAGCGAAAACCAAATCGACAGAAATACTGTAAGGAATGGTCAAATACATTTTTTTTATTTAAGCTGATTGACGGAAATCGAGAGCGCTCGAATTTAGGTGGCATTGAAGGTAATAAAAAATTACGACCGCCTTGATTACTAGTTAATTGACTTACCCCTTGTGGATTACTCCCTCCAAGTTTAACCACCGCAAGCTCATGAAAAGTAAAATAAGGTTGATGTTCGGCTCCCTTCAAGCGCCGTTGTTCACGAGCTTTTTTATTTTCTTCGGAAAAGCGGGTTTGTACTTTTTGATAGACGACATTACACAAAGATGTGGGATGCAGAGGAACAAGCAAACGATAATTATCTTCTTGTTGTGACAAATAACTCTCTTCACTATTCGGCCAATAAAGTTGCTTATTAAGTTCGTCAGCTTTCGGTTTTTCAAAATCATTAAAAATAACTTTTTTAAAATTGGCTAAATAGATTGCTGCTTTCTGCTCATCATCAGATAGCGCTTTTAGTACAGCTGGATGATCGTCAATAATTAATTCTAATAATGTTTTATCTCCATTAATACATTGATTCAATAAAGAAAATATATCTAAACCGGCAGCATTTCCTGAACTATCAGCTACTAAATGTGTTGGTGTTGATGAAGATACATATTGCTGTTCATTTGGTTTGGTAATTGTAAAATTGTTAACATTATCACCTAAACTTGAAGAATGAATGGCCTTAGAAGAGTGGTGACAAATGGATATCCAAAACAATCTACGCGTTACCGCATCTTCCATCCAATTTTCAAAATCAAATCTTTTACTCAGTTCTGACATCTTCTGTTGAGATTCATTAACAGCCTTTTGATCGCCCGCTTGTTTAGCTTTTTCTAATTTGGTCAGTTCACTTTTATAACTGCTGTTATTAGCAAGCCGTTGCTGAAGAAAGTCGACAATAACCTTTCTTATATCTTGCCAAGAAATATTATTCATTGGCCCTCCTTATATTTTCAATATACTAAACAAAAAGGCCTATACAATTAAGTATAAGCCTTTTATTTTTATGCTACTTTATAAATTAAATATAACTTTAATATATTAAGTGCTTCATTATTATATAGCCATTGATTATTAGTGTTTAAATGTCTATATTTTGATTGATTGAGCGCTAAGTTTTTAATCAATAATTCAACTTCTTTTCTAGTTGAGATATTAAGTATTTTCATAATATCTTTTACTGAATAATAATTAGAATTTGATGCTAAACTTAGAATAACTTCATCATTTGCAGCTTGTTTATCAATTACAAATTTTTGTAATTTATTTAATACAAATTGGTCAATTGAAATTTGACATTGCATTGTCAACGTTTTATCCTTAAACAAAATTTTGTCCTCCCATTATATTTTGGATAAATTTTAAACAACCCCAAATCTCGAACATTTGGGGTTTTCTTTTATATTACATCTAATTTTATAGAAATAATAACATGTAATTTTCATTACATGTTTGTCATTCTATACATCAATCAGTAAAAGTCAATATTTTTAGATCTAATATCATAGGGGTAATGTAATTATTTGATAATAATTTATTGCAAACTAATAAGAAAAACCGCCTATTCGGCGGTAATGATTAAGCGAAATATTAGACCTAATTTCATATTTCTAAACTACCTATACGGCAGTGCAGTTAAGTATAGAGTAATTACTCAAACATTACTAGCATGCACTACTCAGCTGATTATTTTCTATAAAAATAGTTGAGGAAACACCTTTTTTAAATATAAAATTTTTCTAAAAAATAATAAATAACCTTTTCTTTTAGCTTCTATCTTTATAAAAACCAAAATAGGGATGAAAGCACCAGCGTGTTTCGCTATTTAAATTAATAGTACAAAATTCATTAGCTAGCCGATAATGATTTTTATCTGGAAAATATTCTGCTATTTGAGTAATCGCTTGCTCAACGGTATTGGTAAGCCATGGCTGTATCAGTGGATTGGTAAATTGCCAATTATCATATTTAAAATTGTAATTTTGTGTATCCTCACACTGTTGGTTTGGTTTTTGCCAAGCGATTTCGGCATAACTAAATTGGTATTCACCGTTGTCATCAAGTTGGCAGATATACTCCTCTTGTGGTTGCTCTTGCAACCTAAAAGGCGAAATTAACTGTAGATGAACACAATGGTGATGTGCCAAATCAGTTTGCCAATAACTGGTAACATAATTACTTTTGCGCGCATTGATTGGAAACAAATTTGCCATAACCTTATGTTCTAATTCTGCTAGTGTTAAGCCTGCTTGCGAATCAGTCATAATACGAGGAACCGCATTAATATTCGCTAATTGTTCTGCTGTTATCAGTTGTTCAGTCTTATGGGTTTTTAATAAAAACAATGGTTCTTGTTCAAACCCCGGTTTAGTAAAGCAAGCGCTATTAACACCTAAATTGTTGCCGTTTTTCATCGCTTCTAAATTACTGCCTAGAATCGCCACATTGGCACTTTTGGCTATTTTTTCCGGTCTATGCCGCCAAACTCGCCCTACTAACTGAATAATTGAACGCATTGAAGATGGCTCAACAATTGCCCAATCATAATCATGGTCACGTCCAACTTCAGTAACCGGTGTACCGATGACGATAAAAATATGATGTTGTTTATCACTGTCTTTTATTGCTGCACGGATTTCAGGTTGTTGAAATAATTTATTAGCATCACCACGGTTTAAAATTCTATCCAGTTTTTCTTCTAATTGACTGCGCAATAGTAGTAGTTGTCTGGCATGATAAACCACCAGATGAAATTGAACATTTGCCGGTAACTCAGTTTGCTGGTAGATTTGCTTAGTGAGCGACATCACATCATCAATGTGCGCAAAACGCATTAAACCGACACTAATTTTTTTGTTGGTTTGCGGATCTTGTTGATGATGCTGTAAATGAAAATGATAAGCTTGATCTAATAACTGTTGTGCCAATAGAGCATAGCCTGCATCTAAATTTTCTTTTTTATTGAATGGGTAATTTAATAATTCTAAAATTTGCCCTCGACGGCGAATTGCCCCTTGTTGCAACTTCGCTATTCTTGTTTCGATAAACTGCGTATGATGATGTTTAAAATTAACCGTATCAGCTATTTGTTCGACTGACTGCTGATATTCATCAAACCATCCACAAATAATCCCCTGATTAGATCTTCCTGTATTCTGATTCCAAATTTTTCGACCGGCTTGATAAGCATCAAATAAACCACCAATAAGGTCTGGTGTTAAGGTGGCTGATGAGAGTAACACTTTACTGCCATAAAGCCCGGCTAAATAAACTAACCTTGCTAAAGCTGGTAAATCTCGCTGATCAAAATCATCCGGTTCATCTAAAATTAAATCCGCTGTAAGCAACCTTAAGGTAGGGGCGATATATTTGCCACCTCGGAGACATTCGCTAGCTTGCATTAAATGATCAACGGTACATGTCACAATCGGCGCATAGATCAATTGACGAGCCTTACTATTTTCAATAATGGTACCTAGTTCACAGTCAGCAATACCACTCTCTATCACATCAATATATTCATCGACTAATGATTCTATCGATTCACAACCAAGCGTTTCGGGATTTATCTCATTTTCATTTTTAGTAATTTGCGGCTGATTTTCTAACTCAAATAGGGTCTTTGTTGCTCGCCCCCCAACCAAAATAGCCAAATGCTCATCAGTTAAATGCAATCTTTCTCGTAACGCTTTACCTGTTTGTAAAGTTAATACTCGTAATCCTAAAGCAATCGTAAATCGTACTCCACGCTGTGGATTTGATAATGCATACATAATTCGACCATTAGCTAAGGTTTTACCACAGCCAGTCGATGCCATATTGACGCCAAAAAAACCATTATCATCACTTAACTGTTGATAACTTTTAGCCAAATCAAAAGCATGGTTTTGCCATTGAAAGCGTTTAATCGTAGTGCGTTGCGTAAATGGTTTATGCTGATTAATGGCTGGTAATTCAGCGTTCATTTTAGGTAACAAGCGAGCAAAACGAGCGGTAAGATTAGCAACACCTAATAGATGATCATCCAATCGTTGATTGGCTTGCTGGCTTTTATTGGTATTGGCGATAAGAATATCTTCAACCTTTTGGGCTTCTTCGTCATTGATTGATATGCTGGAATAGTTATGGTCAGCAACCATAAGACTTAATCGTGATAGATGTAATAATAATGAATCAACATTGGTTAGTTGCATTAAAGGTGGGTGATTAATTGCCTTATTTGCATAGCGACTTAATTTTTTAAGCCAAGATTGGCTTAAGGTTATATCACTTTTAAGTTGCCAAAAATCGGCACTGTCTTCAATATTACAATTTCTAACCCATTGTTCAACTGCTTTGAATGTTTTAAAAAAGCTTTTTATTGTGAGACCCGAAATATCGAAATCATCTTTTTGTTTACTTTGACAATCTTTATATCTAACTGGCATTAAAAAAGGCATGCGATGGTGTGACACAATTAACCAGCCAATCCATTGGGCCAATAATGGCAAATGAGAGAGATCGTTTTTTTCTGTCTTTGATAGTTCTTTATACCAATCAGGTGTAATTTGTTGATAATCAGTAAAATTAGCTAAACGGATTAAAACCTCTTGATTAGTGGTACAATCACAAATCATCAATAAAAATAACTGTAATGAAATCCACTCATGACGAAACGGATCACCTGCCAGTCGACTTTTACGTAATTTATCTTGAAAACCGACTGTCGCTTTGCCCAAATCATGCAATAGCGCAGCAATGGTTGCGATAAGTTGGATAGATGTGGCATATTGCCAACTATTTTCACTATCATTGCGTAATATATTGCGCTTAGTACGATTAGTTGGCACTCGGCCTTGTTGATTAAATTGGCTTTTATCACCAACAATCCAGAGTAGATCGGTTAGATTTTTTCCATGCGTCCAGTAACAAGCAACGGCAGTATTTTTTCGTGCTGTTTTACGTAATAATTTATACAGTGTCTGTAAACCATCGGCAGTCATCGGCGTTTGCCAAGTTCGTTCACCACAACGTTCAGCAAACTGATCGATAATACGACGAGTCTGAGTTAATGCATTTTTCTTGCATTGGCTAACCAGTAAAATATTCATGTTCTATCTGCTATCTGCTTCAATGTATCAATAATCATATCCAGTGCACCTAACTGAGCAAATTGAGAAATACATGCTTGTCGGAACTCTTTTTCGCTATCACCTTGTTTAGCTGATATAAAAGCTTGTGGTAACACTATGCCATCTTTAATAATATCAGCAGCATCAAATACTAGCCCCCCACGTCTGGTTTTGCCATGTAGTATAGCCAGACCATGTGGTAAGCCTAATACCCAACAAGCTGTTGCACCTAATCCATAAGCTAAATAATTACCATGATCTAGAAATTGGTTAGCAGGATCATAATGCTTGCCTCGTGAACCTTGCTCCCGTTTAAAATTATCATCTTGTAAAGTAAGTTGATTTGCCATGCCATAAAGGCGTTTGCTGATGCGCCCTTCAGCAGCTAACAATGCTTGACTCGTTGCCGCATCTTGAAATTGTTTTTCAGCATCATTTAATAGTGTAATGAGTTGCTTATCGTCAATTTGCCAATCAAATTTCGGCCAACATTGCTGAATGATTTTGAGTCGCTGTTGTTGAAGAGTTTTCGCAGCTTGTAGGCGGAGATTATCGTCAAACCAGAATTGACACCAACTTTGCAGATATTCGGTTGCACGATATTCACTTTGCGGTGAAAAAAATTGGCAGGCAAATTCCGATTCTGTCGAGGAAAATAGAGGCGTTCCACCACCGCCACAAAAACCAATCATGACTCCTGCACGAGAAAGCTCACGCACAGCAGCTTGAGTTAATGAAGTGCCGGTACCAAGTAAAATACAGCTAGTATTAGCTATTGGAATGTTCCAATATAATGACTGCTGCCCTTGATCAGTCACATATTCAACTCGACCGCCATTGACTAAAACTCGACAATGCTCCAAATAATAGATATTTGCACGCTTAGAATGTAAAATCGTTTTAAGATCAGACGAATGAATTAAATCCATGATAATAAGTAAATAAACTCAAGTTCTAGATAGCAATAAATTAACATTGTTTTATTTATAAAACGAGTCTTTTAAATAATTATCTAAGAGATTTAATAAATGATTTTACCGCCTATACGGCATGAATCTCATAGTAAGTTATTTTCTTTTTAAGTTAATACTTAAATCATATAATAAACTGTTTAATTGAGGTTTTTGCTAATTATTATTGAATAGCTTAGATGATTTTTTAAATCTGAAGGTATTTTGGGATTAACTTATCAAGTACAAGTTTTTTATTTCTATTAAAAAAATTATATTGCTCTAAAAATTGATCTATTTACTAAAACCGACTTTTATTGCTAATTACATTACGAGACTTAGAAAAAATTTATTTGATTAATTTATCATTAATATGATTATCATTTTGAATAGAAGTATAAGTAAAGTTTCGCCATGAGAGACGGTTTCGCATGGCTCTTTGATAATTACCTGGTGTTACCCCAAAATTTCGCCGGAAAATAGCAATAAACCCACTTATATTGTCATAACCTAAATATAAAGATATTTCTGTAATTGGTTTTCCAACTGCAAGCAATTCTAACGCTTTTAACATGCGCAGTTTCTGACGCCATTCGGTAAAATTAAATCCGGTTTCATTGGTAAATCGACGTGTTAATGAACGTCGGGAAATACCAGCCCAAACGCCCCATTCGTCAATATTTCTATCATCACTAGGATTATCAGACAAAGCTAAAGCGATTTTTAACAGACGCATATCTTTAGGCATTGGCAGTGCTAGCTCAACTTGCGGGATTGTTCTAATCTCGTCAAGTATCACGGCAATTAATCGCTTCTGTTCTGGTTGCAGTTCTGAATTATGCCATGACATGGTTCGGTTAATTGCTTCGCGCAATAAGTCAGATAATTCTAAAATGCATGGTTTGATAGGTAGTTTAATGCATGCATTTTTTTGTATATAGAGGCTCCATCCTTCGAATGGTCCATGCGTTCCAAGAAGACTATGTTGTACATTCGGGGGGATCCAGACAGCATGAGTTGCAGGCACTACCCATTGACTACTTTCTGCTTCAATTGAAATTAATCCCTGTAATGAGCCGAGTAACTGTCCTCTCGAATGACCATGACGTTGTGTCACTCTTTGTGAAGAGTGGCTGGCTGTTGATATGATCATCGGTTCGCTATCAGAAGAAGCAAACTGTGGAGAAATGAGTGGAGTATTCATTTATATGGCCCCAATGGGATATTTTGTGGCTTAAATTGGCTAGTAAAACGCTATTCTACTGGCTATCCTAAAGTCTTCTCAATTAAGTTAAAGGTAACACGTTAGCAATAAATAGATAAGTTGTAAATCAACAAAATAATCGTTTTTTAGACAAATTAATTGGTAATTTTCAAATTTATTAATTGCTTAATAGTCTGGTTTGAATAAGGAAACAGATACATGAAAGAAAAACATAAAAATTATAAAGAAATTACATCATCAACATTCAATGGAATATATACACAAGGCGCAACTAAATATAATATGGAAAGGATTTAATATGAAACAATCGCTAGACCTGACCATTTCAGAAAGAAAGTTAGTATTTGCGATGACGCTATCTAGTATATTACCATTATTAGATAGCAGTATTGTTAATGTTATTTTACCCGCAATTTCGAATGACATTAATGCCTCTTATGCTTATATACAGTGGGCGGTTACCATATATATGCTTGCTTGCGCAGCTGGTATATTACTATCACCTTATATGCATGAAAATTTTGGGCTTAAGAAAGCATGGATCGGCTCAATTTTTGTTTTTCTTATTAGTTCTATATTAGTTGGATTTTCATATAATCTGGTTTCTTTAATCTTGTTCAGATGCCTACAAGGTTTTGGTGCAGGAATATTAATACCTATCACTCAATCGATAATAGCGACTCATTTTGCTAAGCAAAGGCTAAAGCCGGTTATGGCATTGATTGCTATTCCGTCAGTCTTTGCCCCAGCACTAGGACCAATTTTTGGCGCAATCCTATCGGAACAATTAAATTGGAGAATTGCTTTTTTTATCAACATACCTTTGGCGCTTTTAGCTTTTTTCTTTGGTAGGACAACAATACCAGAGACTAAAACATCTAAATATAATATGAATATTTATGTATTTATGACATTTTTAATTGCTTTAATCCTATTTTTCATCTCAATTAAAAATATCACGACAGAACATTTTTTTGGTACTTCTAATATTATTATGCTGGTTTTCGCAATTGGTTTGATGATGGTTTCATTTATTACTAATAATAAGTCAGACAATAAACTAATCGATTTAAGTGCATTTAATTGCTATCAATACTCTCTGGCAATAATTATGGGATTTCTGACATCACTTATCTTTTTCGGTTTCATGATTTTTTTTCCTTTAATACAAGCAATAAATAATAATATATCCATTACTTATATTGGTCTGCTACTTGCCTTACAAGGTGTAGGAGCTTGGTTGGCGAGAAAATTTATTTATAAATCTTTAAGTGAGATAAATTCATTTCTAATTATTGGTATAGGTCTAATAATATCAGCAATAAGTATATTAATAATTCAAGTAGGTGGAAACGCCTCTGAAATCATCGGTTTTACTGTTCGAGGCTCCGGATTAGGTGTTGCTACGATTGCTGTTCTCTCTTCTCCATTTGAGTTTTGTGAAAAAAATCAGATTAAGGATACAAGTGCTATCACTCGTGTGATACAGCAAATTGGAGGTGCATTTGGAAGCGTATTATCAGGAATATTAATCAACCTAACTCTAGATCAAATAATTTCAGTAAATTGCGCCTATCAGACAATGTTTTTTCTATCTCTTATATTTGGCATTATTGCTGTTATAGCCTATATTTTCTCTTATCGAGTGAATACAAAAAGTTAGTATACAAAAAAACTGAACATATGAGTTCAGTTTTTTAGCTTATTTAGCAATACCACTAAGCCACCTATACGGCGTTGAACTCGATGCATTAATAAATAATTATCAACAATATTTTCTAAACCACCTATACGGCGTTGAACGGCGATATTACAAAATTACGTAAAAATTATATTTTCTAAACCACCTATACGGCGTTGAACGCGGCAAAAAATAGCGGTCAGAATTTCATACGTTTCTAAACCACCTATACGGCGTTGAACCGCAATCCCTGAAGTATCAGCAGGCACATCATTTTCTAAACCACCTATACGGCGTTGAACCTAGGCGATTATTCAAATCTTCTTTTTCTTGCTTTCTAAACCACCTATACGGCGTTGAACAACACAAACAGCTTAAATTGTCCAGTAATAGCATTTCTAAACCACCTATACGGCGTTGAACACTACAGAAGATATTATTAATATTTTAATTAATTTCTAAACCACCTATACGGCGTTGAACCTATCAAAACCCATGGATATTCGATTGCGTGATTTCTAAACCACCTATACGGCGTTGAACTTTGCCTGCTGCTGTTAAGCGGTTGTACTCAATTTCTAAACCACCTATACGGCGTTGAACCTGACATAAAAATAGATTTGCGAACTCGTCGGTTTCTAAACCACCTATACGGCGTTGAACCCGCTTTGTTTCTTGCATCTATAACCATTTCATTTCTAAACCACCTATACGGCGTTGAACACGCATTTCGGATATAAACCCTTTTCCGAAAATTTCTAAACCACCTATACGGCGTTGAACGGCTCGCTCTATCAGGAACGTGGTGCCCGGGCGTTTCTAAACCACCTATACGGCGTTGAACTAGAAACCAATATAATATAATCATTGTTCAAATAAAGGTAAATGACAATTTTGATATTAAAAACCCTTTTTTTGCGGTTAATTTCAACTATCTGATTTTTATCAGATTAATTTTGATGTAAAAAAAAGGGTTTATTATTGATTTAAAATATAGACTTTGGGAAATGCAAAAAACCCGTTCCTCAAAATTTTGAGGAACGGGGTTTTTAATTGGCTAATGTATTCTTGGTTGTTAGCTTATTGATTGTACTAAAACTGGTTCTAAATTTTATTAGCAATGATTAAAAGAAGTTTTCATAGATTAATTTGACACTCATAATGGTAGAAACGGTAATTAACATTGGTCTTATTAATTTTCGTCCTTTAGCAATAACCATTTTTGCACCTAATCTTGCGCCGATAAATTGGCCAACTAACATAACTAAACCAATTGACCATACCACTTCACCTCCAGCAATAAAGAAGATTAATCCTGCTAAATTAGAGGTAAAATTGAGTACTTTGGTATGAGCGGTTGCTTTAGTTAAATTGAATCCAGCCAGAGTAATATATGCGAGTGCATAGAATGATCCTGCACCGGGCCCAAAAAAACCATCATAAAAGCCAATAATCAACGCAGGAATCAAAGCAAACTGTAAAAACGAAAGCCGACTATTACGATCACTATCTCCGATTGTTGGTGATAGTAGAAAATAAAGTCCTACACTAATGGTTAATATTGGTAACAATAATTTTAAGAAATCCGCTTGTATATGCATGACTGATAATGTGCCAAGAGCGGAACCAATGAATGCACAAGCAATCGCCCATTTTTGCTGTTTTAAATCAACCATACGCTGGCGAATAAAATAGAAACTAGCAGAAAACGAACCGCCACAACTTTGTAATTTATTAGTGGCTAATGCACTAGCTGGTGGTAATCCTACAGCAAGTAGTGCTGGTACTGTTAATAGTCCACCGCCACCAGCAATTGAATCAATAAAGCCTGCTAACGTCGCAATTAAAAAAAGTAAAACCAGTAATTCATAACTCATGATTATTTTACATCACTACATTGGGCCCGATAGCGAAGATAATGATCCATTAATACGATCGCGACCATTGCTTCAGCAATAGGCACTGCTCGAATACCGACACAAGGATCATGTCTACCATGGGTTGAAACTTCAACACTTTCTCCATTAATATTAATTGATTGTCCAGCAATCTCAATACTTGGAGTTGGTTTTAATGCTATGCTGCTAATGATAGTTTGTCCCGAGCTAATTCCCCCCAAAATACCACCAGCATGATTTGATAAAAATCCTTGCGGGGTTATTTCGTCACGATTTTCACTACCACGTTTATTAACCGCAGCAAAACCATCACCAATTTCAACCCCTTTTACTGCATTAATGCTCATTAATGCATGGGCAAGATCAGCATCTAATTTATCAAAGACGGGCTCTCCTAAACCGACCGGAACATTTTCTGCCACAATGCAGACTTTAGCGCCAACTGAATCGCCATCTTTTTTAAGCTGCCTTAATAGTTGATCAAGTGCTTCTAGTTTACTTTCATCTGGGCAGAAAAAAGGATTTTGATCGACCTGTTGCCAATCATTTAATTGACACTGGATATCACCCATTTGAGCTAAATAACCACGAATGGTAATACCTAACTTTTCATGTAAATATTTTTTGGCAATAGCACCTGCCGCAACACGCATGGCTGTTTCACGTGCCGATGACCGACCCCCACCACGGTAATCCCGAATACCATATTTTTTTTGGTAGGTATAATCGGCATGGCTCGGTCTAAAAATATCTTTTATTTTGCTGTAATCTTGTGAACGTTGATCGGTGTTTTCAATTAATAATCCAATACTTGTACCTGTAGTCACACCTTCAAATACCCCGGATAGGATTTTTACTTGATCAGCCTCTCGACGTTGCGTAGTGTAACGAGATGAACCAGGACGGCGGCGATCAAGATCGTGTTGCATATCGGATTCGCTTAAATTCATTCCTGGTGGCACGCCATCAACAATGCAACCTAATGCAGTACCATGTGATTCACCAAAGGTTGTGACTTTAAATAATTTACCGATTGTATTTCCAGCCATAGTTCTTATTCCAATTTTTTATTTTATAGTTAATTTATTTAAAATAGTGCTGATAAGTCTTCAAGTCAGCCTGCGTGATTGCAAATACGCCAAACCCACCATGCTCAAAACTGATCCAGTTAAAGGGTACATCTGGATATTGTTCTTGTAAAGATACCCAACTATTACCAACTTCACAGACTAATACACCATCAGGTGTTAGATAGTCACAAGCATCGTGTAAAATTCTTTTTGCTAAGTCTAATCCATCAAATCCTGCTTCGAGTGCTAATTTTGGCTCATATAAAAACTCGTCAGGAAGATCACTCATATCTTCATCATCAACGTAAGGAGGATTAGTCACAATTAGGTGATATTTTTTATTATCTAATTGATTAAATAGATCGGACAAAATTGGTGTAACTTGATATTGCATATCATGCAATTCAATATTAGTTTGAGCGACATCTAATGCTTCTAATGAAATATCGGTAATATCAACTTGAGCATCAGGAAATGCATAAGCACAAGCAATACCAATACACCCACTACCAGTACAGAGATCTAAAATATTTTTTGGTTCACTACTGATTATATCTTTAAACTGATTATTAATCAGTTCACCAATAGGAGAACGTGGAATTAAGACCCGTTCATCAACGTAAAAACTATGACCACAGAACCACGCTTGATTAGTTAGGTAAGGTGTTGGTAAGCGATCATTAATACGTTTGTTGATGATCTCATTTAGTTGTTGTTTTTCATCATTAGTCAGATTTGCAGCATAAAATTCTGGAGGAATAAATAGTGATAAGCCTAGCGTAGCTAAGATAAGTTGTTTAGCTTCATCGATAGGGTTATCGGTGCCATGGCCTAAAAAGATATCCGATTGACTAAGTTGCGAAGTGGTCCAGCGTATATAATCCTGAACAGTGCGTAAGTTTTCCATAGTAACTCCGAAAGATCGTGGAGAGGAAGAGATTAATCGTCACGTCAGGTCATTAAAGCTGAGGTAAATGCCAAGACCATATTAAAAGATTTTTTTGGCAATGCTAAAGAACCTAATGGCTCTTTCCTTCGATGACTAAATAAATATTTATGGCGGTGAGGAAGGGATTCGAACCCTTGATACGTTGCCGTATACACACTTTCCAGGCGTGCTCCTTCAACCACTCGGACACCTCACCTTAATTTAGCCCTGCTTTTTGAAAGCAGGGTGCATACTATAATTATCTGCAAACAATTAATCAAGTGTTAATTCATGCAAACGATGGTTCCGAATACAGCAAAAACAGCTAAAACAAGAACCGTTGCGATTAAAGCATATTTTAAATTGATACTCATAATACTTATTCCTTACTTTTTGTTTATAACTATTCAATTGGTTTATCTAAAGAAAGAAATCCACCTCTAATTTTACTAGCTTCAATGCTAGGATAATTTGGTATTAAATCAAGTAGGATTTCGACCGCCTCATCTAAAAATGCATCTGGTTGTTTATAATCTTTAGGCAAATCTTTTAATTTGGTAATTTGTGCTAACCCAGCACGATTTAAACGTTCATTCATCCTTTTTAAATCACGATCATCGTTAGCTTTTTGTTCTGTTTCTCGCTCATTTTTATTCAAAGAAACCAAATATTCATTATCTTTTTTATCATTAAATCGCTTAATATCCTCTTCAATATAATTAAATTCAGGATTATTAGCAATACGAGCTTGATGCTGAGATTTTAAGTTAGCTAGCAATGGTTTAATATTAGCAACAGTGAGATAATCAGCGGATGGAATTTTATCCCACGGCATAGCATTATCTAAGAAGCGTTCTCCAGTTTCATCAACATACTGACTTTTCGTCATCTCGATATCAGGTACGACACCTTTTAATTGAGTACTACCACCATTAATACGGTAAAATTTTTGTACCGTGTATTGCGCACCACCAAGTTCTGGCCATTTAGGATGCAATCTGGCATCTACTGGGTATGAAATATTACGAGAAGTTTGTACTGTACCTTTACCATAGGTAGTTTCACCAACAATAATAGCTCGACCATAATCTTGCATCGCTGCTGAAAAAATTTCTGATGCTGATGCACTATAACGATTAATCATGACAACAATTGGGCCAGCATATTCAATGCCTTTATTTTTATCATTGTAAGTGGTGATCTTCTGTAAATTATCACGTACTTGTACAACTGGACCACTATCGATAAATAATCCTGTTAATTCAATTACTTCAGCTAATGAACCACCGCCGTTATCACGTAAATCGATAACCAAACCTTGTAATTTTGCGCTATTGGCTTCTATAATTAAAGATTCAACTTTTTTGGTTAAACCAATATAAAAACTCGGTATTTCAATCACACCGATTTTTCCACGGCTATTATCGATAGTTTTTAATTTAGCTTCACGGTCTTCAAAATGAATTTTATCACGAGTGATTTCAATCACTTTCGGTTTACTGTTATTACCAACGGGTAAAATTTCTAATTTAACTACGGTATTCTTAGGTCCACGTATTTTGTCAACGATATCGTCTAAACGCCAACCGATGACATCTTCAATAGCAGAATTACTTTGTCCTACACCAATAATCCTGTCGCCGACTGATAATAATTTACTTTTCTCGGCTGGGCCTCCAGTCACAAAAGACATAATCACAGTATAATCATCTTGTTGACTAAGCGTTGCCCCAATACCTTCAAAAGAAAGACTCATCTCTGAATCAAAATCACGTTTTTTACGTGGCGCTAAATAACTAGTATGAGGATCAATTTCTCGCGCAAAGGCATTCATAAATACTTGGAAACAATCTTCATTATTGGATTGGACAATGGTTTTTAATACTCGTTGATAACGTTTGGTTAGAACTTCACGAATTTGGCCTTCATTTTTACCAGTTAAAGATAAATTTAACTCATCATATTTAACTCGTTTATCCCAATATTCATCAAGCTCTTTTTCAGAGGTTGGCCACGCCATATCTTCACGTTTGAAATTTATTTGGTCTTTAGTATTAAAGTCCATCGGACGCTGTAAAACCTCAAGCGCATATTGGTAACGATTATAACGTTTTTGCAAGAAAAGATTGTAAATATCGTATGCAGTTTTTAAATCGCCATCCATGAGTTCTTGCCCCAATTGTTCTTGACGATTACGAAATTTATTTACATCATCTTGAAGAAAGATGGTCTTATTACCATCTAACAATTTGAAATAACGATCGAAAATTTTAGCAGAAAAAGCACCATCTAACGAAAAGTCACGGTAATGTGATTGCGTAAAAAAATTGGTCACGCGTTTGGCAACCACTTGATGTACTTCGTCTTGCTTTAAAACAGGAATTTGTTCTGTTGCCGACGTTTTAGCCTGAGCGGCAGTACTAATTATGCATAAAATGAGACCGAATTTAACAAAACTTTTCAGTAGCTTATTCATATAAATTCTCTATCTGTTAATAATATGCTCAGGTTTGACCATTAATTCCATTCCAGCGCCTACTTTAACTTTGATATGTTCCTTTTCAATTGTGATGATTTGTCCTTTTATTGGTTTATTACCAACATTAACTTTGACAAAATCACCTAATTTCAAAGCTCGTGGCTTTCTAGCCGGTTTTGGGGCCGCTTTACGTTTTTGTTTTGCTCGTTCTTTAGCTTGTTCTTTGCTTTCTTTCAATTGCTGTTGAGCATGTTCCTCTTGTTCTTTGGTGATAACTTCAGTTGGGTTACCATCTAAATCAACTCGATGTGTGCCTTCTTTTATACTATATAGATAACGCCACCCCATTGTGTAACCTCTTAATGCAACACGGAGTTTCGTTTTACTTAGTACTTCACTATTTTCAAGACGAGAAAGAATATCTTGAAAGATGCCAATTTTTAAAGGTTTGGCTTCCCCTTCAATTGTAAAACAATTCGGAAACTGTTGAGCTAAATAAATAATAATCTCTTTACTATTCGTTAATTGAAACTGATTTTCCATTGGTTATTCCATAGTAGCAACTAAAATTTTCTGACGTTAAAGTATATATCAGCTTATACAATAACACTAATTATCTTTTTTATGTTTATTAATAAAGGTAATGAAATCTTTAATACCATTACGCATTAGCCATGAACTGACAATTGTTCGTTCTTCAGTAGATAACTGCTCAAATGCGGTTATCCAAAGTTGTAGTGGATCAATCGGCGAAACCACATAAGTCGCACTTTCTTCTTCAAGACATAAAGCTTTTTTCACATCTATCGATAAACTACTTATATGATATTCAAGTGCTTTACCACGAACACCAGATCGTTTTCGAGAAGTCCACTTTTCAGCTCTTGCTTTACGGTTAATCCCTTGTGTTGTTGAAGGCATTCCAGCAATGCTTAACAATTCTTTGGGAGAAAACCATTCTTTCATTTTAATTACCCTACTTTTAAGAAACAAGAAAAAAGTTATAGAAATTAAAGAAACTTTGTTACAATAATAAGAAACAACTTATTAATGATGTTAAAAGTTAAATTATAAACTTACTGGTTTTGATAACATGAAAGCATAACATAGATATTTAATGTTATAAACTAAGAAGGAAGAAAAAATGGAAATAAAATCTAACGACTGGCACAAAGCAGATATAATTGCAGCATTAAAAAAGAAAGGCACAACTCTAGCAGAACTATCTCGCAAATCAGGTTTAAGTTCATCAACATTAAGCAATGCATTGGTGAGACCATGGACCAAAGGAGAAACGATTATAGCCAAAGCACTTAATTTGAAACCTTCGCAAATTTGGCCTAGTCGTTATATTAATTCCATGACAAAACAACCAATTAAACGAGTATTAAGAAAAAAACGAGACGATACCGCATAAAACAATAAATAGATATAAATATCTTATCCATTTAAAAAATAATTGGAAACATCAAGAAACATTATATGTTTCCATATATTCATTTTATCTTTTTATGTTAATAATTGCTGTTAATTACTATTGTTGAAATCTTTGATTTCTTCATTTTCTACAACTGTAAAGCTATGTTATGATTAGCTATCTTTTGTTAAAAATCATAATTAATAGGCAATAACCCATGAAAAACCTTAGTAAAATCTTGATCGTTCTTTTTTCAATATTGGCATTAGCAGCATGTTCACAAAAAAATTATTATGAACAAGGTACTCCTCTTAATCACGAAAAGGTGAATAAAATAGTGGAAGGATCAACTACTGAAGCACAACTTTTACATATATTTGGTGAACCAACAGCTAAAACAGTTATCAATAGTAATGAAACTAAATGGACTTATAAATATCTGAAAAAAAGTTCAACTAGTCACGTTTTATTAGGTGAAACCAATTACAATATTCTTGAAGGTACATTAGAAGTTATTGTTAACCAAGGTGTGGTGACTTGGTTTAACTATGATCAAAATAATAAACAGAAAAAATGGTAATTCTCATTACGTATTAAGTAAGGCACATCACATTGATGTGCTTTTTGCTTTATTTTCTCTGACTACACGGCTTATTCAGCAAACACTAATTTAATTATGCTTAAATTAATACTTTTGCACAGATTGCAGCCATAATACTTATTCTGTTCTGGACAAAAATAACGATTAGGTTATACTCTTTGCCGAAATTAACCAGACAATCGCTGCTTTGTTGTAGTCCTTTGCAAAAGGGAGACAAACAGAGGGGAGGAAAGTCCGGGCTCCATAGGGCAGAGTGCCAGGTAACGCCTGGGGGGTTTTGGCGAGAGCTAAAATTCACGACTAGTGCAACAGAGAGTATACCGCCGATGGCTTAGTAATAAGATCAGGTAAGGGTGAAAGGGTGCGGTAAGAGCGCACCGCGCAACTGGTAACAGTTGTGGCACGGTAAACTCCACTCGGAGCAAGGTCAAATAGGGATTCATTGGCGCGGCCCGCGTTGAATCCGGGTAGACTGCTTGAGCTAATGCGTGAGTATTAGCCTAGAGGAATGATTGTCCACGACAGAACCCGGCTTATCGGTTAATTTCGCTCTTTTACTTTTCTGTTGTATCTTGTTTCACTTGCTTTTTATTATTCAACCAACGTTTAAATGCTAGCCAAATTGTAAAAAGTAAACCTAATAGCAATAAAATTACCGGAATTAACATAAGCAACGACATGATTTGCTTTTCATAGGTTTTGAAAACCGGCGATAAGCCGAATAGATAACCTAATGTAACAATTAAGAAAATCCATAATGTCGCACTAATCCAGTTATAGATATGAAACTTGCGACTATGTAAACCCGATAATCCCGCCATCATCGGTAATAAAGTACGCACAAATGCAATAAATCGTCCGATAAATAAGGCTTGTAATCCGTATTTATGAAATAAAACTTCTGATTTACGATGATATTTTTCGGGCAAATGTGCCATCCAATTTTGCACAATTTTAGTATTGCCAAGCCAGCGCCCCTGCGCATAACCAAGCCATGTACCAAATGCGGCGCCCGCAATTAGAATTAAGTTTATTAGACCAAAATGAAAAACATCAAGACTAATCAATACACCGGTTAGAAACAGTAAACTGTCTCCCGGTAAAAAGGCTGCCGGTAATACACCATTTTCTAATAAAATGATAACAAAAAGCATGCCATATAATATCCATAACACATCTGGATTTGAGAGTGTTGCAAGATCCATATGAACAAATGCTTGATAGAGTGTAATGATTGTATCCATTTAGCTTAATTTCTCATTAATGTATTATTGTTAGTGGTTAATAGTACCACCTACTGTTAAATTATTCACTTTTAAAGTCGGTTGTCCAACACCAACCGGTACACTTTGCCCTGCTTTACCACAAACGCCAACACCTGAATCTAATTCTAAATCATTCCCTACCATTGAAATCTGTTGCATAGTTTCAATACCTGATCCAATGAGTGTTGCACCTTTAACCGGCGTAGTAATTTTACCTTTTTCAATTAAATAAGCTTCTGAAGTTGAAAAAACAAATTTACCCGAAGTTATATCAACTTGCCCACCAGCAAAGTTAGGTGCGTATAAACCATAATCAACACTTTGAATAATATCATCAAAGCTCGATGTCCCTGCAAGCATATAGGTATTTGTCATTCTAGGCATTGGTAAGTATGCGTAACCTTCACGACGACCATTACCAGTCGAAAGACAATTCATTAATTTTGCATTAAGCTTATCAAACATATAACCTTTTAAAATGCCATTTTCAATTAATACCGTTTTTTGGCTAGGTGTACCTTCATCATCAATAGAAAGCGAACCTCGACGATTAGCGATGGTACCATCATCAACTATCGTACAAAGTTCTGAGGTAACTTGTTGACCAATTTTATCGGAAAATACCGAACTATTTTTACGATTAAAGTCACCTTCTAATCCATGACCTACTGCCTCATGTAGTAATACGCCGGGCCAACCTGCGCCTAACACCACTGGCATAGTGCCTGCCGGTGCAGGCTTAGCTGAAAGCAATACTAAAGCTTGGCGCACCGCTTCGCGAGTATAACTATCAATATGGCTTTCACCTGTTTTAACGTTAGTCGTTAAAAAATAGTCATAACCAAATCTGCCACCGCCACCACTGCTACCTCGTTCACGTTTACCATCTTGTTCTACAAGAACTGATACCGATAAGCGAACTAATGGACGAACATCCGCACATAAAGTACCATCAGTAGCCGCAATTAAGATATCTTCATAACTACCAATTAAGCTTGCCGATACTTCGATTACTCTTGAATCGAGCGATCGAGCTAATTTATCCACTTGCTGTAATATGGCAATCTTTTGTTCTTGAGCAAAACTGTTTATTGGATTTATCGAAGGATAGAGCGTAATATTTTCCACAGTTTTAAATGGTGTAACTGCTATAGGCGTTTGCTGTTTAGTAATTGAATTAGCAGCCAATACACTTTGTTCTAAGCGAGCTAATGATAATTGATCGGTATAAGCAAAACCTGTTTTTTCACCAATAATTGCTCGCACACCTACACCTTGATCACGATGGAAAGAAGCATTTTTGATTATACTATCTTCAAGTGACCAACTTTCATAATAACCGGATAGAAAATATAAATCACCAAAATCAATTTTTCTTGAACTTAACATATCAAGTAAATTCGCTATATTTTGTTGATTTAAGTTATTTGGGTGGAGTACCCTTTCACTCACTTGAGTTACTTTCATAAATTCCTTAATTTACTGATTATAAAAATAAAAAAATTTGTTTCTGACTATCACTTATCAATAGATTTTACTTAGTTTTATGGTTAATAGAATTAAACTAATTACATAAGTACAACATCATACTGTTCTTGTATATAAAGTGGTTCAACTTTTACTTCAACTCGTTTACCCACAAAGACTTCAACTTCGGCTAAAGCGTGAGACTCATCATTGGTTAATGCATTAGCTACTGCGGCTGATGCATAAACTAAGAAGTACTCCGAGCGATGAGCTTTATAAACACGGACAATCTCACGCAATATTTCATTACATACTGTCTCGACAGATTTAACAATACCACGACCTTTACAAGAGGGACATTCTTCACAAAGAATATGGCCAATACTTTCACGCGTACGCTTACGTGTCATTTCAACTAACCCTAAACCAGAGAAAGTATTAACGGATGTTCGTGCTCGATCTTTAGCTAAAAAATCTTGTAATGATTGTAATACCCGCTCACGGTGAATATCTTCTTGCATATCGATAAAATCGATAATAATAATGCCACCTAAATTACGTAATCTTAATTGGCGAGCAATTGCAATCGTTGCTTCGATATTGGTATTGAAAATGGTTTCTTCTAAATTACGATGACCGACAAATGCACCGGTATTGATATCAATGGTAGTCATGGCTTCGGTTTGGTCGATAATCAAATAACCACCAGATTTTAATTTAACTTTTCTATCTAGTGCTCTTTGAATTTCATTTTCAATATCATAAAGATCGAAAATTGGAATATTGCCACGATAATGGGTTAGTTTACTAGTTACTTCAGGCATAAATTCCTGAGTAAATTCAAGTAACAAGTCATAAGTTAATTTCGAGTCAACTAATATACGTTCGATTGGATCACCAACGAAATCTCGTAATACTCGTTGCGATAAAGCTAGCTCTCCATATACTAAATTTTTACTAACCGGACGAGCCATTCTTTCTTGAATTTTTGTCCATAGCCGTTTTAAAAAATTAGCATCTTGTTCAAGCTCATGGGCGTTTGCCCCTTCTGCCGCGGTTCTAACAATAAAACCGCCTTCATCAGAGACATACTGTTCAACGATTTTTTTCAGCCGTTCTCGCTCTTCTTCAGATTCAATTCGTTGCGATGTAGCAACATGAGTCGAATTTGGTCCTGGCATTAAAACTAAATACCGTGAAGGTAAAGTTATGTCAGTAGTCAACCTTGCACCTTTAGTTCCTAAAGGATCTTTAACCACTTGCACCATTAAATCTTGACCTTGGCGAACCAGTTCAGAAATATCTTTAACTTGAAATTGCTCTTGATCGCTATCGGAGACACATTCAGTATGTGGCATAATATCTGAAGCATGCAAAAAAGCAGCTTTTTCAAGCCCAATATCCACAAAAGCGGCCTGCATACCCGGTAAGATACGAATCACTTTTCCTTTATAAATATTGCCAACAATTCCGCGGCGCGATTCACGATCAACATGGATCTCTTGTAAAATACCGTCTTCAATATAAGCAACACGAGTCTCTGAAGGTGTCACATTCATTAATAATTCAACAGACATAATGATTCCTTTTTAATTGATAGCAAAGTTCCGTCTTATTATTCGTAAGAATAGATAAATCACTATCCATAGTAGCCCATCAACACAACTAGATACTAAAATTAAAGGCGAAATCGTTATGGTGTGATAAATAGTAACCTGAAACATAAATACTAAAAAATTGTAACAAAGTGATACAGCAAAGATGACAATTGCTTGCTGCCAGAGCGCTAAATTACGAATTAATTGAAATTTAAATAGTAGCAAGTAAGCCATACAGGAAAAAATAAACGCATGAATACCGAGAATAGATCCGGAAAATAGATCCAAGACTATGCCTAGTATAAAAGCCATGCCCATTCCAATGCGATGAGGAAGTGCTATTAACCAATAAGCCATAATTAACATTAATAAATGCGGTTTAAGCATATTATAATCAGCTGACCATGGAATAATCTGCACACATAAACCAATCAACAGTGTTAACCAGATAATCAAAATACTAAATCGATTATTCCCCCTCATGTTTTACTCCTTGCTCGCCCCATAGTAATAATAAATAGCGTAAACGTTTTAAATCCGCAGTAGGTGTAGCAGAAATAATTGGAGTTGAATCACTAATATCAAGTTTCACTGAGCTTACCACTGCCACTGGATAACCTTCAGGGAAGCGACCATCAAGTCCCGAAGTAACTAAAACATCACCAACTTTGATATCAACATTGTTAGGTAAAAAATCAAGGGTTAAATCATTACTACATCCATTACCAACTGCCACCATAGAAATATCGTTTCTTAGTACTTGTACAGGGATTGCATGTTGATAATCACAGACTAATATCGCACGGCTGGTTGATTGGGCTGTTTGATAAATTTGTCCAACAATTCCTTTCTCATCTACAACTGGTTGGCCAACATAAACACCATTATTTTTCCCCTTATTGATCACAACTTGATAAATATAAGGATCAGTATCAGCCAGTAAAACTTGAGCAGCCATTTTATGTTCATCATGCCTTAACGGTGAGCCTAATAATCCTCTAAGGCGATCGTTTTCATGTTTTAAATGTTCAAGTAATAGTAGATCACTTTTCTGTTGCATTAACGTTTCTTGCAATTTGGTATTTTCATTAATTAATGCTTCTTGTGTTTTTGACATTTCATAAAGGGAGTCAAATGATGATTTTGGCGCATTTGAAACATTATAAAATGGTGAAATTAGGGTATCTAAATAATAACGAACCTCTTTAAAAGGACGATAATTAATATCTAATACGATTAGCACCAGAGCGAGTGTTAGCGCAATAAATAATTGTACACTCAGAGGCGAACGCTTAGAAAAAAGTAATTTCATTGTTCAGTATTTACCTGTTATATACTTAATTAGCTAACTATTCTAATATATGACTCCGCCGACAATGTCGGCGGTTAAAATGAAATAGTTGGTTACTTATTAGTAATTATTTAATGTTATTCTTCACTAAAGAGATCACCACCATGCATATCAACCATATCAAGTGCTTTACCACCACCACGCGCTACACAAGTTAGTGGATCTTCAGCGACAACAACATGGATACCAGTTTCAGCGGATAACAATTTATCAATATTACGTAATAATGCACCACCACCAGTTAATACCATACCATGTTCAGAAATATCTGAAGCAAGTTCTGGCGGACATTGCTCAAGTGCTACTTTAACCGCGCTGACAATGCCACTTAATGGCTCTTGCAATGCTTCTAATATTTCATTTGAATTTAAGGTAAAGCTACGTGGTACACCTTCAGCTAAATTACGACCACGCACCTCAATTTCAAGTACTTCATCACCAGGATAAGCACTACCGATAAAGTGCTTAATTTTCTCAGCAGTTGCTTCACCAATTAATGCACCATAATTACGACGAACATAATTGATAATTGCTTCATCAAAGCGGTCACCACCAATACGTGCCGACGCAGAATAAACCACACCATTTAACGAAATAACGGCGACTTCAGTTGTACCACCACCGATATCAACCACCATTGAGCCAGTCGGTGCTGAAACAGGTAAATCAGCGCCAATAGCCGCAGCCATTGGTTCTTCAATTAAATAAACTTCACGTGCGCCAGCACCTAATGCTGATTCACGAATAGCCCTGCGTTCAACTTGAGTAGCACCTACAGGTACACAAACTAGTACACGCGGACTTGGTCTTAAAAAACTATGACTATGAACTTGTCGGATAAAGTACTGTAACATTTTCTCAGTTACGGAAAAGTCTGCAATTACACCATCTTTCATTGGTCTAATCGCTGCAATATTACCAGGTGTTCGTCCTAGCATCTGTTTCGCAGCATGGCCAACTGCAGCAACACTTTTAGGTGTTCCAGAGCGATCTTGACGAATGGCAACAACTGAAGGTTCGTTAAGTACAATGCCTTGCCCTTTAACATAAATAAGCGTATTGGCTGTACCTAAATCAATCGATAAATCATTTGAAAACAAGCCGCGAACTTTTTTGAACATAATAAAAACTCTTCCTAGAATTAATCTTGTTTGTATATATTTGAGTATTTAGAAGCAAACTAAGGCATCTACAGAATATATATTTCTAAATTTTATCCGATAAATAAGAGATTATTTAGCAGATAAAAACCACAGCCAGCCTCAATTATAATTAAGGGTTACTATTGTATCGCAATTCTAAAATAATACCTAGAAAATAGTATAACAAGTGTTTGTAAAGGAGATATATAATGACAAATTACGATTTACAGTGTATCCTTCCGCGTTAATGTTGAGTTACAAACTTAGTATCGTATTAAAAGGTAGCTTTTAAAGTATTAAGTATACATTAAAATAATTTTTATTTATTTCAAATAAACACGGTGTAATTCATGGATATACGCAAAATTAAAAAGTTAATTGAATTAGTAGAAGAGTCAGGTATTTCTGAACTTGAAATTTCTGAAGGTGAAGAATCAGTTCGGATTAGTCGAGCTATGCCTGCCGCAAACTATTCTGCGCCAGTGCAAAATATTCAAATTCCTCAACCAACTCCAGTTGTGGTTGCCCCAACGGTTGAAGCAGAAGTCATCGCAGATACCAATACAATTAATGGTACAACAATAAAATCACCAATGGTTGGTACATTTTATCGTACCCCTAGTCCGGAATCGAAAGCATTTGTTGAAGTCGGCCAATCAGTAAATGTTGGTGATGTGCTTTGCATTGTTGAAGCGATGAAAATGATGAACCAAATTGAATCAGAAAAAGCAGGGACTATTAAAGCTATTTTAGTTGAAAATGGTCAACCAGTTGAATTCGATCAACCGCTATTCATTATTGAATAATCTGAAATTATTAATTAACTTAGACGATTAAGAGATTGAATATGCTTGATAAAATTCTTATTGCTAACCGCGGAGAGATTGCTCTTCGCATCTTACGAGCATGTAAAGAACTTGGAATTAAAACTGTCGCTGTTCACTCTTCGGCAGATAAAGATTTAAAACATGTTTTACTTGCAGACGAAACGGTTTGCATTGGTCCAGCAGCTTCTGCCAAAAGTTATCTTAATATCCCAGCCTTAATTTCTGCCGCCGAAGTAACAGGCGCAGCAGCTATTCATCCAGGATATGGTTTTTTATCTGAAAATGCAGACTTTGCTGAACAAGTCGAACGTTCTGGCTTTATATTTATTGGTCCAAAACCAGATACTATCCGCTTAATGGGCGATAAAGTATCTGCAATTGAAGCAATGAAAAAAGCTGGTGTACCTTGTGTTCCTGGTTCTGATGGTCCACTTGGTAGCAATATGGACACCAATAAACAGATTGCGAAAAAAATTGGTTATCCAGTGATTATTAAAGCATCTGGCGGTGGCGGTGGCCGCGGAATGCGTATTGTTCGAGAAGAAAAAGACCTCGAACAATCAATCAAAATGACTAAACTTGAAGCGAAAACAGCGTTTAATAATGACATGGTTTATATGGAAAAATTCCTTGAAAACCCACGTCATATTGAAATTCAAGTGCTATCTGATGGTCAAGGTCATGCCGTTTACTTAGGCGAACGTGACTGTTCAATGCAACGACGCCATCAAAAAGTCGTTGAAGAAGCACCGGCTGTTGGCATCACACCAGAAATGCGTAAATTTATCGGCGAACGTTGTGTAAATGCATGTATTGAAATTGGTTATCGTGGTGCAGGTACTTTTGAATTTTTATTTGAAAACGGTGAATTCTATTTCATTGAAATGAATACCCGTATTCAAGTAGAACATCCAGTTACTGAAATGGTGACAGGCGTTGATCTAATTCGTGAGCAGATTCTTATTGCTGCTGGGCAACCTTTATCTATCAAGCAAAGCGATATTGAAATTAAAGGTCATGCCATTGAATGTCGAATAAATGCTGAAGATCCAAAAACGTTTATGCCATCTCCAGGTAAAATCACTCGCTTCCATGCACCTGGTGGGTTTGGTATTCGTTGGGAATCTCATATTTATGCTGGTTATGCGGTACCACCTTATTATGATTCAATGATTGGTAAGTTAATCGCTTATGGAGAGACTCGAGAAGTTGCTATTGCCCGCATGAAAAATGCATTAGCAGAACTGGTTATCGATGGAATAAAAACCAATATCGAACTTCATATAGAAATTATGAATGATGAAGGCTTCATGAAAGGTGGCACAAACATTCATTATTTAGAAAAGAAATTAGGTATTTATGAGTAAAAATAAGCCCTCACTACGTTGAGGGCTTATTGCTGTATAGAAGTAAATAAAGTATAGGTAACACATATGAAGAGTTGGAAAAAAACCGCTGAGGAAATCTTAACATTAGGCCCTGTTGTACCGGTTATTGTTATTGAACGTTTAGAAGATGCTGTTCCATTAGCAAAAGCATTAATTGCTGGAGGAGTTAAAGTTCTAGAGGTTACATTAAGAACTGAATGTGCACTTGATGCCATTAAAAAAATCATCAAGGAAGTGCCTGAAGCTGTAGTTGGTGCAGGAACAGTAACCACTGTTGAACAACTTAAACAAGTAACTGAAGCTGGTGTTGAATTTATTATTACACCAGGGATTACAGATTCAATTTTAAAAGCAGCAGTTGAAGGGACAGTTCCTGTTATTCCTGGAATAGCAACAATTTCAGAATTATTAACCGCTCAAGAATATGGTTTGACTGCATTAAAATTCTTCCCAGCAGAAATCAATGGCGGTGTTGCGGCGTTAAAAGCTTTTGCTGGTCCTTGTGGTTATATGAAGTTTTGCCCAACTGGCGGTGTAAATCCGAAAAACTATCGCGATTATCTAGCTCTTGATAATGTACTATGTGTTGGTGGAACTTGGTTTATCCCTACCGATGCAATAGCTAAAGGTGATTTTGCTAAAATCACTGAAATGGCTAAAGAAGCGGTTGCCGGTGCTAAATAATACTTTTCCGCCGACATTGGTCGGCGGTTTATTTTGATTCGCTATTCTGATTTAATTAACTTCTAAGCCCTCTGCCACTTTCAATAAACTTCCACGCTAACAGATATAATATACTGACAAACAGTAATAACATTGAAAAAGTAATTATCAATGACACATCACTAACACCTAAAAAGCCATAACGAAAACCATTAATCATATAAACAATTGGATTAAGTTTAGAAACCCATTGCCAAAAAGTGGGTAACATGGTGATTGAATAAAAAACGCCCCCCAAATAAGTTAACGGAGTCAGTACAAAGGTCGGAATAATGCTAATATCATCAAATGTCTTGGCAAATACTGCATTTAATAACCCTGCTAATGAAAACAAAATTGAGGTTAGTAATAAGGTGAAAATGACAAAAGGCCATGAATAAACTTGGTATCTTACAAACAATAGCGACACAATAGTAACTAAAACGCCTGTTAATAAGCCACGCATGACACCGCCACCGACATATCCCAAAATAATAATATGAGTAGGCACTGGTGCAACTAATAGCTCCTCTATATTACGTTGAAATTTAGCACTAAAAAATGAAGAACAAACGTTAGTATAAGAGTTTGTAATTACCGACATCATAATTAAACCGGGGACAATAAATGCCATATAGCTAAAACCACCCATGTCTCCAACTCGAGAACCAATCAAATTACCAAAGATAACAAAATAAAGTGACATAGTAATAACTGGAGGAATCAATGTTTGGATCCAAATCCTTAAAAATCGGGTAACTTCTTTACGCCAAATACTTTTTAAGGCAATCCAATATAAATTATTCATCAATAGCTCCTTTAGCTTTTGTATCGTTATGTAATAAATCTACAAATAATTCTTCTAATCGATTGGCTTTATTACGAACACTAATCACTTTAATATCTTGTTGATTGAGTTGTTCAAATAGTTGATTTAATCCATGTTGTTTATCTACTTTAACCTCTAACATTCCTGACTCAACATCCGTAAAAGTATAACCATTTAGCGCAATAGATGTAGCGGTAGGAACATAATCAATAACAATGGTTTCAGACTGACTTTTAGCTAACAAATCACGCATTGATGAATTAGCAACTAATTCACCACGCTGAATAATACCTATGTGGCGACATAGCATTTCAGCTTCTTCCAAATAGTGAGTCGTTAATATAATGGTAATACCTTGACGATTAATTTCTCGTAGAAAATCCCACATAGAACGGCGTACTTCAATATCAACCCCTGCGGTTGGTTCATCAAGAATGAGTAATTTTGGTTCATGGATAAGTGCTCTAGCTATCATCAGCCGTCTTTTCATTCCGCCAGATAACATACAGGCTCGACTATGACGTTTATCCCACAAATCCAAAATACGTAGATATTTTTCTGCTCGTTGTAAAGCTAATTTGCGTGGCAAGCCATAGTAACCACCTTGGTTGGTAACAATTTGTAAAACTTCTTCAAATTGATTAAAGTTGAACTCCTGCGGCACCAGACCTAATTGCCTTTTTGCATTAACAACATCACTGTCTAAATCATATCCAAAGATTTTAACCTGCCCAGAGGTTTTGGTAACTAAAGAACTAATTATACCAATGGTGGTTGATTTACCTGCCCCATTAGGACCGAGCAAAGCATAAAAATCCCCTGCTTGCACGGTTAAATTAATTCCTTTTAATGCTTCTACACCATTTTTATATTTTTTCTTGAGCGCTATGAGCTCTAGTGCGGGCGTTGATGACATAAAATGAATCCTAATTCTATAATTTGTTATTTATATAATATGATATCATGTTTGACCGTTCGACAATATTGTTATGATTTTAAGATTAATTCAATTTTTAATGCTAACAATATAATGATTAGATGAATATAAGATTAAGGATTGCAGGTTATGATCAAAATTGGTTTGGTTTCAGTATCGGATAGAGCATCACAAGGTGTTTATCAAGATGAAGGTATTCCAGCGCTGTTATCATGGTTACAGACAGCCTTAAAAACACCATTTATTACCGAACAACGTATTATTCCTGATGAACAACTAATCATTGAAGAGATTTTATGCGAATTGGTAGATAAGTTGCAATGCCATCTAATATTAACTACTGGCGGTACAGGGCCAGCAATTAGAGATGTTACTCCAGATGCAACCTTAGCAATTGCTGACCGATTAATACCAGGTTTTGGCGAACAAATGCGGCAAATTAGTTTGCATTTTGTTCCTACGGCAATTTTATCCAGACAAGTGGGTGTCATTAGAAAGCAATGTTTAATTTTAAACTTACCAGGCAGGCCTAAATCAATTAAAGAAACCCTTGAAGGCGTGAAAGATGAACAAGGAAATACTATTGTTACAGGTATTTTTGCAAGTGTTCCATATTGTATTGATTTATTAGATGGCCCTTATATCGAAACTCATAATCATGTTGTTCAAGCTTTTCGACCTAAAAATGCTAGCAAATCTAATCTTTAATTTTATGCAAATATCATGCATAATTATGTAAATTAATCTTTTAACAGCGCTGGTATGATAATAGCAACATTACCTTAATGGCCAATAATGACGTTATTTAAGATGATAATTAGGTAATTTTAGATAACGAGTTAATATGATTAATAAACACTACTGGCGTAATAGGTCATAAATTTAATTTAAAGGAACAGTATGAAACAAAATGATCTCACTAAAACTTTTAAAGAAATGTTATTACAAGAAAAGTTTAGTTCTCAGATAGGTATCGTACAGGCCTTACAGGAACAAGGGTTTGATAATATAAATCAGTCCAAAGTATCCAGAATGTTAACCAAATTTGGCGCAGTAAGAACTCGCAATGCAAAATCTGAAATGGTCTACTGCTTACCAGCCGAAATGAGCGTACCAACCACTAGTAGTCCACTGAAGAATTTAGTATTGGATATTGATTACAATAGTTCAATGGTCGTTATCCGTACTAGTCCTGGCGCAGCTCAACTAATTGCTAGACTTTTAGATTCAATTGGTAAATCAGAAGGGATCTTAGGCTCAATTGCAGGTGATGATACGATTTTTAGCACTCCAACTAAAGATTGTTCGGTTAAGAAACTGTATCAAACTATTATTGAATTATTTGAGCGAAGCTTATAAAAAAGAATTTATTTTAAGCCAGACCAATAATTTTTTTTAATATTTAAGCTATTGACACACTTGGTTAAATCGTTAATCCTATATGACACTGATTTTGTAACCAATATTACAAAAAAAAGAAGAGGCGCATTACTCAGGTAGATCATTTTAGGAACTGGAGCCGTAAAAAGATGATTAAGGGGGTGTAATGCCGAGGTTCGATTGTTATTCCAGAAAGCAATTGAATCGGCTACAAGGGCTGAATCCCTTGGGTTGTCACCCTAACAGGTGGAGCGCTTCACGGTATGTGTTTTTTTAAACGGTAGTAAGGCATGCCCGCTCTATCTCTGTTAAAAATAAGAATTTTTAATATGAGGAATCCATGGAAACATCATTTATAATTGCTAAATTCGGTGGTACTAGCGTTGCAGATTATCCAGCAATGGTCAACAGTGCCAATATTGTTCTAGCTAATCCTAATGTCAAAGTTGTCGTATTATCTGCCTCAGCAGGTATAACCAATTTATTGGTAGCATTAGCTGAGGGTCGTGATGCTAATGTCAGAGCAAAACACATCGCCAAAATTCAATCAATTCAATATAATATCTTAGAAAATCTACCTGAAAATCAAGCTTTACGTACTGAAATCGACCAAATTATTGCCAATATTGCTTCATTATCTGAAGCCGCAAGTTTAGCAACCTCACCGGCATTAACCGATGAATTAGTTAGCCATGGTGAAATAATGTCATCAAAACTGTTTGTTGAGATACTAAAACATCAACAAAAAAATGCCATTTGGTTTGATGTCCGTAAAGTAATGCGCACCGATGATAAATTTGGTAAAGCAGTACCGAAAATTGATGAAATCAAACAACTCTGTTGTGCACATTTAAAATCCCTCAATCCAGCAACTATCGTCGTTACTCAAGGATTTATTGGCAGTGAAAGTTCAGGTAAAACCACAACCTTAGGCCGAGGCGGAAGCGATTATACAGCGGCTTTACTTGGCGAAGCATTAAATGCTACCCAAATTGATATCTGGACCGATGTTGCTGGTATTTATACCACTGATCCTCGGATTACCTCTGCTGCAAAACGTATTGATGAAATATCGTTTGCCGAAGCCGCTGAAATGGCTACTTTTGGCGCTAAAGTTTTACACCCAGCAACACTAGTACCAGCGGTGCGTAGCAATATTCCGGTATTTGTTGGATCAAGCAAAGCACCACAAGACGGAGGAACTATTGTCTATAATACTCATAGTATTAAATCTTCATTACCTTCGTTCAGAGCATTAGCACTTCGTCGTCAACAGACATTATTGACCTTAACCAGTTTAAATATGCTACATGCACAAGGCTTTTTAGCGAATGTATTTACTATATTGGCTAAACACAATATCTCGGTCGATTTAGTGACAACCTCTGAAGTCAGCATTGCATTAACCATTGATACCACAGGCACAAATACCAATGGCAACAGCTTATTAACTAAAGCGTTATTTGATGAGTTATCAACGGTTTGCCATGTCGAAGTTGAAGAGGATTTAGCGCTGATAGCTATAATTGGTAATAATCTGACCTCAACTAAAGGTATAGCAAAAGAAGTTTTCGGTGCTTTAGATGATTTTATTATTCGACTATGTTGTTATGGTGCTAGTACGCATAATCTTTGCTTACTAGCAAGAAGTAATGATGCAGAAGATGTGATCAAAGTTTTACATAAAACTATTTTTGAATAATGACTTAACGGGAGCGATTATATTATCGCTCCTAGTAAATGATGATATAAATCTTCATTAAGCAGTACTAAAAATTTCTAGAATATTTGAAAAAATAATTGTAAACTACACTCAATATTTGTATGGAAGGCTATTGTAGGTAATGCTGTGACATACATTTATCGCTACACACAGTTCTTAGTATTAATCATTTTTCTTCATTCTTTGATAACAATTTTTTTAAAGCTGTAAATATTACGTTTTATTAATTAGTTATATCTTTCACAACGATTATTTTCATCTTCAATATGTTTTAAGCTATACAAAAAGTAACTTTTAACTTAATTAGACGAAGGAAACTATCATGGGTATTTTAAGCTGGATTATTCTAGGATTAATTGCTGGATGGATTGCTAAGTTTTTTATGCCATTAGGACAAGTTGGTGTGCTTAAAACCATTCTACTTGGTGTGGCAGGTGCATTAGTTGGTGGTTACATTAGTACATTCTTCGGTTGGGGTAGTGTAACTGGTTTTAACTTCCCAAGTTTATTTATTTCGGTTCTTGGCGCTATTTTATTGATTTATATTTATCGGTTAATAAAATAAAATTATTTAATAAAATGACGAGGACATTTACTCGTCATTTTATATCAAATTCAATCAAATCCTCTTCTAACAATTTTAATCTGCACTGATTAAACCATAAACAATTTTAATACAATCACTATTTGTACTGTTTTTAATCTTTAAGATTAGCAAAAGTCATTCCGCCATACTCTGATTTTTGTTATATTAACGATTAATCACAATCTGACATGAGCAGTAATTTATAATGTTAAAAATCTTTAATACACTAACTCGAGAAAAAGAGATATTTCAACCTATTACAGCTAATAAAGTTGGACTATATGTCTGTGGCGTTACCATTTATGATCTTTGCCACATTGGCCATGGTCGTACTTTTGTTGCATTTGATGTTGTTACTCGCTATTTACGTTTTTTAGGTTACGATCTGACTTATGTGCGTAATATTACCGATGTCGATGACAAAATCATTAAACGTGCGCTTGAAAATGGCGAAACCTGTGATGAATTAACAGATCGCATGTTAAAAGAGATGTATGCCGATTTTGACGCACTGAATATAAAACGACCTGATGTAGAGCCTCGTGCAACTCGTCATATGTCGCAAATTATCGAGCTTGTAGAAGAGTTAATCAAAAAAGAGCATGCTTATATCGCTGATAATGGTGATGTCATGTTTTCTGTCGATAGTGATCCTAACTACGGCATTTTATCACGTCAAAATTTAGAACAGTTACAAGCAGGCGCTCGCGTTGATGTCGTTGATGTAAAACGCAATCCAATGGATTTTGTGCTTTGGAAAATGTCAAAACCTAACGAACCGAGTTGGGATTCTCCATGGGGTAAAGGCCGACCAGGTTGGCATATTGAATGCTCGGCTATGAATAGTCATCAGTTAGGCAATCATTTTGATATCCATGGTGGCGGATCTGACTTGATGTTCCCACATCATGAAAATGAAATCGCCCAATCAACCTGTGCCCATAATGGTCAATATGTAAATTACTGGATGCACTCAGGTATGGTGATGATTGACCAAGAAAAGATGTCTAAATCACTTAATAATTTTTTCACCATTCGTGATGTATTAGAGCATTATGATGCAGAGACCGTACGTTATTTTTTATTATCAGGTCATTATCGTAGCCAGCTTAATTATAGTGAGGAAAATTTAAAGCAAGCTAGAACTGCTTTAGAAAGACTTTATACTGCTTTACGAGATACTGATACTAATTATCCACATAACACACCTGATAGTGATTATTATCGACAATTTTGTCAGGCAATGAATGATGATTTCAATACTCCAGAAGCATATTCAACCTTATTTGACTTAGCTCGAGAGATAAATAAAGCTAAAGCAGAAAATGATATGCAACTAGCCAATGAACTTGCTGCTGAATTACGCTATTTATCTTCTGTACTTGGTTTACTTGAACAAGATCCAGTTAAATTTTTACAAGGTAGTAATCAGGATGATAGTGAAACACAACTCATTGAAGCATTAATTAAACAACGTAATGATGCTCGTGCTAGTAAAAATTGGGCTTTAGCTGATGAGGCACGAGATAAACTCAATCAAATGAATATTATTTTAGAAGACGGTGCTAACGGCACAACTTGGCGTAAAAAAAGTTAATGCAATAAACCTAAAATCCCCTAGATTTAATAAAAAATTACTAGGGGATAGATTAACTATTTTTTATCTATTGAGGTTAAAATTCCCCTTAATATATTCAGTTCTTGTTGTTCAATACGGGCACGAGTAAATAATCTTCGTAAACGCCCCATAATTTGTCCCGGATGATTAGGATTAATAAAACCTGTTTGTAATAAGGTTTGCTCTAAATGCTGATAAAATCGTTCAATATCTTGATCTTTAGGATATTGTATGTCATTTACATTCTGATCAACTAATTGTGATAATGAGTCTTGAGCAGACAACATCGACATCCTGATTTCGTAACAAAGAACTTGTACTGACATTGCTAAATTTAAAGAGCTATAGTAAGGATTAGCAGGTATACCGACATGGAAGTGGCATTTTTGTAATTCATCGTTAGTTAACCCAACTCGTTCCCGACCAAAAACTAAAGCCACTTGAGCATGATGAGAAGCTTCGGCAATTATTTTATCCCCGCACTCTTTTGGTGTTAAATTTGGCCATTGTAGGCTTCGTGGCCGAGCACTAGTACCAATAACTAAAGAACAATCGGCAACAGCTTCTTCTAAAGAGGAAAATACTTGTGCCTGTTTGATAATATCACTGGCTCCAGCTGCCAGAGAAATAGACTGAGAGTCTGGCTTTATTATCGGATTAACCAAACAGAGATTAGTTAATCCCATGGTTTTCATTGCACGAGCTGCAGAACCCATATTACCCGTATGGGAAGTTTCAACTAAAACAATCTTAACATTATTTAAATAGTTCACATATTCCTCATTAAATAACACAACTTATACTTCAAATTAACACAAATAAACTACAGTATATAATAAAAAATAGTTTAAAAGCAGTTTCACAAAGGTTAATCGTAACTAGAGATTCATTATTTTAGACAAAGTTCACAAAAAGTTTAATCAAATTGAAATAACCTATTGACGAATTGCAAAAAATTTGTCAATGTAATCAATAGAATAATTATATTAGCTCAATTTGTAAGTAAACATAGTGGAGGTCAATTATGACTTTAAGTATTACCAGTAAACAAATGGATATTACCCCTGCAATTCGTAGCTATCTAGAAGATAAGTTTTCGAAATTAGATAAATGGAGAGCACTGTTAATTAACCCTCACTTTATTTTATCTAAAGAACCTGATGGATTTATTGTTGATGCGACAATTGCAACCAAAGGTTCGCCACTAGTTGCTTCCGCTAAACACTCAGATATGTATGCTGCAATTAATGACTTAGTTGCTAAACTTGAAAAACAACTGAATAAAATCCAACATAAAGGCGAATCTCGCCGTGCATTTGACAGTATAAAAAATGCAGTAGTTGAAGAAGAATATTAATTAATAATTCAAAAGTAATAAAAAGGCACTTTAATAGTGCCTTTATTTTTTAGCTTGCTATAATATTGCCCATCTATTTTTTATTATATTAATGAATATGACTACCAATCCTTTATTGCCTTTACGCGACAAAATTAACCGACTCGATCAAAAATTAATTGAAATCCTTGCTGAAAGACGTCAAGTTTCAACCGAAGTTATTCAAACAAAAATAGCGGCTAACATACCTTTGCGTGATTTAGCTCGTGAACGCTCACTCATTAAGGCATTAATCGAACAAGGTAAACAATACAATCTTGATGATATTTTAATTAAGCGCCTGTATCAAATTATTATTGAAGATTCAGTGCTATTACAACAGAAACTTTTACAAGAAAAATTGAATCAAGGGGCTATTTCCTCAGCAAATATTGCCTTTTTAGGACCCAAAGGATCATATTCACATTCAGCAGCCCGCCGTTATGCGAGTACCCACTTTGATCAGTTAACTGAATCAAGCTGCAGTACGTTTAAAGATGTGTTTGAAAAGATCGAATCAAAAGTTGTTGATTATGGAATTTTGCCAATAGAGAATTCTAGTTCCGGCTCTATCAATGAAGTTTATGATTTGTTACAAAAAACCAATTTACATATTATTGGTGAACTATCATTACCGATTGATCACTGCGTTTTAGCCATTCCTAGTGCTAAACTTGAGCAAATAGATACCATTTATAGCCACCCGCAACCTTTCCAACAATGCAGTAATTTCCTAGAAAATTATCCACATTGGAAAATCGTTTATTGTGATAGCACTTCATCAGCAATGGAAACTGTTGCTAAATTAAATCAACCTAATATTGCTGCTATGGGTAACAAAGACGGGGGGGAATTATACGGTTTACAGGTTCTTGAGCACAATTTTGCTAATCAAAAAGAGAATATTACCCGTTTTATTGTTTTAGCGCGCGATCCAATCGAAGTTTCCGAACAAATTCCAGCTAAAACCACGATCTTAATGAAAACTGGCCAACAAGCAGGTGCTCTAGTTGATGCCCTATTCGTTTTACGTAATCATAATATTGTTATGACAAAACTTGAATCACGACCTATCCATGGTACACCATGGGAAGAGATGTTTTATATTGATCTACAAGGTAATGTTCATGATTATGAAATGCAAGTCGCGCTTAAAGAATTAGCTGCAATCACTTTATATACCAAAGTACTTGGCTGTTATCCTAGTGATTCAATTACCGCTATTATGTAATGACTAGCATGACAAAAAATTTTGCAAATGCTGTACTTGATTGGTATGAACAGTACGGTAGAAAATCACTACCATGGCAAATTGAAAAAAGCCCCTATCATGTTTGGTTATCCGAAGTCATGTTACAGCAGACACAAGTAGCAACGGTTATTCCATACTTTAAGCGTTTTATTGCACAATTCCCTAAAATTACTGATTTAGCTAAAGCGCCAATTGACGATATATTACATCTTTGGACCGGACTGGGCTATTATGCTAGGGCACGCAATTTACATAAAGCAGCACAGGTTATCGCTGAAAATTTTGATGGCAAATTTCCAACTAAATTTGAAGATGTGATTGCCTTGCCGGGAGTTGGGCGTTCAACCGCTGGTGCCATTTTATCTCTATCACAAAATCAACATTACCCGATACTTGATGGCAATGTTAAGCGAGTTTTAACCCGATCTTTTGCAATAGAAGGTTGGCCAGGGAATAAAATTGTTGAGAATCAACTTTGGCAATTAAGTGAACAAGTGACACCTAAACATAACGTTGCAAAATTTAATCAAGCAATGATGGATATTGGCGCAATGGTCTGTACACGTTCGAAACCAAAATGCAATTTGTGCCCATTAAACTATTCATGCCTTGCTTATCAGAGTGACAGTTGGCAACAATATCCAACCAAAAAACCTAAAAAAGCTATACCTGAAAAAATGGCCTATTTTCTAATGCTTGAACATAATAAAGCTATTTGGCTAGAAAAAAGACCTCCGGCTGGGATTTGGGGGGGTTTATATTGTTTACCACAATTCTCAAGCGAGCAAGCATTAACTGACTGGCTGGAAAAGCATGGTATTGAATCCAGCAAACCTAAACAGTTAATAGCCTTTCGTCATACGTTTAGCCATTTTCACTTAGATATTATCCCAATTTACTGTGAGATGAAAAATAACACTAAGTGTTTGGAGGATTCAAATGGTTATTGGTATAAACTTAACTCGGAGAATACCAAAATTGGCTTAGCTACGCCTGTTTATAATTTATTGAATCAATTAGCTTAAACACCACTATTTAACAGTATCTAATAAACTTTTGATATATAATTAGTCATTATTTATTTTCTTATCTTTTTACTATGAGTAGCAAACAATCCCAAGGGCTATCTGCGTGGTTAGTTTTTTTGATGGCTTTTGCCATTGGCATTACAGTTGCCAGTAATTATTATGCACAACCGCTATTACATTCAATAACTGATGATTTACATATTGCAGTTAAACATGCAGGTTTAATCATTATGGCAGCTCAATTTAGTTATGCTGTTGGTTTACTATTTATCACCCCACTCGGAGATAAAATTGAACGTAAACAGCTAATACTTACATTAATGATATTATCAATCTGTGGACTAATAATTAGTGCGATATCAAAGCATTTATGGATGTTGATATTAGGTACTGCAATGACAGGCCTATTTTCGACCGTTGCCCAAGTACTCATTCCTTTTGCTGCAACGCTATCACGTCCTGAACATCGAGGTAAAATTGTCGGCACACTAATGAGCGGTATGTTACTTGGTATTCTACTAGGTAGAACATTTGCGGGTTTTGTTTCATCAATAGCCGATTGGCATTATGTTTATTGGATTGCCTCGTCAATTATGACCTTAGTCACTTTATTACTTTGGTTATCATTACCAACTTATAAAAACAACATCGACATTAACTATTTCCAACTGTTATTGTCAATTGGTTCATTGTACAAACAAGAAGCTGTTTTACGCATCAGGTCATTGTTAGCGATTATTTCCTTTGCTTTATTTTCATTATTATGGACACCGCTGGCCTTCTTATTAAGTGATGCTCCTTATCATTATTCTGACTTTATTATTGGTTTGTTCGGTTTGGCTGGTGCAGCAGGCGCATTAGGTTCCCCCATCGTAGGCAAATTATCAGATCAAGGAAAAGGCTGGTTAGCCACTTCCATTGGTTTGACATTATTACTTGCTGCTTGGCTACCGCTTTCTATTGCCAAGTATTCTCTCGTGGCCTTAATTTTTGGTGTAATCTTATTAGATTTTGCTGTGCAAGTTACCCATGTATCCAATATGAATGCTATTTATCAAATTCGTCCAGAAGTTCGTAGCCGTATGAATACTGGTTACATGGTCAGTTATTTTATCGGTGGTATGTTAGGCTCTATAGCTTCTACTTACTTGTATAGCAATTATGGTTGGATAGCAATAATTATTTCCGGAACCGTTTTAGGACTCTTAGGTATACTCTGTTGGGTCTATTATCTTAGAACCGTTCACCATCCTAAACATAAGGCTTAATTAAACTAAAAATTTTGAGGAACGGGGTTTTTAACCATTATCCTCTTTAAGTTTCAGATATTAAACACCATATATTATTTATCTGTTAATATAACTAGTTAGTATTTGAACCATTATTAAAACAGGAGTTACTTATGGCAAAAATATCTTATCTTAATACGCCATTTAAAGTAAAAAATTTATCACTCAAAAATCGCATCGTTATGCCACCAATGTGTCAATATCAAGCAAAAGATGGGTTAGCTAATGATTGGCACTTTGTTCATTACGTTTCTCGGGCGATTGGTGGTGTCGGCTTAATTATTTTAGAAATGACCAATGTAGCGCCTAATGGGCGAATTACACCTAACTGTTTGGGATTATGGAATGATAAACAACGCGATCAACTGAAAGGTATTGTCGATGCTGTTCATGCACAAAATGGTAAAATTGCTATTCAAATTGCCCATGCTGGTCGAAAAGCTTTAGGTGAGTCTGATGTAGTTTCATGTTCTGCAACTCGCTATGATGGCAATGTCGAAGCTAATCCGGAATGGCAATACCAAATGCCAAGAGAATTAACCAAAGATGAAATTATCGATATCATCGAAAAATTTAAACAATCAACGAAACGAGCAGTGGAAGCAGGTTTTGATGCCATTGAATTACATGGTGCTCATGGTTATTTGATTCATCAATTCTGTTCGCCAAAAACGAATTTAAGAACCGATGAATATGGTCAAGATAAATTATTATTCGCTGAACAAGTTATTAAAGCTGCAAAATCAGTTATGCCAAAAGATATGCCATTAATTGTGCGCTTTTCGGCTAAAGAATACGGTACTAACGGTTATGATATTGATTATGGCTGCCAAATTGCCAAACGATTAGCTCAAGCTGGTGCCGATATTTTAGATGTTAGTGGTGGTGGAGATGGAAAACTAGATCCAGAAAACACACCTGATTTTCATGCTGGTTACCAAGTTTATCTAGCCCGATCAATTAGACAGGTAACCGATTTACCGATTATCACTGTTGGTATGCTTGAAGATCCTTATGTTGCCGATTATGTGCTAAGCACTGGGGATGCTGATTTAGTTGGAATTGGTCGAGGTTTATTAAAAGATCCTTATTGGCCGTTACGAATTCCATCGTCACCATTTATACCAACGTCTTATCAAATATCTTTCAAATAATAGCTACTCATCCTGTGTTCACAAATACAGGATGAGTAATAAATTAAATTTGCATGGCGTATTTGATCAACTGTTTCTTTATTGGTGAAAAGTTGTCAATAGCATTCATACCAACCGTTCTAACCATCTTTTTAAAGGCATTATCGCCATTAAACATATCTTGGATCGTTCGCATAGCTGTTAGCATCACTAATGCATCTTTACGACGAGTAAACTGGAATGATTTTAAGTTTTCCACTAAACCAATATCTTTTTGCTCATCAATAAGCTTTTTAATAGTAGCCACCAACAATGCAGAATCTTGAAAACCTAAATTAACGCCTTGTCCTGCTAATGGATGAATAGTATGAGCTGCATCACCAATTAAGGCTAATCGGTGTTTAATAAATTGTTTGGCAAAACGAGCTTTTAATGGAAAGACCATTCGTGGATTAACCAACTGACATTGCCCTACTTTATCACCTGCTAATTTGAACAATTCGTGGCAAAAATCAGATTCTGTCAGCGAAGTTAAAATTTCTGTTTGTGCAGGTTTAGTTGACCATACCAAACAGCTTTTATTAGCTTGCCAAAGCGGTAAAAATGCAACAATACCATTCGGGTAAAAAATCTGTCTGGCGCATGCTTGATGAGGGTATTGTGTTTCAACAGTAGTAATCACTGCGTGGTGAAGATAATTACGCTCAAATACTGATATTTTTTCATGTCTACGTAACCAAGAATGAGCACCATCAGCACCAATAATTAATTTAGCTTGTAAAGTCGTATTATCTGCTAAGGTCAAAAAGGCATAATCATTTGTATAATTATTATCTATAGCTACCTGATTGAAAATAGTAATATTATCTGTTGCTAGAGCAAGTTGATACAAATGGTAAGCGATGAGATTATTTTCTATAATATAGCCAAGATTTTCATAACCATAATCTTCAGCATAAGCCGAAAGATGAGCTAAACCATTCTTTTCCCAAACACCAATTTCACTAAAAGAATGAACTCGATTGCTAGCACAAAGATCATGCCAAATACCAATTTGAGAAAAATATCGCTGACTAGCACCATTTATTGCCGATGCTCTTATACCTATGTCATCAACATTAAAATCTTGCCATTCATCAACTTTAGTATCAATAATGGCTACCGTTAAATCGTATCTGCTTAATGCACAGGCTGTAGCCAAACCAACTAACCCACCACCAACAATGGCGACATCGAATTGCGTTTTCATATCAATATTTTGTTATTGCTTATCAAGCTTATTATCATTTTTGGTTTCAACTTCATCATCATTCATTGCTTTTTTGAAACCTTTTAATGCTGAGCCAAGATCAGAACCTAAATTGCGTAATTTTTTGGTTCCAAAAATTAACACAACTACAGCTAGAAAGACCAAAAGATGTGGGATGCTAAATGACATAATTAAAACCTCTTTTAAAGATATATCTATTTGGACTCTGTTACTCAGCAAATAGATTTTAAATAATGGAATTAATTATACTCTTTTTAAACTGGGATTTCATGACAAGTTAATTTTAAATAAAAAAAAGACCTGCATAAAAATTATGCAGGCCAACATGAAATATAAGGAATATAAGGAAAGAAAACAATGAAAAATCCTTACGCTGCTTATTATCCATTTTTTTTCGCCTTAGTCAACGTTTTTATTTGGATTTTAGCAAAAATAATCAAATTTACACGAATAATAAATAGCGTTAATAAAATATTAACAAAACAAACAAAAAATGACATAAATGTAATTTAAGCATATTTATTCAATACTTACTCACTAAAAAAAGCCATTTTTAGCCCATAAATCGAAAAACAACCTCGCGGAAAAACAAAGAAACACAACAAAAAAACAACGAATTAAATTTATTAAAAAAAACAAAAAACGTTTGTTTTTATATGAAAATTCAATAAAATAACAAAATATAAAACGAACTTTAAAGAATATTCATATTTAAAAACTATAATGTTAAGAATATTCATTTAATCACTTATATAAAACTCATAAAAAATACAATATAATCATAAATCGGATGAATAAATAAAAACGAGACAAAAATAAATATGATTAAAAATAAAAATGTCAAAACTTTTAAAGACAGACTCCATACTTCAATGCAAGGTCTATCTGTATCCGCTTTTGCAAAAAAATGTGATATGTCAGAAACAGTAATTCGTGATTATTTGTCAGGAAAAACTTATCCATCATTGACCCGTTTAGAAGTGATTGCCGAGAAATGTAACGTATCATTTAACTGGTTAGCAACAGGTTATAAGCTAGAAATTTTAAATCCTAAAGATGATGATGAAGTCTATAATGAAAATATCTATCGTATTCCCGTTTATAAAAAACAGTTACCAACTAAAGAAGAAGCACAAAACCAACGTTATGTTCGCGAAACTCCTCCTGTGATGAATTATCCTGTAATTGAAGGTTGGGCATCTCATCGCGGTTTAGATATTAAAAAATTAATTCTTTACTGGGCTAAAGGTGATTTGATGGCGCCTGATATCGAAAATAATAACGGCTTAATTATTAATACCGATGTAAACGAAATTATTGATGGTGCTATTTATTTATTAGAATATGAAAATTTTACATTATTAAGAAAAATACGCTTAACTCTCGGTAATTGGATATTAATCTGTAATAATGATCAATACCCAACAATTGAAGTACCTAAAGCTCATTTTGAAAAATACAACATTGTCGGCCGAGTAGTGCAAGTTATCAAAGATGTCTTTTAAGACAATTATTAGTAATCTAAAATTTTTCAAGATATAATTTATTACATGAGGAAAGTATAAAAACCCCCTTTCCTCAAAACGTTACGTTTTTCATAACACATAACATCAGTTTAATAGGTATATATTCAAGTGATTTTAATTTACTAATTTCAGATTTATGTTTGCAACTACAGCAATAAGTATTTAGCAACACAAACCTCACTTTTTATATCATTGATAAATTATCAGTGAATAACCTTTTAACTAATTAGGTCAACTATGTATCGATTTTTTGAAAAATTGGTATCACCTTATCCCAAAGATGAACCACAACCAATGGCTAAAGATTTTTTTAGCTTTATTTGGCAATCCACTAAAGGAACTCGCTGTTTCTTATTACTATTAATAATATTGAGTGCGCTAGCTGGTGCATTTGAGGCATTTTTATATGCAGCACTTGGTAAAGTTGTTGATTGGCTTGCTGCTGTATCACCAAATCAATTTTGGCAACAAGAAAAAACAACTTTAATCGTATTTGCCATCATTATATTAGCTAGCACGATTATTATTGCCTTACAAACCATCATTAAGCATCAATGCTTAGCTGGAAATTTTCCAATGCGTTTACGTTGGAATTTGCACAGATTAGTACTAAATCAAAGCATGCGTTTTTTTCAAGATGAATTCGCCGGTAGAATATCAGCAAAAGTCATGCAAACCGCTCTTGCTGTAAGAGATACTTGCTTTTTAGTCGCTGATATCTTTATTTATGTTCTAATTTCATTTATCACCATGGCAACAATCATAGGTCAATTAGATCTTTGGTTATTAGTTCCATTTATAGTCTGGTGTTTTTTTTATGGCATTGCTATGTATTACTTCATTCCACGATTAAGTAAAGTAGCAAGTATGCAAGCAGATGCGCGTTCAACCATGACTGGCCGTGTAACAGATGCTTACACAAATATCATGACGGTAAAACTGTTTTCTCATGCAGGTAATGAGGCAAAATATGCACAAGAATCGATGGATGAATTTATGGTTACAGTTAATAAGCAAATGCGTTTAGTCAGTAGCTTTGAAATTGTTAATCATTTATTGTCTATTTTCCTAGTCCTGGGCACTACCGGCTTATCATTATGGTTATGGAGCAATGATTTCGTTGGTGTCGGTGCAATTGCAACCACAACCGCAGTAGCGCTAAGATTAAATGGATTTTCACATTGGATTATGTGGGAAATGGCTTCACTATTTGAAAACATTGGCGTAGTTAAAGATGGTATTAATACATTTTCTGCAGCGAAAACGGTTGTTGATCAACCAAATGCACCTACACTTAAAGTAACTGAAGGTAAAATTGAATTTAAACAGATAGATTTCAGTTACGATGAAAAACTAAATAATGCAATTATTGAGAATTTAAATTTAACCATCAAACCTGGGGAAAAAATTGGTTTAGTTGGCAGATCTGGAGCTGGCAAATCAACATTAATCAATTTATTGTTGCGATTTTATGATTTACAACATGGTGAGATCACCATTGATGGTCAGAATATCACTAAAGTAAATCAAGAGAGTTTACGCGCTCAAATTGGTATGGTAACCCAAGATACGTCGCTGTTACATCGTTCAGTAAGAGACAATTTACTATACGGAAATAATCATGCTACTGAACAAGAGATGATAATCGCTGCCCAAAAAGCCCATGCAGACAGTTTTATTGAAGGTTTAGTTGATGCTAATGGTAGAACTGGCTATGATGCTTTTGTTGGTGAACGAGGAATTAAATTATCTGGCGGACAACGTCAACGGATTGCTATTGCTCGTGTTATTTTAAAAAATGCGCCAATATTGTTATTAGATGAAGCTACAAGTGCACTGGATTCTGAAATTGAACAAGCCATCCAAGAAAGTTTATATACCTTAATGGAAGGTAAAACGGTTATTGCTATTGCCCATCGCTTATCAACGATCGCAGCAATGGATCGATTAATCGTTTTAGATCAAGGTAAAATCATTGAACAAGGAACACATCAAGAATTACTCAGTAAAAATGGTCTTTATGCACAACTTTGGAAACATCAAAGTGGTGGCTTCCTAGCGGATAATTTCTAACTAAAAATATAAGGGCGATTAAACATCGCCCTTATACTAATTCTATATATTAATTAATAAAGTTTTTATAAAATTCAGATTCAAATCGCATAATTGCACCATTTTTTGGCTCACCTTGACTATCAGCTCGATAGCCGGATAATAACTGAACAAAGGCAATATAACGACCATCTGATTTTTGAATAAACCCAGCTAAATTATAGCTACCTTGAATATAACCCGTTTTAGCCATAATCGCTTCTTTAAATGGAGCTTGATTAAAACTTTTACGATTTTGTAACGTTCCATCTACGCCAGCAATCGGTAATTTTTCAATAAAAGCTAATTGATTATTATGTACAGAAATATATTGCAAAATCTCCATTAATTTATTCGCACTAACCAAGTTTAGACGTGATAAACCAGAACCATCGGCAATAACTAAATTTTCTAAATCAATTCCGGCTTTTTTACGTAAAATTTGTTTTACCGCATCACCACCATTACGCCAAGTTCCAGACACATTATAATAATGCGCACCTAAGGTTCTAAAAATAGTATCAGCATATAAATTATTTGATTTTTTGAGCATGACGGTTAATAACTCTGAAAGTGGCGCTGATTGGCTTGAAGTCAGTAATGTTAACCCACCTGCTGCTTTTTGTTTTCTTTCAACAACTCGACCATTAAAAGTAATCTTTTGTTGTTTTAGTTCATTTTTTAAAATTGTTGAAAAATATTCGGTTGGATCAATTACCGCAAACTTTAATGGTGTTTTATCAGCATTCGACGCGATACAACCAGATAAATGGTAACGATTTTTATCAGCACTAACATCAAGTTCACAATATCTATCATTTAAATCTTTGCTATTGGCAGCAATTGTTCTGACATCACCTGTAACCATAACCGGTATATTAGGTGATACTGATATCGAAGCTTTGGAACCAGTTTTACCTGGAGTAATGGTTGCAACAAAGCAGTTATCATCAATTGTTGCTGCCGATGCAGGGGCATTATAACAAGCAGTTAAATTATTCCATGACCAACCTTCTGCTTTATCATGACTAGCAAAAATAGAAGTATCTAAAATAACATTACCTGAGATCTTTTCTACGCCTTTTTGACGTAAAGCGGTAATCATATTCTTTAACCTAGCACGATTAAAAGTTGGATCCCCACTCAACTTGATAATAAGATCACCACTAAGCTGTTTATTATTTAGAGAACCATTGGTATACATACCAGTAATAAACCGAAAATTGTCACCAAGTTCAAGTTGTGCAGCTAATGCCGTTATTACTTTTTGCGTACTAGCAGGTTGTTTAAATTGATCACTTTTGTATTTTGCTAAAGTTTTAGGTTTTCCCTCAACAGTTTGCACTAAAATGGATAAATCACTTCCTTTAGGTAAGGATGAGATATATGGTTCCACTGACTGTGCTGGTAATAAACATGAAAAAAAAGTAACAATGAAGAAAAAAGATACCTTTATATTAGTCATGAACGTATGCTCACATGAGTATTGAATAATGATAGTTAAGTAAAGATGATAAATATATCTTTTTTTGCTTGGCCTATCAATATATACTCAATCACTTTTAAAAATATGTTCCAAATATCAATACTCATAATATTTTTCTATTTATTTCAAAAAAATAACTTAATATAGGTAACATAGCTATGATTCAACATTCATTAGGCTTTCCCATTGAAACCGTGCTGATGTTTATCGTTTTGGCTTTAGCTGCGATTATAATTGATTTATACGCTCATCATAATGATAAGCCCATTAGCTTAACTAGTGCAGTTATGTGGTCTTTATTTTGGATTTTCGTGGCGTTAGGATTTGCGCTGTATCTGTATATACATCACGGTAGTGAAATAGCTAGCCTGTTTATTACTGGTTATGTACTTGAAAAAGCACTCTCTGTTGATAATTTATTTGTTATTATGGCACTGTTTTCTTGGTTTGCTATCCCCAACAATTATCGACATCGGTTACTTTATTGGGGAGTAATTGGTGCAATCATCTTCCGAGCTGTTTTTGTCATTATTGGTACTGGTCTATTATCCTTAGGGCCTTGGATGGAGCTGGTTTTCTCTGTCGTGGTTGCCTTAACTGGATTGATGATGCTAAAAAACCAAGGCAATGATGATGAGATAAAAGATTATTCAGAACATTTTGCTTATCGTATTGCTAAACGTATTTTTCCTTCCTACCCTAAAATAGTCGGGCACCATTTCTTATTAACACAAAAACAACTCAACATCGAACTAGCCAAACCAGAGAATAGTGAACTGACCAGCAAAATGCCCAAAAGTGCATTATATGCAACACCACTCTTCTTATGTATCGTTGTGATTGAGTTAAGTGATGTTATGTTTGCATTTGATTCGGTCCCTGCAGTAATTGCGGTTAGCCAAGAGCCATTAATTGTATATAGTGCAATGATATTCGCTATTTTAGGCTTACGAACCATGTATTTTGTTTTAGAGGCAATGCAACAATATCTTGTTCATTTAGGTAAAGCAGTAATTTGCCTATTATTTTTTATTGCCGCAAAACTTGCTTTAAATGCAACTGAACATCTATTTGGTTATGGAATTAGTATTAGCCCAACCACCAGTCTTTATGTGGTATTAGGTATATTATTGTTAGGTATTATTGCGAGTGTTATTTGGCCTAACCAAACAAAAAAATAAGATATGAGGAGATAATCGGCAGGCAACCTGCCGACTAAGAATTAAAAGTTATACCCGTTTTAATGATCGAATATAGTAACTAATACCTAAAATAACAAACCAAATAGGTGTTGCCATAAGTGCTTGGCAAGTATCTGTTTCAAAAGTTAATAACACAATCACAAAAGCAAAAAAAGCAAGGCAAATAAAACACATTAAAACGCCACCCGGCATCTTAAATTGTGATTCTAGATGTAATTTAGCTTTTTTACGACGATAGGCAATATAAGAAATTAAAATCATCGACCAAATAAACATAAATAATATTGCAGAAATAGTCGTTACAATGGTAAATGCTTCCATAACATTAGGTACTAAATAAATCAGTACTACCCCACCAAACAAGCAAGTACATGAAAATAGCAAGCCATTAGCAGGAACAGAACGTCTTGATAATTTACCAAATGGTTCAGGTGCATCCTGCTTTTTAGCAAGGCCAAATAACATTCGACTGGTTGAATAAATACCACTATTAGCAGAAGAGGCAGCTGAAGTAAGTACCACAAAGTTAATAACACTGGCTGCAGCAGGTAAGCCAATTAATGTAAACAACTCAACAAATGGACTTTTATTTGGTGAAATAAACTGCCAAGGCGTTACGCTCATAATGATAATCAACGCAAAGACATAGAAGAAAATAATACGGGCTGGCACGGAATTGATCGCTCGAGGTAAATTTTTATTCGGATCGAGGGTTTCAGCTGCCGTCGTTCCAACTAACTCAATCCCGACAAAAGCAAAAATTGCAATTTGGAAACCTGCAAAAAAACCCATAGTACCATGAGGGAAGAAACCACCATATTGCCAAAGATTAGAAAATGCAGCAGTAGTATTAGTTTGTTCCGAATGATAGGCGGTAACAACTAAAACAAGTCCAATAGCAATTAAAGCTAAAATAGCGACAATTTTAATCATCGAAAACCAAAACTCAGTTTCACCAAACATTTTTACCGTCAACAAATTCAAGGTTAATAGAACGATGACAGTAAGTAGCATCGGGATCCACGCTTGTAGCTCAGGAAACCAATGCTGTGCATATCCTGCGATAGCCACAACATCAGCAATTCCAGTAATAACCCAACAAAACCAATAGGTCCAACCAGTAAAAAAACCTGCCCACGGACCTAATAAATCGTTAGCAAAATCACTGAAAGATTTATAATTCAAATTGGACAATAAAATTTCGCCCATTGCTCGCATAACAAAAAATAAAACAAACCCAATAATCATGTAGACAAAAATAATAGATGGTCCAGCAAGACTAATCGTCTTTCCTGAGCCCATAAATAAACCCGTACCAATTGCACCACTAATTGCTATTAATTGAATGTGTCGGCTGGAGAGATTTCGCTTAAGATCTTGATTTGAAGACGTAGTGTTCATCTTATTGATTACCTATCGTTTTTACAATTTTCTATTTTTATGTGGAATAGATGACTATAAAGTTAATAGCCTCAAATCGCAAGCTGAATCGTTATCAAAACTTTTTATGACATTCTAATAATTATTGATAGTCTCTTATAATATAATTGTGTAGCATAACCAACTATATCATATAACTAACTACAATAAATTATTCAAAATGAAAGAAAACAACTGTAAATCTAATATTTTCATATTATCTATTTTATTAATTCTATCATTATTGACTGGCTGTCAAAGTGATTCAAATGCAAAAAGTAAGCAATTTAGAGATGGAAAACTAGCCAATGATTTCAATATCAGCCATCCCCAATTAGCCGTTCCAGTCAATATTTCTGATTATACTATTCAAGTTGAAAAATTAAGAACAACATCACCTTCGCTGTATCAGAGAAATGAACATATTTATAAAGCTGTTGACGCTTGGATTAATCGCTCGCTAGGTTCAGCAGAATTCCATAAAGTAGGGCTAAAAAGCTATGAAATGGCAGGTAAAGATGGATATGGCAATGTTCATTTAACTGGTTATTATACTCCGGTAATCAAAGCTAGACACCAACCAACCGGTGAATTTAAATATCCAATTTATAGAATGCCAGCTAAGTCCAAAGGTCGCTTACCAAGTCGTGAACAAATCTATAATGGAGCATTAACCGGTAAAGGGCTCGAAATTGCTTACAGTAATTCATTAATGGATAACTTTATAATGGAAGTACAAGGAAGTGCCTATATTGATTTTGAAGATGGCACACCATTAGTTTTCTTCTGTTATGGTGGTAAAAATGGTCACGGTTACTCAAGTATCGGGCGTTTATTAGTTGAGCAGGGAGAAATAGCCAAGGAAGATATGTCCATTCAAGCAATTAAAAATTGGGCTAAAAATAAAAGTGAAAAACAACTTAAAACGCTATTGATTCAAAATCGATCATTTGTCTTTTTTAAACCACAATATAATGCTGAAGTAAAAGGATCTGCCGCAGTACCTTTAATTGCTAATGCTTCAGTGGCATCAGATAAATTATTAGTACCAACAGGTTCTGTCGTATTAGTGGATGTACCACTTCTCGATAATGATGGTCAGTATCGTGGTAGACGAGAAGTACGATTGATGGTGGCACTTGATGTTGGTGGTGCAATTAAAGGCCATCATTTTGATCTTTATTTAGGCATTGGTGATAAAGCTGGTAAACAAGCTGGTTACTATAATCATTTTGGCCGAGCTTGGGTTATCAAACCTTAATTTACCAACATCGACGTCAACAAAAGAACCTGCTAGAATACGTTAAAAAGCAGAATTAAGGATAACTTATGAGATTATGTGACCGTGATATTGAAGCATATTTAGATAGTGGTAAATTAAAAATCACGCCACAACCAGAACTAAGTTGTATTAATGGTGCAACTGTTGACGTTCGACTTGGTAATCAATTTCGCACTTTTAAAGAACATACTACCCCCTATATTGATTTAAGTGGTCCAAAAGAAGAAGTTTCTGCTGTTTTAGAGCGTGTCATGAGCGAAGAGATGATACTATCTGAAGGTGATGCTTTCTATTTACATCCTGGCGAGTTAGCTTTAGCCGTAACGCTTGAATCAGTAACCATCCCTGATGATTTAGTTGGTTGGTTAGATGGGCGTTCATCGTTAGCGCGTCTAGGACTTATGGTTCACGTTACTGCCCATCGCATTGATCCAGGCTGGCATGGCCAGATCGTTTTAGAATTTTACAATTCTGGAAAAATCCCAGTAGCACTCAGACCAGGCATGACGATTGGTGCACTAAGTTTTGAAACCCTTAGTGGCCCAGCCGCACGACCATATAATCGAAGACAAGATGCTAAATATAAAGACCAACATGGCGCTGTTGCCAGTCGTATTGATAAAGATTAATAACATCCATAACCTTAATATAGGAACATTCATATGATAAAAAAAATACTGGTTATTCTATTTATCTTAATTTTGGTTATTGTTATCAGCATTGTTTCCCTTATTGTGTTTGTTGATCCAAATCATTTTCGCGGATATATATCTCAAACAGTAAAAGATAAAACCGGTTATGAATTAACTATCGAAGGTGATTTACGCTGGCATATCTGGCCTCAGGTCAGCATCTTAACTGATGCAGTTAAATTATCTGATACCGGTGCAACAAAACCGCTATTAACTGCTGACAATATGCGACTTGATGTTGAACTTCTACCTCTTTTTTCAAAAAATTTAGCGATTAAAAATGTATTTATCAAATCAGCATTAATCAATATTACTGACGAAAGTAAAGGTGATAATGCTAAAAAATATACCCAAACTCTAACTCCTCCATCGCAACCAAACACAGATATATCTGAAAATAAAAAGAATGTATCTAATTGGAAATTCAGCTTAAATAAATTTGAAATAGCCGATAGTACGGTGGCATTACAATATAATAATGATTTGATAAATTTCAGAAATATCAATTTGTTATTAGAACAAAATAACGATAAGAATCTTTCAATCGAATTAAAAGGAAATATTGATAAAAATCAGCAAGATCTATTTTATTCGGTTAATGCCAATGTCGATTTAACTCAATTCCCAGAAAAAGCCATTATCGACCTTAAAAAGTTAGATTACAGCTATAACGGCATTGCGAGTTCAAACAAAGCACTCAAAGGAAGTGCAACTGGTGTATTTAATTATCAACAAAGCCCTAAGCAATTAAATAGCCAAAAATTAGTTTTTTCCGTTAACGACAATAATTTTACCAGTAAAATCAATACTCTTTTTGATAATAAACCATACGTCGATTTACAATTGAGTTCAGAAAAATTAGATTTAACGCCTTTTTTACAACAAAATGCAAAATCAAACAAAGACATTCCCGTACAACAAACTTCACCTGTTGTTTCTAGTGTTGCCAAAGATAATAATCAATTAAGTATTCTTAATGCATTTGATGGCAAAACAACGATAAATATCAAGGAAATTAAAGCAAATAAAATCATCATGAACAATGTTAAACTAAACGTTGATAATCAGGATGGAATAGCGACATTTAAAGATTTAAATTTTGATTTTGCTAATGGACATATAACCGCAACTGGCACTGCTAACGGCAAACAGAAAACACCACAGATTAAACTTAATACCAAAATTAACAATATTAATTTAAATTCTTTTTTTACCCAAATGGATATGGCGTATGATCTAGATGGTATATTTAATGCTTCAGGGATATTAGAAACCAATAGCTTAACAACAAATAAATTATTAGAAAGTCTCAAAGGTAATGCGAATATCGTCATTACCAATGCTAAATTGAATAACATTAATATTCAAAATATTATCGAAAGTGCAGCTGCAAAATATGGCAACGGCAATGACAAATCGGGTAATCAAAAGAAATATACTGAGTTTCATAAAATCAACACCAATGCTTATTTAAATCAAGGTAATATAGAACTTAATTCGCTCAATGCCAATTCAGAAACCTTAGATATAATAAGTGGTTCAGGCAAAGTGGGAATGCTTAATCATGATTTGGATGTTAATTTAAATATCAAGTTGCTTGGTGGTTGGAATAGTAAAAGCGACACCATTGCCAAATTACAGAAAGTGACTATACCACTACGTATATATGGTCAGTTTTCTAATTTACGCTATCAGTTAGATATAGCTCAAATACTGTCCGATGTGTTTAGTGATAAATTACAACAGCGTTTAGATAAACTACGTGATAAATTAGAAAATCGCAATGGCAAGGATAAAGACAAAGACAAATTAAAGTCTAAAGCAGTCGATATATTAGGCGGATTACTAAAGAAATAAATTTCTCATTAACTAAATAATAAAGATAAAAAAGGTGAGTTATCTAACTCACCTTTTAATTTAACAACATCTTTTATTATAAAATGAACTTGCTCAAATCTTCATCTGCAACAAGCTTATCTAGATGATCACTAACATATTTAGCATCAATTGTGATAGTTTGACCACCCAATTCACTGGCCTCGAAAGAGACATCTTCCATTAAACGTTCAAGCACTGTATGCAAACGACGAGCACCAATATTTTCATTTTGTTCATTAACTTGCCAAGCAGATTCAGCAATTTTACGAATGCCATCCGGTGTAAAGTCAATATTAACGCCTTCAGTTGCCATTAATGCTTTATATTGGACTGTCAATGATGCATTTGGTTCAGTTAGAATTCGTTCAAAATCTTCGCTTGTTAACGCTTGTAATTCAACTCGAATTGGTAAACGTCCTTGCAACTCAGGAATTAAATCTGACGGATTAGCAGTTTGGAACGCGCCCGATGCAATAAACAAAATATGATCAGTTTTTACTGAACCATGTTTAGTTGAAACGGTACAACCTTCAACAAGTGGTAGTAAATCGCGTTGCACACCTTCGCGAGAAACATCCGGTCCAGATGAATTACCTCGTTTACATACTTTATCGATCTCATCGATAAATACAATTCCATTTTGCTCAACAGCTTCAATGGCTTCGTGTTTAAGATCATCAGGATTAACCAACTTCGCGGCCTCTTCTTCTATTAGCTGTTTGAAGGCATCTTTGATCTTCATTTTACGCGCTTTAGTTTTTTGACCACCTAAATTTTGGAACATAGACTGTAGTTGATTAGTCATCTCTTCCATACCTGGAGGAGCCATAATTTCAACACCAATATTGACGCCAGCTACTTCAATTTCAATTTCTTTATCGTCAAGTGCACCTTCACGTAATTTTTTTCTAAATGCTTGTCTAGCTGTTGAATCATTATTATTTTCAACTTGCCCCCAGCCATCTTTAGCTGGAGGAACAAGCACATCTAAAATACGCTCTTCAGCTAGTTCTTCAGCTCGATTACGATTTTTTTCGATAGCTTCTTGGCGAATCATTTTCACAGCAGAGTCAGTAAGATCTCGAATAATCGAGTCAACTTCTTTACCGACATAACCAACTTCAGTAAATTTGGTAGCCTCTACTTTAATAAAAGGTGCATGAGCTAATTTAGCTAATCGCCTAGCAATTTCAGTTTTACCTACCCCTGTAGGACCGATCATAAGAATATTTTTTGGCGTAACTTCATGACGTAATGCTTCATCAAGTTGCATACGACGCCAGCGATTACGTAAAGCAATGGCAACAGAACGTTTTGCTTTATCTTGTCCAATAATATGTTGGTTTAGTTCGCTTACAATTTCGCGAGGAGTCATTTCAGACATAGTAGTATTTCTCTTAAATCAGATTAATTAGTAATTAAGCTCTTCAATAGTTTGGAAGTTATTTGTGTAAACACAAATATCACCCGCTATTGATAGAGATTTTTGCACAATATCATGTGCAGATAATGAGGTATTATCTAATAAGGCTCTTGCAGCTGCTTGAGCATAAGGTCCACCAGATCCAATCGCTATCAAATCATCTTCTGGTTGAATTACATCTCCAGTACCGGTGATAATCAACGATGCGCTTTCATCTGCAACGGCAAGTAGTGCTTCTAATTTACGAAGCATTCTATCTGTCCGCCAATCTTTAGCTAGCTCTACAGCAGCCTTAGTTAAATGACCTTGATGCATTTCTAGCTTTCTCTCAAATAATTCAAATAGCGTAAAAGCATCAGCAGTACCTCCAGCAAATCCTGCAATCACTTTGTTGTTGTACAATCGGCGAACTTTACGAGCATTACCTTTCATAATAATGCGCTCACCTAATGTAACTTGTCCATCGCCACCAATAACGACTTGACCTTCACGACGAACACTGACAATTGTTGTCATATTCTGCTCCTTCTTTTACATAAAAACTTAATTCGGAAATGAATAGAGAATATATTGGGGTGATTAGTAAATTTTCAATATCAGATTATCAAGATGCGGAATATTTATTCATCAATAAATGACATAACATAAATAAATTTTAAAAATCAGATAACTATCAAATTATTTACTTTGGTTGAAATTCGATATTCATGGTTTTTACTTCACTATAAAAACTACTTGCTGGTTTTGGTATAACCGCTAATTTAGTTGCAGCAAGCGCTTCTCTACATAGATCAGCATCACCACCTTTTGAAGTGACATTAAGCAATAGTCCATCAGGTGCTATCTGAATTTGTAATTCACAAGTTTTGCCACGATAAACATTTGGTGGGTTAATAAATTTATTACTTATTGCATTTTGTACTAACGATTTATATTTATCTAGCTCACCATCGGATACACCTTTACGACTAGCTGCTCCTCCAGAACTTGGTGTTCCTGAGGTAAGCCCACCTAAAAGATCATTGAGAGCTTTATCTTTTTTAGCTTGCTCAGCCTTCTGTTTAGCTTTTTTTTCAGCGGCAGCTTTTTCAGCTGCTGCCTTTTCAGCAGCGACTTTTTCTGCTGCTACTTTTTCAGCGGCAGCTTTTTCTGCTGCTACTTTTTCAGCGGCAGCTTTTTCTGCTGCTGCCTTTTCAGCGGCAGCTTTCTCAGCAGCGACTTTTTCTGCAGCTGCTTTTTCAGCAGCGACTTTTTCTGCTGCTGCCTTTTCAGCGGCGGCTTTCTCTGCTGCTGCCTTTTCTGCAGCGGCTTTTTCAGCGGCAGCCTTTTCTGCTGCTGCCTTTTCTGCAGCGGCTTTTTCAGCGGCAGCCTTTTCAGCGGCAGCTTTCTCAGCGGCAGCCTTTTCTGCTGCTGCCTTTTCTGCAGCGGCTTTTTCAGTTGCTGCTTTTTCAGCGGCAGCCTTTTCTGCTGCTGCCTTTTCTACTGCGGCTTTTTCTGCTTCCGCTTTTTCAGTGAGTTCTTTTATTTGTTTATCTAAAAGTTCTTGACTCTTTTGATCTGCTTTTTGTTGATTAGTTTTAGTCTGCAATTGTCTTTGATATTGTTCGGTCATAACCGATGGATCAATCATGATAGCATCAATCGAATTACCATTGATAGTACCATAGTTTTCACCAGTATCACTTACAAACTTATATCCCAAGGCAATAATTAATATGCCATGTAAAAGAATGGAAATGATAACCGGTAAACTTAATTTTGAGTTTAACTTACTAGACATTGCTGACATTTTTATATTTAATAATTATTAAGTTAAATTGGTTGAGTCATCAAACCAACAGATTTGACACCTGCTGATTGAAGCAAATTTAAAGCCTTTATAATCTCTTCATAAGGAACTTGTTTCGCACCACCAACTAAAAAAACAGCTTTATCATTAAGCGACATTTGCTGCTTAACTTCCGCAACAATTTGCTCTTGAGGAATATTCGATTGTCGATTCTGATCTATAATAATTGCATACACCCCTACCCCAGATACTTCGATAATTATAGGTTTATTATCAGAAGGCGAAACAGTTTTTGATTCTGTTGCTTCTGGAAGATCAACTTCAACACTTTGGCTTATTATTGGGGCTGTAGCCATAAAAATCAACACCAATACTAATAATACATCTAACAAAGGTACAATATTGATCTCTGATTTGGTTGAATAACGTGAACGTCTGCTCATAATTATTTCCTAACAGCTACTGCTTGACGTTGTAAAATTGATGAAAACTCATCAATAAAATTCAAATAACTTTGTTCCATTCGACTTACACGCAATGATAATCGGTTATAAGCTAAAACAGCAGGAATCGCGGCAAATAAACCAATAGCGGTCGCAATTAACGCTTCAGCAATACCGGGAGCAACCATTTGCAATGTTGCTTGCTTGACCTCGCCAAGTGAAATAAAAGCATGCATAATTCCCCAAACAGTACCAAATAAACCAATATATGGGCTAATTGACCCTACAGTACCTAAAAAAGGTATATGCAATTCTAAATTATCTAATTCACGATTCATCGCTAAACGCATTGAACGAGATGCGCCATCTAACGCTGCTTCTGGCATATTTGGATTAATTTGATATAAACGAGAAAACTCTTTAAATCCCGAATAGAAAATATGTTCTGTACCACAGATCTCTTCTTTATTGAATTTTGCTTTATCAAAGAGCACATTTAAGTCATCAGCAGCCCAAAAACTATTGTCAAATTGCTCAACTTGTTTTTTAGCCTTGCTTAAAACGCTACTACGTTGAAAAATAAAAGCCCAAGACATAACAGAAAACATGAGTAACAATAGCATAACGCCTTGTACTAAAAATCCTGCCTGTAAAAATAGATCAATAATATTCACTTAAATTAACTCCAAAAATAATGACTTTGGAAGCGCACAAGGCTTCATTTTAGTCATATTGACACAAGCAATCACCACATCAGCACTGCTGATAATTTGCTTATTCTGGTTTAAAATTGTCTGTTTAAAAATAATAGACGCCTTACGAATTTGTTCAATCTTAGTGCTGATAGATAACATATCATCTAAACGTGCTGGAAAGTCGTAGCTAATATCCATCTTTTTAACAACAAAAGCAATACCTTCTTGCAGCAACTTTTGTTGACTAATATCCAGTTGCCTAAGCATTTCTGTTCTAGCTCGCTCAAAAAAAGCAAGATACCGAGCATGATAAACTACCCCACCAGCATCTGTGTCTTCATAATAGACTCTTGCATTCCAATTGAATTGTTTCATATTATTCGATTTAATTTAGGCTAAAAAATTAACCATATTATATCTGAATATGAAATTCGCTGCACTATGATATAAAAATAGTTAAATGAAAACAATTATCATTTGTGAATTATTTATATATCGTTCAGACTTATAAGTAAAAAGGTGACAATTTGCCACCTTTATATTTTTTATTTTATTATATTATTTATTGTTAGTTTCTTTTTCATTACTAGAATTTTCAACCAAAAGTCCAGTAACAACAGCTAACATACAAGCTGCAATTATTCCAATGAACCATAAAACGTAATACATAATTAATCCTTAATAAAGTGAATGTTTATTATTTTCTATATGGTTTTTATCTAAACGCCCAAACATTTTAATGTAAGACCAGATAGTGTAGAAAAGAACAATTGGTAAAAAGATTACCACAACACCAAACATAATATTAAGTGTTAATTGACTAGAAGTTGCATCCCAAATAGTCAAACTAGCGTTTGGCATAATGCTTGATGGCATAATGAATGGGAATGTTGCAATTCCATAGGTAAGTAATACACAAGCAATAGTTAGTGAAGAAGATAAAAACACTAATCCATTTTTATTCACACTAGAAAAGAAAATAGTTAATAATGGTAATAATACGCCTAATGCTGGAACCGCCCATAAAATAGGATAATTCATGTAATTATTTAACCATGAAGAATCTGTTGATACAGTTTTAGCTAATGGATTTGATACTCCATTATGATCTATAGCACTTGTAATTTCATAGCCATGAATACCGAATGCAACCCAAACACCAGCCAATACAAAGGCAATTAGCATAACCAAACTTGCTATTTGCGTTGCTTTTCTTGCTCTTAAGTAAAGTTCGCCTGAAGTTTTCATTTGCAACCAAGCACCGCCATGAGCAACGATTAACATCAAACTCACAATACCAGCTAATATTGCAAATGGATTCAATAATTCAAAGAATGAACCATCATAAAAAGCACGTTTACTAATATCAAATCTAAATGGTACACCTTCTAATAAATTTCCAAATGCGACGCCGAAAACAAGTGCTGGCACAAAACTACCGAAAAAGATTGCTATGTCCCACATATTACGCCATTTAGAATTTTCCAGTTTACTACGGTAATCAAAACCAATTGGTCTAAAGAATAGCGAACAGAGCACTAAAACCATCGCAATATAAAAACCTGAAAAAGATACCGCATAAGCCGTAGGCCATGCTGCAAAAATACCTGCACCACCGGTGATTAACCAAACTTGGTTTCCATCCCAGTGTGGTGCGATTGCATTTATCATGATTCGGCGTTCAGTATCGGTTTTGCCAATAAAAGGTAATAAAATTCCTACCCCCATATCGAAGCCATCAGTGATAACGAAAGCGATTAAAACAACACTAATCAACACCCACCAGATGACGCGTACAATTTCGTAATCAATCATTGTATATACTCCCTATGCCTTATTCCGATATTGATTGTGTTTTTTCATAATGGTAGCTACCAGTACCTAATGAACTAGGCCCTAATCGTGCAAACTTAAACATCAAGAACAGTTCAGCAACCAAGAACAGAGTATAAAGTCCACAAATTAGCACCATAGTAAATAATACCTCACCTGCTGTTAGCGAGGAATTAGCGACACCTGTTGGTAAAATATCTTGAATTGCCCATGGTTGACGACCATATTCAGCAACAAACCAACCACATTCACATGCTAACCAAGGGAATGGTAAAGATAATAGAAGTAAACGATATAACCAACGTTTTTCACCAATTCGACCTTTATAGGTTGTCCATACAGCAAGTCCGGTACCTAAAATCATTAATAAGCCCAAACCAACCATACCTCTAAATGCCCAGAAAAGTGGCCATACGGTAGGGATTGAATCTTCGGTCGCAGCTTTAATATGTTGTTCAGTCGCTTCCGGAATGGTTAAATTATCACGATCAGTATAACGTTTAACTAAATAACCATAACCTAAATCAACTTTATTATCTTCAAAGGCTTTTAAGACAGTAGGATCCTGATCACCTTTCTGAATTTTTTCCAAATTCGTATAAGCGAGAATACCATTACGAATTCGAGTTTCATTATTAGTTAAGATATCTCTTAAACCAGTAACTTGGGTATCGAATGAACGAGTTGTCATGATTCCCATTATATAAGGAATTTCAAGGGCAAATAAATTTTCTTTCTTCTCTTGTGACGGGAATGCGATAACATTAAATGATGCTGGTGCAGGTTGAGTTTCCCATTCACCTTCAATTGCCGCAAGTTTTGCTGGTTGTACAGTTGTCAACTCATGACCTGCCTCATCCCCCATGATTGCAACAACAATTGACATAATAAAACCAAACACAGCTGCTACAGCAAAAGAACGTTTTGCAAAAGGCAAATCTCGTTTTTTCAATAGATAATATGAACTAATACTTAAAACAAAGATTGCACCGGTTAAATACCCAGCCGCAACAGTGTGAACAAACTTGTATTGTGCGACAGTATTAGTAATTAATTCAAAGAAACTGGCCATTTCCATACGAGAGGTGATTGGGTTAAAGTCTGAACCGATTGGAAATTGCATCCAACCATTGGCAACTAAAATCCAAAGTGCTGAGAAATTAGAACCAAAAGCCACACACCAGGTAACCATTAAATGTTTACCACGACTTAATCTATCCCAGCCAAAAAAGAATAAACCAACCATCGTTGATTCTAAGAAAAATGCCATTAATCCTTCAATCGCAAGCGGTGCACCAAATATATCACCAACATAATGCGAGTAATAAGACCAGTTAGTTCCAAATTGGAACTCCATGGTTAAACCGGTAGCAACACCAACGGCAAAATTAATACCGAATAGTTTACCCCAGAATTTAGTCATATCTTTCCAAACTTGCTTGCCACTAACCACATATACTGTTTCCATAATTGCAAGCATAAACGCCATACCTAGCGTTAATGGAACAAAAATAAAATGATACATTGCGGTGAGTGCAAACTGAAGTCTTGATAATTCTACAATATCAAACATAACGTGCTCCCTTTTATCCTTAAATACCCACAAATTTTCTGTCGTTATTTATTGTATTTTACAATATTATTGTAAAAATAAAACTTGATGAATGTCAAAAAAATGAAACTAAAGAAGTTTTTTTACCGTTTCACCGATTTCCGCCAAACTATTTACGACAATGATTCCTGCGGCTTGTAATGCTTTAGTTTTATCGGCAGCCGTCCCTTTATTTCCTGAAATGATTGCTCCCGCATGGCCCATACGTTTACCTGCAGGTGCCGAAACACCAGCAATATAAGCGATAACAGGCTTAGTGACATTTTGTTTGATATAATTAGCGGCTTCTTCTTCAGCACTACCGCCAATTTCACCTATCATAACAATAGCCTCTGTCTTAGGATCTTGCTGAAGTAATTTTAGAATGGAGATAAAATCACTACCTGGGATAGCATCACCGCCAATTCCAACACAAACTGATTGGCCTAATCCGATATCGGTAGTCTGTTTTACCGCTTCATAAGTCAAAGTCCCTGAACGAGAAACAATACCTACTTTTCCTGCCAAATGAATATGTCCAGGCATAATACCGATTTTACACTCATCAGGAACAATAATTCCAGGACAGTTAGGCCCTATCATAACAACATCATTTTCGACTAATTTTTGTTTCACGATAAGCATATCTAAAGTAGGAATACCTTCTGTAATACATACTATTAGTTTGATACCTGCATCAATTGCTTCTAAAATCGAATCTTTTCCAAATGCAGCAGGGACATAAATCACCGTTGCTGTTGCACCTGTTGCGGCAACAGCTTCTTTAACCGTATTAAACACAGGTAAGCCTAAATGCATGGTACCGCCTTTACCTGGCGTTACGCCACCAACGATTTTTGTTCCATAAGCAATTGCTTGCTCACAATGGAAAGTACCTTGACTGCCTGTGAATCCCTGACAAATCACTTTTGTTTCTTGATTAATCAAAATTGACATAATAATTATTCTCCACCCATCCTATTATTGTGCAACAGCAACAATTTGTTGGGCTGCATCGACTAAACCTTTTGCTGTGATAACATTCAATTCGCTTTTAGCCAAAATCTCTCTTGCTAGCTCAGCATTATTACCTTCAAGACGAACAACAACAGGCACGGTCAAACCTATCTCTTTAATTGCATCAATAATGCCATTAGCAATAAGATCACAACGAACAATACCACCAAAAATATTGACTAAAATAGCTTTGACATTTTTATCTGATAAAATTAATTTGAACGCTTCCGCTACGCGCTCTTTCGTTGTGCCGCCGCCTACATCTAAAAAGTTCGCTGGCTCACCACCATAAAGTTTGATCATATCCATTGTTGCCATCGCCAGGCCGGCACCATTAACCATACAACCGATATTACCTTCCAGTGAAACATAGCTAATACCTTGTTTAGCTGCAATTGATTCACGTTCATCTTCTTGGGTAGTATCTCTTAATATTGCTAATTCAGGATGTCTGAACATAGCATTATCATCTAACACAACTTTAGCATCTAAACAAATTAATTCTTGTGAATCAGTAATAACTAAAGGATTTACCTCAGCTAATGAAACATCATTATTGATAAAAAGATTAGCAAAATTGACAAATAATTTGGCAAATTGATTGACTAGTTTACCGCTAAGACCGAGCTTGAATGCGAGTTCACGACCTTGATAACCGCATGGTCCTGTTAATGGGTCAAGCGATATCTTGTGAATTAAATGCGGCGAAGTTTCAGCAACTTTTTCAATATCAACGCCACCTTCGGTCGATGCCATCACCACAATGCGTTTGCTACTACGATCAATTACTGCACCCAAATAAAGCTCTTTAGCTATATTGGAGGCCTTCTCAATTAAAATCTGATTAACGGGTTGACCTTTAGATGTTGTTTGATAAGTGACTAAATACTGGCCTAGCCATTTTTCAGCAAAAAGCTTTATTTCATTAAAATCCTTAGTACAAATGACCCCACCAGATTTACCTCGTCCCCCAGCATGTACTTGACATTTTGCAACCCAAACGCTGGTCGTTGTTTGCGAGGAAAGTTCAGCCAAGGTTTCTTGTATTTCATCAATAGAGTTACATACATAACCTTCGGGCACTGGCAAATTATACTGTTTAAATAGGTGTTTTGATTGATACTCATGCAAGTTCATAAATAAATCCCAAAGCTTTGATTGCCAAAAATAGTGGCTAATTTTAATTCAAGATGTAAAGATTGTGTAGTAAATAATTACTTATGTTTATAGTAATTGAGAATTATTGCTGATAACTACCGACAATGATATACTCAAAAATATATTGATATTGTAAAAACAGTAAAGGTAAAAATATGACACAAGTTGGAATCTTTTTTGGTAGTGACACCGGTAATACAGAGAATGTAGCTAAACAAATCCAACATATTTTAGGTACAGATAAAGCAGATCTTTTCGATATTGCAAAAACTACAAAAGAACATATCGAAAAATATGACTGCTTATTTTTTGGTATCCCAACTTGGTATTATGGCGAATCTCAAGCTGATTGGGACGATTTTTTCCCTAATTTGGAACAAATTGATTTTAATGGTAAAACTGTAGCAATTTTTGGCTGTGGCGATCAAGAAGATTACGCTGAATATTTTTGTGATGCGATGGGAACGATTCGCGATATTATCGAACCTAAAGGAGCAAAAATTGTTGGTCATTGGTCAACAGAAGGATACAGCTTTGAAGCATCGAAAAGTTTAGTTGATGATAATCATTTTGTTGGTTTAGCCATTGATGAAGATCGTCAACCAGAATTAACCGAAGAACGCATTAATAATTGGGTGAAACAAGTAAAAACCGAAATGAATATTTGATCTATCAAAGTGATTTATTTTATTTTCCGTACATATTTTTATAATATGTTTTATTAAACAACTCAACTGGAATGTAATATGACGAATCATGATAAAGATAATAATGCAGCACTGAAAAGTGCCGGCTTAAAGGTTACCTTACCACGATTAAAAATTTTAGAATTATTACGAGACCCTTCATGCCAACACATTACTGTAGAAGATCTTTATAAAAAACTACTTGATATGGGTGAAGAAATTGGCCTTGCAACGGTTTATCGAGTATTGAATCAATTTGACGATGCCGGAATTGTGACTCGACACAATTTTGAAGGTGGCAGAGCTGTTTTCGAACTTGCTTCACAAAAACACCACGATCATTTAATTTGTTTAGATTGTGGCGAAGTGTTTGAATTTCGAGATGAAACAATTAATCAACGTCAAAAAGAAATTGCAGAACAATATGGCGTTACCCTCACTTTTCATAGCTTATATCTTTACGGACATTGTAAAGCTGGTAACTGTAAAGCTCATCCCGAACTTCATACTAAAAAATAAGCCTATTTTATAGGCTTTTTTACTTATTGAGAATAATACATACTTTTATCTGTCAGGTTAATAATCACATGAAGCAGCTTTTAAATTTTATCCCACTTATCGTATTTTTTATATTTTTAACAATTTACGATATTTTTGTCGGCGTCCAAGCATTAATGATTGCCTCAACAATATCCTTTTTAATTATTCTTGTTATGTATAAAAAAATTGACAAAGTTGAGCTGATATCTTATCTGATGGTAATGATTTTTGGTGGCGTGACATTGTTAACTCGCGAACCTAATATTATCAAATGGAAAGTAACCATTATTAACTTTTTATTTGCTACTGCTTTATCTGTTAGTCAGTTTATTTTCAAGAAAAATCTTATACAAAAAATGTTAGGTAAAGAGATACAGCTTGATATAACAGTCTGGAATAAGTTGAATCTAATATGGATTGTATTTTTTATTGCCTGTGGAACTTTCAGTTTAATTGCAACATATTATGCAACAGATGACTTCTTCTGGATTTTTAAAGTATTTATTTTACCGGCTGTATCTTTAATAATGTCTTTGATCTCGGGTATTTATATTTACCGAAATATGAGTAAGGCCACTGACAACGGATAAAATTATATAGGTAGGAGTATTATCAACATGACACAAAATGACAACATCCCTAAGGGACAATTAGTATTACGAACCTTAGCTATGCCGGCAGACACTAATCCACATGGCCATATTTTTGGCGGATGGATCATGTCGCAAATGGACTTAGCTGGAGGTATTTTAGCTAAAGAAATTGCCAAAAGAAGAGTAGTGACAGTTAATGCAAGTAGTATTACTTTTCACAAACCGGCAATGGTTGGCGATGTAGTATGCTGTTATGCTCATTGTATAAAAACTGGCACTACCTCGATTACCATCGAGATTGAAGTTTGGATTAAAAAAGTAACCGATTCAGAAATTGCTACACAGCGTTTTCGTATCACTGATGCTACTTTTACCTATGTTTCTGTAGATAAACACAATAATCCAAAACCTTTGCCAGAAATATTTCAAAATTATGATTGTACCAAAGATCCTATTAGCAAATTAAACTTAACTTATAGTTGATAAATATGCAATTTACATCATTCCATGCATTAATAAGTACATTAATTTTTCTCGTTTACTGGTTGCTTATTGTGTCGACCACGCTACGTATTGTCTTCAAAAGAAGACCAACTACTTACGTGATTGCATGGATGTTGGTCATTTATATATTACCTATTATTGGCATTATTCTCTACTTCGCATTAGGCGAGACCCACTTAGGGCAACAGCGAGCTAAGCGTGCGCAAAAAATGCGCCCAACGATCACCAAATTTATTAAGCAATTATGCGCTTTTCCTGATATTTTTACCTCTAAAGTCAGTCAAGTTAGTAAGCCTATTTTTCAACTTTGTAAACATCAAACAGGACTTGACGGTATAAAAGGCAATCATATTGAATTATTAAGTGATACCGACACCATTTTCAATCGTCTTATTGAAGATATCAATAATGCAAACTCCAATATAGAAATGGTATTTTATATCTGGAATGAAGGCGGTAAAGCGGATGATGTTGAACAAGCACTAATACAAGCTACACAAAGAGGCGTTACCTGTCGATTAATGATTGATTCAGCAGGAAGTAGACATTTTATTAGATCGAAAGCCTGTCAAAGAATGCGTGATGCAGGTATTATCATTATAGAGGCATTACAAGTTAATCTATTAAGATTTATGTTTAGACGACTTGATTTGCGTCAACACCGTAAGGTAGCCATTATAGATAATTATATATCCTATACCGGAAGTATGAATATTGTTGACCCTAGATTCTTTAAACAAAACAAGCATGTTGGAGAATGGGTTGATATCATGATTAGAATGAATGGACCGGTTACCACCTTAATGGGGGCTATATACGCGAGTGATTGGGAACTTGAAACAGGGAAACATTTAGCTCTACCGCAAATTACGGATTTTGCTGAACCACCAGAAGAAAAGAAACATATTATGCAGCTTATTCCTTCTGGTCCTGGTTATACCGAAAACATGATCCATCAAGTGTTATTGACAGCAATTTATTCTGCTCAAGAAAAAATTATTTTTACTACACCTTATTTAGTACCTAGTGATGATATTTTACATGCAATCTGCACTGCCGCCCAACGTGGAGTTGAAGTTATTATCATTACGCCGAAAAAGAACGACTCATTAATGGTTAAATGGGCTAGTCGCGCTTTCTTTTCAGAATTATTAAATAGTGGCGTTAAACTTTATCAATTTAATGATAATTTATTACATACAAAAAGTGTTCTAGTTGATAATCAACTTAGCCTAGTTGGAACCGTTAATTTAGATATGCGCAGTTTATGGTTAAATTTTGAAATCACTACTGTAATTGATGACGCTCAATTTGCCAAATCACTATCACAGCTACTAAAACAATATTTATCACAGTCAGAAGAAATTAATATCCAAAAATGGAATAAACGACCAATCTGGCAACGTGTGATTGAAAGATTATTCTACTTTTTTGCCCCTTTACTCTAGGTAATTTTAGATAATTAACAGGCAAAAGAGCCCTTAATAGCCTTTTTGTGATATATCAGGTAGAAATTGATTATCCGCGATACGAAAAACTTTAGATTCAATCACCCCATCTTGATTAAGAACAATTTCTCGCCACCCAGGTGCATCTTCATTAGATAACTGAAAATCATAACAATTAGGTTTAAATTGAAAACATGTAGAAGGCGTCGAAAATGCATGACAATTATGCCAAATATGATCTTGTTGTTGATGAATATGTCCCCAACCTACTCCTTTTATAATAGGATTATGCTTGATGATTTCTTCTAGTTTGTAACTATTTTTTAAAATATGCTCATCCAACCAATCACAACCCGAGGAGATCGGATGATGATGCAAAAATACTAGTGCATTTTTATCGGCATGTGCAGTTAAGGTATTTTGTAAAAACTGCAATTCAGATTCAGGCAACATTCCATAAGCCCGCCCTACAACTTGACTATTTAATAACACAATTAACCAGTTATCGCCGAGTAATATACTTTTATTTTCAGCAAGTTGATAATTCGAAAATACCTCTTGCATATAACTATAGTTATCATGATTACCGGCTAACCAAACACATGGTGTAGCAAATTTTTGAATTTGCTCAGCAAAGCGTGCATATGATTTTTTAGCACCATCTTGGACAAAATCACCCGTTGCAACAATCAAATCAAACTTCTTATTGCTGCGCTCAATTTCAGAAATAACTGATAAAAAACTGGCATTTGACTTAACACCTAGTAGTGCGCCATTATCATCAGCAAACAGATGTGTATCAGTAATATGCAGTATTTTTGCATAATGCTTATTACGTATTTGAAGCTTCAAAAGTGACTCCAAAATCTACCTCTATCATTTATTATATGAAATCATGCCAGTAATAGAATTGATATTGTGATCAACATCACAATTTTTATTTTAAATCATGATGTTATACTAAATTGTAAAATAAATTCTATTTTTAGGAAAGTAATAATTGCTTAGTTTAACAAAAAACTGCTTATTTCCACTCATTCTTTAGTGTTAGATGATTAAGTTGTAACCACTGTAGTGCAATAATTGAAGCGGCATTATTAATTACTCCTTCTTCAACCCATTTATACGCTTGTTCACGACTTACTACATGAACCTTAATATCTTCGTTTTCTTCGGCCAAACCATGTACACCTTTTGCGGTCGAAGAATCAACTTGACCAACCAAAATATGCAACTGCTCAGTTAAGCCGCCTGGTGAAGCTAAATAACTAATGATCGGCTTACATTGTCCAATAACAATACCTGCCTCTTCCATCGCTTCTCGTCTTGCTACTTCTTCAGTCGACTCATTATCATGATCCATCATGCCGGCAATTAATTCTAATATCCATGGGCTAGTTTGAGTATCAATAGCTGCGATACGAATTTGTTCTATAAGGACAACTTCATCTCGTTTATCATCATAAGCTAAAAGCACCACAGCATGACCGCGTTCTAGAATTTCACGCGAAACCATTTCGCTTACAGAACCATCAAACTTACGATATTGAAAACGATATTCAAACAACGAGAAATAACCTTTATATAAAATTCGTTTAGTTAAATTAAACACATCTTTTTTGTTAAAAATTACTGGGGTAGATTTATATTTCATATTAAGTTCTCGATTTTAAGCTAAATTTTAATAAAAAGTGCGAATAACCAATATGGGCACTTTCTATATGCTAATTATCTGTTAAAATTACGCAATTGAAAAATATTATTCTATTTTATTGCTTTTAAAGAGAAAGATTGATGAAAAAAACTTTAACCTTTTTAATTGGCTTAGCATTAAGTCAAACTGTGTTTGCTGAAAACTTAGTTCAAGTTTATGAACAAGCAAAAGAAACCAATCCAGATTTACGCAGTTCATTGGCTGAAAAAGATAAAGCTTATTCAGCAATTTCAGGTTCTCGTGCAAGTTTACTCCCGCAAGTGGGTCTAAGTGCTTCTTATGGGGTAGCGCATGGGCGTCGAGACAACAGCGGTATTAAAACTAAAAGTGGTAGCTTATATCAAGTCGCCGTATCGCAAAGTATCTTTAATTTTTCTAATTGGAAAGCTCTAGATATCACGAAAAAACAAGCAACTATTGCGGATATTTCTTATCAATATCAAGGACAAACATTAATTTTAAACACTTCTGTAGCTTACTTTAATGTACTTAAATGTCTTGATGCATTAAGCTTTATCGATGCACAGAAAAAAGCAATTGGTCGTCAATTAGAGCAAACTCGCCAACAACATAAAGTTGGTTTAGTTGCCATTACAGATGTACAAAATGCACAAGCAAATTACGATTTAACGGTAGCACAACAAGTTAATGCATTAAATGACTTAAATAACGCTATTGAAGCATTGCGTCAAGTTAGTGGTCGCTTTTACTCTAAGCTAGCAAGTGTTGATACCAAAACCTTTAAAACTCAAGCGCCAACACAAATTAATACATTGCTAAAACAATCTGAAACAGCCAATCTTAACTTATTAACTATGAAGTTAAATCAAGAGATTGCTCGTGATCAAATAAAAATGGCACAATCAGGTTTTATGCCTACAGCAAGTCTTGATGCATCAACTAACTTAAATAAATCTGATAGTTATGGTAATGCAAATTATCAACGACATACCGCTGGTAAAAAATATTCTGGAGAGAATAGAGTTGGTGTAAGCGTAAGTTTACCGCTTTTCTCTGGTGGTGCGACCGTTTCACAAGTTCAACAAGCACAGCATAATTTTGTCAGTTTTAGTGAAAAACTTGAAAGTACTAATCGTAGTGTGATTAACCAAGTTCGTTCATCTTATAACAATATTTCATCATCTATTAGTGCGATTAGAGCATATCAACAAGCGGTTGTTTCTGCACAAAGTTCATTAGAAGCTACATCTTCTGGTTATCAAGTGGGTACGCGTACTATTGTTGATGTACTTAATGCCACCACACAACTTTATAGCTCAAAACGAAATCTATCTGATGCTAAATACAACTATTTAACGAGTTTATTACAGCTGAAATATTCTGTTGGTACTTTAACTGCAAATGATTTAGTTTACTTAAACAACATGTTAGGTAAAGAAGTTAGTACAATTGCAACAATAAAATAATCAACTATAAAGTTAAATTAGACATAAAAAAGCGATCATAAGATCGCTTTTTCTATTTTGGGTGATTAATTTATCTAATTTAATTCAATTAATAAGTGTATCGCAATATTTATCAAGACAGAGCATTAACCATAAACTCAATAAAAATATTAAGTTTAGGTAACCTTTGCTTATCTGCTGTATATAAAAGATGAGCTTCTCTGGGCGGAGGTAAAAAATCTTGCAAAATAGGAATCAACTTACTTTGTTTTATAGACTCATTTAGTACCGACTCAGGTAACATCGTGATACCTAATCCCTCAATAGCCGCTGTAGCCAATGCAGTGGTATTATTACTTTGAAATGCGCCAGAAATAGCGATATTAGTTAACTTACCATTGATAGTAAATGGCCAAAAATTATCTTTTTTGGTCGGAGTGACATATTGATAAATTAAGCATTGATGTTTCTTCAAATCATCAGGTATTGATGGTATGCCATTCTGAGCTAAATAGCTTGGTGAAGCAGCAAAAATCAGCTGTAAGTCACTTAGTTTACGAGCAATTAAACTTGAATCATTTAACGAGCCAATTCGAAACACCACATCAAAATCATCTTTAACTAAGTCAACATAACGATCGCTTAATTGCATATCAATATTCACTTTCGGATAACATTTCATAAAGCGACTTATTACTGGTATCAAATTAAATTGACCATAACTAATCGGGGCACTAATCCTTAACCTTCCTTTAGGCTCTTGGCTAAATTGTTGGGCTAATGATTTTGTGCTTTTGATTTCACCTAGAATAAACAAACATCGTTCATAATACTGTTTGCCAAATTCAGTTAAATGTTGCGATCTTGTCGTTCGATTAAGCAATTTCAGACCCAAATAATTTTCTAAAAAAAGAATATATTTAGCAATCATTTGTGGGGAGGTATTTAATGAAATTGACGTTGCAGCAAAAGAGCCTGTTTTTACTGTTATAACAAATGCTTCCATACATTTAACTAAATCCATATTAGTAACCCTCAGTTGTTAATAAATCAATTTTTATATTATTTATTGTCATTTTATCAATGAATATAATATAGATCTTCAATTAAATACGGAAATTTAGTGAGCATATAATCATCATTAAACAAAGTTTTGCTGATTAAATTTGCATAACTATTTTTATGTCAGCTAATTATCTAGTGATGTCAACTCATTAAAATATAGCTACCAATCTAAGTAACAAAAGGATTAAAAATGGAAAATAAAAAATATACTCTTATCACTGGCGCTAGTTCAGGAATAGGTTATGCAACAGCAATCGCATTTGCCAAAAGAAACAAAAATCTGATCATAATTGCTCGAAGAAAAGAAAATTTAGAATCATTACAGCAACAAATAGCAGAGATAAATCCAAAAATTGAAGTTGTTATAAAAGTTTGTGATTTAACCAATATTCAGTCTAATTATAATTTATTTAATGAATTAGATAATTATTTTATCGAAACTTGGGTTAATAATGCCGGTTTTGGTCATTATGGTAGTGTAAACGATCAAGATTTAACAAAGATTGAATCAATGCTGCATTTAAATATTGAAGCATTAACCATTCTATCAACTCTTTATGTACGTAAATATAAAGATCAAGCAAATACTCAGTTGATTAATATATCATCTCGAGGCGGCTATACCATTGTGCCAAATGCTGTTACCTATTGTGCCACGAAATTTTATGTTAATGCCTTCACTGAAGGGCTTGCCCACGAACTAATACAAGCTAAAGCTCAATTAAGAGCAAAAGTACTTGCTCCGGCCGCAACACAAACGGAATTTGGCAAAAAAGCCAATAATGTTGATAAATATGATTATGATAAAAGTTTTGCTAAATATCATTCTGCTGATCAAATGGCTGAGTTTTTATTAGCCCTTTATGATAGCGACAAAATCATTGGCGAGATCAGCACGAAGGATTTCTCATTCAGTTTAAAAAATAATATATTACCTTATTCGGGTAATCCAGCAGAAAATCAGAAATAAATAATTAATAACAATTAAAGTTATTTATATAAAGGATTTTGGGGTTTCAAAAACCCCGTTCCTCAATTTTTTGTTATTTTAGTTTCGGACGTTTTGTTGTTTAGTGGTTGGTTTTATATGGTGATTACGTCCGAGTAAAGAGCATTTGAGCGAACTCTCTTTATCAATTCTCGCGGCGACTAAGCAAATGGTCACAATGTAACTACCTTCCGCCTTCGTTCGCTGTTAACGCACTGACTGTGATTTGTTCCTGACAAACAACAGCCTTGTCAAACATCCCTGTTTGCCATACTAATCTCTCTGTTGTCAGCACCATTGCTCCTATCCTTATTTTTTAGTCCTTAGTCATTGAGCTGTTGAGTTGAAGATATGAAAAATAGCGTTAGGACATTAAAAAATAATTGCCTAGCAAAGGCAATGCCCGTAGTAGCTCGAACTAAAGTGATACACATAACCCGTGTGCGAGAAAAACGACAAACGGGTTATTACTATTTGCATCACTCGTCCAATAAGAATTACTACCAAAGCCAGCACCTGTGTAAGTGTACATGCTCCCCCATTCCGAGAAGAACCCTGCTTCAATATGACGCTGGTATATATTATTAGGTGATGATGATTTAACACCGACAGCATCTTGACACCCCCAAGAATTTGAATCCTGACAAACCGTATTAGTTAAATCCTTAACCTTAGGCAACCGATAATCACCAATTTTTGTACACCACGACGATGTACTCGAATAAGTGTAATAAACCTTACCACGATTGACAAACCACTGCTTTAATACAAAACCATACTTGACGACCGCTTTACCTTTTCTATCACGACCAACTAACTCGAAAGTCTGAGGCAAAGATGGCCTTTTGATACGACGTGGATTATCTGAACGCTGTTGCGAAGAGTCTGTAACGGCAGGACCAGTTAGGGTGACACGAACGCTATTTTTTGTTGATTTGGTCATCTTAGCCTTAATATCACCATTAGGAGAAACCGCCTTCCAATATAAGGCCTGATTATTACCTGCAATATCCAAATCAAAAAACAAATTATGAGCGCCAGTAGTCGGAAAGTTTAAACCATAAGACGATGGCGTAACTGACTGAGTAAGAAATCCTTTATTAGGGTTCCAAATGTTAGCAGGACCAGTGTAATATGAAGAACCATTAACCAAGTTAGGCTTGACAAAACAAATCACTGGTGTTGCCTTAGGATTAATATAATAAGTGGCATTACTGGCACTAAAACGACTTTCATTAGGTATACCATAACGTGTTTTTAATGTACCACTAGTATTAGATAAGGTTAATTTATACGGCGACTTACAAATAGTCAGCACTTCATTACGGGCGACGGCCTGATTATATTTATCAACAATGGTTAAGCTTAAACTACCTGTCGCGGTTATATCATTAATCCCCTGACCATCATCATCATCATCACCCCAATAATTATAAGGCGTACCAATAAGTGAACTTAATGCAATAGAATTAGTATTTGTTGGCACTAACATACCAATATCCGCAAAAGTTTGACCCGCAATAGGCAATTCAATTGGTTTTGTTATACTGGAATTAGTATCCGATGGTGTATATTGTTCGCCATTAGATAAAAATATTCCAAGCAGACCGTCAGTATCAGTCATTCGTGTACGCCCTCCATCAAACGTTAAATATGGGGCTGAGCCATGTATGATATTAGCAGTTTCAGAGGTTAATGCGTGATTAGAAAAAGAGATAGGTAATAAAACAACCATAGTTAACACAAAAAAAACTTGCCGAGATAAAAAAGCTAAACCAATAAATTTTGAAAAATTTTGCCGAAGTTGCTGGAAAAATAAACTATAGTGAAGTACTAGACGATGCGAGCTTAACTTTACTAACGTTAATTTAGAGATTGGACAGGTTTGGTGTTGTAAATTATAATACATACCCGAAGCCGTTATTAACCTAATGATTTATTTGAAATTTTAAATCCTTTTGCATAAAAACTCATCCATTCATATAAATATTTTATAAAAGTATAGTGATTGAAAAAAACCATGCAACCTATTTTAACCGTTTAATTGTTAACTTTTGTAAAGTTTAATGCAATATTACGTCTTAAAATCTATTTTTTTGTTCGTTGAGTTTCGGACGTTTTACTGTTTTGTGGCAAGTTCTGTATGGTGATTACGTCCGAGTAAAGCACATTTGAGCAACTCTCTTTACCAACTCCCGCGGCGACTACGCAAATGGTCACAATGTAACTGCCTTCCACCTTCTGTGCTTTGTTCCTGATAAACCAATAACCTGGCCAAACTTTCCTGTTTGTCATGCTAACATCTCTCTGTTGTCAGCATGTTGCTGATGTTGCTAAAATAATTACACCAAACTGATTTATAAAAATAAACTTTTATTATTGGCACTAACAAATTCTATAACCACTTTAGCAATTCATTGGCTAGATTTTGACTTAAAAAAACCCGTTCCTCAAAATTTTTTATTTAAATTCTGAAATATTTTAACGATATATGATGAAAACTATAGTGACTAGTTGGTTATTGGTTCTTGAATATTATCGGGATTCTGATTAACTATAGCAATTAAATGGGATTTTATTCGCTTTGAAGGCAAAACTAAAATGGTTGCAAATTATTGTTTTAACAAACAATCAATTGAGTAACAGAACAAACTTATACTTGTAATATTATTTTATTTAAGCATCTTAACAAGCCTAATAGCTTGTTAAGATACAGATTAAAGAATTGATTACATATCTTTACGAGATTCGCATCCCCGGTTTAGCACCACTATCTGGTGATAATAGATAAACACCTTCATTGTCATCTTTACCACTAGCACAAAGCACCATACCCTCTGAAACACCAAAACGCATTTTACGAGGTGCCAAGTTAGCAATCATAATGGTTAAACGGCCGATTAATACTTGCGGATCTGGGTAGTATTGTTTGATTCCGGAAAAGACGTTTCGGGTTTCATCGCCAATATCTAGCGTTAATTGCAATAATTTATCTGAGCCTTCCACAAAACTGGCGTTTTTGATTAAGGCAACGCGCATATCTACTTTAGCAAAATCGTCAAAATTTATAGTTTCCGCAATTGGTTCGGCTACCTTTTCTTTTGCTGGTGTAGTTGCTGCCGCTTGCTGTTTAGTTTCTTCAATCATGGTAGTAATTTTATCCATATCAATTCGGTTGAATAACGCTTTAAAACTGTTAATTTTATGACCGGTTAAGGCTTTATCAATTGTATGCCATTGTAATTGACTATTTAAAAATGCTTCACTACGTTCAGCTAATGAAGGTACGATAGGTTTTAAATAGGTCATTAAAATACGGAATAAATGGATCCCCATAGAACAAATATCTTGTAATTGCTGATCTTGATCCTGTTGCTTAGCAACCACCCACGGTGCTTTTTCATCAATGTAGCGGTTAGCTTCGTCAGCTAAAGCCATAATTTCACGTACCGCTTTACCTGATTCTCGTTTTTCAAAAGCATCAGCAATAACTTGCGATTTTTCCACAAATAAGGCGTAAAGTTCTGGTGCAGCAATATTATCAGATAATTTGCCGTCGAATCTTTTACTAATAAATCCAGCCGATCGAGATGCGATGTTAACTACTTTATTTACCAAATCACTATTAACTCGTTGAACAAAATCTTCAAGATTAAGATCAATATCATCAATATGTGGCGACAATTTAGCGGCATAATAGTAACGTAAACAATCTGGATCCAAATGTTTTAGATAGGTACTTGCTTGAATAAAAGTACCACGTGATTTTGACATTTTAGCGCCATCAACGGTTACATAACCGTGTACAAAAATATTTGATGGTTTGCGATGTTCACTACCATCTAACATTGCTGGCCAAAACAAACTATGGAAATAAACAATATCTTTACCAATAAAATGATAAAGCTCTGTCGTTGAATCTTTATTCCAGAATTCATCAAAAATCGCTTTATTATTTTTATTACAATAGTTAAGGAAAGAGCCCATATAGCCAATTGGCGCATCTAACCAAACATAAAAATATTTACCTGGCGCATCAGGAATTTCAAAACCAAAATATGGTGCATCACGACTGATATCCCAAGGTTGTAAACCAGCTTCAAACCATTCTTGCATTTTATTAGCAACTTGTTCTTGTAAAGTTCCTGAACGTATCCAAGTTTGTAACATTGTGGCAAACTCAGGTAAATCAAAGAAGAAATGCTCAGATTGTTTCAAAATTGGCGTCGCACCAGAAACAACCGATTTAGGATCAATTAAATCAGTAGGATTATAAGTAGCACTACAAACCTCACAATTGTCACCATATTGGTCTGCGGCTTTACAACGAGGACATGTACCTTTTACAAAACGATCAGGTAAAAACATCTGTTTTTCAGGGTCGAACAGTTGTGAAATAACCTTCGTTTTAATATAACCATTCTCTTTTAAACGTTTATATATTTGTTCTGATATTTCACGATTTTCAGGGCTATGGGTTGAATGATAATTATCAAAACTAATGTTAAATCCGGCAAAATCACGTTGGTGTTCGACTTTTACTTCCGCGATCATCTGCTCAGGAGTAATGCCTAATTGCTGAGCTTTTAGCATAATCGGCGTTCCATGCGCATCATCGGCACAAATAAAATAGATTTCATTACCACGCATGCGCTGGTAGCGAACCCATACATCAGCTTGAATATGTTCAAGCATATGACCTAAGTGAATTGAACCGTTTGCGTATGGAAGCGCACAAGTCACCAATATTTTGCGTTGAGTTGTCATGTTAAATTATTACCTTTAATTTCATAATGGCAGAAATAGTACAACAATCGTGTGATTATCGCTAGATTTATGCCATAATTTGCCTAAATTTCTTTATAAAACCAATCAATTTTGAACTGGTTGTATTTTTATTGGAATGTAAAAAAGATAATTTTGTAATTTATTGTCCATTAAAGTTATTGATAATATCTATAACAAATTGAAGTAAAATAACTAAATATATACCAACGAGCTAGATACAAGGTTTATTAACATGGAAGCAAAAAAAATTCTTGAGAATTTTCGTCACCCTACTTTACAGAAAAATTTGATTGAACTTGGGGCTATTTCCCAATGTGAACGGGTTAATCAAGAACTAATGATTAGCTTGACCATGCCTTTTGCTTGGCAAACTGGTTTTGAAGATCTGAAAACAACAGTTACGCCATTATTATTTGAATTAGATGATGTTGAAAATGTGAATTGGAATATTAACTATAATATTGCCACATTGAAGCGAGCCAATAGTCATCATGCTATTAAGAATATCAAAAATATTATTGCGATAAGTTCCGGTAAAGGGGGAGTTGGTAAATCCTCAACTGCAGTTAATTTAGCTTTAGCGTTACAAAAACAAGGGGCTAAAGTAGGTATTTTAGATGCTGATATTTACGGCCCGTCAATCCCAACAATGCTTGGCACTGAAAAAGAACAACCATTAACGCCTGACAATAAACATATGTCAGCGATTATGGCTTATGGCCTTGCTAGTAATTCTATTGGCTATTTAGTTGATGCCGATGGTGCGATGGTTTGGCGAGGACCAATGGCAAGTAAAGCGCTTTTGCAAATTTTACAAGATACACTCTGGCCTGAACTTGATTATTTGGTTATTGATATGCCACCAGGTACTGGTGATATCCAATTAACATTGGCACAAAACATTCCTGTTACAGCAGCAGTTATTGTTACCACACCACAAGATATTGCATTAATTGATGCGCAAAAAGGCATCACGATGTTTAATAAAGTGAATATTCCAACCATTGGTATTATTGAAAATATGAGTTATCACATCTGTGAAAATTGTGGTCACCATGAAGCGATTTTTGGTGAGGATGGTGCTAAGCGATTAGCTGAAAAATACCAAACAAAATTACTTGGTCAAATGCCGCTTCATCGTTTATTACGCCAAGATCTCGATTCTGGACAACCAACGGTAGTCAGCCATCCTGATAGTGAATTTACACAACTATATTGTAATATTGCCGCACAAGTTGCTAGTCAACTGTATTGGCAAGGAGAAACAATTTTGCCAGATATATCATTTAAGGCGTTATAACAGAAATTTATATTGGTTGTTAAAGGATAACAACCAATATAAATAAATCATTTAGTTGTCTATTAACACCCTATAGTTATAGAAATTGATTTAGTTCAGCTTTTGCTTTAGCTAGTTGCTCAATAAATGCCGAATTAGTATGTAATTGTGCAACTACTGCCGCCGCCATGACTCTTGCAGCATCAACGTCACTTTGCCAATGATAACCACAAATAACTCGGCTTTCACCAACTTCGTAACCTCGTTTTAAAATTTCATTTTGCCGTTCTGGATGTATTTCAGCTAAAACTAAGGCTATAGCAAATCCCATTGTGGTATGTCCGGAAGGATATGAGCCATTAGTCGATAATGTTTTTTCGTCTTCTGGTCGACAAGTGGTTTCATTAAAGAATGAGAATGGTCTAATGCGGTTGTAATACTGTTTAGCCGATCGAGTAGCAAGATCACCAGCATCTTCTTTCATTGTGGTAATAAGTTTATAAATCTCAGGCGAGGTATCAATTGAAATATCATATCCAAAAGCGGCTGAAAACTGTTTAGTAACATTATTTTTACTCGAATCAGCATCAAGATAAGCTTGTTTACCTCGCTCAGTATTTCGCATGGATTTTCCCCAATCATACATTGCTTTATCTCTTAAAAAATCAATGCTATTAAATGCTGGTGGTGGCGGTAATAAATGTAAACTATCTGGTGCTTGTTCTTGGGTAAGATAAAAATCATTCGAATTCGTGGTTACATCTTTAACGTCAATGGCATGGACACTAAAACAAAATAAAATAGATACTACTAATAAATATAAAAAATTTTTACGCATAGATATCTCCTAAGTACTATTTTAATTAGTGATGACAACGCAACTTAATAGAACAAATAAAGAAACAACAAGTTTTATATATAATGGGATTAGTAATAATTATTATAAATAGAGCACTGTTTAATAATAAAACAGTAAACATTAGTTAGCAAAATCTTTTTATGAAGAAAAACACATTACTATTTATTGCTTAAGATTTTTGATAACCGAATAATTTATAGCGATGGATAAACATATTGTATAATATCCCGACTATGAATATCGCTATTAAGAGATAATTTTATCCTTGAACATAAAAAATACTGCTCCGAGCAAACATAAACCCGCCCAAATATAATCGGTTTTAAATGATTCTTTTAGAATGTAAACTGAAAAGGGAATAAATACAGACAAACTAATCACTTCTTGAAGTATCTTTAATTGCCCGGCACTGGCGACTTGAAAGCCAATCCGATTTGCAGGGACTTGTAGTAAATATTCAAACAGTGCAAAACCCCAACTGATAAATACGGCGACAATCCAAACTTGATTATGCAAAAACCGTAAATGACCGTACCAAGCAAAAGTCATAAAAATATCATTATAGATTAGTAGACAAACTGTGTTCAAAAGTTGATTCTTGATATTTAATCGAACGATTCATTGTAGGTGGCGATATTACATACCTTTATAGGTTTTAATGTCGCAAATTAGTTCACTGATTAAACAAAAAAATAACTAATTTAATCTGATGATTTATTTGCCATCGTTGTTTAATAGTCATTAATATTCAGCTATAATCAGCTTATTGAATCTCAATCCCTTCTATAACATTAATCATGAATAATGCTAATAAACGGTCTCGAATCTGGTCGTCGATTCTCTGCCTTGCCCTTGCTACGTTTATATTCAATACCACAGAGTTTGTACCAGTTGGATTACTGCCGAATATTGCTGAAAGTTTTTCGATGGATGTTGCGCATGCCGGGCTATTATTAACTATTTATGCTTGGGCTGTATCGTTATTATCTTTACCTTTAACGGTATTAACCGCAAAAATGGAACGCCGTAAACTACTTATATTTCTATTTTGTTTATTTATTGGTAGTCACATCTTGGCTGGCTTTGCTTGGAGTTTTTATAGTTTAATGGTTGCTAGAATCGGCATTGCTTGCGCCCATGCTGTATTTTGGGCAATTACCACGCCTTTAGCGGTTCGATTAGCACCCAATGGTAAAAAAGCTAAAGCGATGGGCTTTATTGTAGTTGGCACCTCAATGGCAACAGTATTAGGGATTCCTATTGGAACAATGATCGGCCAATTAGTTGGCTGGCGAGTCACATTTTTATGTATCGGGTTTATCGCATTTTGTGTAATGGCTTCATTACTTTGTTTATTACCAGCTGTTCCTAGTATGAACACAATTTCACTAAAAGCCATTCCTAAAGTACTTAAACGACCTGTATTACTAAACATTTATTTGTTAACTGCTATTATTATTACCGGCCATTTTACCGCTTATACTTATATAACCCCATTTATGCTTAATGTTGGTGGCTTTAGCGAACAAATTGTCGTGAGCTTATTATTAGCAGTCGGTTTTTCAGGCATGATAGGTAGTTTAATTTTTGCTAAATATGCTGAACCGCACCCAACCGCCATCTTAGTCATGCCGGTGATATTATTAATTATCTGTTTATTATCGCTTTATGTTTGTTCTTTTAGTCTCATAACCGCAATACTACAAGGTATGGTTTGGGGGCTTGCGATTACTATTATTGGTATGGTGATGCAGAGTAAAGTTATTGATGCTGCACCTGATGCTGCCGATATTGCGACCTCGGTTTATTCGGGTATTTATAATATCGGTATAGGTGGTGGCGCCTTTGTCGGTAGCCAAGTGCTAGTTTACTTATCCACCCATTATATTGGCTTTGTTGGCGCTATTTTTGTGATTATTGCCTTAATACTTTTTTACTTTTTATCAAGAAAAACTTGGTAGTCATGAATAAGCGCTCACATTGAGCGCTTATTGAGTTAATGCTTCTAACTGTTCCCAACGTTCAAATACCACTTCAAGCTCGGCTTCTTTATCGGCTAAAGATTGCAATATTGGGCTCGTTACTTCATGAGGTTGATTGAAAAAGTCACTATGACCAATTTGTGCTTGAAGATCCGCAATAGCTGTTTCTAATTCCTCGATTTTATTAGGTAACTGGGCGAGTTCTCGTTGTTCGTTATAGCTTAATTTAACCTTCTTTTTAGTCGCTTGCTCTGGCGTTAGGTCTGAGCTATTGGTTTTGTTGGTGTCACTTTTAGCTGATTCATTGCTCTTACTACTGGTGACTTGAGCACTCACTGGTTTAGCTTGCTGTTGTTGCTGTAATGCATCTGTATAACCACCAGCATAAATACCAATTCGTCCTTGTTCTTCAAAAAACCAACACTGAGTAACCACGTTATCGACAAATTGTCTATCATGGCTAACTAATAAAACTGTTCCTTGATAATCATTCACAAGTTCTTCTAATAGCTCTAAAGTTTCAATATCAAGGTCATTAGTTGGTTCATCAAGCACCAATAAATTACTTGGTTTTAAAAATAATTTTGCTAATAGTAAACGATTTCGTTCACCACCCGAGAGTGCTCTAACCGGTGTTCGAGCTCGTTTTGGTGGAAATAGGAAATCTTGTAAATAGCCAAGCACATGTCTTGAGCGACCATTTACCATCACCTCTTGCTTACCTTCTGCAAGGTTATCCATAACGGTTTTTTCTGGATCAAGCTCTAATCGATACTGATCAAAATAAGCCACTTCAAGTTTGGTTCCGCAATGAACACTTCCTGAGGTCGGTGCTAAACTACCTAGCATCAGTTTTAATAATGTGGTTTTACCAATACCATTGGGGCCTATTAGAGCAATTTTATCACCACGTAACACTTGTACCGTGAAGTCCTTAACTAACACTTTATCATCGATTTGATAACTGACATTATCTAGCTCAAAGACAATTTTACCTGAACGCAGTGCTTCCTCGATCTGCATTTTCGCATTGCCCATGACTTGACGACGCTGTGAATATTCTTGTCTCATCGCTTTTAATGCTCTCACTCTACCCTCATTACGAGTTCGACGAGCTTTAATACCTTGACGGATCCAGACTTCTTCTTGTGCTAACTTCTTATCAAATTCGGCATTTTGTAACTCTTCAACACGCAGCGCTTCTTCTTTACCTAGCAAATAACTGTCATAATCACCGCCCCAAGAAGCAACCTTACCACGGTCTAAATCAATAATCCGAGTCGCCATTTGCCGAATAAAGGATCGGTCATGCGATATAAAAACAATACTGCCATTAAAGCTTTTTAAAAACTCTTCCAGCCATCTAATGGTATCGATATCTAAATGGTTAGTTGGTTCATCCAATAATAATACTGATGGTTGGCAAACTAGTGCCTTTGCTAATGCCGCTTTACGCAACCAACCACCCGATAACGAAGACAATAATGCCTCACCATCTAACGATAATGAGGAAATGACATTACGAATACGATTATCCAATTGCCAACCATTTTGATGATCTAGCTGTTCTTGCATTTTAGCTAATTTAGATAGATTACCCTCACTTGGATCAGTTTCAACTAAGTGTGACAATGCATAGTAATCTTTTAATAATTGCGCTTGTTCTTTTAAACCTTCCGCAACAAAATCAAAAACATTTCCTTGAATATCTCGAGGGGGATCTTGCTGCAATCGAGAGACAATAACGTTGTTTTCATAAACAATTTGTCCTTCATCGAGCGGTACTTCTTTATTCAGCACTTTTAGCAAAGTTGATTTACCGGCACCGTTACGACCAACAAGACAGACGCGCTCGTTAGTTTCTATCGACATATCAATATGATCAAGAAGTGGAGCATCACTAAATGATAAATAGGCATTGGTAAGATTAATTAATGACATATTTGTGGTTTTTATTTGGATATTAAATAATAAGGCGGTATTCTATCATAAAGTTGCGGTAGGCAACCAAAATCAATTATCAAAGATACAATTAACAGCTCTTAAAACGTGAGCATTCCAATTCTCTTCTAAAAAAATGAATACTGTTATAATTATTAATAATTGAATATATTAATAATATTTCGGTATGGAGGTGATTATGAGTCATACTTGGACATTTCAACGTGTTGGTGGATTAGATCAAATCGTATTAAAAAATGCCGATGACATTATCAATTTACCCAATTTAGATCCTAAATTATGGGTTGCACTCAGTTGCCCAACCACAGGGCTAGATTTTGATCAAAGAACATTACAATTATTAGATTCAGATAACGATGGTCGCATTCGTATTCCCGATATTTTAGAGGCAATTAATTGGCTTAAAGATAAAATAGTTTCTTTTGATAATATTGTTCAATCATCACAAACTTTATCATTATCGCAAATTGATGATTCAAACGAACAAGGTAAAAAATTATTAATTACCGCCCATAGCATTTTAGCGAACTTAAATAAAAACCAAGCTGATTATTTAACGCAAGATGATGTGCAACAATCACTTAAAATTAATGCCAGCAAACTCTACAATGGTGATTTAATTTTTCCTCCTTCAGCCGAATTATCGCCAGAGCTGCAAAATTTTATTCAAGCAGCAATAAAAACAACTGGTGCGGAAAAAGATATGAGTGGTCAGGATGGAATTAATCTAGAGATTGCGCAAACTTTTGTTAAAAACTTAAAAAGTTGGCAAAAATGGCAAAACGATATCAGTAATACCCAAACACCTTTTGGCGAAAACCGCTCAGAAATATGGAAATTAGTTCAAGAATTAAAGCCGAAAATTGATGACTACTTTTTGCGTGTTGAATTAGCACAATATGCACCTCAAGCACAAACGGCGTTAAATGTTGACGAGAAATATATTGTCCCATCCCAAAACGGATTACTTTCTGATGAAGCTTTATCTGAGCTACCTCTATCTAAAATAGATACCAATAACACATTAGATCTGGTTAATGGCCTTAATCCACTGTGGAAAACTAAAATCATTCGATTTAGAGATTTAATCGCTTCACACTTAGCCGATCCCAAACAACTAACTGCACAAGAATGGCAAGATATTCAGGCAGATCTTAATGCTTACACAACACTAATCAGTTCTAAACCTGAGATGCAACAATTAAGTGTAACAACTAAACCAACCGCTAGCATTGAGGATCTTACTGGCAATCAAATTGCTAATTTAGTTGATGATAATTTACTAAACGAATTTGAAAGCATGGTTGAACAGGATAACCAAACACCTATTTCAGCTTCAGATGTTTTTATATTAGAAAAACTAGTGTTATTTCAAAAACATCTCTATCGTTTATTGATTAATTTTGCTTCGTTTGCTGAATTCTTTTCACTTGACCACTATGCGGCTTTTCAATTAGGTAAACTTTATATTGACGGTCGTTGTGCTACCCTCTGTGTTGCTGTAGATAATATAGCTAAACATTCGACTATGGCTAATTATTCTGAACTATGTTTATTATATTGTGAATGTACAAGGCATGGTACAAAACAGACAATTGCTGCGGCAATTACCGCTGGACAAGGTGATTTATTAATGGAAGGCCGCAATGGCGTTTTTATTGATAATGAAGGCAATGATTGGGATGCAAGTGTTGTTAAGATGATTACTAAACCAATTAGTATCCAACAAGCTATTTGGGCACCTTATCAACGTATTGGCCGTTTAATTACTGAACAAATTAATAAATGGGCAAGCAATAAAGATGCTGACATTGAGAAAACCAGTACACAAGCGGTACAAAATCCAGAAAGCAAATTTGATATTGGTAAAAGTGTTGGTATCTTTGCGGCTATTGGTTTAGCTGTTGGCGCCATTGGTACCGCTTTAGCGACTATTTTTCAAGCTATCTTTTCACTTACATGGTGGCAATTCCCATTAGTGATTTTAGGCTTGTTCTTGATTATATCTGGACCATCAGTAATATTGGCTTGGTTAAAATTAAGAAGAAGAACACTTGGGCCATTACTTGAAGCTTCTGGTTGGGCGATAAATGGACAAGTTAAAATCAATTTACTGCTTGGTGGTCTGCTGACCAGTAAAGCCGAATTACCTACCAACGCAAGACGTAATTTAACTGACCCTTTAAAAAAACGTAATAAAAAAGCGCGAATACTATTTTGGTCAGCAATTTTATTAGGTGTAGTAATCGTCGGTACGGCTTTTTGGTTTAAAAATGATATTGCCAATTATTTTAAACAGCAACAACAATTGTTAAGTCAGCAACAAAATAATACTACTGAAAAGCAATAACAAGTGTTGAATTATGCTTAATAATTTTTCGCCGACATAACGTCGGCGAATATTTTATGATTAATGTTGATAAACAGGTAATCGTCGGCAAACCGCCAACACTTTTTGTTTAACCGCTTGAATAGCTTGTTCGTCATCAATGTTATCTAATACGTCACAAATCCAATTAGCTAATTCACGAGACTCTTCTTCGTTGAAACCACGACGAGTCACGGCAGGTGTACCAATCCGCACACCAGATGTTACAAATGGACTTTGCGGATCATTTGGCACACTATTTTTATTCACGGTAATATTAGCACTACCTAAAGCAGCATCAGCTTCTTTACCGGTGATATTTTTATCAACTAAATCTATTAAAAATAAGTGATTTTTTGTTTCACCAGATACGACTTTATAACCACGTTTGATGATCACATCAACCATCGCTTGGGCATTTTTCACAACTTGTTGTTGATATTCTTTATAAGCTGGCTCCATCGCCTCTTTTAAAGCAACTGCTTTTGCCGCTATCACATGCATTAATGGACCACCTTGTGCACCTGGGAATACAGCAGAATTCAATTTTTTGTAAAGTTCTTCACTACCACCTTTGGCTAAAATAAGTCCACCACGTGGTCCGCCTAGTGTTTTATGCGTCGTTGTCGTCACAACATGAGCAAAAGGCACTGGATTTGGATAAACACCAGCCGCCACCAAACCAGCCACATGAGCCATATCAACAAATAAGAAGGCTCCTACACTATCAGCAATCTCACGCATGCGCTGCCAATCAACTACACCAGAATAAGCAGAAAAACCACCTATAATCATTTTTGGTTTTGACTCTAAAGCAATTTTCGCTAATTGCTCATAATCAATATGTCCCGTTTCGTCGACGCCATAAGCAACCACGTTATACAACTTACCTGAAAAACTGACCGGAGAACCATGCGTTAAATGCCCCCCTTGTGACAAGTTCATGCCTAGTACCGTATCACCCGGTTTTAACAATGCCATATAAACAGCAAAATTGGCTTGTGAGCCAGAATGCGGTTGAACGTTAGCATAATCAGCACCAAATAGTTCTTTAGCACGATCAATAGCTAACTGCTCAACAATATCAACATATTCACAACCGCCATAGTAGCGCCTACCAGGATAGCCTTCAGCATATTTATTGGTTAGTTGAGTACCTTGTGCCTGCATCACTCTTGGACTTGTATAGTTTTCCGATGCAATAAGTTCTAAGTGATCTTCTTGGCGTTGTTCTTCGCCTTTAATGGCATCCCATAGCTCTTGATCATAATCGGCAATTGTCATTTGTTTAGTAAACATATTGGCTCCTTGTAGGCAATTACATCAACGTAACGATTTGTTACTGTATTTAATTAGCACAAAAAAACATCATGGGTTACTATCCTTACTTAATCGACCTTTAATTTCAATCTTTTTTTGAAGTTATAAATAATATTTATAGATAGTTAGAATAATAATTAAAATGCTTTACAGCACAATATCATTTAGCCTACTAAAAACCCCTTTCCTCAAAATTTTTAAAACCATTATCATTGATAAATTATCTAGTTTGATAATGCAAACAATCTATTAGAGAATAATAATCTTATTAATCATTATCTCTAGCTCAATTGCAATTGAGTATCTGGAATATCTTGGTAGAATAAGCAAAAATTTTATTTGGTATAGCATGCAACTTCATTTAGTCGTTAATACATTTGGTTCCGATTTACAACGTCGCTATGGTGAAAAAATCTATAAGCTCACTTTACACGGTGGTTTTAGCTGTCCCAATCGTGATGGTACCATTGGGCAAGGTGGGTGTACCTTTTGCAATGTAGCGTCAATCATTGATGAGTCTATACAGGTGAAATCAATTTCACAGCAGCTTATGTCGCAAGCGCAACAGATGAAAAAATCGAAACGATACCTTGCTTATTTTCAGGCTTATACTAGTACCTATGCTGAAGTTGAAATACTTAAGAATATGTATGAAGAAGCGCTGAATAGTGCTGATATTGTCGGGCTTTGCGTCGGCACTCGTCCTGATTGCGTTCCCGATGAAGCTCTTGATTTGCTGGCACATTACCAATCCAGCGGCTATGAAGTTTGGTTAGAACTCGGATTACAGACCGCACATGACAATACATTACATCATATTAATCGTGGTCATACCTTTGCGGATTATCACCAAACGGTACAAAAAGCACGACAATTAGGCATAAAAGTGTGTACTCACCTTATTATTGGTTTACCCAAAGAGAAGAAACCAGACAATCTCATCACTTTAAACAAAGTATTAGACAGTGGAGTGGATGGTTTAAAAATTCATCCTTTACATATTGTTGAAGGCAGTATTATGGCCAAAGCATGGCGAGCTGGGCGGATCAATGTGTTATCTCTTGAAGATTATGTTGATATTGCCGGTGATATTATTCGACAAACACCAGCCAATATTTTATATCATCGGATTTCAGCCAATGCCAGAAAACCAACCTTACTGGCTCCTGATTGGTGTGAAAACCATTGGCAATCAATGAATGCAGTTGATCATAATTTACGACAGTTTGGTGCACAAGGTAGTGCTATTGGTGATATTTACTCTTTCAAACAATAAAATACCATCAACAGCAAAAATTTTGAGGAAAGCCTATTTTTAGTCCTTATAATTGCGATAACAATTACATTTGTTAACTAAATTATATAAATTTCCGCTTCAAAAACCCCTTTCCTCAAATTTTTTAGCCGACATATTTACTCGTTAAATATTGAACTTATAAATTCATCAGAATACGTTTTGAAAATAAAATCAGCAAAATACTATAGTCAATTTACTTTTACTATTATGGCTAACTTTAACCTACCTACTACTAATAACATCCGTTCAAAATAAAAGCTTTAATTTTTATCGATTACTATTAGATAGCAAAGATGCTAATCAAAGCTATTTCTAGATTTGATTGCCACTTAAATTGGCTTTGTTTCTAATCAAAAATAATAATTTAAAATATAACTATATATTAGGAATAATCGGCTATTTAATCTAGTGTTTTTTCGTTTCGTTGCTGTTCAAACAATAGGTTTATTGTATATTGCTACATAGAAATATGTTTGAAATAATTATTAACATGCGCGTATTTTTGTACCTTTGTTAACAACAAGTATATAATGATGTTTTATCATTTGAGATAATCTGCATGCAACTAGCTTTTTGTATTTATAAATTTTTCCCTTTTGGCGGTTTGCAACGCGATTTTTTGCAAATTGCTACTGCTTGCCAAGCTCGAGGTCATCAAATCCGTGTGTATGTATTGGATTGGCAAGGCGCTAAACCAGCTGGTTTTGATATCATCATCGTTCCTAAAAAAGGATTATCTAACCATAGCCGTAATCAAGCTTATTACCATTGGGTAAAGGCTCACTTACAAAGCAATCCTGTAGATTGTGTGGTAGGCTTTAACAAAATGCCTGGATTGGATGTCTATTTTGCTGGCGATACATGTTTTGCTGAAAAAGCGGCACACAAAGGCTTTTTCTATAAATTGTCGAAACGTTGCAAACATTATTTAGCTTTTGAGCAGGCGGTATTTTCCCCTAGCTCACAAACTAAGATTATGGTGTTAACCAAACAACAAATTCAAGATTTTAAAAACCACTATCATACTCAAGATGAACGATTCTTTTTATTACCACCCGGCATTGCTTTAGATCGTAAATATAACGTTGATGCCCCTCAAAAACGTGAACAATTCCGACAATCGAATCAAATTGACCAAGATAGTTTTGTGATTGTGCAAATTGGCTCTGATTTTAAACGTAAAGGCGTTGATCGCTCTTTGAAAGCGATCGCAACCTTACCTAATGAACTAAAACAAAAAGTTACTTATTTGGTGGTTGGACAAGATAAATCAGAGGTATATCAAAAGTTAGCAGATGAATTAGGTATTGCTAAACAGGTGAGATTCTTCTCTGGTCGCAATGATATCCCTGATTTCTTATTTTCAGCTGATTTATTACTACATCCTGCAAGGCAAGAAGCAGCCGGTATGGTTTTGATTGAAGCATTAGCGGCAGGGGTTCCAGTGATCGTATCAGGTATCTCCGGATATGCTTATCACATTAGCCAAGCTAATGCCGGTATTGTATTATCAGAACCTTATAAGCAAAACATTTTAGATCACGCGTTAGAACAATCAATTAGAGATAAAGGGCAATGGCTTAATTGGCATAACAATGCCATTGCTTATAGTAGTAGTGAAGATTTATATCATTTAGCCCTACGAGCAGCAGACATTATTTTAGGATGTCATTATGAATGAGATTAAACTTAAAACCCCCTTTCAACAATTATGGCAAGGTAAAGATCCATTTAATGAAGTGGAATTAATTTCAGGTAAAGTTTACCGCGCAGTCAAACAACGTAAAACTCTTAATTTTCAATTAGAAGATCAATCATATTTCATTAAAATTCACCGTGGTACAACGGTAAAAGAGATTGTAAAAAACCTCATTTCGCTACGTTTACCGGTTTTAGATGCTAAACAAGAGTGGGATGCAATTCATCGTTTAGAACAAGTTGGTGTCAATACTATGGATGGACGAGCTTTTGGGCGTAAAGGATTAAATCCGCTTACTCGGCATTCATTCATTATTACCAAAGACCTTAATCCAACTATTAGTTTAGAAGATTTTACTAAACCATGGCTAACCAACCCACCTGGTTATCATTTAAAACGCTCATTAACTATTTATTTAGCAAATATGACCGCTAAAATGCATGGTGCTGGCGTAAATCATCGTGATTGTTATTTATGTCATTTTTTATTGGATTTACCTTTGTTTGAAAAGAATCAGCAAATAAAACTTTCTGTGATTGATCTTCATCGTGCACAAACACGTAAAAAAGTTCCAATCCGTTGGCGTGATAAAGATTTAATTGGGCTCTATTTTTCATCAACCAATATTGGACTTAACCAACGTGATATTTGGCGTTTTTTAAGAAACTATTTTAATAAACCAATTAAAACCATTTTGCGCGATGAACATAAATTAATTGATAGTGCTAAGCGAAGAGCTGAGCGCATCGCGAGAAGAACTGAAAAGTATCATCTTTAATCATAAGGAAATGACATGTTTATTGAACAAATTGATATCAAAGGGTTTAGGGGGATTAAGCAACTTTCATTAAAGCTTAATGCTAAATCTAGTGTACTTATTGGTGAAAACCAATGGGGTAAGTCGAGTTTAATCAGTGCATTAAAATTGCTAACCCTAGATAATAAATTTTATCAATTTGTTAATTCAGATTTCTATTATGATAAGGATGATGGTAATCACATCTCAATAAATGTTGTTTATTGTGAATCTTATGCAACTCAATTAACTGAACAAGCTTATCAGCCTCTAACAGCAGTTAGTTATCGCTCACCAGTAGACAATCTATATCGAATTACTTACCAGATTAATGCCCAAAAAAATGATGATAATATTATCACTGAACATAATTTGTTGAATGAACATGGCGAAAGGTTAAATCTAGATAATCCAAAATTATTAATCGCTATTCTGATTAACTTAAATCCAGTCATGCCGCTTAAAAATTCAGTGAATGCTAAGGATTTACCTGTTACAAATGAACCTTTATCACAATACTTTATTGAACAACTATCTGATCAATTAAAAGCACACTCGGCACAATTAAGTCAAGATGAGCTTAATCGTGGCTTACAAGCTGCTCGTTCATTATTAGAATACTATTTTGTTGATTCTCAACAACGATCTAACTATAAAAAATTAGCACAAAAAAGTAATCCCAAAACCGAAGATTGGAATTCACTCGAACGAATCAATAATGTATTAGATGATTTAGATAATGATTATCTTCGTACTGCACTTTTAGGTATATTTGGTTCGATTGTTAATGCTAAAGGAGATAATCCTCTCTCTCATAGTTCAGTGCCAATTTTAGTTTTAGAAGAACCAGAAAGTCAGTTACATCCAATTATTTTATCGGTTGGCTTCCGACTGTTAAAAAATTTACCTACCCAAAAAATTATTACCTCTAACTCAAGCGATTTAGTTTCTCTGTTTCCATTAGAGAGTATTTACCGATTGATCCGCCAACCTGATCAAATTGTGAGTAAGTATATTGCTCCTCATGGCTTAAGTGTTGGCGATAGTCGACGCATTTTGTTCCATGTCCTTTATCGACGCCCTACTGCACTATTTGCCCGTTGCTGGTTACTGGTTGAAGGCGAAACTGAAGTATGGCTACTCAGAGAGCTTGCCGAACAAAGTGGCTATCATCTAAGTTCAGAGGGGATCCAATTATTAGAATTTGCACAATGTGGTTTAAAACCATTAATTCACTATGCTAATAAAATGGGGATCCGCTGGTATGTCATTACTGATGGTGATATGGCAGGAAAAAAATATGCTGAGACGGTACAATCACAATGTGCACCCGGCGAAAATTTAAATGATTATATCACCGTATTGCCAGCCCGTGACATTGAAAATTTTCTATTTAAACATGGTTTTAGTCACGTATATAAGTTAGCTGCTTATAATACCGTTGCCCATATTGATATGTCGGTACCCAAAATTATTCAAAAAGCGATCCACAAAAGTTCTAAACCAGATTTAGCCATTGCCGTTTGTGATGATGCAAAAACTCGTGGTATTACAGCCATTCCTAGATTATTAACCGATACCTTCGCTAAGTTAGTTAAAACATCAAAATCACTACTTTAAAAGTTGATTATATGGTTATGATAAAACAATCCGCCGATAACCATCGGCGGTAGATAGAATGGAGCTTAAAAACTATTTGCTAATTCGTTTATATTTAGCTCGTTTAGGTTCAAGCGCTTCTGCTCCTAAGGTACGTTTTTTCCACTCTTCATATTCAGTAAAGTTACCTTCAAAGAACTCAACATGCCCTTCATCTTGATAATCTAAAATATGAGTAGCAATACGGTCAAGGAACCAGCGGTCATGTGAGATGACTAACGCACAGCCTGGAAACTCTAATAACGCATTTTCAAGCGCGCGTAAAGTTTCGACATCAAGATCATTGGTCGGTTCATCAAGTAATAGTACATTACCACCAACTTGTAATAATTTAGCTAAATGTACACGCCCTCGTTCACCACCAGATAGCTCACCAACACGTTTTTGCTGATCAACGCCTTTGAAATTAAAGCGTCCAACATAGGCACGACTTGGGATCTCAAAATTTCCAATACGCATAATATCTTGGCCATTAGAAATTTCATCCCAAACGGTCTTTTTATCATCCATACTGTCACGGAACTGATCAACTGAGGCAAGTTGTACTGTTTCACCTAAAGTGATCGTACCTGAGTCCGGTTGTTCTTTACCTGATAACATTCTAAATAGCGTCGATTTACCAGCACCATTAGGCCCAATAATACCCACAATGGCTCCTTTCGGAATGCTAAAAGAAAGATTATCAATTAATACGCGATCGCCATATGATTTGGTTAAATTAGCCACTTCAATGACTTTGTCACCTAAACGTTGCCCAGGTGGGATAAAGAGTTCATTAGTTTCATTACGTTTTTGGTAATCATTGTTATTTAATTCTTCAAAACGTGCCAAACGTGCTTTACTTTTTGCTTGACGACCTTTTGGATTTTGGCGTACCCACTCCAATTCTTTTTCAATTGATTTACGACGAGCCGATTCCGTTGCCGCTTCTTGAGCTAATCGCTGATCTTTTTGTTCAAGCCAAGATGAGTAGTTACCTTCCCATGGAATGCCTTCACCACGGTCTAACTCTAAAATCCAACCGGCAACATTGTCTAAGAAATAACGGTCATGGGTAACTGCAACTACAGTTCCTTCATAATCATGTAAAAAGCGTTCTAACCAAGCAACAGATTCAGCATCCAAATGGTTGGTTGGTTCATCAATTAATAACATGTCAGGTTTCTCAAGTAATAATTGACAAATTGCAACACGACGTCGTTCTCCACCGGATAAGTTCTCAATCTTAGCATCCCAATCTGGTAGGCGTAAGGCATCAGCTGCACGCTCTAATTGGTTATCAAGATTGTGGGCATCTTGCGATTGAATTATTGCTTCAAGCTCGGCTTGTTCTTTCGCTAATTTATCAAAATCGGCATCAGGATCGGCATAAGCGGCATAGACTTCATCTAAGCGAGCTAATGCGTTTTTAGCATCACCAACAGCCTGTTCAATTGCTTCACGTACAGTTTGTTTAGGGTCAAGTTTAGGTTCTTGAGGTAAATAACCGATTTTAATGCCTGGTTGAGGACGAGCTTCACCTTCAATCTCGGTATCTACTCCAGCCATAATTCGTAGTAATGTAGACTTCCCTGCTCCATTTAAACCAAGAACACCAATTTTAGCTCCCGGAAAAAAACTTAAAGAAATATCTTTTAAAATATAGCGTTTAGGAGGAACAATCTTCCCCACGCGGTTCATGGTATAGACATATTGCGCCATAAAACATTATCCGTTTAATTAATTAAAACTAGCAAAAAGTAATGCTATGTGATTGATGGCCTATATTGTAATGATTCTAGCTGTATGGTCTAGGGTTATTTATGAATTATGTTATAAATGTAGAAAAACTATCAACTAACATATAATTCAATATTCAATTAATTTATGATTGTTTACTGAATAATCTGTATAAGCATACTAAATAATTTATAAGGAATAAAATGGAAAAACAAACTGTAGTTATTGAATATTATGTTAATACCCAGTATTGGTTAGATGCTTATTATGCAAAATATGGCGTATTAGATCATGATTTCGCGCAAAAATTGAATGATTCAACACCAGATAATATGCGACACTTTACTATGTCATTTAATAATGAAAAATTAGTCATTCTTAATAAAGATAAAAATGAAATTAATACTTTCTATTATAAGGATTTTTTTTGCATTAAAAAAACTGAAAATGGCTATTTATTTTTTATCAATAATCAAGATTTTTATTTTGTTAGTCAACAATCTTTAAAATCCGACGAACTAGAAATCATTTATGATTTTTTATGTGATTATTTAGGAAAAAATTTAGAAACGCAAATAGCAGAGATAGACACCTATAAAATGGATATTAATAGAATCTATTATTGTTTTTATTATTTACTATTTAAAAAATCTATAATGGCCCCTATTTATATACTTGTAATGTTTTTACCATGCTATCTTTTAATAAAAGATTCTAGCCATGCATTATTTTTCGTTTGTATTACAATTATATATTCAATTGCAATCTACTTCAGTATCAAACCTGGTTTGAAATTTTCAGCTGAAAATTGGTGTAAAACAAGTAATAAAATTTTTATTTGTACAAAGGTCATTTTTTATGAAGATAGATTTACAATGACAGCTAAAACCCAATTAAGTACTACTGTTATAAAGTATGATCAATTACACAAAATAAGAAAGATAAAAAAAGGTTATCTGTTTATTATAAATTGTAATAGTGGTTATCTCTTTTATAATGCTGATTTTACACCCCAACAACGACAAGTTCTTGAAGATAACCTAATGCGATATAATAATTTTTATTTAAAATAACACTCGTAAACTTACCCCACTGTTCATCTGGTGGGATAAGTTATAGCGGTATTTTGTTATAAAAAAGTGAAAATTTGTTCTTCTGGTAAACGTGATTTTGGACGATGGGCATTACCATCATTTTCAGAACGATAACCTAATGTTGCAATAACTAGGCTCTTTAGCCCCTTTTGTTTTAAGTCTAAAATTTCATCCATTTTTTCACAATCAAAGCCTTCAACGGCGGTAGAATCAACACCAATAGCAGCAGCGGCAAAAAGCAATTGTCCTAATGCTAAATAAGTTTGTTTTCCTTCCCAACTCTGTTGTGACTCAATTGTCTTACTGTTTTTAGTGACAAAGAAACGTCTTGACTCATCCTGAGTTTGTTTAAGTTCGGATGATGGTAATCGGCCATCTTTCTCTTCTTGGTTAAGCAAATTAACTAAATGAGCATCTTCTAAGGGTGATTTAATACAAAATAAAATAGTATGAGAGGAATCGGTTACTCGTGGCTGATTAAATTCAGCTATAGCAGGTAAAATTTTATTTTTTGCTGCATCATTATCAATAATATAAAAATGCCAAGGTTGTGAATTAACTGAAGATGGACTGTTTCTTAAAACAGTAAGTAATTGTTCTATTTTTTCTTTAGGAATTTTTTTACTTTTATCATAATGTTTGGTGGTATAACGTTTTTGAGAAATTTCGACAATGTTCATCTTTTGACCCCATCTTATTAATTGTGAGTAAATAATAGTTAGTCTGAATTTTAAATTTGATTAATCAGATATCTTAGTCAAAATTACGATATAACTGCTCATAGGAATATAGCACCAATCAAATTTAATTAGTAGCAACTTAGTTATCATAATTGAATATTATTATATAGAAATATTGTTTACTTAAACAATTCATCGTTGCTAAAAAATACGAGCCATTTTAGTTTTTTTAAGAATATAATTTAAACAGAATAAACGATGAAATCATTTACATTAACAAAAAATAATAATATTATTAAATAAGTGCTTAATAAGCATATTCGTTTAAAAGCAAAGCAATGGAAAATGCGCTAATTAGAAGACGTTATCATGGATAGAAAATACGTTATTTTTACGAGTAAAGCTGTAGCAATAAAATTATATACACTTGTTGTTTTACTATGTCTATTGTATAGCATCCCAGTTCTTGCATTAAATGAAGTAACTGCTTCTGCCATAAATGGTACTTCGCCATATATTACAATAAATCAAGATAGATCTCCTTCCGATATCATCGATTTACTCTGGATAGCGGTAAAAAAAGACGATAACCAAACGCAAATAGCACCATCCAATAATGAACAAGGACCCAATGAAGATCCAAATTTAATCTATTATCGCCCTGATTTTAATTCTTCCCCTGATGAATTGATCGACTTACCTAGTTCTATTGACACATTTGATAAAATTATCACGTTGGTATCAGATTATAAAAAGGAACAAGAAGAGCTCGAAACAATTTTAACTGACAAACAATATTTTGAAGATAATGATGGTGATGATGGATTTAAAGCAACAGGAACGTTCAAAATTGAGATTAAAGATAGTGACAATAAGGCTGTTAAATTAAGTGATAAATTAGATGATTGCGTTGGCTTTTATGCTGTAACTTTAACTACCTCAGATTCAGAACTTTCAACCACTTATGGTTTACCTAATAATAAAAACTATCCTAGTGCTAGCAAAACTTACTATGTTAGATCATTAAGTGGTGGCTTGCCCCACGTTTGTTGGTTACAACCTTCATTAGAAAAAGGTTATCCTCCCTATGCCTATACACAGCAAGAATATGATGATTATTTCAATGAATGGCCAACTTATAAAGACCTAACAGCAGTTTGGTCGCCAACAAAAGGGTTTAAGCCGGCCGTCAAACACTTAGAACGCACTTGGGGAAATTTTCCAACTACCGCTGCAGATAAATTATATTTTAATGTTGTGTTATCAGGTGCAAAATGGCAGGATGTGAGTTATACAAAAAGTCGAGAAAGTCAGGCTGTTGGATTAAAATTAAGCGGTAAAAATAATATATTAAGGGTTGAGTTTAGTGGTCCAACTTTTAGTGAAAAACCCGACGATGCCATTCTTGATGAATTATGGGATCTGGGTTTTTCATTAAAAGTAGGTAATAGGGTTATTTATAGATTTGATTTAGAATATTGGTTTTTAATCTCTACTGATACCGTCAAAGGCTTGAAATATGCTAATCAATATTGTCAGTGTAAAGGGGGAACAGCTTTATATCCTGTAGAAAGATATGAGGCAACCAATGCTCTATATCATACCGAAATTGACGAAAATAATAAAAGAAATCATTATATCCGTACAACCGAAACTCTCTTAGGTGAATGGGGTAATACAATTAATGAAGTTTACCCTAGTGATGATTTAGGTAATGTGATGTCAAATATGGTCTGGACATCGAGTAGAGTTTATGATGATTACTACAATTTAATTAGAAAAAGTCATAAAGTTAAACCAAAATTACGTATCACTGGTGACGATGACGATGACGATGACGATGACGACGATGATTGGGATGATGATGATGAATGCAAGGAGGAACCAAGAGATTACGACTCCTACTATACACATTTTTACGCATTTGATCTCAATGATGGTAGTCTTAAAAAGATGCCAAAAGAAACCGAAGGTTTAAGAGTAATTTGTATATCTGATTAATATTTGTAATTCATTTTACTTAAAAGCTTTTCAACAATATAGCTATATTACTTTCAGATTACTATTTGATTTAATCAATATTTATTATTGACATTAAGTTTTTTTTTTGATAGAAATAGTATCAATATTTATACATAACACAATAATTGAGAAGTTAATGATTAAATGTACTAACCTCCTACTCAGCCTCCTCCTCGCATTAGTGTGCGCGGATAGCTTGTGTGTGGAGTAAAAGTAATTTAATAATTAACTCAACAAATTCACAAGAACCCGCGCTAAAGTGCGGGTTTTTTTGTTTTCTTAACTTGAAATACCGGGATAGCGCTAAAATATAAAGGAAATAACAATGAGCGATCAAATTATTATTTTTGACACAACATTACGTGATGGTGAACAGGCGTTACAAGCAAGTTTAAGTGTTAAAGAAAAACTTCAAATAGCTTTAGCATTAGAAAGAATGCAGGTAGATGTCATGGAAGTCGGTTTTCCTATCTCATCTCCAGGTGATTTTGAATCAGTACAAACTATTGCTAAAACCATTAAAAATAGCCGTGTTTGTGCATTATCTCGTTGTATTGATAAAGACATTGATGTAGCAGCTGAAGCCTTAAAAGTAGCCGATCAATTTCGTATTCATACTTTTATGGCAACATCAACGTTACATGTTAAAGACAAATTAAAAATGACATTTGATGATGTCGTTGAACAGGCAGTGCACTGTGTTAAACGTGCACGTAATTATACAGATGATGTGGAGTTTTCTTGTGAAGATGCAGGCCGTACCCCAATTGATAACTTATGTCGGATTGTTGAAGCAGCAATTCAAGCAGGGGCAACCACGATCAATATACCGGATACTGTCGGTTATACTGTCCCTTATCAATTTGGTGGCATTATTCATACCTTATTTGAACGTGTCCCGAACATTGATAAAGCGATTATCTCTGTTCATTGCCATGATGACTTGGGCATGTCGGTGGCTAACTCGATTAGCGCGATTCAAGAAGGTGCTAGGCAGATTGAAGGGGCGATGAATGGTTTAGGTGAACGAGCTGGTAATACTGCTTTAGAAGAGGTTATTATGGCGATTAAAGTCCGCCAAAATATCTTAAACGTTCACACAAATATTAATCATCAAGAGATCTATCGTACCAGTCAAATCGTCAGCCAAATTACTAACACACCAATACCCTCGAATAAGGCGGTAATCGGTAGTAATGCCTTTGCTCATTCATCAGGAATTCATCAAGATGGTGTGCTAAAAAATCGTGAAACCTACGAAATAATGACCCCTGAATCAATTGGCTTAAATCAAATTCAACTAAATTTAACCTCACGCTCAGGCCGAGCAGCGGTAAAACATCGCTTAGCGGAATTAGGTTATCAAGATAATGATTATAATTTAGATCAAGTTTACCAAGCTTTTTTAGAACTTGCCGATAAAAAAGGCCAAGTTTTTGATTATGATTTAGAAGCATTGATTTTCATTAATCAACTAAAAGATGATGAAGAGCATTATGTATTGGATTATTTTAATGTACAATCTGGCTCTACTGTCGTTTCAACAGCTTCAGTTAGTTTGATCATCGGCGATCAAAAATATTCAGATGCAGCAACAGGTAATGGCCCTGTTGATGCTGTTTATCAAGCGATAAATCGTATTACTGGCGAACCTATTTCAATTGTGAAATACCAATTAGCATCTAAAGGACAGGGTGAAAATGCCTTGGGTCAAGTCGATATCGTTGCCGAATATAAAGGACGTAAATTCCATGGAGTTGGGCTTGCTACCGACATTGTTCATTCATCAGCATTAGCATTAATTAATGTGTTAAATAATGTTTATAGAGCAAATCAGGTTGCAGAACAAAAACAGAAATTGCAGCAAGACTAAAAAGTAAACATTGTTTCGTTACTTAATAACGAAATACTTAAAATATAATTAGATTGTTAAGGAATAGATATGTCACAAAATTACCATATTGCAGTATTACCTGGTGACGGTATAGGCCCAGAAGTGATGAAACAAGCCTATAAAGTGTTGGATGTTATTCGTCAAAAATATAACCTAGCCATTACAACTAGTGAATATGATGTGGGAGGTGCTGCAATTGATATTCACGGTTGCCCACTACCAAAAGAGACATTAGAAGGATGTGAAAAAGCTGATGCTATCTTATTTGGTTCAGTTGGCGGTCCAAAATGGACAAATTTACCACCAGACCAACAACCTGAACGCGGTGCTCTATTACCATTACGCAAACATTTTAAATTATTCGCCAATATGCGCCCTGCTAGTTTATATCAAGGTTTAGAAGAATTATGTCCGTTACGTGAAGATATTGCTAAGCGTGGCTTTGATATTTTATGTATGCGCGAGTTAACTGGTGGTATCTATTTCGGTTTGCCAAAAGGTCGTGAAGGAACAGGTCCACAAGAGCGTGCTTTTGATACTGAAGTTTATCACCGCTTTGAAATTGAACGAATTGCCCGTATGGGATTTGAAGCAGCCAAAATCCGTCGTAAAAAAGTAACGTCTGTAGATAAAGCAAATGTTCTACAAACTTCCATTTTATGGCGTGAAGTTGTCAGTGAAGTAGCTAAACAATACCCTGATGTCACATTAGAGCATATGTATATTGATAATGCCACTATGCAATTAGTGAAAGATCCTGCACAATTTGATGTATTACTTTGTTCTAACTTATTTGGTGATATCCTATCAGATGAATGCGCCATGATTACTGGCTCAATGGGAATGTTACCTTCTGCTAGTTTAAATGAAGATGGCTTTGGTTTATATGAACCCGCCGGTGGTAGTGCACCAGATATTGCAGGTAAAAATATTGCTAATCCTGCTGCACAAATTTTATCATTAGCACTATTAGTCCGTTATAGTTTAAAACGTGATGATATTGCTAAAGCCATTGAAAATGCAGTGAATAAAGCTTTAGAACAAGGAACTCGCACTATTGATCTTGCTCGTGGTGGTAGTTATGTTTCTACCGATGAAATGGGCGATACCATTTGTCGTTTAATTTAATTTTTAAAGTAAGGGTTAATATATCTTATTAACCCTTTTGTAAGAATATTAAAGGAATATCAGCAATGTCTACAAAACCAAAAACATTGTATCAAAAATTATACGATGCACATGTTGTCTATGAAGCACCTAATGAAACGCCTATTTTGTATATTGATCGCCATTTAGTCCATGAAGTTACTTCTCCACAAGCATTTGATGGCTTACGAGCAATGAATCGTAAAGTTCGTCAACCGCACAAAACATTTGCTACCATGGATCACAATACTTCAACGAAAAGCAATGATTTAAGTGCTTGTAGTGAAATGGCGCGAATCCAATTAACTGAATTAGCCAAGAATGCAGAAGAATTTGGTGTATCTTTATATGGGTTACAAAGTCCATTACGCGGTATTGTGCATGTTGTTGGTCCAGAACAAGGGATGACATTACCTGGTATGACCATTGTTTGCGGAGATTCTCATACAGCAACACATGGTGCTTTTGGCGCATTAGCTTTTGGTATTGGGACATCGGAAGTTGAACATGTTTTAGCCACTCAAACGTTGAAACAAGGTCGAGCTAAAACAATGAAAATTGAAGTCAAAGGTAAAGTAGCTGATGGTATTACTGCAAAAGATATTATCTTAGCGATCATTGGTAAAACAACCAGTGCTGGTGGTACTGGTCATGTAGTTGAGTTTTGTGGAGAAGCAATAACTTCTTTATCAATGGAAGGCCGAATGACATTATGTAATATGGCAATTGAAATGGGGGCTAAAGCTGGATTAGTTGCACCAGATGAAACCACTTTTGAATATTTAAAAGGACGACAATTCTCTCCTAAAGGCGATGACTTTGAGCAAGCTGTCGCTTATTGGAAAACCTTAAAAACCGATGAAGGTGCACACTTTGATACCATTGTTACTTTGGAAGGTAAAGATATTGCGCCACAAGTAACTTGGGGAACTAATCCTGGTCAAGTAACCGCTATTGATTCTCAAGTACCAAATCCTCAAGATTTTTCTGATCCAATTGAAAAACATTCAGCAGAACGTGCATTAGCCTATATGGGGTTAACCGCTGGAACTAAAATGTCTGATATTAAGATCAATAAAGTATTTATTGGATCATGTACTAATTCCCGTATTGAAGATCTTCGCGCTGCAGCTGAAGTTGCCAAAGGTCGTAAAGTTGCCGATGGAGTTCAGGCCCTTGTCGTACCAGGTTCAGGTCCAGTACGAGAACAAGCTGAAGCGGAAGGATTAGATAAAATTTTTATCGATGCTGGATTTGAGTGGCGTTTACCAGGATGTTCAATGTGTTTAGCGATGAATGATGATAAATTAGCACCAGGTGATCGCTGTGCATCTACCAGTAATCGTAATTTTGAAGGTCGACAAGGCCGTGATGCAAGAACACATCTAGTCAGCCCTGCAATGGCAGCCGCAGCAGCCATTACTGGTCATTTTACTGATATTCGCAAACCATTTTAAGGAGGCTGTCATGGCAAAATTTACAACACATACAGGATTAGTCGTTCCTTTAGATGCAGCGAACGTTGATACCGATGCAATTATTCCTAAACAATTTTTACAAAAAGTTACTCGTACTGGATTTGGACAACATGCGTTTCATGAATGGCGATTTTTAGATGATGCCGGTAAAAAACCTAATCCTGAATTTATACTAAATAAACCACGATATGCAGGCGCGAGTATTTTATTAGCTCGTGAAAACTTTGGTTGTGGCTCATCTCGAGAACATGCACCATGGGCATTAACTGACTATGGATTTAAAACTATTATTGGCTCGAGCTTTGCTGATATCTTTTATAATAACTCATTCAATAATCAACTATTATTAGTTAACTTGTCTGAAGAAGAAGTAGATGAGTTGTTTAAATTGGTTGAAGCCAATGATGGAATCGAATTCACTATCGACTTAATAAATGAAGTCGTGATCGCGGGTGATAAACAATATTCATTTAAAATTGATGCCTTCAAACGCCACTGTTTATTAAATGGTTTAGACAACATTGGCTTAACCCTGCAACATGAAGATGCTATCAGCTCTTTTGAGCATAAAATTCCTACATTCTTAAATTAATTTATTTAGGCGCGCAAGCGCCTTGTATAGGAATAATTAATGACAACCCATCATGATAAAGTAAATCAACAGTTCGGCCAGCAAGCTAACGCCTACTTAACCAGTAAAGTTCATGCTCAAGGTGCTGATCTTGAATATCTAGCCAGTTTTTTAACTAATTATCCTAATGCTGAATTTTTAGATATGGGATGTGGAGCAGGCCATGTCAGTTTTATTGCAGCAAAACAGGTTAAACACGTAACAGCTTACGATCTATCGGAGCAAATGTTAGCGGTGGTTGAACAAACTGCGAATGAACGTAACTTAAAAAATATTACCACCGTACAAGGTTATGCTGAACATCAACCATTTGACGATAACTATTTTGATATTGTCGTCAGCCGTTATTCTGCCCATCATTGGCAGGATGTGGGTAAAAGTTTGCGTGAATTACATCGGATCACCAAACCAAATGGTAAATTAATTATTATGGATGTCGTTTCTCCTGGTCAACCTATTTTAGATATTTGGTTACAAACAGTTGAAGCACTACGTGATACATCCCACGTACGCGACTATACGCCTGGCGAATGGTTGACATTTTTAAGCGAAGCTGGATTTACTATTGATAAGATTCAACGCCATCGTTTACCCTTGATTTTTGATAGTTGGATAAAACGTATGCGTACACCGAATAATTTAGTGGATGCGATAAGAACTTATCAAATAAGTGCATCTCAAGATACAAAATCTTACTTCGAATTACAATCAGATGGATCTTTTACCTCTGATATGATGACTATCGAAACACAAAAAGTGATTTAAAAATTAATAGTAAAAGAATCGAAAACAGCCAATTATTATCAAAGCTGTTTTCGTTGATTTGACGGTGGTATCGATAAAGATTCACGATATTTAGCAACCGTTCGACGGGCAATAATAATCCCTTGATTTTCTAAAATTGAAACTAGTTTACTATCACTTAAAGGTTTTTTAGCATCTTCTTCAGAAATATATTTTTTAATTAAAGCCCGAATTGCTGTCGATGATGCTTCACCACCAGATTCAGTATTAACATGGCTAGAGAAAAAGAATTTCAACTCAAATATACCATTAGGGCATTGTAAATATTTTTGCGTTGTAACGCGTGAAATTGTTGATTCATGCATATCAATCGCCATAGCAACATCTGACAAAATCATTGGTTTCATATATTCAGCACCATTTTCAAAAAATTCTTGTTGGTGCTCAACAATAAATTGACTCACTTTTAATAGTGTCTCATTACGATTTTCGACACTTTTAATAAACCAATTTGCATCTTGCAAATGTGCGCGAATGTATTGGCTATCACTTTCATTACTAATTTTTTCCATTGCCGCATATTGTTGATTAATGCGCAGTGTCGGAACGGTATCGCTGTTTAATTCAGCTATCCATTTCCCATCCATCTTTTTTACCACAAGATCAGGAATAACATAATCCGGAGGTAAGGTATTGACCGAATCACCAGGATAAGGTTGTAAATGCTGAATAAAATTAATGGCTTCTTTTAACTGTTCATCCGTCGCATTTAAGCGTTTTTTTAATGTTCGATAATCATGATTTGCTAATAAATCTAAATAGTTATCAATAATCTGTTTAACTAATACAGGCGAAGTTAAATGCTGAGTTTGAATAGACAAACATTCTTGTAAAGATCTCGCTCCAACCCCGATTGGATCAAAATGCCAAATTCGCTTTAAAACTGCCTCAACCTCATCAAGTTCAATTTGACTATTGCCTTGTTCCTCTAGAATTTCTTCAGTTGAAACGGTTAGATAACCTCTGTCATCAATAGCTTCAATAATCGAAACAGCAATTGCACGATCAATGTCACTAAATGGTGTTAAATCTAATTGCCATTTTAAGTAATCATGCAATGTTTCATGTGTTTCACCTTGATAGATTGGTAACTCATCATTACGATAATCTGAGTGAGTTCCTGAGGGAGTACCAGCTGTGTAAATATCATCTAATGAGGCATCTAATGGAATATCCTCGGGGATTTCTTGGCTATCTAATGCTTCACGAGTATCAATATTTTCGTTTAGTTCATCTTGTTCAACATTAATTTCATCATACTGATCGGCAATCTCTAATAATGGATTGTTTTCGAGTACAGTTTGAATTTCTTGACGTAATTCTAAAGTCGACAATTGCAACAATCGAATAGCTAATTGTAATTGTGGCGTCATTGACAACTGTTGCGAAACCTTCAGTTGTAAGCCTTGTTTCATCATAATCTATAATCTAAATTCATGTCCTAAATAAACACGTTTAACATAGTCATTATTTAATATACTATCTGGTGTACCTTCAGCAATTAAATGTCCCTTATTCACTATATAGGCTCGTTCACAAACATCAAGTGTTTCACGAACATTATGATCGGTAATCAGTACGCCTAAACCACGATCACGTAGGTGTTTAATAATATTTTTAATATCAATTACCGAAATGGGATCTACACCCGCAAATGGTTCATCAAGTAAAATGAATTTAGGATTTGCCGCTAATGCTCTAGCTATCTCAACTCGTCGTCGTTCTCCGCCGGATAATGATTGACCAATATTGTCTCGGATATGGGTAATATGAAACTCTTCAAGTAACTCTTCTGCGCGATTAATCTTTTCATTTTTATCAATATCATTGCGAGTTTCTAAAATAGCCATAATATTATCAATAACGGAAAGCTTTCTAAATATTGACGCTTCTTGAGGCAAATAACCTATTCCTTTTTGCGCTCTCTCATGTAATGGCAAAATACTGATATCATGATCATCAAGGTAAATTTTTCCGGCATTTAAAGTCACAATACCAACCACCATATAAAAAGTAGTTGTTTTACCAGCACCGTTAGGACCAAGTAAACCAACTATTTCACCAGAGTTTACAGTTAAACTAACATCTTCAACAACTCGTCGTTTTTTATAAACTTTAGCAAGATTTTCCGCTTTTAAAATTGCCATTTATTTATTCATCTCTTTTACTTGACTTGGAATGATAGTACTTTTCACTCGGCCTTTTTTACCTGGTTGTGCAACTATTTGCTGTTTTTTCACATCATAAGTAATAATTGAGCTACTGATATGGTTATCTTGTTGAAATAACTCTGCATTACCTTGTAATACTATATTATTTTCTTTAACATTATAGATAACCTGTTGTGAATGACCGGTCACAATTTTTTTATTTTGTGGAAGAATTTGTTTATATTTTACCGGTTTACCATATGCAGTTATTTTTTGTTTACTTGTATCTTGCATATCTGTAATCACCACTTTATCTGCCCATATCGTCAAACCATCTTGAATAATCTGAACATTACCACTAAAAGTAATAATATTTTTATCAATATCAATTTGTTGGTTATCTGCATCAACGGTAATTGGCTTATTATCAACAAACATCTTTTGATCTTTTGAGGCGGATGAAGTATCTACGTTAGTCTCATCAGCAAAACAAGTAAATGATGCACATAGCATAAAAAATAATGGAAAAAATGTCTGTTTTTTTGATCTCATTTTTTATTGAGCCTCACTATTATAAAAAGTTTTTACATTTTCAAGTATATTTGCTGTTTTTTCGCGCAAATTACCAACCAATCCCACACCTGTTGAGAAAAAGCCAGTTCCCTTGATTTTTACTGGATCTTTAGAGGTGACTAGTTGCGTTGTTAAATCAACCACTGCATCATCAGTTAATACTTGCTGTAATTGAGAATCGGCTATTAAATTAGTTAATGTTACATCTTGATAAAGGTAAATTAGTTTATCTTTTGTCAAAGTCGCTCGTTTTGCTTGAATATGCCATGTTGCGGTATGATCCTGATCATAAAGTGTAACTTTAGGTAAATCAAAATCAGTATTTTCATTATTATCAAAATGCTCTACTTTACCCGATTCAATTTTATATACTATATTACCGGATAAATCATAGACATTGGTAACCATATCTTCACTTTGATAAATTGGCATTTCAGGCTGATTTGCATTTGATGGCGTACTCAACACGTCATCATCATTTTGATAACTATAATAAACACCAACTATTAAAATAAGAAGCAAGAAACAGATTAAATTTTTTTTATTCATAGTTTACGTTAATTACCTGAATAAGATTAATCAATAACGCAGGCATATCATTATGACAAATCATCTAAATATTAATTTATTTTACTTTATTTTTTATTAAATTAATATCTGACATTGCAAGAAGTTAAATGACATTCTGATAATAATTCAGATACATTAATATTAATACCATAAATACCTCAAAATATACCAATAAATATATTTTAATGTATTTGAATTTAAAGAAAATATAATGCTCTTCATTGATTGATCAATTATTTACTATAATATATCATTTAATATATAAAATTTTTAGTAATATAGAGCTATTATGCTTAATTTTTAAGTCTGAAAATTAGCTATAATCAATTAATAATGATTAAAAATATTAATAGGAAATCAATATGTTATTTAGATTAAAAAACAGTCTCTATTTATTAACTGTTTTATTAATGCTGGAGTTAGCTAGTTTTTATCATTATGCTTATGCTGATTTAAATGTTAATGAGAGTAAAATTGGCACAGTTGTCGACGAATTCAATGGAGTTAAAGTTTACTATAATGGCAATATAAATCATGTCAGTAGTCGCAATGTAGCTAAAGATGGTTATAATTTAGGTCTTAAATATCAATGTGTTGAATTTATTAAACGTTACTATTATGAACGTTTCAATCATAAAATGCCGGATAGTTATGGCCATGCAAAAGATTTTTTCGATGATTCTATTCCTGATGGCAAAATGAATACCAGACGTAATCTACTTCAGTTCCATAATGGATCAACCACCAAACCTAAAGTAGAAGATATTATTGTTTTAGGCTGGTCTCAATACGGCCATGTTGCTATTATCAGTAAAGTTAGCGACAACGAAATCGAAATTGTTCAGCAAAATCCAGGACCTAACGCAAGCAGTCGGGTGACTTTTCCGTTAATTTATAAAGATGGATTATGGAAAATAGAAGGTTATCGTGTTTTCGGATATTTGCGTAAACGTTAAACAATTAATTAAATAATGGTTTATAAATAATAAACCTTTCAATGTTAACTTTGTTTAACAATAGGCTATTATTATAAAATACCTTATTAGGTATAAAATTAATATTTGATATTAAAAGCATTTAATTGGTTTTCAGGAATTAATTCTGTAACATTTATCGCCGTTATACGGGCTGAAACTGGTCCGCCCTGTTTAAGCCATTGTATTAATTTAGCAATTGATATGCTATCCCCTTGTATTAGTATTTCTACATCACCATTATCTAAATTTTTAACATAACCAACTAAACCCAGTTTGGTAGCTTGTTGATAAGTAAAGAAGCGAAAACCAACACCCTGTACATGACCACACACTCGAATTTTAACTTGTCGTATCATAATAGAAAGTCTCAATTATTATTTATAATAATTAATCTCATTATAAATATTTTTTCTTAACTTAACCTTATTATTTACCTAAGCTAATCAACAAACCAATCATTACGTTGTTGTGAGACTATATTTATGGTTTGTAGAATAGTAGATAAATGTTCATGCAGCGCCAATGCCGCCATTTCCGGATCATGTTTTTTTAGTGCCATAACGATTTTTTTGTGTTGCTTTACTAAGTCTTCTGGTGGAGAAATATCTTCTAAGGTGAGATAGCGAACTCTGTCCATCATTGCTTTGATATTTTCGACCGTTTCCCAAGCCATTGGACAATCGATAACATTCATTATAATTTGGTGAAATTCGTCATCTTTTTCCAAAAAAGAACGAATATCTTTTCGCTTATTGGCATCTATTTGTTCGGCAAGATTTTTATCCAATAATACCAGATCGGATTCGGTAATTTCTTGTGCTACTCGTTTAATAATTGCACACTCAACGGCTTCACGGATAAATTGCCCATCAATCACTTTTTTAATGGAGATTTTAGTTACAAATGTGCCTCGCTGTGGCAAAATTTTAACTAACCCGGCTTCGGCTAACTTGATAAATGCTTCACGAACTGGCTGACGTGATACATTGAATTGACTTGAAATCTCTTTTTCAGAAAGTAAAACTCCCGGTAACACCTGACAAGTAATAATCGCTCTTCTTAATGCACGATAAACTTGCTGATTAACCGGCTCAGAAATATTTAATTCAATAAGTTTAAACATATACCATTTTTATGTAATAAAATTAAATTACAATAAATAGTAGGTGATTTTTAAATATAAGAAAAGTTTTTTTAAAAAATACTATATATTTTAAATAACTAGAAATATGATTATAGAAGGTGTAATGACTAAAATAAGCTATTACACCTTAGTTATTATCAATTATTGTTAGTTGCATTTATAGTACTAAAAAGTTCAGTTAAATTTTTAACTGTCTGTTTAGCACCTAAATCTCGCAATGCTAGGTAAGCATTTGTTACCTTATCGACAAAAAGTTGATTATGCGGTAAGTCACTACCAAACACATGAGTTAAAGACAATAACGCTTTTACTCTATTTTCATCATCGGCACTATTTGCGACAAGCTCGTTTATTTGCATAATTGAAGGATCACTTACCTCAATAGATTTACCCGCATCATCAACCCCACTAACGTAGCGCATCCAAGCAGCAACACCTAAAGCAAGACAATCAAATGCAGTATTATTATTAGCTACATGATAACGAATTGAATCAAGCATTCGTTGAGGTAGCTTCAATGTTCCATCCATTGCAATTTGCCATGTACGATGTTTTAAACCGGTATTTCGATAACGATCAAGTAATGAATCAGCATAAGCAGAAAGATCAACATCTTTAACTCGCAACGTTGTTGCTTGTTCATTTAGCATTAAATGTCTAGCAGCTGTAACATAATTATTATCCTGCATACATTCATCTATATGTAAATAACCGGCTAGATAGCCTAAATATGCAAAAAAAGAATGGCTACCATTTAACATGCGTAACTTCATTTCTTCATATGGCAATACATCATTAACTAATTCTGCACCTGCTTTTTGCCATTGGGGGCGCCCTGCCACAAAATTATCTTCAATAACCCATTGCCTAAATGGTTCACCAGCAATACCAGCAGGGTCATCAATACCACCTAGTTGTTTGTTTATTTTTACCATAGTTTCTGGCGTTGCAGCTGGTACGATTCGGTCAACCATTGTAGATGGAAATGTAACATTATCATTGATCCATTGGGCTAAATCAGGATCTCGCTGTTTAGCCAATGCTAAAACAACATTACGTGTAACATGCCCATTTTCAGGCATATTATCACAAGACATCACCGTAAATGGTTTTAATCCTTGTTCTTTACGTAAACGTAATGCCTCAACAATGACGCCCGGAACAGATTTGGGTGCATAAGGATAAGAAATATCATGACTAATTAATGGATTATTAGTATCTATGGATGCTGTCGAAGGTAGATAGCAATAGCCTTTCTCAGTTACGGTTATCGATACAATCGCAATTTCAGGACGAGTCATCACCGCTAAGACTTTTTGTATTCCATCAATATCTGCATGTAATGCTTCTTTTGCAATACCAACAACGCGGGTATTCCAATTATCATAAGACATTTCACAAACACTAAATAAGCAATCTTGTTGTTTTAAATCTTGAATTTGAGCTTCACCACCAATCAAGTTAACTTCACAGTATCCCCAATCGCTATCATGCTGTGTAGCTAGTATATCCGTATAAACAGCTTGATGAGCACGATGAAAAGCGCCAAAACCGAGATGAACAATTTTGGTTTTAATTTTGCTTCTATCATAAGTTGGAACAACTACCCCCTTAGGTAGTTGTGATAAAGTTTGATTTGATAATCTCATAAAAGTCTCTAATTAATAATTAATTAAACAATAATCATTTATTTTGTAGTTTTATTTTCCTACCCATTGCTGATATTCTTTTTTAATTTTATTAGGTGCTGTTTCAGGCAATAACGCAATACCAATAACAGATAAAATACCTAATGTACCAACATATAAGGCTAATCCAGAATAATGTCCACTACACATTTGTAAAATCTTAACTGCACAAAGCCCTAAAATACCACTTCCAATTAATGAACCAACCTGCCATATCAACGCTATACCACTACAACGAATTGCTGTCGGAAATAATTCTGGGAAGAATGATGCTTGTGGTGCATAACACATAGCATGACCTATAGGTAAAACAATTATCATTGCTAATTGAATTAATATATAATTTTGTGTATTGACCATTAAGAAAAATGGAACTATAAAAATTACTTGCAGAAGAGCGCCAAGTATATAGACTCTTTTTCTTCCCCATTTATCCGATAAAGCGCCCATTAACGGGATAGTAAAAATCTCGATGACTACAGCAACAATTATTGCATCTAATACATAACTTTTATTAAATTGATTTACATTTACATAGGCTAAAACAATCACTGTAAACATGGCAAATGAACATGCTTCAATTAGTTTTGCACCAACCCCTTTAGCAACAATCCCCGGATAATTTTTCATAACATCTTTCAACGGCATTGAAGATTCAACAGCTTTAGTTTGTCTAATTTTTTCAAAAACAGGTGATTCGTCAATACGTAATCGGATAAATAATCCCAATATAACTAAAAGTAAACTTAATAAAAATGGTATTCTCCAACCAAAATCAAGCATTTGTTCTTCTGAAAGTAATGATGTTAATAAAGCAAAAAGCGCTGAAGGTAACAAAAAACCAAGTGGTGCCCCTATTTGCACCCAACTAGAGAAAAATCCGCGCTTTTCAGGCGGAGAATATTCCGCTGTCATCAACACCGCACCTGCTTGTTCGCCACCAACACCAAATCCTTGTAGAACTCTAATTAAAATTAGAATTACAGGTGCCCACCAACCAATTGATGCATAAGTTGGTAATAAACCAATAACGAATGTTCCTAATCCAACAATTAAAATAGTAATGACTAACGCTTTTTTTCTTCCTACTTTATCGCCCATATGACCAAAAACAATACCGCCAATAGGTCTAGCAAAAAAACCTACTGCATAAGTAGCAAATGCTGCAAGAGTGCTAATAAAAGGATCATTACTAGGAAAGAACAGTTGACCAAAAAAGAGTACTGCTGCCGTTCCATATGCAAAAAAATCATAATATTCTGCAGCAGTTCCAATAGATGATGCAACAGCTACACGCCTTATAATATTCCGTTTTTCTTTTTCTTCCATTGTTTCTAAAGTTGACATATTAATTTCCTTCATTTTTTAATTACCAATTCCACAATGTGCCATCTTCTAGACGAGCAATTGGCAAATAAGCAGGATTGTATGGATATTTTGCTGCAAGTTTTTCATCAAAATCAATTCCTAATCCGGGTTTGTCACTTGGATGCATATAACCATCATTAAAGGTCCAATTAGGCGAGAAAACTTCTAACATCTGTTCGGAATAACCCATAAATTCTTGTACACCAAAATTAGGTACCCACATATCAAAGTGCAGCGCCGCTGCATGACAAATTGGTGATAAATCAGATGGACCATGCGAACCAGTTCTAACTTGATAAAGAGCCGCAAAATCAGCAATCCGGCGCATATGTGTAATACCACCAGCATGAGTTATCGTGGTTCGAATATAATCAATCAGTTGTTCTTCAATTAATTGTTTACAATCCCAAATGCTATTGAATACTTCACCGACAGCAATTGGTGTTACGGTATGTTGACGAATTAAACGGAAGCACTCTTGATTTTCTGCAGGTGTCGGATCTTCCATCCAAAATAGTCGGTAGTCTTCAATACTTTTGCCAAATCGTGCTGCTTCAATTGGGGTTAAACGATGGTGCATGTCATGCAATAAATGTTCATTAAAACCAAATTTATTTCTTACTGCTTCAAATAATTTTGGTGTGAAATCAAGATATTTATCGGTTGCCCAAAATTGTTCTTCAGGATAATTACCTCGAGTAGCCGGCTCATAAGCTAAATTTTTACCTTTACTTTGGCCGTATGTGGTCTTCATTCCTGGTATTCCACACTGAACACGAATGGCTTTAAACCCCATTTCCTTATGTTTGGCGTAATCATCCAACGCTTCTTCAATATCTTTACCAGTGGTATGGCAATAGACCATGACACCAGTACGTGAAGCTCCACCTAATAACTGATAAAGTGGCATATTGGCTACTTTACCTTTGATATCCCATAACGCCATATCAATTGCTGATATCGCTGACATGGTCACTGGCCCTCGACGCCAATAAGCACCTTTATAGAAATATTGAAATATATCTTCAATTTGACTAGCATCTCGGCCGATTAACTGTGGACAAAGATGATCTTTGAGATATGATGCGACAGATAGCTCTCGTCCGTTGAGTGTCGCATCACCAACTCCATATACGCCTGAATCTGTAGTGATTTTTAATGTGACAAAGTTCCTTCCTGGACTACACACAAAAACCTCTGCTTTTACGATTTTCATTTGATACCTCTGAAAAATGATTAATGAGCAAACTTTAATTCTAATCATACTACCATACAAGTAGATTAGAAAAATTGTGTGATATTGATCACATAAATATTAACTTTATGAGAAATAAGTAATAAAAAACCCCGCTCCTCAAATTTTTGAGAAACAGGGTTTTTAAATGTCTAGTATAGTCGTAGATAGTTTTTTTAATAAGTAATTAATTACTTTATATAGCATCGCTTTTTATAATAAAATCACCAGTCACTCGTTAAAACCTCCTTTATTTATAATTATTAAGCATTGGGTACTATTTTGATTCTTCTAATTGATAATTACGATTCTTTTACTTTTAATATCTATGATTACCTTTGCCGTGCAGGAGCCGAAGTTATGGTCATCAAAAATGATGAAAAATCTATTGATGAATTAAAGCGATTATCGTTTTCCAAAATGGTCATTTCTCCGGGGCCGGGAACACCCGATAATGCCGGAATATCATTATCGGCGATCAATTGTTTTGCTAATCACTGCCCAATACTTGGCATTTGTTTAGGTCATCAAGCGATTGCCCAATATTTTGGTTATAGCATTGTTAGAGCCCCAGTACCAATGCATGGTAAAATTGATGAAATTACACATGATGAGCAAGGCTTATTTGTCGGGATTAAAAATCCACTCTCCGTGGTTAGGTATCATTCTCTAATTGCCCACCCTAATTTGCCATTAAATGAGTCACCTTTAATAGTTACCGCTAAAAATAGGCAAGGATTGATTATGGGATTACGACATAAAACACTGCCAATTGAATCGGTACAATTTCACCCAGAGGCAATTAAGACAGAATCTGGTTTAAAAATAATTAGTAACTTTGTTAATGGTAATTAATATGAAAATTTATATCGATTTTGAAGGTGAACGTAAATATTTTTGTGATCCAATCAAAATTATAAAATCAAACGATTATAGAGCTATTAAACAACGCATTGATGAAATAGAAAGCTTCACAAATAAAGGTTATTACGCTTGTGGTTATCTTGCTTATGAAAGTGCTATGGGGTTTAGTGAAAACAATAAAACCAAAGTTATAAAAAGCTCAAATCTTGATTTACCATTACTATTATTTGGTATTTTTGATAAGTATACGAGTGAGCCGATTCCAGATTCAAATCACTTTTCACCACTATCGTTAAAGTTATCTTGTGATACTGATATTAACGAATATCAGCAAAAAATTGACTATATTCACTCGCAAATTGAATTAGGTAATACTTACCAAACCAATTATACCATTCAATTTAGTGCACCATTTAATAGTAATCCTTTAGATTATTATTACTTTCTACAAAAAAATAATCTTGCCAATTATTGTGCCTATATAGAATTTGAAAATTATCATATCTTATCTATTTCTCCTGAGCTATTTTTTAAATTAGAAGATAAAACTATTACAACGAAACCAATGAAAGGTACTACCGCCCGAGGATTGACGACACAACAAGATAAACAACAAGTAGAGTTGTTGCGTTCAGAAAAAAATCTTGCTGAAAATATGATGATTGTCGATTTACTGCGTAATGATTTGAGCAGAATTTCAAAACCAGGATCGATCACCGTCCCACACTTATTTACCGCAGAAAAATACCCAACGGTATGGCAACTAACCTCGACAATTCAAGGAATATTAAAAGATAATATTAACCTATATCAACTATTGCAAGCACTGTTCCCATGTGGCTCAATCACTGGAGCACCTAAAGCAAGTACCATGCATATTATTAGTAATATTGAGAATTCAGCTCGTGGCGTGTATTGTGGCTCAATTGGTTATATTGACCCTTTTATGAAAAAGGCGATATTTAATATTCCAATACGTACCTTAACCATTAATAATCAACAGTTGAATTATGGTGTTGGTGGAGGCATTACTTGGGATTCAAGCGCCAATGATGAATATAACGAAGTCCTAGCGAAAACAGCTATTTTGCATAGAACTTTATCTATACCTGAATATATTATTGAAACCTTATTGTTAGAAAATGGAGAGTTTTTGCTACTTAATGCACATTTAGACAGATTGAACGACTCAACGCAATATTTTGATTTTAAATGTGATATTCAAACAGTCAAACAGACACTAACGAAGATAGCCCAAAAAAATCCATTAGGAAAATATAAAGTTAGACTTCTACTATCTAAATCTGGACAATCGGAAATAAGCATAGATTTGCTCACTACCTCAATGGTGATTGACAATATAGCTTTTGCGCCTAAAAGTGTCGATAAGCATAATGTTTTTCTCTATCATAAAACAACCAATCGGCAACATTTTCCTCAATTGACAGTTGGTCAAGAATATATCAATTATAATCAAAATGATGAAATTACCGAGTTTGTTAATGGTAATATCGCCCTATTAATTAATGATAAGTGGATAACTCCTGCCATTACATCAGGACTATTAGCTGGCACTATGCGACAACATTATTTAAATCAGCATAAATTAATTGAGAAAACGATAAACAAAAAAGATATTTTACAGGCCGATAAAATAGCATTTATTAATAGTGTTCGAGGTTGGGTTGAAATTGAAGAGCAGGTATTTAGTGAATTGAAAAAACAGTTATAATAATTTGAAATTAACTATCTATGACATTCCGCCATTATATCGGCGGAATGTTAAACAATAACTAATATTTGATTGAATTCGCAAATTCTAACTCTTCATCTTGCCAGCCTTGCGATAAGGCTTTTACCAGTGCGCTATAGCCATTTTTTGCCAACGGAACACTGCGTTCAATAACTTTAGTCCTAATTTGTCCTTTATTATCTGTCACTACCCAGCGCCCTTTTATCACTGCATCCCCCTTATAACTACCATGGAAACCATCAATAAAAAGCTTAATTGTTAAGGTAGGTGTAGTAATAGATTTGGTTGAGACTAAATAATTAGGTAAAAGTTGAGTTAGATCCTGCGATAATCTATCTGCAAATTGTTGAGACAATGTTGAGGCCCATAAATTATTAGTTGCTGTAACATATTTTATATCTTGTGTTTGTAAAACAATGCCTGATTTATTTAAAAAACTGGCTACTTCAATAGACTCAATCCAAATAAACTTATTGGTCGAGTGAGTCGTCACTGAATCAACATTAACTAAATTACTTGTTAATTGAAAATAATTTTTTCTTTCGGTATTTGATGAACAACCCACCATTACCGCTAATAATGCTATCAATAGTGTAATTTTAAAACATCGAATCGATTTGAACATTATTTATTTCCTCTGGCTTTTGGTTCTTCATCTTTTTTGTTTGGTGAAGAGAAGATCAATGCGTTACTTTTATTATTTAGCGTATGAAGTAAAGGAGTTAATTCATCCATCATTTGCTGAATTTTCTGTAAACTTTCATTCATTTGTGTATTAAGTTGTGAACCTGGTTGTATTCCTTTCATCGCTTCATTTAATGAACGCATAGCTCTTTGTAAATCTTTAGGCATATTTTGCATCTCTTTACTTGCCATAATTTGATTTATGGTATTCATTAAGCGTTGACTCGATTCTAAGGATTTATTAAATTGCTCCATAGTATTGTTAACAGGTAAACTATTAAAATTATCTAATAATTGCAGTATTTTTGCTTGAATTTGCGCAAATCCAGTTGATGTAGTTTCAATAGTATCGTATCCATATTGTTTAGCTAATTTAGTATCATATTTGTCTTTTAACTCTGGATAAAAATCTAAATCAATATAAAGTGCCCCCGTAAACATATTTGAAGTCTTTAATGATGCTCGCAAACCATTTTTTTGCTCATTTATAATTAAATTAGCAATATCTATCTTATCTTCTACCAATTCAGCTAATCTGTCAGGTTCGATTTTAATTAGTATCGGTACTCTTTGATTAAGGATTGATCTTTCTTGCAACATTTCTGTGGTATAAAACGGTACTTTACTTACTGTACCGAGCCTTATGCCATGATATTCAACTGGTGCACCTTCGGTTAATCCCGATATTGAGTCCGTAATCATAAGTAGGAATTCTTTATATTCAGTATATTGTGAATCTTGAATCGACTTTCTATCTTCATATAATTTATATACATCATGTTGCTTAGCCGGTTGTCCTAATTTTGCCCCATCAGGTAAATCAAAGCTAATACCGCCTGACATTAGAACATCTAAAGAAGGCACATCTAAACTGGCACCACGAGAAGATAACGTTAAATTGATTCCCCCTTCTTTCCAAAACCGTACATTTTCAGTAACTAATGCATCATAAGGTGTCGTAATAAAAATTTGATACTTCATTTTACGTGCTTCAACATCAAACTGTGACGTTTCAACATTACCAACATGATAGCCGCGAAACATCACTTTAGCACCGCGTGGCACAACACCACTTTGATCGCTATCTAAATTTAAACGAATTCCCTTTATGCTTGGATCTGATAAGGGCGGTGCATCAGATAGAATAAATGGATTATTTTTAAAGCTATGAGTATCATTCCCTGAAACAAGCTCAATATAGACACCCGATAAAATAGTTCCTAGCCCTGTCACACCATCACGACCAATTTCAGGTTTAACCACCCAAAATATTGAATCATTTTTCAAAAGCGGATTCATGTCGTTATAGATTCGACCTTTGATTACGACTTGTTTGTAATCATCAGATAATGTCACTTCATCAACAATACCAACATCAACGCTGCGATTTTTTATGACTGTTTTACCAGCTACAATACCACTTGCATCTTTAGCCAATAAGGTAAAAGGAGTACCTCGATCAGCAAAATGGGCATAGATAATCCATAAACCAACAACTGCGGTAACTATGGGAATAATCCATATTGCTGAAATTGCTCTAATTTTAATTATTTTTGCTGATTTATTTGAGCTTGCCATATTATTCCTATTATTTTATTTTCTAGTTGGTATTCGATCCCAAAGCAAACGTGGATCAAATTTTTGGGATGCAATCATTGTAATGATAACGACAGTAGCAAAAAAACTTACCCCTATATCAGGATATACGCCCATCATTTGTTGATTTCTCACTAAAGAACACACTACCGAAACCACAAAGATATCGATCATTGACCATTTACCAATAAATTCAACAGCATTATATAATTTCTTCATTTTTAGACAATTACGTTTTTTCTTATTCTTAACTGCCAAAGCAAAATAACAAAGCCAGCTAAGAGAAATAATTTTTAAAATAGGGATAACTACACTAGCAGCGAAAATGATTAATGCTACCGGCACATCCCCTGCTTGCCACATATAGATAACTCCATCCATAATCGTCGAACTCGATGGTGCACCAAAAACTTCAGTAATCATGATGCCAAATAAATTAGCTGGTATATAAATAATCAGTGAAGTAACTAAAAGTGCAATCGTCCACTGTACTTTATCTCTTCCTCTAAGTTGACTTTTTTGTTTACATCTTGGACATTTAGCATACTCAGCAGGAATAATTGCATGGCAACAGCTGCACAATTTTATATTTTGATACATTCCCGTTTTACCTACTTCTAATGGTTTTAAAGTAAAATTATTACGATGGATTTCATTCCATATTTTACCGGGTGTAAAAATAACTACTGCTTTGATATAAAAGAAAACAAATAAACAAAATGCCCAAAAGGTCCCTGTAACACCAAGGCTGCCATAACTCATTAATTTAACAAAACTAACTAAAATTCCTGTCAAAAAAATCTCAGGCATACACCAATGCTGAAATTTTTCATAAACAATCAAAAGATCTCTTTTTCGATATTTAGTCAGTTTTATTTTGCAACAAAGTAATACAATAATAGATAAATTGAGTAATGGAAAAACAAGCACAAATAAAACAAATAATGCGGAAATATAGCTATATCTATCAAAAAAAAGTATTTTGGGTATATCTAAAACACTTACACCATTAACATTACCGACTAAATTAATATCAATAAACACAAACCCACAAGCGACGATAAGCATAATTAATGAACAAAATGCATACATTGACACGCGAAATTTCATATTATTCTGATTTTTAAACAATGTTGTAGTACAACGAGGACAAGTAGCTTTATGTCCAATTGCAACATCTGTTAATCCGATAACCAAATCACAATGGGAACACAATACATAATTTTGATTATCAACAGTCATCATTTTCCTTTATTTGATTGTGTATTAATTAGTAAAGATGTTTTTGATTAGCATAACGTTTATATATAAAAAATTGCCAATATTTGTTAAACGATTATGTTCTGTGGTAATTAATTTAATAAATTAATAATGGCCAAAAAGCTTCTTGATGCCAATCATATCAAATGCTTCTTTTTTATGAAAGTATTACCTAATTAAATTAGCATAATTTGATTATTATCATTTTTCAAATGGCGATATGAAGATCGTTATTCTAAATAACTCTCAAGATAATGTTTAATTAATTGCATAACGGGATTTAGTAATAAATATTAAGAAAATTTGTGAATAATTTCACATAATTAATCAATTTAATACTGTTTATAAAAAAAACTTGATACTGTATAACAATACAGTATAATGTATCTCATATCCTTACTTATTGGAATTTAATTATATGAATGAAAACAAACAACGAGCACTTTCAGCAGCATTAAGTCAAATCGAAAAACAATTTGGTAAAGGTTCAATAATGCGTTTAGGCGACACACAAACTTTAGATGTGGACGCCGTTTCAACTGGTTCTTTAGGATTAGATATAGCATTGGGTATTGGTGGCTTACCAATGGGCAGAATTGTTGAAATCTTTGGACCTGAATCATCAGGTAAAACAACATTAACATTATCTGTTATTGCACAAGCACAGAAAGAAGGTAAAACCTGTGCATTTATCGATGCTGAGCATGCTTTAGATCCAATCTATGCTGCAAAATTAGGGGTACAAGTTGACGATTTATTAGTTTCACAACCAGACACTGGTGAACAAGCTCTTGAGATTTGTGATGCATTGGTTCGTTCTGGCGCTGTAGATGTCATTATTGTCGACTCTGTCGCAGCATTAACACCAAAAGCGGAAATTGAAGGTGAAATGGGTGATTCTCATATGGGATTACAAGCACGTTTAATGTCTCAAGCATTACGTAAGTTAACCGCTAACATCAAAAATGCGAATTGTCTTGTCGTTTTCATCAACCAAATTCGTATGAAAATTGGTGTTATGTTTGGTAATCCTGAAACAACTACTGGCGGTAACGCATTAAAATTCTATGCTTCAGTGCGCTTAGATATCCGCCGTACTGGTGCAGTAAAAGAAGGAGAAGATGTTATCGGTAGTGATACTCGGGTAAAAGTGGTTAAAAACAAAGTCGCTGCGCCATTTAGACAAGCTGAATTCCAAATTCTTTATGGATGTGGTATCTCAAAAGAAGGTGAATTGATTGATTTGGGTGTTAAACATAAATTAGTTGATAAAGCCGGCGCATGGTATAGCTATAATGGCGAGAAAGTTGGACAAGGTAAAGCTAATTCAATTAAGTTTTTACAAGAACACCCTGAAATTGCTACCGAGCTTGAAACAAAATTACGTGATTTATTATTAAATAGCCCTGCTGTTTTCTCTGCAGAGGACGAAGAATCTACAATAGAAGATGAAAATTTCGAATAATGTCACACAATCTTAATAAATTAATTTTAGCCAAAGCTGTGCAATTACTTGCACAGCGTGATCACTCTTCATATGAACTTACCAGAAAATTAACTTTATTTTTTAGTAAAAAAATAAAATGTGCAGAAGATGATTACCCAGAACAATTAACTCAATTAAAGACACAAATAGAGCATGTCATTAAACATTGTACCCAGAAACATTGGATGGATGATGAGCAATATATTGAAAAATATATATTTATGCGTGCTAATAAAGGGTATGGAAAATATAAAATTAGTTTAGAATTAAAGCAACGAGGTTTATCATCTGATATCAATAAAAAGCTCTTAAATATAGTTGATATTAATTGGTCTGAGATAGCTTATCAACAATTGTTGAAAAAGTTTAAAGTTATCGATTCTAAAAATAATCAACAAAAACAAAAGGTAGTACAGTTTTTAACCTCCAGAGGTTTTACACAAAATGATATAAAAACTGCGTATAGTTTATTGACTTAAACCATTATAGTCCCTACAATACTAAGCATTATGAATGCCCATTGCGTAAAAAGCTCTCAAGATCTTTTAATTTTATTCCTTACTAATAGTAATTAGATCAATCGCTGTATTAAGAATATTTACTTTTCAACTTAAGTTGTAACGGGTATATTACTATGTCTAAAAATTTATCGTTTAATATGGAAGCATAAATGAAAAGCACTGCAGAAATTCGTCAAAATTTTCTTGACTTTTTCCATAGCAAAGGACACGAAATTGTTGCGAGTAGTTCCCTTGTTCCACATAATGATCCAACACTTTTATTCACCAATGCGGGAATGAATCAATTTAAAGATGTTTTTCTTGGTATCGATAAACGATCTTATACCAGAGCAACAACATCACAACGTTGTGTGCGTGCTGGAGGCAAACATAATGACCTTGACAATGTAGGTTATACAGCTCGGCATCATACTTTTTTTGAAATGCTAGGAAACTTTAGTTTTGGCGATTATTTTAAACATGACGCGATTCATTTTGCATGGGAATTATTAACTAGTGAAAAATGGTTTAACCTGCCAAAAGATCGCTTAACAGTAACCGTGTATGAAACCGACGACGAAGCTTATGCAATCTGGGAAAATGAAATTGGTATTCCGAAAGAGCGTATTATTCGTATAGGTGATAATAAAGGTGCGCCATATGCGTCTGATAACTTTTGGCAAATGGGCGATACTGGACCTTGTGGACCTTGTACTGAAATTTTTTATGATCATGGTGAGCATATTTGGGGGGGACCTCCAGGAAGTGCGGAAGAAGATGGTGACCGTTTTATTGAAATTTGGAACATCGTATTCATGCAATTCAATCGTCATGCTGATGGTACAATGGAACCGTTACCTAAACCTTCCGTTGATACAGGCATGGGACTTGAACGCATAGCGGCAGTGTTACAGCATGTCAACTCAAATTACGATATTGATCTGTTTAAAAAATTAATAAAAGATGCTGCACAAATCATCCAAACCAACGATTTAGAAAGTAAATCATTACGAGTTATTGCTGATCATATACGTTCTTGTGCTTTTTTAGTTTCCGATGGAGTGTTACCTTCAAACGAAGGCCGAGGTTACGTATTACGTCGAATTATACGCCGAGCAGTACGTCATGGACATATGCTAGGTGCTAAAGATATTTTCTTCTATAAGTTAGTTAAACCATTAATTGATGTAATGGGAAGCGCCGCTAATGAATTAGCAAATAACCAAAAATTAGTTGAAGAAACCCTAAAAATAGAAGAAGAACAGTTCTTAAAAACATTAGAACGGGGCTTATTTTTACTTGATCAAGAGCTAGGTAAGATTACTAATGCAATACTACCGGGAGATGTTGCATTTAAACTATATGATACTTACGGTTTCCCATTAGATCTTACTGCTGATGTGTGTCGTGAAAAAAACATCACTATTGATGAAGATGGTTTTAATCAATGTATGGAAGAACAACGAAAACGAGCTAGAGAATCAAGTTCATTTACTGTTGATTATAGTAATATGATTAAACTTGATGATAAAACTGAATTTTTAGGTTATAAACTAACCGAATCATCAGGAAAAGTCATTGCAATTTTCCAAGATGGGAATAAAGTTGATGCTATCAATGCCGGCGATACCGCAATTGTCATCTTAGACAAAACACCATTTTATGGTGAATCAGGTGGTCAAGTTGGTGATAAAGGTGTATTAAGCTCAGCTAATCTAGTGTTCGGTGTGACTGATAGCCAAAAATATGGTAAAAGTATTGGTCACATTGGTAAAGTCACCAAAGGTACATTAAAAGTTGGTGATATCGTAACCGCTGCAATAGATGTAGAAATACGAGAACGTATTCGTCGTAACCATTCGGCGACACATTTATTGCAAGCTGCTCTACAACGTATTTTAGGAAATCATGTACATCAAAAAGGATCACTAGTTAATGACAGTTACCTTCGATTTGATTTCTCGCATAATCAACCTATTACGCAAGAACAAATTGTTGAAATTGAAAATCTAGTTAATCAACAAATACGTCGTAACTTACCAGTTGACATAGAACTGATGCCAATTGATCAGGCTAAAAATAAAGGTGCTATGGCATTATTTGGTGAGAAGTACGAAGATATTGTTAGAGTATTAACCATGGGCGATTTCTCTATCGAACTTTGTGGTGGCACACATGTTGATAGAACTGGAGATATAGGCCTATTTAAAATTACTTCTGAATCAAGTATTGCCTCAGGGGTACGTCGTATTGAAGCCACTTCTGGACAAAATGCGATGGAATACATACATCATGAATCCAATTTATTAAACCAAATTGGACAATTGGTTAAAAGTGATAAATCAGCGGTGTTATCACGAATAGAGCAATTGCTCGATCAAAATAAAGCATTAGAAAAAGCAATGGAGCAACTAAAGGCCCAACAAGCTAGCCAACAAAGTGGGCAATTGCTTGATCAATGCGAAAAAATAAATAATAAAAACTTGCTAATTGCTAAACTTGATAATGTCGAAGCAAAAATGTTACGCACAATGATTGATGATTTGAAAAATCAATTAAAAACCGGCGTAATTATTTTAGCGGCTGTTAATGGAGACAAAATCAATTTAGCTGCCGGTGTAACTAATGATTTATTAGGCATTGTTAAAGCTGGTGAATTAGTATCTCAATTAGCATTAAAAGTAGGTGGTAAAGGTGGTGGGCGGCCTGATTTCGCTCAAGCAGGTGGAATGGATCTTTCAGCGTTACCAGAAGCGTTATCTTCTGTAAAAAAAGAAATCAGTAATAAATTACAAGCAAGTTAGCCAGATGTGCTCCAGTGTTTGTTTGTTAATTAAACATTAGTGTATTTCTGTAAAATTCCGTCTTTCTATCTTATTGATGGGGGGCTGACGAAGCTATATCTTAAAATTGTTTGGATATATACTTAACTGATATTAGGAGATCTAATGTTAATTTTAACTCGGAGAGTAGGTGAAACACTTATAATTGGTGACGATGTTGTTATTACCGTTTTAGGCGTGAAGGGTAATCAGGTCAGAGTCGGTATTAATGCACCTAAAGAAGTTTCTATTCATAGAGAAGAAATATACAACAGAATTCATCAATCGCAAGATAAAAGTGATGAATCAGTTCAACCCAAAGAGTAATATTGGGTACGAAATAAACAACTAGCACGAGTTCTTAAAAAAATGTTTGACTTATTTTTTCTAGAACGTAATATGTGCGCCACACATTATGATTTTGTTGTTGAAGCAAAGTCATAATGTTTTGGTGAGATGGCCGAGAGGCTGAAGGCGCTCCCCTGCTAAGGGAGTATGCGGTCAAAAGCTGCATCGAGGGTTCGAATCCCTCTCTCACCGCCATTTAAAAATTAAAATATGCATCCGTAGCTCAGCTGGATAGAGTACCCGGCTACGAACCGGGCGGTCAGGGGTTCGAATCCCTTCGGATGCACCATTTTAAAATATTCAATACGCATCCGTAGCTCAGCTGGATAGAGTACCCGGCTACGAACCGGGCGGTCAGGGGTTCGAATCCCTTCGGATGCACCATTTTTTACGAACTTACACGCATCCGTAGCTCAGCTGGATAGAGCACTCGGCTTCGAACCGAGCGGTCAGGGGTTCGAATCCCTTCGGGTGCGCCATTAAGCATCCAAAAACATTTCGATTTGTTATAATCAAAAAAATAATAATTTATATCAACTTCAGCTTAACTGATAGCAATGACTTAATTTTCATTAGATATTTCTCTTTGTATATTTTGATAAAAATAGAATACTAGAATAAGAAAATCACTTTGTTATAATCATCACCTCAGTTTATGAATTAAAATGACAAGTATTATAGAATAATGTTTTAAATATATATCCAATAAAGCACTAAATATAATACACTTGATTAACTACTCTACCCCTACCCTTACCTGACACCAAAACGGCTAATAATGTTCATTTAGAGCCTCTTACAAAGCATTTAATCTATGACTATACTACTTACACCTTATCCACCCCCAATCATTGCTGTAAAATTCGAATAGAGCGAGACGAATAAAAAGTTCAAAAGGCAATCTTTAAACATGTAAAAAACTCTAGATAAAACGTTTTATGGATTAAAAAGAAATGGTTTTATTATTAATAAAGATTACAACATGAATACGAATGTAGATTGGCAAAGAGAGAAAAATAACAAATTTATTATATTTTACTTTTAGATCAAAAAAAGCCGACTTTGTCAGCTTTAATTAATAATGATTTTATGTTTTAGTTATATAATTAGGCAAATGATAATATCGCCGTACTAATCACAACTATCAATAAAACCCATAGTACAATAGCAATAATTCCGCAAACCATCCCGGCTGTAGCAAAACCTGCACCATTTTTATTATTATTTCTTATATCACTCTTAGCAATAGCGCTTAACACTATAGCAACAATAGCCACAGCAATACTAAAAAGCCCCATGGGAATTAATGATACAATCCCACAAACCATTCCAGCTATAGCAAAACCACTTGTTGCTTTGTTCTGTTCTTGTTCCATTTACCTTCTACCCTGTAAAATTTTTGAAAAGTTAAAATATATAGCGGTTAAGTATAATCTTGTCATTTTTACATATCAATATAAGATCCATTCAAGGCGAACTATCACCAATTATCAAATATCTCACTAAATCTCTCAAAAAACTTAAAAGAGATAGTTGATGAGAAAAAAATCAAAAAAAGCATTTGGGCTTTTTTCATTGATTATTTTGACCTTTATATAAGATTTTAAGGGAAAAAATTGTCCAGAATAATAATAATCCAAACGATACAGCTAAAAATTTTAATAAGATCTAAATTAGAAAAAAATAGTTCCAGCAGTAAATAAATTATTTGAAATTTGATTTAATACTGTTGAAAAATAGAATAAAAGATTACTTATAGAACAACGTTTTTAATATTATATATTTTCTAAAAAATAACTGTTAATAACTTGTATTTGTATTTGCTTTTAATAATAATAGTCACCTGAAGATATCAAGCAAGATATGCAGCAGTAACAAACACAAAAATAATAAATTTTATATGTATGGAATTTTGACATATAACGAGTAATTATTTTCTTATCCAATTAAATAAATTTATATATATCATTTAGCATTGTTCGGGCCTGCCACTCTGGTTGAATCCCGAAACAATTCTAGTATACTTAACTCACGAATTTCATATGTGTTATTAATCATACTTTTTTATTTATATGTTTTGTTAGCTGTACTAAAATAAGAAATTAAATAAATAACATTAATAAACAATAATGGACTCTTTTTATGTTGGACCCAAATTTACTTCGAAATGAATTAGATCTCGTTGCTAGCAAATTAGCTCGCCGTGGATTTAAATTAGATGTTGAGACTATTCGACAACTTGAAGAAAAACGTAAAACACTACAGGTTGAAACAGAGAACTTACAAGCGCAGCGTAATGCTCGCTCGAAAGCAATTGGTGAAGCAAAAGCACGCGGTGAAGATATTTCAACTGTGCGCGAAGAAGTAAACAAATTAGGTGAAAAGCTTAACAGTGCAAAAACAGAACTTGATAAGCTCCTCAACCAAATTAAAGACATTTCTGCCAACATTCCCAATATTCCTAATGATGCTGTGCCAGATGGTAAAGATGAGAATGATAATGTTGAAATTTCTCGTTTTGGCACGCCAAGAACCTTCGATTTTCCTATTCAAGATCATGTTGCATTAGGTGAACGTTTTGGTGGTCTTGATTTTGCTGCTGGTGTAAAACTAACTGGCGCTCGTTTTGTGGTAATGAAATCACAAATAGCCCGTTTACATCGTGCAATTACGCAATTTATGCTAGACCTACATACTGAACAACATGGCTATGCTGAAATTTATGTACCATATCTAGTGAATCAAGCTACGCTTTTTGGAACAGGTCAATTACCTAAATTCGCGGGAGATCTATTCCATACCAAACCGCTTGATGAAGAGTCTGAAAGTAGTAATTATGCACTAATCCCAACTGCAGAAGTGCCAGTTACTAATTTAGTGCGTGATGAAATTCTTGATGAAAGCGTATTACCATTAAAAATGACAGCTCATACGCCTTGTTTCCGTTCTGAAGCTGGTTCATATGGTAAAGACACCCGTGGCTTAATTCGTATGCATCAATTTGATAAAGTCGAATTAGTGCAAATTGTTAAACCAGAAGAATCAATGCAAGCATTAGAAGAATTAACTGCACATGCTGAAAAAGTTTTACAATTATTAGAATTGCCATATCGTAAAATTATACTTTGTACTGGGGATATGGGCTTTGGTTCTTGCAAAACCTATGATCTAGAAGTTTGGGTACCAGCACAAAATACTTATCGTGAAATATCTTCATGCTCAAATATGTGGGATTTCCAAGCACGTCGTATGCAAGCTCGTTACCGCAATAAAGCTGATAATAAAACCTATTTAGTACATACCCTAAATGGTTCAGGTTTAGCCGTTGGACGTACACTGGTTGCTATAATGGAAAATTATCAACAAGCAGACGGAACAATTAAAGTACCATCAGTATTAGTACCATATATGAACGGCCTTGAAGTTATTGGTTAGTTTTATAATTTCAAATATTCATTGTAGCGCTATTCATTAGCGCTATTTTTTTATTAATTAAGGTAAATAAGATGATAAAAGGTGTTGCATTATCAATCCTAGCATCATGTCTTTTTGGCTTGCTGTATTACTATCCAGTATTATTGCAACCTTTATCTGTAGTAGATATTTTTTGCTGGCGATTGTTAACATCTTTTCCGGCTATTATTGTATTAATTCTGATTGAAAAGCAATGGTCATCTATATCCGCCCTTTTTATTCGAATTAAAGATAAGCCATATCTTTTAGTTGGGTTATTATTTTCTTCTTTTCTACTAACTATTCAAATGCTTATTTTTATTTGGGCACCAATTAATGGTCATGGATTATCGGCTTCACTTGGCTATTTTTTATTACCATTAAGTATGGTGGTCTTTGGGCAAATTTTCTATAAAGAAAGGCTAAGTATTTTTCAAAAAATTGCGGTATTACTCGCTAGCATAGGTGTTATATCAGAAATCTATATTACTGGCGCTTTCTCTTGGGAAACTGCCATCATCGCCTTGGGTTATCCTATTTACTTTATGACACGACGCAAATTACAGATAGAAGGTATTGCAGGAACCTTTTCGGACTTCTTTTTTATATTTATAGGCTGTCTGATTTATTTTCTTTTACATTATCCATGTAATGAGATTATAAGTGATTTATCTCATTTTCATATTTTTATTCCAATGCTCGGTATTATTACTGCCATCGCCTTTGCGATGTATTTCGTCGCTAGACGGCTGTTACCGCTTGGACTATTTGGATTACTAGGATATGTCGAGCCCGTATTACTTACTGTTGTTTCTGTGTTATTTTTACATGAATCAATATCCACAGAGCATATTTTACCATACGGGCTTATTTGGTTATCAGTTTGTGTACTAGCTCTGGAAGGAACTATTTATATACTACGAACAGTAAAACGAAAAAGATTAAAATAGCAGATAGAAAGGCGCCATAATTGGTACCTTTTTACTAATTAATCAACTTTATTTGCTAAATGTCACATACTGACCATAACTTTCAATAATTGATTGGATTCGATCCAATGTTTCTCGTGGTGGAGCTTCTACACCTTCTAACATATATTTATCACCCAGTGTATCCCATTTATATGCACCGAGCTTATGGTATGGGAGTAATTCAACTCTTTCAATATTATCCATTCCTTGAATAAATTGACCAAGTAAATGGGCTGAATTATCATCATCCGTCCATCCTGGTACAACAACATAGCGGATCCAAGTTCGTTTATTTATTTTTTGAAGATATTTAGCAAATTCTAAAACCCGTTTATTTGGAACACCTACCAATTTTTGGTGTATATCATCATTCACTTGTTTTAAATCAAGCATCACAAGATCAGTTACTTCCATTAACTCTTCAACGGTATGATCAAGTTGTCTTGCATAACCATTAGTATCTAAACAGGTATGAATACCCTCAGCATGACAAGCTTTAAACCACTCAGTGATAAATTCTGATTGTAAGGTTGCTTCACCACCAGATGCTGTTACGCCACCACCATTAGGCATAATAAAATTTTTATAAGTGATGATCTCTTTCATCAGCTCAGCAACAGTAATTTCACGCCCTGCTTTTAAATCCCATGTGTCACGATTGTGACAATATAAGCAGCGCATTAAACATCCTTGAAAGAAAACAATGAAGCGAATACCTGGCCCATCAACTGTACCAAAAGACTCAAAAGAGTGAATACGACCTTTAATCGGTTGTTCTGTTGTCATAATAATATTTTTTTCCATAACAATTCTCTGATAATTGCTTACATTGCTCTTCTTTCTTATTTTAACTCAGTTATGCTAATGCTTTCACCAATTACACCAATAAGTGAGAAACGATATTAATTCAATAACTTTTTTTTAAGCAGAAAATTTCAATTACAAAAAAATAGCGCCCTTAAAGGACGCTATTTAATTTAAGCTTATTATCAACTAAATTACATTGATTGAGTGAAAGTACGTGTAATAACGTCTTTTTGTTGTTCTTTAGTTAATGAGTTAAAACGTACTGCATATCCAGACACACGAATAGTTAATTGTGGATATTTTTCAGGATGTTCCATCGCATCTAATAATGTTTCACGATTTAATACGTTAACATTTAAATGTTGACCACCTTCCACAGTTGCTTCGTGATGGAAATAACCATCCATTAAGCCTGCAAGGTTACGTTTACGTGCATCATCATCTTTACCTAATGCATTAGGAACGATTGAGAAAGTATATGAAATACCATCTTTCGCATAAGCAAATGGTAATTTAGCAACAGAAGTTAATGAAGCTACCGCACCTTTTTGGTCACGTCCGTGCATCGGGTTAGCACCTGGTCCAAATGGTGCACCAGCACGACGTCCGTCTGGGGTGTTACCTGTTTTCTTACCGTATACAACGTTTGAAGTAATGGTTAATACAGACTGTGTAGGAATTGCATTACGATAAGTTTTAAGTTTTTGAATTTTCTTCATGAAACGTTCAACTAAATCAACAGCAATGTCATCAACTCGTGGATCATTGTTACCGAATTGTGGATATTCACCTTCGATTTCAAAATCAACTGCAAGACCATCTTCATCACGAATAGTTTTTACTTTCGCATATTTAATTGCAGATAAAGAGTCAGCAGCAACAGAAAGGCCTGCAATACCACATGCCATAGTACGAATAATATCACGGTCATGTAACGCCATTAATGAAGCTTCATAACTATATTTATCATGCATATAGTGAATAGCATTTAGCGCAGTTACATATTGTTTAGCTAACCAATTCATAAAATGATCTAAACGAGCAAATACTTTATCAAAATCTAAATATTCGTCTGTAATTGGATCTTCTTTAGGCCCAACTTGCATTTTTAATTTCTCATCCACACCACCATTGATTGCATATAGAAGAGTTTTTGCAAGGTTAGCACGAGCACCGAAGAATTGCATTTGTTTACCAACAATCATTGGGCTTACACAACATGCGATAGCATAGTCATCGTTGTTAAAATCAGGACGCATCAAATCATCATTTTCATATTGTAATGAAGATGTATCGATAGATACTTTTGAAGCAAATTCTTTAAATCCAGAAGGTAACTGTTCAGACCAAAGAATTGTCATATTTGGCTCTGGAGAAGGTCCCATGGTATATAAAGTGTTTAAGAAACGGAATGATGTTTTAGTCACTAATGTACGACCATCAACACCCATACCCGCGATAGATTCAGTTGCCCAGATTGGGTCACCAGAGAATAATTCATCATATTCAGGAGTACGTAAGAAACGAACCATACGTAATTTCATAACGAAATGGTCGACAATTTCTTGTGCTTCTTCTTCAGTAATTAAGCCAGCTGCAAGATCACGTTGGAAGTAAATATCAAAGAATGTTGAAGTACGACCAAGAGACATCGCCGCACCATTTTGAGATTTAACCGCCGCTAAATAACCAAAATAAGTCCATTGAACAGCTTCTTGTGCTGTAGTTGCTGGTGCTGAAATATCAAAACCGTATTTCGCAGCCATTTCTTTAATTTGACCTAGTGCGCGATGTTGTTCAGCAATTTCTTCACGACGTTGCATAGTCATTGGTAAATCAACGCCATTTTCAAAGTCAGCTTGTAATGAAGTGAATTGCGCAAATTTATCTTGCATTAAGTAATCGATACCGTAAAGAGCTACACGACGGTAGTCACCAATGATACGACCACGACCATAAGCATCAGGAAGACCGGTAATAACGCCTGATTTACGACAACGAAGAATATCTGGAGTATAAATATCAAACACACCTTGGTTGTGAGTTTTACGATATTCAGTGAAGATTTTTTTGACTAATGGATCTAAAGTTCTGTCGTAAGCTTTACAAGAGTTTTCGATCATTTTGATACCACCAAACGGGATAATCGCACGTTTTAGTGGTTTTTCAGTTTGTAAACCAACAATTTTCTCTAAATCTTTTTCAATATAACCTGCATCATGGGCAGTAATAGTTGAAATTACACTGGTATCAAAATCAACTGGTGTATGAGTGGAGTTTTCAAATTTGATGCCTTCCATAACTTTATCCCACAATTTAGTGGTAGCATCGGTAGCGCCAGCTAAGAAAGATTCATCACCCTCATAAGGTGTGTAATTTGTTTGAATGAAATCACGAACATTGACATTATTTTGCCAATCACCTTCTTTAAATCCTTTCCAAGCTTTTGCTTGTACTTCGTTTAAATTACTCATAATTATTAACCTCAGGTTTACATAAATACCTATCTACTCTTATATAAGGGTAAATATTATAAAATCAATGTGGCTTACGAAGATATAAAGCCCAATAAGGTAGCGCTACAGCTAAACCACCCAATATATTCCCAATTGTTACCGGGATTAAATTATTTAAGACAAAATGCTCAACTGTTAATGAATTAAACGTATCAGCAGATACGCCTACCGCCGTCCAAAATTCAGGTGATGCAAAGTTTTTAATGACAATGCCCATCGGAATCATAAACATGTTTGCAATGCTATGCTCAAAACCACTGGCGACAAACATAGCTACAGGTAATACCATAATTAACATTTTATCAAGTAAACTACGACCCGCATAACTCATCCAAGCCGCTAAACAAACCATTAAATTAGCGAGTAAACCTAAGCATACGGCTTCAATAAAGGTATGGTGTAATTTATGATCTGCAGTTTGTAATACATTCAATCCCCACAAACCATTGGCTACCATATATTGTCCAGAAAACCAAATAATTGTTACAAACAGTATAGCACCAATAAAGTTACCAATATAGACAAAAATCCAATTACGAATCATTTTTGTCCAACTAATTTTATGGGTCATTTTAGGTAATATAGTTAATACTGTTGAAGTGAAAAGATCAGAGCCACAACAGACAACTAACATTAATCCTAACGAGAAACAGATACCACCAACTAATTTAGCCAAACCAAAAGCAACTGTAGCTGTCCCAGTCGTAACAGTGATATAAAAGACAAAAGCTATTGATATGAATACACCAGCGATGATGGCAGATAAGATAGTACTACTAGGGTGTTTATTTACTTTATAATTGCCAATTTCTTCGGCAATTTGGGTCATTTGTGCAGGAGAAAATGAGTCCACAAGCTTATCATTACTCAAGTTGACATCCTCAAAAAAACTAGGGTTTTATGAGACGCATAGTATACTCAAAAATTGAAGTAGATCACGTTTTTTTTATTAAAAATCTTTAAAACTTAAAAAATCATTAGTTATTAACATTGTGAAATGTATATAAAATAGCCACTCTTCATATCTTTTATTCAGATTTAAAAAAGTGGCTAATAATCATCAATTATTTGTTATCTAAGATTTTACTCACTTTCACCAAATAATTACGTGATTCTTGGGAAACATGTGAGGTCACTAATTTTCGATAAACTTGTTGGGGTGTCATTGAGTTAATAATATTAATGGCTTCATTCCTATCATTAGAAAAAGTACGTAATACACTACCAGCACCACCATTATAGGAAGTTATCATTGCATATCTTAATGAAATTGGATTATTTATACCGGCTAAATATTTATTTTTTAACAGTGATAAATAAGCGGTTCCCATATCAACATTATTACGTGGATCCAGTAAAAATTGGCGACTGGGTTCGCCTGATTTGCCTCGAGATTTAAATATATCTCGACCAGCGGTATGTTGTTGAACTTGCATTAATCCTAACGCATCAGTACGACTGACTGCATAAGGGTTAAATGCAGATTCTACTTCCATAATGGCTAAAATTAATCGTTCATCAATAAAATAACGATTTGATGCTTCAGTAACAAGTGGTAAGAATTTTCTTGCACGTTCATTAATATGATTTGGAACTAACTTGATTTCAACATAGGTAATTTTATGAGAACCAGATGAACGAGCTTTTAGATTATTGGCAAGTAAATAATCAGCAAAACTGTTCGCCCTGCCACTCCAACGAATGGGTTGTCTTTCTTGGTCAAGAACCTGATTATATAAAAATGGTTCTTCTGATAAGTTCTGACTTATTTTATCACGGCGGATGATATCAACCGGTTCTGGCATAAGTAACGTCGAAACAATAGCATCTTTTAAATGGGCAAGTGGGGTATCAGATAAAGTCTCAATTGTTATTACGCCTGAAACAAAATTGATGTGGACGCGTGTTTGCAAATTATCTTCATACTGAACATAATCTTTTGGTCCGGCAATAAGAATTTCTTTAGGCCCCCAAATTTGTTCTATATTATTTGCATACTGACTGATTAAAATATTAAATGCATTGGTATCCTTTATATAATAATCTTCATCGGTACTTTTGTTTTTTGAACCAGGACAAGCTGTTAATAAAGTTACGGAAACGAGTAACGTAATAATTTTATAATTATTTTTCATTTTAGCTCTCAATTTTCAGGTTTATACCCATCAACAACAACGTCTTCACCTTCAAACAAAAACTTAACCATTTCAGTTTCAATTTTTTTACGATGTTCTAAATTCATCATATTAAATTTATTTTCATTAATTAACATTGTTTGTTTTTTAAGCCATTCTTGCCATGCAATCTTTGAAATTTCATTATAAATACGTTTACCCAATTCACCTGGATAAAGCTGAAAATCTAATCCTTCGGATTCTTTTTTTAAATAATGGCAATAAACAATGCGACTCATATTTATTCCTATCTTATCGACAATTATTAATTAACCGTTGATTATACCCGAAAATAATTATAGAAAAGAACAAAATATATAACTTTCTTTTAAATGCATATAAATTCAATAATTATGAATAAATATTAACTTTACTATCTTATTAAATAACATAAAATATAAAATGATCGTTGGTTTAAATAAGGATTAAATAATGCAGCCCGAAATTACACGAGATCTGTTTGATAAAGTAATTCTACCCGTTTATTCGCCCGCTAACTTTATACCTGTGAAAGGAAATGGTAGTCGAGTATGGGATCAAAATGGTGAAGAATACATCGATTTTGCTGGAGGTATAGCTGTCAATGCTCTCGGTCATTGTCATCCTCAGTTGATCAATGCTCTACAGCAACAAAGCGAACAATTATGGCATGTTAGTAATGTTTTTACCAATGAACCGGCACTACGACTTGCCCAAAAAATTATTGAAAATACTTTTGCTGAACGTGTGTTTTTTGCTAATTCAGGTGCCGAAGCAAATGAAGCAGCTTTTAAATTAGCAAGATATTATGCTGCTGAAAAGTATAGTCCATATAAGACGAAAATTATCGCATTTTATCAATCTTTTCATGGCCGTACTTTTTTTACTGTATCAGTCGGCGGGCAAGCTAAATACTCCGATGGCTTTGGGCCGAAACCTGCTGATATCATTCATGTTCCTTTTAATGATTTAGATGCTGTTAAAGCCGTAATGGATGATCATACTTGTGCTGTAGTTTTAGAACCAGTGCAAGGTGAAGGAGGATTAACTTCTGCCACACCAGAGTTTTTAAAAGGTGTACGAGCACTTTGTGATCAAAATAACGCCCTATTAGTCTTTGATGAAGTACAATGCGGTATGGGGCGAACAGGCAGTTTATATACTTATCAACAATATGATGTCATTCCTGATATTTTAACTTCCGCTAAGGCTCTCGGTGGTGGCTTTCCTATTAGTGCAATGCTAACTACAAATGAGATTGCATCGGTAATGCATCCTGGTGTTCATGGTACCACTTATGGTGGAAATCCACTGGCTTGTGCCGTTGGTTGTGCTGCTTTCGATATCATTAATAGCCCAGAAGTACTTGAAGGTGTTCAAAAACGTCGGGCAATGTTTATTGAACAACTTGAAACTATTAATGATAAATTCAAAGTATTTCGAGAGTATCGAGGTAAAGGCTTGCTTTTAGGTGCTGAATTACAACCTGAATTTCATAGTAAGGCACGAGATTTTTTAAATGTTGCTACCGAGTATAAAGTAATGATACTAAATGCAGGGACAAATGTACTACGTTTTACGCCATCTTTAATTATCTCGGAAGATGAAATAAAAGAAGGCATGAACCGATTTGGCAAAGCAGTCGAAAAAGTTGTCAATTCTTAAGTTTTTCTATACAGTAACGGCATTTTAAGTGATTAAGTGCCGTTAATGCACTTAAAGGATATTGTTTATGACTGACATTCGACCATTAAATTATGCTAAAACGCATTTTATCTTAAGTGCCCCTGACATTACACATTTACCAATTGATACTGGCGTTGAAATTGCATTTGCCGGACGTTCCAATGCGGGTAAATCAAGTGCACTCAATACATTAACCAATCAAAAAGCCCTAGCAAGGACCAGTAAAACTCCGGGACGAACACAACTAATCAACCTTTTCGAAGTTGAAGAAAACTGTCGCTTAGTAGATTTACCTGGTTATGGTTATGCGCAAGTTCCTGAAGCGATTAAACGAAAGTGGCAAAAATCACTCGGTGAGTATTTGCAAAAACGAGAAAGTTTAAAAGGTTTAGTTGTCTTAATGGATATTAGACACCCATTAAAGGATTTGGACCAACAAATGATTGAATGGGCTGTATCAGTAAATATTCCTGTAATGTTATTATTAACTAAAGCCGATAAACTGGCTTCTGGTGCACAAAAAAAACAAGTTAATATGGTCAAAGAAGCCATTTTACCTTTTCAAGGTGATATTACTGTTGCTCCTTTCTCATCGCCAAAACGTGTTGGTTTAGAAGCTTTAAAGCAAAAACTAGATGAATGGTTTAGCCAACAATAATGGAACATTATGAATAACAGTGCATTTTCTTTCCAAACATTAACGCCGGAACTGATTCTTGATAGCTTAGCCGCCATAGGTATCTACGTTGATTCAGGCCTTACGGCTTTAAATAGCTATGAAAATCGTGTATATCAATTTTCTGATGAAAATAGCACTCGTTATGTCGTTAAATATTATCGTCCTCATCGCTGGGATAAATTACAAATTATTGAAGAACATCAATTTACTCAGCAATTAGTCCAAGCCGATATTCCAGCCATTGCACCAACAACAATTAATAATAATACCGTGCATGAATATCAAGGTTATCTTTTTACTTTATTTCCAAGCGTTGGCGCACGACAATATGAAATCGATAATTTAGAGCAATTTGATTCCGTCGCAACTATGCTCGGTCGAATTCATCAAATTGGCGCAAAACAACCTTTTGAACACCGTCCAACCATAGGTTTGCAAGAATATCTTTATCAACCTCAAGAAATTTTGTTATCTAACGCAATCGTCCCGAATAAAATCCAAACAGATCTTAAAATCATCCTCCGCAATTTAATTAAAACTGTTGAACAATATTGGCATAACGATTGGCAACCAATTCGATTACATGCCGATTGTCATCCGGGAAATATTTTATGGCATGATAAAGCTATTATTGTTGATTTTGATGATGCTAGAAATGGCCCTGCAATACAAGATATCTGGATGCTACTCAATGGTGATCAACAACGGCAGAGAATTCAATTATCAAGTTTTATTGAACTTTATGAAGAATTTTTCCCATTTAATCATGATCAATTAATATTAATTGAACCGTTACGGGCGATGCGAATAGTCCATCATTTGGCATGGATTATCGAACGCTGGCAAGATCCAGCGTTTCCTCGTGCTTTCCCTTGGTTAACCGATATTGATTTTTGGCAACAACAATTAAAACAATTTAACCAACAAATTGAAGCAATTAAAGCTACGCCATTACAGTTATTATCAATTATGTAGACAACAAATAATATTAAATAGTTTTCATATTCAGAAAAATAAATAACTCATTGAGATTTGGAGAGATAGAAACTAACTTTTCTTTTTGAATTTTGGTTAACTGTTTAATACGATATTCTACTTTCAACGCAGTTGATCTATCGCCAACACTTAGTTGATAGACAATAACAAGATCCTTGTGTCCTTTTAGATGTTTTGCCCCTTTACCCATTTGGTGTTGATGTAATCTTCGAGTAACATCAGTAGTGATACCAGTATATAAAGATTGTTTTGCGGTTCTTATGATATATAAAAACCACACAGCAGCTTTGGTTTGCATAAAAAATAGTCGCTGTTAATAATAAACAGATCATATCATTAAGTTAATTTTTATAAATAGTTAAATCTATTTTTTCTATTAAACTAACTAGGTTACTCACTTTACTAAAATTTGCTTATATTAGTTTAGTTGAAAGGCTTTAAAACTATTTAATATTCTGCTTATTTAACTTCGAAGTATGTATTAATAACTGTCAGTGATTGATTTACTTTAAGTGGGATAATGTTTAAGATAGCTTAATTTTTTATCTCGCTTAGGACTACAAAATTTGAATAACTTTGCAAAAATTATTGAAATTGAACGCGGCAATATAAAGTTTGCCTATGTGCAAAATGATGAAATCAATTATTTAGACCTTTTTGACCAATTTCTGGCTGAAGAAGGCCATCATGAATTACTCGATCCAAGTGATAGAATTGAGCGATATACTTATTTGATCAATCATGAGAAAACTAAATTCATTTTTAAAATTGATGGTGGTGTTGAACATCGTTTAGAACGCCGTATTATAGCCAAACTCACTGGTGACTTTTATTTCAATTTAATTCATAAGCTAGCAAAAATATCATTGGACAAATGTGATATAGCTTATGAACTTTATCTAGTCGCATTTGATAAAGTGACTAAACGCCATTATATGATTTTTAATTTTATTGAAGGCCGATCATTAAAATGGGAAGAAATGGCAACCTATGGTGAACAAATAAAAAACTGCATTGAGAAATTACATAGTTATAATTTAGTTTCCAATGACATTCATGGAGGAAATTTTATTTTAACACCGGAAGGAACAATCAAAGCGATCGATTTAACTAACTCTGGTTTTATTTGGCTTACCAAAGCTAATGATGCTATTGAGTTGCGTGAACGTTTTGGTATTAAAATTAAAGTACCAGTTATGGCAATGGCAATAAAAAAATTCACTCATGGTTTTAAACGATTATCACGAAAAATTCGTGGTAAAAAAGACTAATAATAAAATTGAGAGAAAAACTAATTTCTCTCAATTTCTCGCCAAAATTATTATTATTTTAATTTTATATAAAACAAATTACTGACTAATTTTTAATACTAAAAAATATTTATATTTTCATCTTTTAAATACTAGTAAATCCTTGTATAACCAGCTAGAATTAAACAAGTTAATCAAGCTAGGATGAGATATGAGAAAGTTAATTGGTTTTACTGTTTTAGTAATGTTACTAACTGGCTGTGCTTCTCAAAAGATGCAATCAATCTATCAAGCTCAAGGAGTAGAAATTGCCCAAAATGCTGACGGTGTTGATATAATAAATAAATATAGTACTTCTCGTCCTATTACTGTTCTTCATTCTTCATTATCTGTTTGTATTGCCCAAGAACTTGATAACAGTCCTGTAGTTTTAAATAGCGACAACTATTTGGGGTCAGCATGGTGGCCATACTATAATATGCCTACGCAACAAGCCATTACCATCAATGGTGGTGATACCATCAAATTAGTTGAAGGTAATAATATTGTTGCCAATGCGGTTACCGATTATCAATCACAATCTAAGTACTTTATCAGTTATACCTTAACAACTACTCGTAATGCTAAAAATATTCATTATTTATTTAGTAACATCAAACAAGCTCAACAACATACCGGATCGATCGCTAATGATGGATTTCAAAATGTAAAAACGCTAGAAAGATCACATCCAGATTTAGTTATTGATGCACTTAATAAAGAAGTCGATAAAATTCAAGCTTGCTTATTACGCTAATCCTCACTCCTTCCTTAAAAAATTTTTGAGGAAAGGGGTTTTTTAACCAACATATATTATTTTTATATATATTTTCTTTCCTTAAATAACTATCTTTGACTATAAATTATTTATCATTACTAATACTGTGGAATAATAAAAAAAGCTAATTGAAAATATAAATCATTAAATAAAACAATAATTGTAAAATAGTTATTGATAACAATTATTAATAATATATTATTTAATTCTCATAAAATTCAATTATGCAGTAGTGCTATAATAAAAACATAAGGAATAATGATGGAAATCAATAAGTTGTTAGGAGTTATAATTGTTAGTGGTCTACTATTTGGCTGTGCTAAAGAATCTTCGAGAACAATCGAATCACCAACTGTAAATAGCTATCATTCAAATTATAATGGTGTTAAAACCAATATTGCTGTAGGTAAATTTGAAAATCGTTCAAGTTATCAAAATGGTATCTTTTCTGATGGTGTAGATAAATTGGGCAATCAATCAAAGACATTGCTTATCAGTCATTTACAACAAACCAATCGTTTTAATGTTCTAGATAGAACTAACATGCAAGAATTAGCAACTGAAGCTAAATATAGAAAACAAAAGCAAAACGTGATCGGTGCAAATTACATCATTTCTGGTGATGTAACAGAGTTTGGTCGAAAAGAAGTCGGTGATCATCAACTATGGGGAATCCTTGGCAAAGGTAAAGAACAAATTGCTTATGCAAAAGTAAGTTTGAACATAATTGATATCAGAACATCTCAAGTAGCTTATTCAGTACAAGGATCCGGTGAATATAGCTTATCTAATCGTGAAGTAGTTGGATTTGGTGGTAAAGCAAGTTATGACTCTACTTTAAATGGCAAAGTATTAGATTTGGCTATTAGAGAAGCAATTAATAATTTAGTCAGAGGTTTAGATAACGGCGACTGGAAACCTAATACCAAATAAAATGAACGTTAATGATATAAGGATCTTAACAATGTTAAAAAAACAATACTTTGTATATTTATTGTTCGCAGGAATATTATTTGTATTAAATGGTTGTCAATCATCTAATACTATTTATTACTGGGGTGACTATCAAGAAGTACTTTATAACTATACTCAATCAGATAAAAGAAGCTACACTGAGCAGATTCAAGATTTAGAAAAAACTATAGAAAGAGCTAAATCAACTAATAAATCTGTACCACCAGGATTATATGCTCATTTAGGTTTGTTATATGCAACATCTGGTGATACAAATAAAGCTTTTGAACAATTTGAAAAGGAAAAAACTCTTTTCCCTGAATCAAAACACTTTATTGATTTTATTGAAAGAAAATATCAAGGGAAATAATCAATGAATAATAAATTTATTGCTCTACTCGGAACATTTCTGGGGCTCTTTATGTTGGCAGGATGTACAGTAAATAAAGAAAGTTATGACTATACAGCATTCAAAGAAAGTAAACCTGCTTCAATTTTAGTTTTACTACCAGTCAATCACTCAAATGAAATCAATGCGAGTTATGGGGTTTTATCTCAAGTAACCTTACCTTTAGCTGAAGCTGGTTATTATGTTTTTCCTGTTATGTTTACTGATGAAGTATTTAAACAAAATGGCTTAACGGTAGCTAATGATATTCAAGCAGTTAGTTTATCTAAATTACAGCAGACCTTTAATCCTGATGCAGTTTTATATATTGATGTGAGAAACTATGGAACTAATTATCAACTGATCCAAAGTGATACACGTGTAACATTAGAAGCAAAACTACTCGATGCTCGAACTGGAAAGGTTATTTGGACAGGCAATGCTACGGCTTCTAGTCTTGAAAACCAACAATCAAATAATAGTTTATTAGGTATGTTAATTTCTGCTGCTATCACTCAAATAAGTGATACTGTTAGGGATCGTAGTGTAGCAATATCAAGCGTCGCAACAGCTCGTTTATTTACACCAAATCCTGTAAAAAGTAACGGGATTTTATATGGTCCTTATGCTAAACAAAAATAACTAATTTGATTATTACTTTATAAAAAAGCGGTAATATTTACCGCTCTTTCATTGATCTAATTACACATATCAATATTACCTTTTTTAATCATATTCATCTTTTGATTAGTCACCAAAGACAACACTGTTTAGCAAAAAATGGTTATATAAAAAATTAAGGAACAAGTTTTGATATACCTAAAAGGGGCAAAAATTAAGGATTGGTTGATTTCATTAGCTTAATGAATATAATAGCATCCTAATAAATTAGTCACTACTAATTTTATTATTTTAAAAATGGTTTAAATATAAATGTCTTTATAAATCAATAATTATGTTAGTAACATACTTACATTAATTACAAAATTAGTTAGATAACTTTCTTATTCTTCTGATTTATATCTACCTAACTATACTGCTTATGTACTATAAAAAACATAAAGAGGTTTAGTTATGAGCATACTTCAAGATATAAAAGAAAATAAGATATATATAGGTTCACTCCCCCTTCCTATATTTTTAGTTTGTTCCATTATAGTTATTATTGCCGCCCAACTGGACATGCTACCAAGAACATTAATTGGTGGTTTTGCCGTGATATTACCTTTAGGTTGGTTTTTGGGAACTGTCGGACAAAATATTCCATTTTTCAAAAAGTTTGGGGCCCCTGCTATTCTGTCATTAATCGTTCCTTCATTATTAGTTTACTATGGTGTATTTGACGAAAATACCCTATCGGCGACAAAAATGTTAATGAAAGAATCTAACTTTTTACTCTTTTATATCGCCAGTTTAGTATGTGGTAGTATTCTTGGTATGCATAGAGTCATTTTAGTTCAAGGCTTTATTCGCATGATGATCCCGATGTTATTAGGAATGTGTTTAGCTGCACTAGTTGGTGTAACTGTCGCTGTAGCTTTTGGTGATACTTGGGAACACGCCTTTTTCTATACCGTTTCACCAGTAATGGCTGGAGGAATTGGTGAAGGTGTTTTACAACTTTCTAATGCTTATAGCAATATCCTAAATCAAGATTATGATAGTTTTGTTAGTGCATTAATTCCAGCTACAGTAGTTGGTAACTTTTTTGCAATTACCTTTACAGCCATTATGAGCAGAATTGGTGAAGTTAAACCTCATTTAAGTGGTCATGGTCAATTGGTAAAAATTGAATTTGATGGATTAGCTGAAGCATTAAAAGATGATAAAACGCCACTTGATGCTCGTTCAATGAGTGGTGCAGTAATGATTTTAGCCACTTTATTCATTTTTGGAATGATTTTAGAAAAAATGATTCATTTCCCTGGTCCTGTTTTAATGATTATTGCTACTGCAGTAGTTAAATACTTCCGTTTATTACCAGAAAGTGTAGAACGCGGTAGCCAACAATGGTACAAATTTATTTCGGGCAATTTCACTTTCCCATTAATGGCTGGATTAGGTCTACTTTATATCGATTTAGCCAGTGTAGTTAATGTATTAACTATCCCGTATTTCATTACCATTATCGCTATTGTTTTTACTGTTTCAATGACAGGATTTGTCTGCAGCTTCTTCTTAAAAATGTATCCTGTTGAAGCATCTATTATTTCATCTTGCCAAAGCGGTATGGGCGGGACTGGTGATGTCGCCATACTTTCCACAGCAAATAGAATGAACTTAATGCCTTTTGCTCAGGTCGCAACCAGATTAGGAGGAGCTTTAATGGTGATATGTACTACAGCACTAATGCGTTATTTACATATGTAAATTCATATAAAATATAGAGTTAATTATTTAATTTATAAAAAATTTTAGACAAATTATTACGTTAATTTAATCTTACAAAATATCTAACATAGATTTAATATATTTAAAAAGGTAAATATTATGACAACAGTACAAGAAAAAGCATTAGCAATCAGTAAGCAAATGCATGGTAAATTTGAAACTCATTCTAAAGTGCCTGTTAATTCAATGGCAGATCTTAGTGTTGCTTATACACCTGGGGTTGCCGCAGTGTGTACTGAAATAGCTAAAAATCCTGAATCAGTTTACGAATATACGAGTAAACGTAATTTAGTAGCTGTTATTACAGATGGTTCTGCTGTATTAGGTTTAGGAAATATTGGACCAGAAGCAGCTATTCCAGTAATGGAAGGAAAAGCAATTTTATTCAAACAATTTGCTAATGTTGATGCAATACCACTATCAATTAATACACAAGATCCAGATGAGTTAGTTAAACATATTGCTGCATTGGCTCCTTCATTTGGTGGAATAAATCTAGAAGATATTAGTGCACCAAGATGTTTTGAAATTGAAAAAAGATTACAAGAAATATTGGATATACCTGTTTTCCATGATGATCAACATGGCACAGCAATTGTGGTATTAGCAGCACTATATAATGCCTTAAAAGTTGCTGGCAAATCGATAGAATCAGCTAAAGTTGTGATTAATGGCGGAGGAGCAGCTGGTTTAGCAATCGCCGATATGTTATTAGCTGCTGGCGTCTCCGATCTTAAAATTGTTGATAAAATTGGCATATTATCTGAAGATGATACTTCGTTACCGCCTCATCATTTAGCTATGGCGAAAAGAACCAATAAAACTAAACAAAAAGGTACATTAGAAGATGCAGTTAAAGGTGCTGATGTATTCATTGGTGTATCTGCGCCGGGAGTACTGAAACCTGAATGGGTTAAAACAATGGCCGAAAAATCGATTATTTTTGCTATGGCAAACCCTACACCAGAAATATTCCCTGATGAGGCCAAAGCTGCAGGTGCTTATATTGTTGGAACTGGGCGTAGTGATTACCCAAATCAAATCAATAATGTGTTAGCATTCCCTGGCATATTTAGAGGAGCCTTAGATGCTAGAGCAAAAAATATTACATTAGCCATGCAACTAGCCGCAGCCAAAGGATTAGCTAATATCATTACACCAGAAAAACTTTCAGTAGATTGCATATTACCTAATGCTTTCGAACCCAATGTAGCGAAAGTTGTTGCTGAGAGCGTCAAAAATGCAGCAAAACTGTAATGATAACTTGAAAATAAATTAGATTAACTAAAAAACCTACTAATAAATTTATTAGTAGGTTTTGCCTGTTAATCAGTTAATATAGTTAGACGTTTATTTTTTATATATTAAATGATAATGAGATACCTATTTAACAAATTACCATTGAAAGTTAAGCTAATAAGCTTAATTTGTTTGGTTTTTATACTCTCAGTTATTGCACAAAACATTTATATTATTCATGTAGTCAATAACGAATATCTTATTAATTCTCGACAACGTGTAGAAAATATTGCCAGTATTATCTCAACTTCTCAGACTATCATTGATGAAATACAAAATCCTACTTTACAAAATATCACCACCATTCAGGCAACCACAGAACAAGCTAGGACACTTACTCAAACCGATTTTATTGTTATATTCAATATGCAAGGTGTTAGATACTCACATCCAGATAAAAATAAAATAGGCCAAACTATAGTAGGAGGAGATGAACAACGAGCGTTAAATGGTGAGTCTTATACTTCAATCGCAAAGGGTACGTTAGGGGATTCTGTTCGAGCATTTAAACCGATCATGAATGAAAAACATCAACAAATAGGTGCCGTTTTAGTTGGTCAGACGTTGCAGAAAATTAATCATTTAGCATCGAGAACAAGCCAACCGATTTGGTTATCCTTATTTGCCTCGTTAACTATCGCCATTATTTTAGCCTACTTGTTATCCCATAATATAAAGAAGATCCTGTATGGTCTTGAACCAATTCAAATGGCTCAGTTATTTGCAGAACGAAATGCAATTATTAGAACAGTAAAAGAAGGGATTGTCGTTATCAATCGCAACGGTTTAATAACCCAAATTAATGATGAAGCGATTAGAATTTTGCGTATAGATGATGATAAAGAAAATATTATTGGCTTACCTATTAACAATTTCATTCCTAATACTCGTCTACATGAAGTGATGATAAGTGGTAATGCTGAATATGATTGTGAACAAAATATCAATGGAGTGGTAATACTCACCAATCGAACACCTTTATTTGTTAATGATGCTTTAGTCGGAGCCATTGCCTCATTTAGAGATATGACAGAGGTTCGTAAATTGGCGGAGAATTTAACAGGGGTAAATCGATATGCTGACGCCTTACGTTCACAATCACATGAATTCAATAATAAATTACATGTTATTTTTGGTTTAGCTTTCAATGATAATAAACAAGAATTAATGGATTACCTTGAACAAATTATTGGCAATCAACAGGCTGAATCTCAACTTGTTAGTCAATATATAAAAGATCCCATTATTGCCGGTTTTTTAAATAGTAAGTTTAGTCGAGCACGGGAATTAAATGTTACGTTAGAGTTCAATATTGATGGTGTTTTAGCCCCCATAACAGACACTTCTGTTATTCATAGTTTAGTCACAATACTTGGTAATTTAATTGATAATGGGTTGGATGCTGTACAGTTTTTAGATGATAAACAAATAAAAGTAAGTTTGGTCATAGATAACTCTAATTTTGAAATAGAAATTAATGACAACGGAGAAGGTATTTCAGAAAAAGATATTCAATATATTTTTCAAAAAGGCTATTCGACTAAAGGTGATAACCGTGGCTTTGGACTCTATTTAGTATTGGCTAGTATTGATGAATTAGATGGGCATATACAATTATGTGATCTTAATAATAAAAAAGGGACTTGTTTTAAGGTACTATTACCACTAAAAGAGATATATAGGAATAAATAAGCAAATGGTAGAAGTTTTAATCGTTGAAGATGATCCAATGGTGGCTCAATTAAATAAAAAATATTTACAAATGTTACCTGGTTTCAATTTGGCATCTGTTGTTAGTAATGGAGAACAAGCACTACATTTTATTCATGATAACCATATTGACCTGTTACTACTTGATGTATTTATGCCAAAATTAAATGGTCTTGAACTATTAAAATACATTCGCATTAGTTATCCCAAAATAGATATCATAATGGTAACAGCAGCATGTAATACCAACGACATTCAGACAGCATTACGTTTAGGAGTCATTGATTACATAGTTAAACCCTTTACTTTTCAACGATTTCGTACAGCCTTAATCTCCTATCAAGAACGAGTTCGATTGTTATCATCATCAGAAATACTAAATCAAGATCAATTAGATGATCGGATTTTTACCAAACACGTTAATTCCTCAACTAGGTTACCTAAAGGTATCGATTCACAAACATTACAATCAGTACGAGAGGTGATCGCTAATTATCAACAAGATTTTTCAATGAGTGATATTGTTGAATTAATTTCACTATCTAGAATATCAGTTAAGAAATATCTTGATTACTTAGAAGAACTGGGAGAGATAGAAAGTCATTTGACTTACTTACCAATTGGTCGTCCAGTAAAGCGTTATGTTTATCAAAAATAGATAAGATACACTTTAATTTTTTGTCTTACTATGTAATAAATTAGCTATTAAAAAATAGATAAAGCTATTTATCCATAGTGATTTCATCTAAAGATAAACTAAAACTTGGTACAAATATATCTAAAAAGTAATCCATTTCAGGACTATTGCGTTCAGATAATGTTTTTTTCAGACGTTGCTCAGCTAACTTGAATTCATTATTACCAGCGCTAAGTTCTTCAATGGTTTTAAGGTATGCACACAAAGCATCTGCTTGTTTTACGATACTCTTTTCAGACTCATCATAATAATCATCATCAATTAATGATCTAAAATCGTCTTGCAACTCTTTAGGCAACATATTAATGAGTTTATTTTGAGCTATTTTTTCAATTTTTTTATATTCAGATGTGATTTGCGGATTATAATATTTAGTTGGTGTCGGTAAGTCACCCGTCAATACTTCTGATGCATCATGGTACATCGCTAATAATGCGATTCGCTCAGGATTAACATTGCCATTAAATCTTTTATTCTTAATGATTGCTAAAGCATGTGCAACAAAAGCAACTTGTAGACTATGCTCAGATACATTTTCTGTTCTCACATTACGCATTAAAGGCCAGCGATTAATTAATTTCAAACGTGATAAATGAGCAAAAAAATGGCTATTATTCATGTTAATATCTCATAATTATAAAAATAAAAAACGCTTCCAATTCGGAAGCGTTAATAAAGCAATTATTCTCGTTTAAGGATTTATGCTAGAACAAGTTGTCTAGTACCTAAAGCAACAGGAACACTTTGCTCTTCAGTAAATGTCACATATTCCCAAGCATCTTGTTTCGCCAATAAAGCTTGCAATAATTGATTATTCAATGCATGACCTGATTTATAGCAAACAACTTCACCAATCATATTGTGGCCACTCATATATAAGTCACCAATGGTATCTAGCATTTTATGACGTACAAATTCGTCTTCGAAACGGAGACCGTCATCATTAAGAACTTTATAATCGTCAACAACAATCGCACAATCTAAACTACCACCTAAACATAAGCCTTTAGATTGTAAAGCTTCGATATCTCGCATAAAGCCAAAAGTTCTTGCACGACTAATTTGGCGAATAAAAGATTCAGAAGAAAAGTCCAGTTGGTAACGTTGCGAACTACTATCAATAGCCGGATGACGAAAATCAATAGTAAAATCTAAACGGAAACCACTATATGGTCGCACTTCGGCCCATTTATCACCATTTTCAACACGAACAGTTTCTTTTACTCGTAAAAACTTTTTCAATGCATTTTGTTCAGCAATTCCAGCATCTAGTAATAAATAGATAAACGGACTTGCACTACCATCCATAATTGGAATTTCCGGAGCATTTACTTCAATAATAATATTATCGATACCAAGTCCAGCTAATGCTGAATTAATATGTTCGACAGTTGAAATACGAACATTATCTTCATTAACCAAACAGGTACAAAGCATTGTATCTCGCACTGATTTTGCATCCACAGGGAAATCAACATACGGATTTAAATCTGTACGACGATAAATAACACCTGTATTTTCCGGTGCAGGACGTAATGTCAAAGTAACTTTTTTACCAGTATGTAAACCGACACCAGTTGCTTGAATTGTCTTTTTTAATGTTCTTTGTTTCACTTCGCACCTACTTTTTTTTATTTGTTACTATTGCATTAGACAATAATAAATCAAATAAGTTCAATACTAATTAGCCTGCTTACGAATAAATGCAGGAATATCTAAAATTTTACGCTCCTCAATAGGAGATACATCAGGTTCGTTTACAACCTTAGATATTGATGCTTCTTCTTGTTGTAAAGGCAAATGACTAGTTTGACCAAACAATGAGCCGTGATGAGCAGCTGGTTTAGTTATTTTAACTTCTGGACGTTTATCCATTCCAATACCTGTAGCAACCACAGTCACTCTAATCTCATCTGACATATCTGGGTCAAAAGTTGTACCCACAACAACAGTAGCATTATCAGAAGCAAATGCTCTTACGGTGCTACCTACTGTTTCGAACTCTTCAAGACCAAGGTCAAGGCCTGCGGTAACATTAACTAATACACCACGAGCACCTGATAAATCAATATCTTCAAGTAAAGGACTTGAAATAGCCATTTCAGCTGCTTCTTCAGCTCGATTATCACCAGTTGCACGACCAGAACCCATCATCGCATAGCCCATCTCTGACATGACAGTTCTAACGTCAGCAAAGTCAACGTTGATGTGACCAGGTTTAGTAATTAGTTCGGCGATACCTTGCACTGCGCCTTTTAATACGCCATTTGCTGCAGCAAATGCATCTAATAATTTAACGCCACGACCTAAAACTTTTAATAATTTATCATTTGGAATTGTAATAAGAGAATCAACATGTTTAGCTAACTCAGCAATACCTTGCTCAGCAAAAGCCATGCGTTTTTTACCTTCAAATCCAAAAGGTTTTGTAACTACAGCAACAGTTAAAATACCTAATTCTTTAGCAATTTCAGCAACAACTGGTGCAGCACCAGTACCCGTTCCGCCACCCATACCGGCTGCAATGAAGACCATATCGGCACCTTCAATCGCACTACGAATAACATCACGATCCTCTTCTGCTGAGTTTCTGCCAACTTCTGGATTAGCGCCAGCACCAAGTCCTTTGGTAACATTATTTCCGATTTGGATAGTTTGACCAACTTTTATTCTTTTTAATGCTTGTGCATCAGTATTTGCTGCAAAAAACTCAACGCCTTCAATATGTTCAGCAATCATATGCTCAACAGCATTACCGCCGCCGCCACCGACACCAATAACTTTAATGACAGCTGCTGGCTCATCATCCGCAACCATAGGCTCAAACATAACTTATCTCCAAATTTACGATCTAAGAACATTGTACAGATAACCAGCTACAATGTCTACGAAGTTATTAAATATATTAGCTAAAATTCTTTTTTGAACCAACCGGTCAAACGTTTAGCTATCCCTTTTAATGATGATTTATTGCTGTCTTTAGCATCATCATGTAATAAACTTTGTTTACCATAATGCAATAACCCTACAGTTGTTGAACAATATGGTTTTTGTACATAATCAGTTAATCCTGAAATATTTAAAGGTTGGCCAATACGCACTTGATTTTGAAAAACTTTTTCAGCACATTCAACCATACCTTTAATTTGAGCAGCACCGCCTGTTAACACAATCCCTGCTGCCAATTGATATTTAACATTCTGTCTTTTAAGCTCGTCTTGTAATACTAATAGCTCTTTTTGGACTAGTGATAAAAGCTCTGAATAACGAGGCTCAATGACATCAGCTAATGTTTGTCGCTGTAATGAACGAGACGGACGTCCACCCACACTTGGAACATCAATAACTTCATCTTTACCTACTAGTGAACCAACAGCACATCCATAACGAATTTTAATATTTTCTGCATCCATTGGTGGTGCACCAAATGCGTAAGCAATATCACTGGTAACAACATTACCAGCATAAGGAATAACTACAGAATGACGTAATGCTCCACCAGTATAAACTGAGACATCCATTGTTCCGCCACCTATATCTATGACGCAAACACCTAACTCTTTTTCATCATCAGTTAATACGGCATAACTCGATGCTAAACCAGAGAAAATAAGCTGATCAACTTTTAATCCACAACGTTCTACTGCTTTAACTATATTTCTTGCCATATCATTATGGCAGGTGACCAAATGAACTTTCGCTTTCATTCTTACACCAGATAATCCAATTGGGTTTTTAATACCTTCTTGTAAATCAATAGAGTACTCTTGGGCAATAACATGTAAAATTCTGTGTTCATCTAAAATACGCACAGATTTAGCGGTATGAACAACATTTTCAACATCTTCTGCTGTCACTTCTTCATCTGCAATCGGCACCATTCCAATTTCATTCTGACAACGGATATGTTTACCTGACAGACTTAAATAAACAGAAGATATTTGGCAATCAGCCATTAATTCAGCTTGATCAACGGCCCGTTGGATTGATTTAACCACTGATTCAAGATCGTTCACACCACCTTTATCAACGCCTTTTGATGGACAATGTCCAACACCAATAATGTTGACAATACCATCAGGAAGAACTTCACCAACGAGGGCAAGAACTTTCGAGGTGCCAACTTCAAGTCCAACAACCAATTTTTTCTCTGTTGCTTTCATACTTCAGCCTTTGTTTATTCCTTATTGAGAGATTTTTTCTCGTTGCACTGAAATACCATTTTCATAACGTAAATCAGCAGCCGTTATTTTTTCACCATCGGGTATTCTTGACTGAATTTCTGGAAATAATTTGATAAATTGTTGATAACGTTGTTCTATTTTTTCACTACCTAATATCAATTTTATTTCCTCATTTTCAGAACATAAATCAACTTTACATTGCTTTACCATTAATTGCCATGCATTACGTTCATCCGATATTGCTGCCTGAATTGTCAAAGTAGATTTATTATTAGCCCATTTTTTAGAGATATCCTCTAATCTAAAATAAGTTTCTAACATTGACTTGGCTTTACCTTCAGGACTATAAAGTCTCGGCAATGATAAATCTTTCAAACGATCCAATGGCACACTAAAAGTACTACCATTTTTATCAAGTAAATATAAATCATTCCAGTAAAACGCAGGTTTATATTCTTCAATGTATACAATCAACCTGTCGGGCCACTGTTTACGAACACTTGCTTGTTTTACCCAAGGATATCGCATAATTTCTTGCTGAATATCATCAACATCTTGGCCAATATAAGTATTTGGTAAACCTAATCCCAGAATTGCTTGTCTAAGATCATCTTCTGTCGTATAAGTATAATCACCACTTAAGGTCAATTGTGATAATACCATCTGATCAGGATCTTCCATCCAATCTTTAATACAATTGACAGCCCATCCACAAATAACAACTATTACAAGTAAGAACAAAAAACCTAGCATTTGTTCTGTATTGCGAAAAACAAGCAACTTTCTTCTATTCTGGTTTTGATGTTTATGCGCTGCTTGTCGGACTTTTTTCATAAAAATAAAGCCAATTAAATGGTTGCTAATTGTAAAATACGTTTAACCAAATCACTAAATGACCAGCCATATTCTTTTGCCGCCATTGGAACCAAGCTATGATCTGTCATGCCTGGAGCAGTATTTACCTCAAGCAAATATGGCTTTTCATTTTCATCAAACATAATATCGACTCGTCCCCAGCCTCTACATCCTACGGCTTTATAAGCGTCTAATGCCAATTTACGAATTTCTTGTTCTTTAGCATCACTTAATCCACTTGGACAAAAATATTGGGTTTTATCTGACAAATACTTTGCATCATAATCATAAAAATTGGTAGCGGGTTTAATGTAAATTGCAGGTAAAACATCATCACCAACAATAGCTACAGTAAACTCTGGACCAGCTAAAAATGATTCGATCATTACAGTATTATCATATTTAAAGGCAATATCAACAGCTGCTTTTAATTCATCTGCTTGATTAACTCTTGACATACCGACACTTGAACCTTCATGGCTAGGTTTAACAAACAATGGTAAGCCAAGTTGTTTAATTATATTATCAACATCAATTGATTGTGATTTATCAACCATTACATAATCAGCAACAGGTAAACCAAGTGATTTCCACACTAGTTTGGTTTTTAACTTATCCATAGTTAATGCTGAGGATAAAACATCACTTCCGGTATAAGGAATATTTTGATAAGTTAAAATAGCTTGGGTAATACCATCTTCACCACCTCGTCCATGCAAAATAACAAATGCTTTTGAAAAACCATCTTGTTTTAAATTAGTTATACAATACTCTTTTGTATCAACAAGATGAGCATCAATACCATTTGCTTTTAATCCTGCTAGAACAGCTTGTCCTGATTTTAGTGATACTTCACGTTCAGCAGAGGTTCCTCCATACAATACAGCAACTTTATCAACCATTATTATAAAACCCCTTTTGAAAATAATTGGCTGCCAGCTAATTGACGGGCAATCCGACCAACACTACCTGCGCCTTGTGTTAATAACAAATCTCCACCTTGTAATATTTCTTTCATAATTTCCGGTACAAGATCTAAATCTGAAACATAAATTGGATCCACTTTCCCTCGATTACGAATTGAACGACAAAGTGAACGACTATCAGCACCAGCAATAGGTTGTTCTCCGGCAGAATAAACATCTAACATCACTAATGCATCAACTTGAGAAAGTACTTGGGCAAAATCATCAAATAGATCCCTAGTTCGTGTATATCTGTGCGGTTGAAACAACATAACTAAACGCCGATCTGGCCAGCCATTTCTAGCCGCTTGAATTGTAGCATTAACTTCGCTAGGGTGATGTCCATAATCATCAACCATCATTATATCTTTATCATTTCCGTAAGAAAAAATACCTAATAGATCAAAACGTCGACTAGTACCGGCAAATTTAGCCAGCGCACGTACAATTGAATCATCATCAATTCCATCCTCTGTTGCCGCAATAATCGCTGCCGCAGAATTTAAAGCATTATGTTTGCCTGGAGCATTCAATTCAATGTGTAAATCATCTCTATCTGGACGGCAAACGGTATAATAGCTAACACCTCTTTCTTGGCGATAATTTTTAATTACTACATCGGCTTCTTCGCTAAATCCATAGGTGATAATTTTACGACCAACCACTGGTAATAACTCGCGATTAATCGGATCGTCATAACACATTACGGCTAAACCATAAAAAGGAAGATTGCGTAAAAAAGAGATAAAGGTTTGCTTAAGATTTTCTACACTTCCTTGATAGGTATCCATATGGTCAGGTTCGACATTAGTAACTATAGAGACCATAGGCTGTAAATGTAGAAATGAAGCATCACTTTCATCCGCTTCAGCAATAAAATAACGGCTACTACCTAGTCTAGCATGTGTTCCTGCCGCTTTTACTAATCCACCATTAACAAAAGTTGGATCAAGTTTAGCTTCTGCATATATAGAAGTAACCATTGCTGTAGTGGTTGTTTTACCATGGGTACCAGCGATAGCAATACCATATCGAAAACGCATTAACTCAGCTAACATTTCAGCTCTTTGAATCACTGGTATCCGAGCCTCTCTAGCTGCAATAACTTCTATATTATCCTGAGAAATCGCCGAAGAGATAACCACAACACTAGCACTCAGGACGTTTTCAGCAGCATGACCAATGACAATTTTAGCGCCTAATGTTTCTAAATGCTGAGTTACAGGATTTTCAGTAATATCTGAACCGCTAATTTGATATCCTTCATTAGCAAGAACTTCAGCAATACCGCCCATGCCCGCGCCACCAATACCAACAAAATGGATATGTTTGACTCGTTTCATTTCTGGAATGATTGCTCTTAATTCAGCTAATTCCTTAGTATTCACACTTAAACCCCTAACTAGTTAGTTACTTCTTGTTTAGTATTTGGTATTTAAAAATTTATTGGACAATCATTTATCAAATAAATTAAGATTAAATATTAAACACATCAACAAGACAATTACTTAAAATTATATATAAAATTCACTATTTTACCACCGAAATAAGCGTTTCGGCTACTCTTTCCGTCGAATTTATAATTGATAAACTTTTTGCTTTAATAGCCATTTCAACTATATCTTCACGACTCAAATGTTTAAGTAACGTAAATAGAGAATCAACATTGAAATCTGGTTGTTCAATTATCTTTGCCGCACCAATATCGGCTAAAGATTTCGCATTCCAAAATTGTTGGCGATCTTTATGCATAAATGGTACAAAAATAGCTCCAATACCAACAACTTCAATCTCACTTACAGTTAATGCTCCACTACGGCAAATTACGATATCAGCCCAATCATAAGCTTCTTTTACATCTGTTATAAATTCTGTCACACGATTATTTGTCATATCACAATGCTGATATGATTTAAGTACTTCATCTAACATACCTTTTCCTGTTTGATGCCAAACAACATACTTATCAGATAATCTTGTAATTACTTGAGGTACAACATCATTAATGACCTTAGCTCCTTGACTTCCGCCCATAATCAAAACTCTAATTGAGCCTTGTCGATCTTTAAATCTTTCGCGTGGTTCTTCAATTGTTAATAAATCACTACGAACAGGATTTCCAACAACTTCTGCATTAGGAAATGCTGTTGGAAAAGCTTGTAAAACTCTGGTCGCAATTTTAGCTAAGGATTTGTTAGTTAAACCTGCTATACCATTTTGTTCATGTAATACAACCGGAATGCCTAGAGATTTAGCCGCAATTCCTCCCGGTCCGGAAACATATCCTCCCATACCTAAAACGACATCCGGACGATAATTTTTTAAGATCTTTCTTGCTTGCAAAACCGCTTTTAATATTTTGTAAGGCGCCTTTAATAAGGCCATTTTACCTTTTCCTCGCAAGCCTGATATTTGAATAAAATCAATATCAATACCATTTTCTGGCACTAAATGTGCTTCCATACGATCAGCAGTCCCTAGCCACCTTACTTGCCAACCTTGCTTCATTAAATAATGAGCAACGGCAATACCTGGAAATACATGGCCACCTGTTCCACCTGCCATGACTAATAATTTTTTCATTATTTTATCGACCTTATTCTTGCTTGAGTTTGTTGTTGCCTAAACTCAAAATCTATTCTCAGTAATATTGCAACCGCAATACTCATCACAATAAGGCTTGAGCCTCCATAACTAATAAATGGTAAGGTTAAACCTTTTGTCGGTAACATACCGGAGGTGACACCAACATTAACAAAAGTTTGAAATCCAAACCAAATACCAATTTCACAAGCCAAATAGCCTGAAAATTGGGAACCTTCATTCAAAGCTCGATAGCCAATTGCTAATGCTTTAAAGGTTAAAAAGAAGAGTAATAACAATAATGCAGCAACACCAATATATCCATACTCTTCTGAAATAATTGAGAAAATAAAATCGGTATGACATTCAGGTAAATAACGTAATTTAAAAATAGAATTACCAATGCCTTGTCCAGTAATACCACCATTACCAATTGCCATTAACGATGCAACTAGCTGATAACCAGCACCAGTTGCATCTTGCCACGGATCAAGGAATGTCATTAAACGTGTTAAACGATAAGACTCATATAAAATAAGGCAAACTACAGCACCAACTCCAGTTAGTAAAATCGCAATAAATTGCCATAATTGAGCGCCAGCAATAAACAAGATGCCTATTGTTACCATGAATAATACAATTACAGTACCTAAATCAGGTTGTTTGAGTAACAAAATTGACAAAACCGCCATAACAACCATAGGTTTAAAAAAACCCCAAAAGCCGCTTTGGACTTCTTCTGACTTACGGGCTAAATAACCAGCTAAAAATAAAAATAACGATAATTTAGAAAGTTCAGCTGGCTGAAAATTAAAAACACCTAATGGGATCCAACGAGACGCACCGTTAATTGAAGAGCCAATCCCTAAAACAACTATCAACATAACAATTGAAAGAATTAATAAAACTGATCCAAATTGTTGCCAACGTTGCATCGGAATATATAACGTTATACACATTAAAAAGAGCGACATTCCAATTTGAATCAACTCTCGTTGCGTATAGAAGAATGGATCACTCTCATTAAACGCCATTGATGAAGATGTCACCATAATTAAACCAAATACCATTAAACCAATTACAGTCCAAAGTAATTGGTTATCAAATGGAATATTTGGATTCACTTGTTTTTTTATCCAAAATAATGTCATTCATCACTCCTTGAACCGTACTGTTTGGCAAGTTTTGCAAATAGATTTCCACGCTCAATATAATTTTTAAATTGGTCTAAACTTGCACAAGCCGGTGAGAGTAATACAACATCATTTGCGACTATTTTTTTAGCTATACACTGCATGGCTTCGGACATAGTTCGCGTAACAGTTGTGATTTCAGGAGCTAAATTTGCTAGCAAATCTCGATCTCGGCCAAAACAGAAAATTTCGATATTCCTACTTTTTAAATAAGGAATCAAAGGGGTAAAGTCTGCTGATTTACCATCGCCACCTAACAATAAAAATAGTTTTCCATTACATATAACACTTTTCAATGCCGCTTCGGTACTACCTACATTAGTGGCTTTAGAATCATTAATCCATTTGACATTATTGCAATCAAAGACTAATTCAAAACGATGTGGTAAACCTTGAAAATTAGAAATTGTTTGTAAGCTTGAATCACGTGGGATCTGTAAATTATCAGCAATAGCTAAGGCTGCTAATGCATTCAGATAATTATGACAGCCGATTAGTTTCATTGATTTAGTTGATAAAACAGGCTGATTTTTTGCAATTAAATGTTCATACTTCTCATCTAAATGATAGTCTCCACTATTTAATCCAAATGAGACACAATGGTGTTGTTTACCAGACGGTTTAGTCAATTTATCATCATAGTTAATAACACAACATTTTGCATTATGATAAATTCGTTGTTTCGCTTCAGTATATTGCATCAATCCTAGTGGATAACGATCCATATGGTCTTCAGAAATATTCAAAATCGTTGCCACTGAAGCTTGTAAACTTGATGTTGTTTCTAATTGAAAACTTGATAGTTCAAGAACATAAACATCACAGTTTTGTTGCAATAATGATAAAGCGGGTTCACCAATATTGCCACCCACACCAACTTTTATATCCGCGGCTTTTACAATATCACCAACCAAAGTTGTGACAGTCGTTTTACCATTTGCCCCGGTAATAGCAATAACTTTTTTATTTTTTTGTTGATTGACTTCACGGCAAAAAAGTTCAACATCGCCAATAATCTCAATTCCGTGTTTTGCGGCTTTTTGTAATTCAGGTGTAGATAAAGCAATACCAGGACTGGCAATAATCAAGTCAGCCTCAAACAACCAATCAGTATTTAAATTACCTAAATGATACCTAACACGCTCATCTAATTGTTCTAATCCAGAAGGAGAGGTACGAGTATCAATTACTTTCGGTATAACATTTTGAGCAAGAAAATAGTCAACGCAGGATAATCCTGTAATACCTAATCCGATAATAACAATTTTTTTACCTTGATAATCAACCATGATTTAATCCTGCTCTAATATTCTTTAGCGTAATTTCAAAGTTAATAACCCAATTACCACTAACATCAGTGAAATAATCCAAAACCGAACAATAACTCTTGGTTCAGGCCAACCTTTTAATTCATAGTGATGATGAATTGGTGCCATTCGAAAAATTCGTTTACCTCTTAATTTAAAGGATCCTACTTGTAAAATTACAGATAAGGTTTCAATAACAAAAATTCCCCCCATAACTAACAATAAGAACTCTTGTCTAAGCAAAACAGAAATGATACCAAACACACCACCTAAAGCTAATGAACCGACATCGCCCATAAAGACCATTGCCGGATAAGTGTTAAACCATAAAAAACCAAGACCAGCACCAATAATTGCAGTACAAACAATCATTAATTCGCCACTAAATTTAATATATGGAATATGTAAATAGGCAGCAAAATTAACATTACCAGTTGCCCAAGAAACAAGTGCAAAACCAGCAGCAACAAAAACTGTTGGCATAATTGCCAATCCATCGAGACCATCGGTCAAATTTACTGCATTACCAGCGCCAACTATGACGACATAAGTTAGTAAAATAAACCACAATCCTAATTGTGGCATCACATCTTTAAAGAATGGAACAACTAGAACTGTAACAGAACTATCTTTTCCATAAGCATAAAGACCAAAAGCAACAATTAATGCAATAACTGACTGCCAAAAATATTTCCATCGAGCAATTAGCCCCGCAGTATTTTTGCGTATAACTTTTAAATAATCATCTGCAAAACCAACAATACCATAACCAAGTAATACAAATAATGTTACCCAAACATAAGGATTTCGCAGATCAGCCCATAAAAATACGGAAATTGAAATGGAGGCCAATATAAGCGTTCCCCCCATTGTTGGTGTTCCTTTTTTACTTAAATGAGATTCCGGACCATCATTACGGATAACTTGACCAATCTGCAATTTTTGTAACCAATCAATGACTTTTTGCCCCATAATTAGCGAAATGGTCAATGAAGTTAATAGCGCTAAAATAGCCCTTACCGTAAGATAAGAAATAACATTAAAGAAAGTAAAATATTTAACTAAATATTCTGATATCCACACCAACATAATTTTAATCCCGACCTATTTTTGTTTGAATTTCCACGATAAGATCTTCCATTTTTGCACTACGTGATCCTTTGACTAACATAGTTAAAGTTGGATGTAGACGTAGTAAGTTTAATAAATAATCTACAGCACTTTGTTTATCAATAAAATGATGGCCAACACCACTAAATTGACTGATTAATTCACTTAGCTGGCCGACACTAACAACACAATCAATATTTTGTTGTTTAGCTAACTCGCCGATTTGTTGATGATAAATGTTTGCATCATTACCCAATTCAGCCATATCACCAACGACTAATACTTTATACCCAGGCTGTGTTGCTAAAACATGAATAGCAGCAGACATTGAACCTACGTTAGCATTATAAGAATCATCCCAAATTAACTGCGTTTGATTTAACCTAACAGGATACAATCGCCCTTTTACCGATTTTGACTCAGCTAAACCTTTTTTTACCTGTGTTAAGGTTGCTCCTACAGATATTGCTAAAGCAGATGAAGCTATGGCATTTGATATATTATGCTCACCAACTAATGGTAAGGTAATTTCACTATCACCAATTGGGGTGTGTAATGTGAAAGTAGTCTGATCCATAATTTCAATATTACTAGCATAAAAATCAGCAGAAAAATTATGTATCGAAAAGGTCCAGACAGTTTTATTTTTGAGCATAGCTAACCAGTTATCAGAACAACTTTCCAAATTAATAATTGCAATTCCGTTATCAGCTAATCCTTCAAAAATTTCACCTTTAGCTGTTGCTACACCATCAAGAGAACCAAATCCCTCAATATGCGCCAAAGCTATATTATTAATTAGTGCACTGTTTGGTTTAACTAAGCGTGTAGTATAAGCAATTTCACCTATATGATTAGCACCTAACTCAACAACCGCAAATTGATCTTGCTTCTTTAATCGTAGTAAAGTTAGTGGCACTCCTATATCATTATTAAAATTACCTTGAGTATAAAGAGTCTCACCACATTGTTGTAAAATATTGGCAGTCATTTCTTTGACGGAGGTTTTGCCCGATGAACCAGTTAACGCAACAAATTTTGCTGAACTTTGATCTCTTACAAATTCAGCTAGTTGACCTAATGCTATATAAGTATCATTGACCACTATTTGAGGAATATCATCATCGATTTTACGATTTACAATTACCGCAATAGCACCATCGTCAATAGCTTGTTTAGCAAATAAATGACCATCAAATTTTTCACCTACCAATGCAATAAATAGTGATTGATCAGTAATTTTTCGTGAATCAGTACAAATTTCATTAATAGCCAATTCTTCATCTGGAAGATGATAAGATGTACCATTGACGATTGTTGCAATTTGTTTAATAACTAAAGGAATCATGATAGATTCTCTACTCCTAAAATCTGTTTTACCGTTTCTTGATCTGAATAATGATGCTTGGTTTTACCAATAATTTGGTAATCTTCATGTCCTTTTCCGGCGATTAAGATAACATCATCAGGTTTAGCCTGAGCAAGCGTTTCTCGAATAGCTGTAACTCTATCAGTAATAACTTGTATATTTTTAATATTGCTTAAACCTTGCTCTATATCATGAATAATTTTAGTCTCATCTTCAGTACGTGGATTATCATTTGTTAATACAATTTTATCAGCAAATTGTTCCGCGACTTCGGCCATTAAAGGTCTTTTACCGGTATCTCTATCGCCACCACAACCAAAAATCACCCATAATTGGCCTTTACAATGAATACGACTTGCTTGTAATGCTTTTTGTAATGCATCTGGGGTATGTGCATAATCAATAATGACTGTTGGACTATTTTTTATATGTATCACTTCCATACGACCACAGATCGGCTTAAGATATGATGCCATATTAACAACAGCAAAAAATGGATAATCAAGAGTCAACAAGGTTGCGATTGCTAACAGTACATTTGATACATTAAATTCGCCTAATAATCGGCTGTGAATAATAGCATTACCCCAACTCGATTCCATATGAATTTTGGCCCCTTTATCATGATATTCAATCATTGATACACCAACATAGGTTTTATCTAATGTTTTTAAACGGCGCAATGATTTAGGCTGACATGACACAACCGTAACACTTGATAATTTATCTATCCAACGCCGTCCGTATTCATCATCATAATTAATAATTGATTTACCTGAACTAGCAACTTGCTTTTCGTGTTCATCACCGCTGAATAATGACCATTTTGCTTTAGCATATTTATTCATGGTTTTATGATAATCAAGATGATCACGGCTTAAATTAGTAAACACTGTTGCCGCACAATTTAGTGCTTTTACTCGATTCATCGCTAAACCATGGGACGAAATTTCCATGGCGACAACTTGAACTTGTTGCGTAACAAATTCGGCTAAAGCTGATTGAACTTCAATAGCAGATAAAGTCGTATTTACTGAAGGTTCAAGTTGATTATAAATACCATTACCTATCGTACCCAATAACGCAGCTTTTTGATTTAATAAAGTTACACATTGTGCGATAAGCTGAGTTACCGTTGTTTTACCATTAGTTCCAGTTACACCAATAACCGATAAATTTTTAGATGGTGAAAAATAAAAATCGTTTGCAATTTTTGATAATTTTTGAGAAAGCTGAAATATACTAATTTGTGGAATAACCTTCTTATTTTTTTGTTTAAGATAATCAATTTTCAAATCATTTGATTTTCTATTTGTTTCAATTAGAACTACAGCAGCACCAGATGAGATAGCTTGCGGAATAAAATCCCGACCATTAACGTTATACCCTTTAATAGCAATAAAAACATCATCTTTATTTACTTTTCGACTATCAATTATCAAATGATTAAGTGAGAAATCATCTATTTCCAGATCACTCCCACCTAATAATTTATATAACGTTTTAAATGTGTTTGTTGCCATTATTTGTTACCTACTAATATACGATCATTTGGCCATCTACTTGGCGATCTGGTTTAACGTTCATTGTTCTAAGAACGCCCCCCATAATTCGACTAAAAACAGGTGCGGAAACAGAGCCGCCATAATATTGCCCTGCTTTTGGATTATCAATTACCACAACTAGTGAATATTTTGGCCCTGTTGCCGGTGCAATACCTGCGGTATAAGCTAAATACTGGTTAACATATCGACCACCAGCTAGTTTTTTAGCTGTACCCGTTTTAACGCCGACACTATATCCAGGAACTGAGGCTTTAGTTCCGCCACCGGTTACGGCTACAGCTTCCATCAATTGCACTACAGTTTTAGCTATTTTTTCGCTTACAACCCGTTTACCTTCTACTGGTTCGTTCACTTTCAATATTGAAACTGGTCGATAAACACCATAGCTACCAATAGTTGCATAAGCTCTCGCCAATTGTAATGGAGTAACGCTTAAACCATAACCAAAAGAAAATGTTGCACGCTCTATATCAGCCCATTTTCTCGTCCTATCGGCAGCAATAGAACCACTAACTTCACCACCTAAACCAAGTTCTGTTGGTTGACCTAAGCCAAAACGACTATAAAACTCAACCAGATCACCTGATTGCATTTGTAGTGCTAATTTACTTACCCCTACGTTACTTGATTTTTCCAAAATACCAGCCAAATTTAGTGCTTTTTGATAAGAGACATCTTTTATTTCATAGCGGTTAACTAAAAAAGGTCTAGTATCTATGATAGTGTTCAAGTCGGCTATTTTCTTTTCTAATGCAGCCATAACAACTAAAGGTTTAACTGTTGAACCCGGTTCGAATGCATCTGTTATGGCCCGATTTCGTAACAAATTATAATCAATTGAAGTTCGATTATTTGGATTATAGGATGGACTGGTTGCCATCGCTAAAATCTCACCAGAATGAACATCGATCAAAACAGCTGTACCACTATCAGCTTTATTAAATGCTACTGCTTGGCTAAGCTCGCTATAAACTAGCGACTGTAAACGCTCATCAATGCTTAACGTTAAATCAGAGGCAATTTCACTTTCTGTTCTTTCGAGCTCCTCAATAACACGACCAACTCTATCTCGTCTAACTATACGTTGTCCCGATTCTCCAATAAGCCATTTATTAAAACTTTTTTCAATACCTTCAGAACCTTTTTCAGTACCGTTCTCATCGATATCAGTTAAGCCAATTAATTGGGCAATATTTTCTGCTGCAGGGTAATAACGTTTTGAAGTCTTAGCAAACGATATTCCAGGTAATTTTAATTTTTTTAAATAATCCGATATGGTTGGTGTAATTTGTTTAGATAAATAAACAAAACGCATCGATGGATTACTCAATTTTTGTTCTAATGTCGATATTGGAATATTTAACGTTTTCGCTAATCCTTGCCAACGAATATCATTGGCATCAACACCACCTTTTTGCACAACTATTTTCGGATCAGCCCAAACATCATACATTGGAACGCTAACGGCCAAAGCTCTTCCATTACGATCAGTAATCATAGCTCTCGGCGCACTCATTTCTTGATGACGAATTGAACGTTTATTGGCTTCAGCAATAAGTTTATCGGGTTCTATTATTTGTAAAACAGCCAATCTCACCAACAAACCAATAATTGCTAAAATAATAAAGCCATATACAAGGTAGAATCTATTAAGCGTAAAAACTTGTTTTTTACTGTTTAATTTATTACCTTTATTTGATTTCGTATTAAGTCTTACGTTATCTTTTTTATTTTTATTGGCAAACTTCATTATTTACTCTTTATCACAATAACGGTTTCATTTTGTGGTGTCACATAAGACATTCCTAATTGATTTTTAGCTTTTTCTTCAACCCGTTTGGGATCTGCAAGAACATTTTCTTCAATAACTAAATTACGCCATTCACTTTCTAATACATCTTGTTCAAGCAATAATTGTTCACGTTCAAATAATTGTTTACGTACCTGCTGAGTAGTTATTAATACAGCACCAGCAGAAATAATAATAAGTAACAATAACAATAATGAAATTTTTTGATGGCCAAGCAAATCATTAAGGATTAACCCAAATAAACTTTTGCTTGGTCTTTTTTGATTGTGTTTTTCTACATCAGTTCTATTGTAAATTTCATTGTTTTGATTACTATTCATTTTTCCTTTCTGCTACCCTTAATATCGCGCTACGTGAACGCGGGTTACCATATATTTCATCATTACTCGGCTTAATTTTGCCAAGTGATTTTAGTTTAGCATTACCATATTGTTTAATTTGTTGTTCTGTTAATGGTAACCCTGCAGGTAAATCTGGGCCTTTACTCTGTTTATTAATAAATTGTTTTACAATTCTGTCTTCTAAGGAATGAAAACTAATCACAGCCAGTCTACCTTGATTAGCCAATATCGATAAACTGCTATTTAATGCTTGTTCAACTTCCTCTAGTTCACTATTTATGTAAATCCTAATAGCTTGAAATGATCGTGTTGCAGGATGTTTATTTTTATCTTTCTTCGGGGTCGCTTTTTCAATTAAACTCGCTAACTCTAAAGTTCGAGTGATTGGTGCCACCTTATTTTGCTCAACAATTGCACGTGCGATACGTTTAGCAAATTTTTCCTCACCAAAAGTTTTTAATACCCATGCAATATCATTTTCATCACTATTTAGTAACCACTCACTTGCAGTTACACCTTTATGATTATTCATTCGCATATCAAGTGGTCCATCTCTCATAAACGAAAATCCTCTTTCTGGATCATCTAATTGAGGTGATGACACACCTAAATCTAACAAAAAACCATCAACGCTGCCTAACAACCCTAATTCATTAATATATTGATAAACATTAGAAAACTCACCACGAATAAAAGTAAATCTAGGATCATTTATCTTAGCTGCTGCTTGTTCAGCTCGCTCATCACGGTCAATTGCAATTAATTTCCCTTTATCCCCTAATTGTTCGAGGATCAAACGAGAATGACCGCCACGACCAAAAGTCCCATCAACATAAATACCGTTTTTTTTTAAATTCAATGCCGTTACAGCTTCATTTAACAAAACTGTTTTATGTTGATAATCCATTGTTATTTACTCTTATTAAATTGTTAGATTTTTTAAATTATCTGATAAGTTTTCAATATCTGTTGGTAACGCAGCAATATCATCACTAATTTGTTGATACCATATTCCTTCATCCCAAATCTCAAATTTATTGGATTGGCCGACAAACATAGTATGTTTTTCTAGTTTTGCATAAGTACGTAAAGTTGGTGGTAGTAAAATACGTCCAGCATTATCTAAATTACATTCCGTTGCATAACCTAATAGTAGCCTTTTAATTCTTCTTTCTACTTCAACAATAGTTGACAATGTTGATAGTTGTAATTCAATTTTTTGCCATTCAGACATTGAATAAAGTGTTAAACAAGGATGATATAAACCAATGGTACAAACTAAGCCGTCAGACAAAAAATCACGATAGCGAGTAGGAATTGCTATTCGCCCTTTACTATCTAAACTGACTAAAATTGCACCACTAAACATGAAAGCACCATAATTAACAATTTTTATTATTTTTAAATTATAAAAAAATCAATATGTTAATTGCAATCCTATTTTTTACCACTTTACCCCACTTTTTACCACAAAAGTTAATAAAATAATAGATGTTTAATTAATTTATTTCTACCAATGTAAAAAATGTATATAACTGTTAGTAAATCCTAACAACTGAAATAAAGTAGTAAAGAATATTAAAAGGAATTATGGATATAGTTTTTAATACAAAATTGATGCTTTCTAATAAAAAATTCTATTTATCAATATATTATAGATATAAAGAGCCAATGATTTAGGTAACAAGAGGTTTTAGTACCTGACTGTCAATTAGAACCTTACCAGTCAAAACTAGCAAGGTTGATTTAGTTAAGAAGCGGTCCAAAAACCAATAACATTGACTCTATTCTGCTGCAAGACTGCACGAATAGGCATTTGATTAATATCATCACCTTGTTCTGCTTGCTCAAGCACTTGCATCTTACTTTCACCGACTAAATGTAAATAGATATTTTCACTATCTAAAATAGTAGGTAATGTTAAGGTAATACGATCAAGTGGAGCGGTTAATGGTGTCATACCGATAACTTTGCGACCGGATTTCATATCTAAGCCCGCCATTAAATTAGCTGCACCAGGGAAAAGCGAGGCAGTATGTCCATCTTCACCCATTCCCAAAATTAACACATCAAATGGCATCGGAATTTTATTTAATATTTTATCGGTAATTTCTGCGCCGTCGAATGGATTATCACAACTATTTTTCAAGCCGACAAAATTAGCTAATTTAGCCTTATTTTGTAGTAAATAAGTTAATACTAACTTCTCATTACTCGCATCATCAGTATCAGCTACCCATCGATCATCAACTAATGTAATAAAAACCTTATGCCAATCTAAATCTTGTTGGCTTAGTAATTTAAATAGTGGTATAGGTGTTTTTCCACCAGACACGGCGATAGAAGCATGTCCTTTTTTCTCAATAGCCTTTTTTAGTTCTTTGACAATATGGGCGGCTAAATCTTCAATCAATAGTTGACTGTTTGAGTATTTATTTAATGTAAACATTTTCGCAATTCCTCTATTCAAACTCATGCCATGAATGACCATCTTTGGTGATCAAAGCCACTGAAGCGACAGGCCCCCAAGTACCTGCAGGATAGGTTTTTGGTGATTCATTATCTAAATTCCAAGCACTAATAATTGAATCAACCCATTTCCATGCAGCTTCAACCTCATCACGGTGAACAAATAAAGCTTGTCTGCCACGCATCACTTCTAATAGTAAACGCTCATAAGCATCAGCACTATGTTGATGAAATGTTTCTCTAAAACTTAAGTCGAGTTTAGTGGTTTGTAAATTATGAGTACTATCTAATCCAGGTACTTTATTTAAAATTTCAATGTCCATACCTTCATCTGGTTGTAAACGGATGGTTAGTTTATTTTGTGGTAATTCTGAATAAGACTCGCTAAATAAATTAAGAGGTAAAGATTTAAAATAAACCACCACTTCAGAACATTTGCTCGGTAAGCGCTTACCTGTCCTTAAATAGAAAGGAACCCCAGCCCAACGCCAATTGTCTATATCTACACGAATAGCAACAAATGTTTCAGTATTACTTTGCTTATTTGCGCCATCTTCCTCTAAATAACCAGGAACATTGATACCGTTAACAAATCCAGCCGTATATTGCCCTCTAACTACTTTTTCACGAATATTAGCTTTATTAATTGGACGTAATGCATTAAGTACAGCAATCTTTTCTCTACGCAAACTATTATCGTCAAGATTTGCTGGAGGAGACATGGCAATCATAGTAAGAATTTGCAATAAATGATTCTGCACCATATCGCGCATTTGTCCAGCTTTATCAAAATAGCCCCAGCGCCCCTCAATTCCAACTTGTTCTGAAACAGTTATTTCAACATGATCGATTGAATTTCTATCCCAAAATGCAGCAAACACTGGGTTAGCAAAGCGTAATGCAAGTAAATTTAAAACTGACTCTTTACCTAAATAGTGGTCAATACGATAAACTTGTGACTCACTAAAAAATTTTGCAACTGAATCATTAATCTCTTTCGATGATTGTAGATCAAAACCTAATGGCTTTTCCATGACAATTCGATTTTGAGATTGGTTCATACCTGCAGCTGCTAAGCCTTGGCAGATAGTCCCAAATGCATTCGGATGCATAGCAAAATAAAAAATAGCAGGATGCGATTTTTCAAGTTTATTTTTTAAAGAATCAAAGCCTGATATATCATTAACATCTAATTTATGAAAGTTTAGACGCTGACTAAGTCGTTGCCAAACAGCTTCATCTAAAGGCTCGGACATAAATGAGGTCAATGCATCTTTAGCTACTTCAGCATAAGCCTTTTGATCCCAATCAGCACGGCCTACACCTAGAATTTTTGTCTGTTTTGGTAACTTTCCATATTTTTCTAATTGATATAGAGACGGTAAAAGTTTACGCCTCGTTAAATCCCCTTTAGCGCCAAAAATAACTAAATCGCAAGCTGGGATATCAGACATGAAGTTCTCCTAAAATGGTGTCATCTACAATTTATTTTATTATGTTTGATTACCAGTATACATTGAGTTAATAGAATCAATCATAATAATAGATATTTGTCTTTTTTAAACTCTAATAAAAAAATAAAAGGCCACCAAATTGGTGACCTTTTATCTAAAGATGTGTTGAATGATAATTCAACAAATAAGTAATTATGCGCGTACAAAATCCATATGAACTAATTTTGGCTTAAATGGATGACGTTGTACTGCTTGTACTTTAACTTTAACTGCTTTACCATCAATTTCAATAGTTAATACTTCAGAATAAAATTCTGGTTTTTCTTGCATATTGAATACTTGGTTGTGATCTAACACGATAGAAACTGCAGGTTCTGTTCCACCATAAACAATAGCTGGGAACTGACCAGCGTGACGCAGGCGGCGGCTCGCACCCTTACCATGCTCTTTTCTTACTTCAGCTTTAAATGTAAACATATTGATTTCTCTTATTTATTCAAAATAAAAACCAATTACAGGCGACCCAGTAGTTGGTTATAAAATTAGTGCTCCAAAAAGCGCTAAGGATTATAAAGTGTTATGTTAGTAAACGCAATCAAATAATCAACTCTACAAAGATAAAGTCACATATTGATTGCATTTATAATAAGCAAAATATAATACTTAAATCACTTCAATCTTAAACCCATATACTGATTTTTGTTTTGTCGATAATTTTAACGGTTTATTAATACGACAGGTCTCAACGCATACCATAGATTGATATTCTTGATCAGCGAAATCAGCCATTGCTCTGGCTTTATCTATCCAAGGATTCCAAGTAACGACATCACTTGCATTAATATTAGTTAATTTTATGGTTCGTTTCCCATCAAAGATAGTGATTGCTTCATCAGCATTAGTATAAACACGATCAACTTCTTGATTAAAGGTTAGTTGTCCTAAAATAGTCGGTTTATTTTCAACTGGTAAGCGATCTTGATAGAAATCCCCTAAACCTTTAACAGTAACATTATCAATATTATTAATACCAAAATAAGTATGTAATGCACTTGTTGCTTCAAAATCTCCTTGGCAAGATAATGTCACTTCACAAGTTTGTCCCACATGAATGGTTAACCATGCCTGAAAAGGTTTTGTGAAAAAACGTTCTGTCTGTTGGTTATTGGTTAATGATAGAGTTAAATCCACACCATTATTGTCTTCTTTACAAGAATCTAATTGCCATTCAACTAAACGAGCAAAACCATGCATAGGATCACCCAATTTACCAAACCATGGCCAACAAATTGGCACTCCACCTCTAATTGCCATTTCTTTTTTAAAATTCGCTTTTTGACTCAACCAAATAACCGGAGTAGTTTCTGTTGAAGGTTGCCAAAATAGTAAATGAGCACCTTGTAACGATACTGCTGCTGAACATGTAGGATGTTTAATCACTAAGACAGGTAATTCACCAAATATATTTTGATGGACTGATAAACTCAATGACGAACCGGTAGCATAACTATCTAAAATCTGCTTAATAATACTCATATTTACTCCTAACTATTTAATTTGCTTGGCGAATACTGCCTATAATCTATATCTAATTGTACGCATATTACTCGAATTATAAAAACGGAATACAGACAATAAAAGCTTTTTTTACTAAATTGGAGTAATATAGCCAGCTATTTCTTATCAGTTACTCACGCTTTGTAAAAAATTTGAGGAAAGGCATATGTTTCAGTATAAAATTCCACTGAGTTTATATATACATATGCCATGGTGTGTGCAAAAATGTCCATATTGCGATTTTAATTCACACAAAATGAAGAGTGCGCCGGATTACTCTGCATATATTGATCATTTAATTAATGATTTAAAACAAGATGTATTGCTTACTCATGATCGTTCCATTCATTCAATTTTCATAGGTGGTGGAACCCCAAGCCTGTTTTCTGCAGAATTAATTAATAACTTATTGGCAAATATAAACAAAATAATACCAATTAATCATAATGCAGAAATTACTATTGAAGCAAATCCTAATTCCGTTGATGTTGAAAGATTCAAAGGATATCAGCAAGCAGGTATCAACCGTATATCGATTGGAGTACAAAGCTTTCAATCAGATAAACTTCAGAAATTAGGACGAGTTCATAATCCACAAGAAGCGATAGATGCAGGAAAGTTAGCCCATGATTTAAATTTAAAAAGCTTTAATTTAGACTTAATGCATGGCTTGCCAAATCAAACAATTCAGGATGCATTGCATGATCTTAAACAGGCAATTGCAATCGCTCCACCACATCTATCTTGGTATCAACTAACAATTGAACCGAATACCTTGTTTGGTTCTAAACCTCCTGTTTTACCTGATGATGATATGCTCTGGGATATTTATCAACAAGGACACCAATTGCTAACTAACCATGGATATCAGCAATATGAAACATCGGCTTATGCAAAACCAAATTATCAATGTCAACATAATTTAAATTATTGGCGATTCGGCGATTATATCGGTATTGGTTGTGGTGCTCATGGCAAACTAACACAAAATGACGGTACCATTATTCGTACGGTGAAAACAAAACATCCACAAGGATATATGCAAGGACGTTATTTAGAGCGCTCTTATACTGTAGCTAAAGATGAATTAGCCTTTGAATTTTTTATGAATAGATTCAGACTATTTGAACCAACACCTAAAATCGAGTTTGAGCAAAGAACATTTTTACCTATGCAATCTATTGATCAACCGATTTCTCTTGCTATAGAAAAAAATTATTTAGTTGAAGATGACAAAACTTGGCAAATAACAGATCACGGCAAGTTATTCTTAAATTCATTGCTAGAAATTTTCTTATAACAAAATTAATTAAAATAAGACAACAATTTTCTTTACTATATATTAACAAAAAAAATACTAACTATTTAAACAAACATATAAATTTCTTTACTTACATTTTTTCAAAAAAAGAGCATACTAACTTCTACAATGCATTTATTTCATTGTTTTTCCTATTCCTTATGTTTTCCCAATAACAATGTTATTGGGATTTTTTTGTAATAAGGAAAATTAAGTTTTCGTTACCAAATTAAATAGTTGTATGTTGTGATAAAAACTGTTGGATTTCGGTAAGTGAAGACGTTCCTTCCATCGGCCCTTGTTTTGATACAGCCAATGCACCGCTCACATTAGCAAATTGTAGTGCGGTTTCAACAGTGTACCCTGCTAATAATAAACTCACAAATGTCGCACCAAAACAATCACCAGCGCCGGTTGGATCGACAGAATCGACATTAAAACCATCTACATGAATCATTTTTAAGCATTTTTGTTCATCTAAACCATAATAATTGGCTCCTTTAGCACCACCTTTTACAACAATATGCTTAATACCATTGTTTAGCAAATTTGACATAGTTTGTTGTTCACTTTCATCATTCTGAGCAAAATAACAAACCTCATTTTCGCTAGGTAAGAAAATATCGGTATACTCCATTATATAACCAAAAGATTGTTCCATTTCTTGAATGTTAAACATCTCTTTGCGTAAATTAGGATCAAACGAAATTGTTCCACCTTTATTTTTAATGAGATCCAAGGCTTTTCTCATCGCATCAATAGCTCGAAAAGAGTACAACGAAGACCCCATAACATGCAAATGATTACAATCTTTTAACAATTTTTCATCAATATGATTAAATGATAGTAAGCCACATGCACTATTAGGAATATTAAAAATAAAATCTCTGTCACTATGGTCTTGATAACTAACAAATGCACTACCAGTATTAGCCATACTATGTGAAGTAATACCGTCAATAATCACCCCATCTTTTTTAAGCCGATTAATGCACATTTTTCCAAAACTATCTTTTCCCACACAGCTAAATAAAATGACAGGAAAACCTAATTTAGCGACTTGATCAGCAAATATTGCTGGAGCACCACTTGGATAAGGACCAATAAATTCACCTGTTTGATCAAATCGTTGATTATTTTCCTTTGCCAAAAATTCAACCAGCAATTCACCTACAGTACAAATTTTAAATTCCATATTAGTTATGTCCCCAATAGATTATGATAAGTCATACAATATTTATTAATCGCAATTTGTTTAAAATTGGAATTTAACAATTGGTGATGATACTCAGTCACCGCTGCTTTAGATAATATTGTGACATCTATATGTTTTAATTTACCAATACTATGATTATCAGCAAGTAAAGATCTTTCTAATAAAAGGCCAATAGTATGTTTAGAATATTTTAAGATTTGTTGATATATTTCTTTTTGTTCACAATTTTCAATAATCAGAGAATTATCTCCATCTATGGCTGCTAATTCGATAATGAAATGAGAAATGGCATACTTATTGCCAATGCTAATCAATTCATTACAGCTTTTTATAATATTTCCTTCACATAAAACGCCACCAATTAAAATGACTTCTGCATCGGAAAATTCACGTACTAATTGTGCATTTCTTATATCATTCATAATGATACGTAATGATTTTTTTTTATGTAAAAAAGGAATTAGTTTCCGAGTTAAAAAACCATGTCCTAAAAAAATAGTATCACCATCATTAATATAACTTAAACACGCTTTTGCTAAATCAATATCAGAATTGCCCTTAGTTTGACTTGAATTTAATGCAACAGAATTGTGAACTTGCCCCTCAGGAGAAATATAAATAGCGCCACCAAATGAACGTTTTAAATATCCTTGTTGTTCAAGGTAAGTTAAATCTTGTCGGATAGTAACATGAGAAACCTTTAACTGATCAGACAACTCATCAACTTTTACTTCACCATTTTGGCGTACAATTTTTGCGATATCCAATCGACGTTTCAATAGAGCTGAAGATGCTTTAGCCAATTTTCACTTCCTATGTTAATGGTAAATACTTCGCACAAGACTCATAAACCTCATCATATAAATGATCTACAACAAACCATAACCGTTTAAAACTGTAACTATATAATTTTCATATATATGAAGAGTTATTCTCTATTCTAGGTTAATCGAAAATATTTGACAAAAAAAATACTCAATTACATTTCTTATTCAGAGATAAAAGTCAGTATTTGTGATCCATCTCACAATATTTACACTAGTATAACTTTCATTTTGCAATCATAATTAACAAAAAATAATTCCAATTTGAAAGAAACTAAAGATTATGAGGTTCACTATAGTTAAGGAGCAGTAAAATGAGTATTATCTCAAGTCATAATATGTTAAAAAAAGCCCAAAAAGAGCAGTATGCTATTCCCGCCTTCAATATCCATAATTTAGAAACAATGCAAGTAATTGTTGAAACAGTGGCTGAATGTCAATCTCCGGTCATTTTAGCTGGTACGCCAGGAACATATAGTTATGCAGGAACTGAAAATATCATTGCTATTGCTAATGAATTATCAAGAAAACATAATGTTCCATTAGCTGTACACTTAGATCACCATGAAGAATTCAATGATATAACTAACAAAATAAATGCCGGTGTTAGATCGGTAATGATTGATGGTTCACACTTTCCTTTCGATGAAAATATTGCCCTTGTAAAACGGGTTGTTGATTATGCTCACAGATATGATGTAAGTGTTGAAGCTGAACTCGGTCGCCTTGGTGGTGTCGAAGATGATCTTGTTGTCGATGCTAAAGATGCATTATATACAAATCCACAACAAGCTATAGAATTTGTTAAGAAAACAAACATAGACTCGTTAGCTATTGCGATAGGTACAGCACATGGAATGTATAAATCAGAACCAAAACTTGATTTTGAACGTTTATCAGAAATTCGTTCAGTAGTAGATATTCCATTAGTTTTACATGGTGCTTCAGGCGTTCCTGATAAAGATGTTCGTGAATGTATAAAACGTGGTATTTGTAAAGTTAATGTTGCAACAGAATTAAAAATTGCTTTTTCTGATGCCCTAAAACAATACTTTATTGAAAATCCAGATGCTAATGATCCTCGGCACTATATGAAACCTGCTAAAGCGGCAATGAAAGAAATTGTTAAAAAGATCATTACAACTTGTGGATGTGCAGGTAAATTATAGAGGGTTAAATGATATATACTTTAACGCTGAATACTGCAATTGATATGAATATTTATTGCAACGACCTAAAACCTAATTCAGTAAACCGAACATCATATACTGAATATAGTCCTAAATGGTAAAGCAATCAATGTTTCAATTGTATTGCATAAATTTAATAAAACGAGTTGTGCATTAGGTTTTTTTGGGGGATTTTCGGGGAAGTATATTCTCGATGAATTAGCCAAGATGCAAATACAAACTATCCCTTGCTTAATTGATGATATTACTCAAATTAATGTTTTCATTAGCAATGGGAAAGATGAATACAAATTGGTAGAAAAAGGACCTTTCGTTCCCGACCACAAAAAAACCGAAATGCTAACTATTATTAAGTCTCTCAATAATGATAGCTATTTAGTTATTAGTGGAAGTTTACCGCAAAATATCGAACCAGAATATTTTCAATCCAATTTAAAAATTTTCCAAAGTAAAAATATCGAAATAATTCTAGATATTAGTCATCCTATATTACAAGATTTATTAACATATAAACATCTACTTATCAAACCTAATAATGATGAATTGACAGAGATTTTTTGTTTAACCATTGAAACAACTAAACAAATTATTATAGCCTTAGAATATATAAATTCGAAAGGCGCACAAAATATATTATTAACGATGGGCTCAAAAGGACTTTATTTTTCGAATGGCAAGAATATTTGGTTCTGTAATTCAGTATCCATAAAACAATTAAGTTCAGCTTGTACAGGAGATGCATCACTGGCCGCATTTCTTAGCAAATGGCTTCCTGCTCAAAGCAACTATGAACTAGCTATGAAAAAAAGCATCACCAACTGGTGCCAATGTTGCCGAATCAGATGGTTTAGGGCTACTAGCTAAAATTAGTCTCTATATCAATCAACTTGAAGTAATGCAGATAAAATAATAGGTTGCAAAATTAAAACCATGGTAATTAGTTAATCCATTTTTATAGTTCAGTAATTAGTGCTATCTCTTTATTAGATAATTTAATCAGTATAGCAATATACATAAGAAGGTGAATAATATTAGAAGAAAATTAATTATTAATAAAAAGAATATGTAAATCTTTTTGCCACATACTATTAAACTCGATATCAATGATACCTGTTAACAAAATGGAGCTTAGATTTAAAGAAATTAAAATCCTTTTAAGTAGCAAAAATCTCTAGACGATTATTGATAATACTTTCATCCTTAACTAATTCAAATGAAACTAAATCACCTTGCCAATTGATGCCTAAAACTAACAACATTCCTTGAAAGTCATAGTAATAATTCATTTCATCTTCATAAATAGAATATTTAAATATGTAATTATGATTAAATTGTTCTGTTAATTCAAATGGGTGACCAATTTTAAACTCAAAGCCAAGGTAACTTAAAATTTGATTGGCTTTATCGACTAAAAAAGGATTCCCAACAACATCATCAATCGATAATACCGCGATATTGTCTGAAAGATAAAAAAATACAATTTGATAACCACAGATCTTGGCAATACCTTCTATTTCGGCATAAGAAAAATCATCAATTACCTGGTATTCATTTGTGTTAAGAAATTGCTCAATATCAAGAGTTGTAAACCGTTGCTTTTCATACATATTGCCAATATCACGATTCATTTTTTAATCCTTATTTTCAGCGAAAATAGGTTATTATTTTCTTTTTAAAACCACTCGTAAATCATCACCGACAACGTCAACAGACTCAAATTGGAATTGAGGCGCGAATGAAAGTTTTTGTAGGTTAGGCAATACGCACATATCTTGGGCATTATGACCTAGCAATTTAGGAGCATAATATATGATTAATTCATCAACCAGATCTTGTTCGATTAGCGCACCGGCTAAATGAGATCCAGCTTCAACCCATACAGAATTCATTTGTTGCTTAGCTAATATGGATAACAACTCTGATAAATCAACTTGATGATTAGTTGATGATTCAATGATAAGTTTGCTATTTGAAGATAATATTGGCAGATTTTGCTTACGAACAATCCAATTTTCACCAGAATTGTTGAAAATATTTTCATTACCAATCATTTGATTTTGACTATCGATTATCACTCGTACGGGTTGACGAACTTCATCGAAAGGATAAATTTCTTTAATTGAATCAGGCAATTCATTAAATCTAACTGTTAAACTGGCATTATCAGCTTGAACTGTTTTCCTGGTGCTCAATATACAACTAGCTTGAGCTCTATATTGTTGTACATCTTGTCTTGCTAATGCTGATGTGATCCATTTGCTTTCACCGGAGGCCATAGCAATTTTACCATCCAATGAAGCGGCCATTTTAAGTTGGACGTATGGCAGGCCGGTCCGCATGCGTTTAAAAAAACCTTTATTAATTGCCTCAGCTTGCTCAGTTAAAATGCCAACTTGAACTTCAATTCCAGCATCTTTTAATCGTTTAATGCCATTACCAGCAACGTTAGGATTAGGATCTTGCATAGCAATAATTACCCGCGTTATGCCAGCTTGAATAAGAGCATCAGCACAAGGTGGAGTTCGACCAAAATGACTGCAAGGTTCTAATGTTACATAAGCCGTTGCCCCTTTTGATTGGTCACCAGCCATTCTTAATGCATAAACTTCGGCATGGGGTTGGCCAGCTTTTTGATGATAACCTTTGCCAATGATCTGATCATTTTTAACAATAACACAACCAACATTAGGATTAGGGGTAGTGGTAAAGCGACCGAGTTCAGCAAGCTCAATAGCTTGCTGCATATAATATAGATCTTTATCCATAGCTATCTTTTAAATTAAGATTATTTTTGTTGCAACTTCGCTATTTCATTACTGAATTGTTCAATATCATCAAAACTGAAATAAACAGAAGCGAAGCGAATATAAGCAACTTTATCAAGATTTTTGAGCTCTTCAATTACAAAATCACCAATTAATTTTGCTTGCACTTCACGTTCGCCTGTAGCTCTAAGTTTTGATTTAATACGTGTAATAGCATCTTCAATTGCATCAAAACTAACCGGACGTTTTTCAAGAGCTCGTTTTATACCATTACGAAGTTTTTCTTCATTAAAAGGTTCTCGAACCTTATTACTTTTAATAACATTTGGCATAATTAATTCAGCCACTTCAAAGGTTGTGAAACGCTCATTGCATTCCACACATTGTCGACGACGACGAACTTGAAAACCTTCACCAACTAATCGAGAATCAATAACCTTTGTATCATCAGCATTACAAAACGGACAGTGCATAAATATATCCTGAAAACGTTTAACTTACATTACAATAGCCGAAATTATTATTTTAAACAAGATTTAAGCTAAGTAATATAAATTCTGCATACTATTTCTAATGGCAGTAAACTCAAATGAATGTTAAATTTCCGCCACCTATTCGGTGACGGAAAATTGATTTACCATGTTAATGAGATTAAAAAATCGCGTAATTTTGCAAAATCATCAGGCATATAATGAGAAAGCAATGGCATCTCAGCCCTTTCAGCTAATGCTGGTGGTAATGGAATAGACCTACCAAGAATATCTTCTACCACTTCTTTAAACTTGGCTGGATGTGCAGTTCCTAAAAATAAACCATACTCCCCTTCTTGCAATTGATCGCGTAAAGCTCGATAAGCAATAGCACCATGAGGCTCAGATAAATAACCTTTTTTATCCAATTCTTGAACAGTTTGTACAGAAACCTCATCAGAAACAGCTGCATGACCTAATGATTTTAATACCCAACCTTCTCGTTGATAAATTTCCTCAATTCTTGGCCAGTTATTAGGTTGACTTACATCCATAGCGTTAGATAGTGTAGCTACAGTTTTATGTGGCTCCCATTTACCGGTTTCTAAATAACGAGGAACAGTATCGTTGGCATTAGTTGCTGCAATAAAACGTTTAATTGGCAACCCCATAGTTTTAGCCAGCAATCCGGCAGTTAAATCACCAAAGTTACCACTTGGCACAGAAATAACTAATTGTTTTCGTTGTTTTGCTGTCAATTGAGCATAAGCTTCAAAATAATAGCAAATTTGAGCTAAAAGCCGACTTATATTAATGGAGTTTGCTGAGTTTAAACCAATAATATTTTTTAACTCTTCATCATCAAACGCCTTTTTAACTAATGCTTGGCAAGCATCAAAATCACTTTGAATAGCAATGGTGTGGATATTATCACCTAAAGTACAAAATAGTTTTTCTTGTAAAGGGCTAATTTTACCTTCTGGATATAGAATCACTACGCGAATATTAGGTAAGTGAAAAAAAGCATGCGCAACAGCTGCACCTGTGTCTCCAGAGGTTGCCGTTAAGATTGTGATTTTTTTATCCGCAGCGACTTGAACTAATGCTTGTGCCATAAAGCGGCCACCAAAATCTTTAAATGCTAATGTTGGACCATGATAGAGTTCAAGTGAACCAATATCATCTTCTACTGATTTGACTGGAGCTGGAAATTGGAAGGCATTTTGTACTAATCGATGCATATCGTTATCACTAATTTCATTACCAATAAAAGCCGATAATATTTTGGCACTTCTAGTAACAAAATCCATATTTAGCAATGAATCTATTTCTGCCTCTGAAAATTTTGGTAATTGCTCTGGGAAAAATAATCCTTGCCCTTTACCTAATCCTTGTTGTACGGCCTGAGCAAAACTAACTTGTTCAGAATGATCTTTTAAGTTATACAGTTTCATAATTTGTTCCAACTATTTTATACTTTAATTGTTTTCTTTTTGATTTAATCTTATTGTCCAATTTAATAACAATTAACTTAAATCACTCTTGCACCTTGTGGATCTATTTTACAAATATGGGTAAAACCATCTTCATTTTGTAGATAAGAGCTTTTTAATAATGACTCTATCTGCTGTGCCGTTTCAAGATTATCCGCCACAACAAACATCGTCGGTCCAGATCCTGATATCCCTGAAGCTAATGCGCCAAGTTGTTTTACTTTCTTTTGTGTTTCGTCAAAATTAGGTAGCAATTGTTTACGATAAGGTTCAGCAATATTATCAATTAACATTGCCGCAGCAAGTTTAGGTTGTTTAGTATAGCAAGCATGTAAAAAACCACCGACATAGCGACCATGAGCAACACAATCAGCTTTTTGGTATTGAGCAGGCAAAATAGCTCTGGCTTCTGCTGTAGAAACTTTAATACCAGGATAGACCATTACCCAATACCAATTTTCAAAGTGAGGAATCGACTCACTGATAACACCCATTTCATCTAAAATAAGTTGCATACCACCTAAATAACAAGGTGCTACATTATCATAATGTACACTACCAGATATACGCCCTTCTAGCTCTCCCATCATCAAAAGCATTTCAAACTCATTAAATGGTTCATTAAAAAACTTATTTAATGCAACAAAAGCACCAACTACTGAACAAGCGCTTGAGCCTAAACCAGAACCAATTGGCATATTTTTTTCAAGAGTTATACTCACAGGTAATGTTTTATTCATAGCCTTACAGAAACGCTGCCAACATTGATAAACAATATTGAACTTGGGATCTTTTGGCAGTTTTTTGACAAACTGCCCTTTGCAAGTAAGGTTAAACTCAGTTGCAGACTCAATAGTAATACAGTCACCTAACATTGCACCACTAATTGGATTGATTGCCGCCCCCAAAATATCAAAACCAACACTAATGTTTGCCATTGATGCAGGAGCATAAACAGTTAATGATTTATGACTCATTTAGCCTCCAATTTTTCCCGATGTGGTTCGTAAAATATCAGCAAAAACACCTGCTGCAGTTACATCATTACCAGCGCCATATCCACGTAATACTAATGGAATTGGTTGATAATACCTAGTATAAAATGCTAACGCATTTTCACCATTTTTAACTTTATAAAGTGGATCATCTGCATCAACAGCTTCTATTTTGACGCTACATTGACCATCATCAATACTACCTACATACCGTAATACTTTCCCATCTTTGGATGCTTTTTCCGATTTTTCTTTAAATTCAGCATCTAGTTGTGGCAGTTTTGACATAAACTCATCAATATTACCTTGAGAATATTCCGCAGGAAGAACAGATTCAACTTTAATTTGATCTAATTCCAGTTGTAATCCTGCTTCTCTAGCTAAAATCAATAATTTTCTAGCTACATCGGTCCCAGATAAGTCATCACGAGGATCTGGTTCGGTAAAGCCTTTTTCTTTCGCCAATTTAGTCGCTTCTGATAATGACATACCTTCATCTAATTTACCAAAAATAAAAGATAACGATCCAGATAATATGCCGGAAAACTTGATCAGTTCATCACCTGCATTAAGCAGATTTTGTAAATTTTCTATTACAGGTAAACCAGCACCAACATTGGTATCATATTGAAACTTACGCTTACTATTGGCCGCTTCTTGCCGTAAGCGAAGGTAATAAGCCATTGAACTTGTATTAGCTTTCTTATTTGGTGTAACCACATGGAAGCCATTAGCAAGGAAATCAACATATTTATCTGATACGTCACTACTTGAAGTGCAGTCAACTAAGATTGGATTAAGTAATCGATTGTTTTTAGCAAATTCAATAATACTATTTAAAGTATAATCTGTATCACTTTGTTTTATTTGATCACGCCAATTAGCTAAATCAATACCATCACGATTAAGTATAGAATGTTTGGAATTGAATAAACCACAAACCCGTAAATCTATCTGTTTATTTTTGAGCCATTTTTGTTGGCGACCAATTTGATCAACCAATGCACCACCAACACCACCAACACCAATAATAAACACATCTAGCATTTTATCTGTACCAAAAAGCATTTGGTGCGTTACACGTACCCCCATTACAGCAACATCATTATCAACCACAACCGAAATTGAACGCTCTGATGAACCTTGTGCAATTGCCACGATGTTAATATTGGCTCGAGCTAATGCAGTAAAGAAGTTAGCAGATAAACCACGTAACGTACGCATACCATCACCAACAACAGAAATAATTGCCAATTTGTCAATCACTTCGATAGGTTCAAGTAAGCCATCTTTTAATTCTAAATAAAATTCATCACTTAATGCTTCTTCAGCACGATATAGTTCAGTTTGAGGAACACAAAAACTAATACTATATTCAGATGATGATTGGGTAATCAGTACTACCGAAATCCCTGCATAAGTCATAGCAGAAAATACTCGAGCAGACATACCAACCATACCTTTTAATCCTGGCCCTGATACATTAATCATCGCCATATTATTTAAATTGGTTATACCTTTTACTGGAGTTGAACTATCCACAACATTTGCACCAATTAAAGTCCCCGGAGCATCTGGATTATTGGTATTTTTAATTAAGCATGGAATTTGGAATTGGGCAATTGGCAAAATTGTTCTTGGATGAAGCACTTTAGCACCAAAGTAAGATAACTCCATTGCTTCTTGATAAGACATGGTTTTTAGTAATTTGGCATCAGGTACAATTCTAGGATCACAAGTATAAACTCCATCAACATCGGTCCAAATTTCACAGCTATTTGCACGTAAACATGCTGCTAAAACTGATGCCGAATAATCAGAACCATTACGACCAAGAACAACTAATTCACCTTTTTCATTTCCAGCAGTAAAACCTGGCATCAAAATAATATTTTCTGGTGGAATACGCATCTCGCTGATGCGATGAGATGATTCAACAATATCAACCGTTGATTCTAAATAATCACCTTCGGCAATTAACATTGCTACCGGATTAATTACGGTCACTGCATGACCTTTTGCTTTTAGCACCTCTTGCATGATTGCAATTGAAAGTTTTTCACCTCGGCAAATGATAGTGGCATTAATACTGTCAGGACATTGACCTAATAACCAAATACCTTCTAACAATTGTTTGACATTATTTAACTCATTGAGTGCAAATTTTTTCATCTCTTCATAGGCAAAATTAGGCAATGCTTGTGATATTCCTGCTAAGAGATCCGCAAATATTTTTTCTGCATCATAAATATTTGTTTGTATATCTTGCCGTGCTACAGTTTTTTCAACCATTGCGACTAAATGATTGGTAATTTTAGCTGGTGCAGATAAAACTGTTGCTGTTTGTTCTTGTTTAGCATTATTCTCAATAATCTCTGCTACACGCAAAAAGCGTTCTGCGTTAGCAACAGATGTTCCTCCAAATTTTAAAACTTTCATATCACACCTTACTTATTTTTCTAATTTATGCCAATGACAATTCAAAATGCAATTTTTTTAAATCACTTATAAAATCAATATTTTGAATTCTTTTTTTCTTTTATTAATGTTTTTGAATATTTTTTATTTTATAAAACAAAAAACCCGCCTTTTAGGGCGGGTTTTTCGATATTTTTTAAGGAAAAATCAACCCGCCCTATAATTAATAATAGTGCCGGTGGTGCCAATAATACCTGAAATCATCATCATCACAGTTTTCATTATTTTTCCTAAAAAATCCCTAAACAAAACAGCCCGACATTTTCATGTCAGGCTGTAAAAATTAAAAAACTTTTTTGCTGTTTTCGTATTCATTCACTACCTTATTTAAAGCTTGGTAGATACTTTCTGCATCCTGTTTTTTTAATGCTTCATCAAGTATATTGAGATACGATAACATTAGTTTTTGATTATCTTCAGCAAATTGTGGCGAAACTTCCTGATCTTCATATAACATGACATAAGTACGCGCAAATCCAAAGATCAAAAAATAAACTGATGCATTTTTTGGATCATCTTGAATTAAAGTCCTCATAGCCTTACGTAATTTTACATACGAATCGGTACCAGGTAAGCTTGTCGCAAATGTTTTTGTTACGTCTGAAAATGTCATTGCTAAAACCTCAATCAAAATCACAAGCGAAAAGAATAGCAATCCATTAACATAAGTGCAAGTCTATTTTGATTTTCAATTCTATTTTTTTATTATTTTTTGTTTAACGCATTGATATATATCAATGTAAGTTTTGTTAAATGTTAAACTTGCTTACAAACAGATAATCCTGCCGAAGCTTGGGCTACTGGCATAATTTCAATTGAATTCACATTAAAATGATTAGGTGTATTTACTAACCATGACACCGTATTAGCAATATCCTCAGGAGTAACATAATCAACATCTTTATAAACTGTCGCAGCTTGTTCATCATTACCATGGAATCGTATATTTGAAAATTCTGTTCCACCACATAATCCTGGTTCAATATTTGTTACTCTGATTCTTTTACCCAGTAAATCTGTCCGTAAATTAGCACTAAATTGCTTAACAAATGCCTTAGAGGCACCATAAACATTACCACCTTTATAAGCATAAGTACCCGCCACCGATCCAAGATTTATTATGTAACCATAATTACGTTCAACCATACTCGGTAAAATTTGATGTGTTAGGTGAATTAAGCCAATAATATTTGTTTGAATCATGGTTTCCCAATCATTACAATTCGCCTCATAAGCAGGTTCTAATCCCAATGCCAATCCAGCATTATTGATTAATATATCAATTGGTTGAAATTCTTTTGGTAGTTGCAACAAAATAGTTTCGACTGCATCTTTTTTGGTGACATCAAACGTTAAAGGTAAAAAATTATCCCCCAACTGATCAGCAAGTTTCTGTAATTTATCACTCCGTCTAGCTGCACCTATTACTTTATAACCGTCAGCAATAAGCTTTCGACAAATAGCTTGACCAAAACCAGAAGAAGCCCCAGTAACTAAAGCGATATTCATATTCAATCCCCTTTACTCATGATAATTGTCTGAATTTACCTTTATAATATTGAAATAAATGATAAATTATTCTGCATTAAATATAAAAAAACCCGCTACGTAGCGGGTTGACATCGAATATTTCATTTAGCTGGTTCTTCGGAAGGCTCTTCATCTTTCAAAGGAACAATCAACGTATCAATATGGGTATTATTAATCAATTGTCGAGCAGAAGACATTAATTTACTCCAGAAATCTTGATGATGACCACAAACAACCAGATCTGCGCCATATTCATGGATAGCTTCAATTAATACTTGGCCGAATTCACCATTGCCAGAAAGAGTATGTGCAATTGGATAACCGGCATCATCAGCAAGTTTATTCAATGCAATATGGGCATCTTCAGTGATACGATCTTTCATATCATTCATATTAATATCAACTAAACCAGTATAAAGGTCTGAATAGTTGATACCAACATGAATTAGTGATATTTGAGCATTATATGGTCTAGCCATAGAGACTGCTTTTTCAACAAGAACTTCACTTTCTGGTGATAAATCCACTGCGACTAAAATATGTTTATAAGCCATAATATTCACTCCTTCCTATTTTTGACGCTCTAATTAAATTAGAATTTATACTTCCTTTTTACTACTAAATTAATTTTTGAGCAAGCCAAAATAGTGACCCAGATAACAAAATTGAAATTGGCAAAGTAAGAATCCAAGTTAAAGCAATATTTTTAATTGTTTTACTTTGTACCCCACCACCATCAACAATCATCGTGCCAGCGACAGATGAGGAAAGAACTTGGGTTGTTGATACAGGCATACCAGTATAACTGGCTATACCGATTGATAACGCAGTCGTAATTTGTGCAGAGACACCTTGAGCATAAGTCATCCCTTTTTTACCGATTTTTTCACCAATGGTTACTGCAACCCGTCGCCAACCTATCATAGTACCTACAGCAAGCGCTGAAGCTACGCCGATAATAATCCAAACTGGCGCGTACTCTACAGTTTTTAATAAATCATTATTTAACGATTTTAAGTATTGCTTATCTTCTGCAGGTACATTTGGTTGTTTAGCAACATGAGATACCGTATCGGATAAACATAATAAAATACGTCTAGCCTGAGAGCGTTGATCTACGTTAAGAGAACCATAATCATTCATTTTATTAAACAAATTATTAGCAATCCCTAATGTAGTAAACGAACGAGAGTAATCACAATGATATTGATTTAAATCATTTACAGGAATAGAAGTATCTGCAGCAGACTGTTTTCCTATTACAGTATTAAGTTCATCATTATGAGTAATAAAATATTCTTCAATATTATGAATGGCATTTCTAGTATTAGTAATTTCATAGGTTGATGCTCCCATATTTACAATAAAGCCAGCAGGCGCAATTCCCATCAATACTAACATTAATAAACCAATACCTTTTTGTCCATCATTAGCGCCATGAGAAAAACTTACCCCAGCAGCAGAAATGATCAACATTATACGAATCCAAAATGGTGGTTTTTTCTTACCATAGAGTTTTTCGCGTTGTTCTGGCGTCATAAAAATACGCTCTCTTTTTTTACTACGTTTTTTACTTTGACCTTTACGAGTCCAATATTTTCGCAGTAAAAAAATCATTAATCCAGCTATCACAAGACCAACAACAGGCGAAATGATTAATGATAAAAAGATTTGGATCATTTTAGGAATATTAAGTGCATCAATAATAGAAGTATCCATAATAAATGCATTAGCCAATGCTACACCAATAATTGCACCAATTAAAGTATGTGAGCTTGATGCTGGTATACCTACATACCATGTACCTAAGTTCCATATAATAGCGGCAAATAAAATCGAAAATACCATTGCCAGACCATGTGCAGAACTTACATTCAATAATAAATCAGTTGGTAAAAGATGCACAATTGCATAAGCAACACTAAGTCCACCAAGCAATACCCCAAAAAAGTTAAACATGCCAGCCATAAAAACAGCAAGCTGTTCTTTTAATGCTCTAGTATATATTACTGTCGCAACTGCATTTGCGGTATCATGAAAGCCATTAATTGCCTCGTAAAAAAGAACAAAAAATAGTGCTAAAACTAGTAATATAATGGTTGAAAAGTCTAAATCAGCAAATAGATGAAACATAATATATCTTTCTGTTGTTAATAGCGGCTCTATTATCCTTGAGAATACCATAATGAGCAAAACAATTTTTACATTTTTCGTTTCGCATAATGGGAAGCTAATACAGCACAGATCATTAATTGAACTTGATGAAAAATCATTAACGGCAAAATAATTATTCCAGTTATAGACATAGGGAAAATTACACTAGCCATAGGAATACCACTTGCGAGGCTTTTTTTAGAGCCACAAAATACAATTGTGATTTCATCTTCTTTGCTAAAACCGAATAATCGCGAGCTATAAGTAGTAATTAATAATACGATGGTTAACAAAATTATCGAATAAAAAATAATTTCTAAAAGAGATAACAAACTAACTTTAGCCCAAATACCATTGACTACCGCATCACTAAAAGCAACATAAACAACTAATAATATTGATATACGATCAGTTTTTGAAATAACACTTTTATATTTATCCACCCATTTGCCAATAAAACGTCTAGATAAATGACCAACCACAAAAGGTAACATTAGTTTAAGCATAATAGATTCTATAGCATCTAAAATATTCATCGAGTCAGCCGCTTGAGTATGCATTAATAGGCCGACTAATACAGGAGTAATAAATACACCTAATAATGTCGATGCCGATGCGCTACAAATTGCTGCAGCTACATTACCTTTTGCTATTGATGTAAAAGCAATTGCAGACTGGACCGTAGCGGGTAAAACACAAAGGTAAACAAAACCTAGATAAAGATCTTCAGATAAAAATGTTGGTACAAGTAGTTGCATCATCATCCCTAGAATAGGGAAAACCACGAAAGTAATAATAAATATCAATAAATGCAATCGCCAATTTTTTATACCAATAACTATTGCATCAAATGACAATTTTGCTCCATGCATAAAAAATAATAGGCCAATAGCAAAAGTGGTGAGATCCTCAAAAACAACCTTAGCTTGTCCTTCACATGGAAAAATACTTGCCGTCATCACAACACAAATCAAAATCAGCAAGAATGAATCAATTTTAAAACGTTGAAGTATATTCATGATATTAGTTTGATTAGTTAAAAAAATCGCCACAAAAGTGGCGATATATCTAAAGTTATGCTGTTATTCTAGGAAGCTTCGTAGTACATCAGATCGGCTTGGATGACGTAATTTACGTAATGCTTTAGCCTCAATCTGACGAATACGTTCACGCGTTACATCAAATTGTTTACCAACTTCTTCAAGAGTGTGGTCAGTATTCATATCAATACCGAATCGCATGCGTAATACTTTCGCTTCGCGCGGTGTTAAGCCAGATAAAATATCACGTGTTGCACTACGCAGACTTTCAGATGTAGCGGCATCTAATGGTTGCTCAAGAGCTGTATCCTCAATAAAATCACCTAAATGTGAATCTTCATCATCACCTACTGGTGTTTCCATTGAAATAGGCTCTTTAGCAATTTTCAATACCTTACGAATTTTTTCTTCAGGCATTTGCATGCGTTCAGATAGTTCTTCTGGCGTTGGTTCACGACCAATTTCTTGTAACATCTGACGTGAAATTCGATTTAGCTTATTGATTGTTTCAATCATATGCACTGGTATACGTATTGTTCTTGCTTGGTCAGCAATTGAACGTGTAATTGCTTGTCGAATCCACCAAGTCGCATATGTAGAGAATTTATATCCTCGGCGATATTCGAACTTGTCAACAGCCTTCATCAGGCCAATATTACCTTCTTGAATAAGATCTAAGAACTGCAAGCCACGGTTGGTATATTTTTTCGCTATTGAAATTACCAAACGTAAGTTGGCCTCTACCATCTCTTTCTTTGCTCGTCGAGCTTTTGCCTCACCAATAGACATTCGTCTATTAATATCTTTAATTTGCTCAATAGAAAGATTAGTTTCCGTTTCTATTTGTTGTAAACAATTAATTTCAGCCTCAATTGGCGCTTCAAATTCCATTAAATTAGCAGCAAAAGCGCCTTTACCAGTAACGGCTTTTTTATACCAACTCATGTTATTTTCGTTACCACTAAAATGCGTCATAAATTGTTTTTTCGGCATTTTGCACTGCTCAACACAGATCTTCATAATGACACGTTCATGTGCTCTTACGCGATCCATCATGCTTCTCATGTTATTAACAAGAATATCAAATTGTTTACCTACTAATCTGAATTGTTTGAAAACTTCAGATAAATTTTCAATTTCTTGTTGTGCTTTTTTATGGGCTCGGCCATATTTTTTTATTGCAGCTGAGGTTTTATCATGTTGTTCTTTAAGTTCAGAAAATTTCGCTCTTGCCACTTCTGGATCAATTGAAACATCATCATCAGCAGAAGAATCGCCATCTTCCTCACTTTCATCATCGCTATCATCAATATCAATTTCAGCTTCACTCTCTTCCAACTCTTCTGGAAGCTCTTCGGTTGATTCTTCAGCATTAGGATCAACAAAACCGGTGATAAGATCAGATAAGCGAACTTCACCACTTTCCACTAAATTGTATTGTTCTAAAAGATATGTAATCGCTTCTGGATATTCAGATACAGAGGTTTGAACTTGATTAATACCATCTTCAATACGTTTGGCAATATCAATTTCGCCTTCACGGGTTAGTAATTCAACGGCACCCATTTCCCGCATATACATACGGACAGGATCTGTCGTTCTACCTATTTCTGATTCTACATTAGATAAAACTAATGCTGTAGCTGCTTCAACGGCCTCTTCATCCGGAACATTATCGGAAAGTAATAATTCATCTGAATCTGGGGCTTCTTCAAGTACTTGAATGCCCATATCATTGATCATTTGGATAATATCTTCAATCTGATCTGAATCAATGATTTCTTCCGGCAAGTGATCATTGACATCAGCATAGGTCAGGTATCCTAGCTCCTTTCCTCGGATGATCAGGAGTTTTAACTGTGATTGAGAATTTTGCTCCATAAAGGTATCCACATTTAGTTATTCGGTCATGTATATTATATATGTAGAATAGAAAATAATTTTCTACATATACCCTGTATATTTAGTCTTTTTTTGATAAAACAAGTATTAATGTCGCTAATTCTTTTTTCTCTGCGGTACTTAATCCGGAGACTCTCTCTTTTGCGATCAGTTCATCTTGCCTTTGGGCGAGTATATTATCATATAACTCTTTTAAAGTATGAGAAAAAATTGACTCTATTTCATCATCTTGGTAATGGTACTCCCATGTAGCTAAACGACTTAGCTGTTTATAAAATGGTCGACTGATACACTCTGTTAATATCTGCGCTGTAGTTATATTTGGGTATTGTTGGCATAATTCAAGTAGCTCAATAAATATATCTATGCCAGCTAAATTAACTTGTCGCATAACATTAATATCTGAAACCATTTTAGCCATATCAGGATATTGCAGTAATAAACCAATCAAAATTCGCATGGTAGTTAATTTCATCTGCGGTGCAGATACTGGTTCAATAGGTTTATTTTCACCTTTGTTTTGATCTGTGGCAATCAGTTGTTCTATTTGTGATATATCAAGTAGGCCTAAATAACGACCTAATTCCTGAAGCAAATTAAGTCTAAATGCTTTTGCTTTGACCTGCTCAAGCAAAGGTATGGCCAGTGAACTCAATTTAGCTTTACCTTCAGCGGTTTTTAGATCAACTTGTTTTAATAATTCATCAAACAAAAATTCGGAGAGATTAGGTGCATTTTTTACATAATCTTCAAAACCATCTTTACCGACTTTACGTACGTAACTGTCAGGATCTTCATCTTGTGGTAAAAAAGCGAAAGTAATTTGTTTACCATCAATCAAACAAGGTAGTAATACGTTCAGTGCTCGCCAAGCAGCACTTCGCCCTGCATTATCACCATCATAACAAAATATGACAGAATCAGTTGCTCTAAATAATAATTTAATATGTTCTTCAGAGGTTGATGTACCCAATGCAGCAACTGCATAATCAATACCGTATTGGGCCAGTGAAACGACATCCATATACCCTTCAACCACAATCAGCTGTTCAGGATTTCGATTAACCTCTTGCGCTTCATAAAGACCATACAATTGGAAACCTTTATGAAAAATAGGTGTTTCGGGTGAATTAATATATTTAGCTGAATCATTGATAATCGTTCTACCACCAAAAGCAATGACATTACCTTGTCTATCGCGAATTGGAAACATTATACGACCACGGAAACGATCATATTGATTACCACTATCATTGGTAACTAACATGCCAGCTTGATTATATAATTTCGTTTCAGCTTTAGTTTTTACTACATTTTGTGAAGTTAAACGCCACTCATTAGGAGCATAACCTATTTTATACCTAGTTATAATTTCTTGATTTAAACCACGTTGCTCAAGATACATATGAGCATCTTTTGAAGTTGATAATGCTAGTTGTTGTTGGTAGAAATCGGTGATTTTTGCCATCAAGGAGTAGAGATCACGACGCAAATTACGTGATTCAATTTGCTTTGATTGGTCAGCTTGATTACTATCATCTTCCGTGTAAGGAACACGAATGCCTTGCATACTAGCAATTTCTTCAATGGCTTCAGGAAAGGTTAATCGTTCATACTGCATTAAAAAATTTACAGCAGAGCCTGATGCACCACATCCAAAGCAGTAGTAAATTTGTTTTTTTTCATTTAATGAAAAAGAAGCAGTTTTTTCATCATGAAAAGGACAACAACCGAAATAATTATTTCCCTTTTTTTTCATTTTAACGCGCTTACCTATCACATCAAGAATACTTGTGCGGGCAAGCAAATCTAAAATAAAATCGCGAGGAATAAGACCTTTCATGATAAAATTCAACCAATTATGGCATTATGAAAAGACAACAAGCCGTAATAATAATACGGCTTGTTAAAATTGTTTATATTCTAGATATAAATGAATTGTTTTTTTAAAACAATTTAAATTTTCAGTATAAAAATTAATATAGACGAGTGCGACGAGCGTTTTCTCTTTCTAATTTCTTAGCATGGCGTTTAACAGCAGCTGCTTTTGCGCGTTTACGAATAGTTGTTGGTTTTTCGTAAAATTCACGATTACGAACTTCAGCTAATACTCCTGCTTTTTCGCAAGAACGTTTAAAACGACGTAATGCTACATCGAAAGGTTCATTTTCACGTACTTTAATTACTGGCATGTGCCTCTCACCTCAAATTTGTTTAATATCACAAAGGACTAAAATTAGTGCGCAATTTTACTCCTAATTGATATGGGTTGTAAAGTAAAATATCGTATAATTACTATATGATAAATTAATTTGCTAATCTACTTTTTGAGTCAGATAATAAAATAGTTTAATTAAAGATATATAGGTGTTTTATGTCGTCTTTCTTTACTGGTCAATATCCACAAAAACGTTTACGTCGAAACCGTGCACAAGATTTTAGTCGTCGTCTGGTAGCTGAAAACCATTTGACGGTTAATGATCTTATTTATCCAGTATTTATCGTTGAGGGTAACAATATCAGCCAACCCGTGTCATCAATGCCGAATGTAAAACGGATGAGTATTGATATATTGGTGAAAGAAGCTGAACAAGTTGCTAAATTAGGTATACCGGTACTTTCATTGTTTCCTGCTATTGAGCCCTCCCTAAAATCACTATTAGCCGAAGAAGCTTATAATGAAAGAGGTTTAGTACCTAAAGCAATTCGAGCATTAAAAAAAGAAATACCAGAACTCGGAATTTTAACCGATGTGGCTCTCGATCCTTATACGACACACGGCCAAGATGGCATTATTGATGACAACGGTTATGTTCTCAATGATATATCTGTCGAAGCTTTAAAAAAACAAGCACTAATACAAGCAGATGCTGGAGCAGATATTATTGCACCAAGTGATATGATGGATGGCCGAATTGGCGCAATACGTAAAGAGCTAGAATCACATAATTTTGTTAATAGCCAAATTATGGCTTACTCGGCAAAATATGCATCTAGCTTTTATGGACCTTTCCGTGATGCAGTTGGTTCAGCCAATAATATCAAAGGTGGCAATAAAAAAACTTATCAACTTGATCCAGCAAATAGCAATGAAGCCTTACAAGAAATTTATCAAGATTTAAGTGAAGGCGCAGATATGGTCATGGTAAAACCTGGTATGCCCTATCTAGATATCGTTCGCCGAGTAAAAGAAACCTTTGCAGTACCTACATTTGCCTATCAAGTATCAGGAGAATATGCAATGTTGATGGCTGCAATCGAAAACGGTTGGTTAGATGAAAAGTCTACTATCATGGAATCTCTACTCTGTTTCAAACGAGCAGGTGCCGATGGCGTGTTAACTTATTTTGCTAAGCAAGTAGCTCAATGGCTTAATAACCAGTAATAGCTGCATTATATATATCATATCAATTTACTAATTATAGTGAATTGATATGATTAACCACGGAAGAATAAGCACAACTTTTTAAAGCAAAATCGAATCTCTTTAGATAAAAAAATATCCCAAATTAGCTCAATCAAGCTTTTCCATAATTAATAACATCATTAATATTTTAATTTTTTAATAAATATTAAACTAAATCAATTACAAAATCTTAATTTATGGATAAAATATATTAAGTTACTTATTCTGGCACTAAAAATTACAAATTAGGTGATGAGAGTGAAGATTTGTCTGATATGATGATCAAGTAACTATTCAATAATATAAATATTATTGCCATAGCTAGAATAAACTGATGAATCGAAATATTAATATCGCTATTAGATATAAATAAAATTTTAACCAATAACATTAAGAAGCCAATATTATGAAAAATTATATCTATCTTTTCTTATTAAGTATCCTCTTATTAACTGGGTGTGATGATAAAAAAGACAGCCAATCATCATCTGATGCAACTCCATCGACTAATCAAAATAACGAAGTTAATACTGATACGCAAACTGATAAAACGACCAGTACAACAAACAAAAATGAAGACAATACAATAAATTCTAGTAGTGAAAATAAATCACATTTACCAACACAAGTAACCAATAGCTATCTATTTCATACCGAACCTGAGTTATTACCTAATAAGAAACTCATTAAACAGCAAACAATTCAAAGTTCGGACAAAAAGTCTATTAATTATAACGATCAAGGTTATGTTAAAGATTATGACTTGGAAGGATTATATGGCGAAATAAATTATGATACAGCTAAATACATTTATGGTATGAAAGATACCAGAAACAGTTATGACATTACTTTCGATGAATCGAAAAATATCATTGGTATGAAAAATAGTAATGATGAAATTGTTGCTATTAATGAATTTGACGAGCAAGGCCGTTTAGTTGAAACCACTTTATCTAACTTCGCTGATAATAATATTAATTTTACCAGTAAGATTATTTATGAAAATGATCTGGTCGAACAAGTCTTATATAACGCTTATGTAAAAATGGATGATAAAAAACAATTACCCGTTTTAGTAAGAGAAAAAGATGTTATTTATAATGCAGACAAACAATTAGAAAAAACGATTACTCGTACCTTTAAATTGTCTGCTAAAGGTGAAGTCATCATTAATGATAAAAATGAACAAGAATTAGAATCTACTGAAACTTGTAGTTATTCTGAATATAACCAAAATAATGACTGGACCAAAGCTGTTTGTGAAACAACGGGGAATGGTTCAAGTAAAATTAATTTAACCAGAACCATTGAGTATCTATAACTTATTAAATAAAGTGAATATGATCAGTTTTCACCAAACTCATCATATTCACGACAAAGTATAATTGTATCCTCAATTAAACGCCTTGCTATCGTGCCATATTCAGGTATTTTTGGTAATTGAGAATAATGGTACCAATCAGCTTCCACTAACTCATTTTTATCGATAGTAATCTCACCACTATCATAATCTGCTAAATAAGCCATCATCATAGAATTAGGAAATGGCCAAGATTGCGAACCGACATAACGAATATTTTTAATTTTTATTTTTGACTCTTCATAGACCTCTCTGGCCACTGTCGTTTCCATTGTTTCACCAATTTCAGTAAAACCCGCTAATACAGTATATAAATTATCTTGATTATGCCTTACATGTTTTGCCAATAAAATTTTATTTTTATTCCGAATAGCGACAATAATGGATGGTGAAATTTGTGGATAATAACGTTGATGACAATGATCACATAGACAACACCATTCTGTTTGACTAATATACATCTCATGACCGCAGTAGCCACAATATTTATGAGACCGATAAAACTCAGACAATTGTACCGCTCTACCAGCCATATTAAACAAAGACTGATCACCTCCACTAAGTAAAGGTCTAATCGAGCCCATGGAACTACTCATTTCTTGACAAATTAACCACGCAGTTTGTCCATTCCATTCACCAATAGGTTGAGCGAGTTTATTGGTAAATCCTAATTCACTGGCGCTACCGTTGGGAACTTCGCCATTAGGTAACCATAGACGACCATTTTTACTCACAAACCAGTAGCCTTTTTCGTTACCGATTAAATTATATTGTTTTTGTATATCCATAACATCAACACCAAAAATTAAATATTAAAAAGGAGGATATTACTCCTCCTTTCCATCAAGCTATTTCTTTTTCTTCTCATGAAGACCTTTTTTCTCAAGTTCCCAGTAAATTATACGTTGCTGAGCAATCGTAAATAAGTTACTTACAATATAGTATAAAACTAAACCTGATGGGAACCATAAGAAGAACACCGTAAAGATTAATGGCATATATGTCATTAATTTTTGCTGTAATGGATCGGTAACCGGTGTTGGTGACATCTTCTGAATTAAGAACATGGTACCACCCATTAATAACGGTAAAATATAATATGGGTCTTGCGCTGATAAGTCATAAATCCAAAGAGCAAATGGAGCATGACGTAACTCTACTGTATTACCTAACATATAAAACAGTGATAAGAAGATCGGCATTTGAATCAACAATGGTAAACAACCGCCAAGAGGATTAACTTTTTCTTGTCGATAAAGAGCCATTGTTTCCATACTCATTTTTTGTCTATCATCACCATAACGTTCTTTTAATGCTTGTAAACGAGGTTGTAATAACTTCATTTTAGCCATTGAACGATATTGTGCTCGTGTTAGTGGGAATAAAATACCACGCACAATAAAGGTGATAACAATAATTGAAAAGCCCCAATTACCTATAAAGCTTTGAATAAATTTCAATAAATAGAACAGTGGCTGCGATAAGAACCATAACCAACCATAATCAACTATTAAATCAAGATGATTAGCGGTTTCTTTTAACTGACTTTGGATTTCAGGACCTAACCATAGTTTCGCACTAACTGATTGAGTTTTACCTGGTTGAATAACGGCTGTTTCACCTTTAAAACCAATCGTAGCTTGGGAATTTTTAGCCGTAGCACGTGAATAAAATAGGTTGTTTTGATCCTGCACCGGGATCCAAGCAGAAGCGAAATAGTGTTGCAACATAGCAACCCAACCAACATTAGTTTCAACAGATAAAGCCTTATCTTTGATATCACCAAAGCTATATTTACTATAATTAGTATCAGCACTGGAATAAGCAGTACCACGGAACGCACTTAATCCTAATCCGCCACCACCTTCGGTAACAGCATCATCTGGTAAATCAATAGTTTGTTTTAACTGACCATACATCGATACTTCTAAAGGATTTTGGCTTTGGTTATCAATATCATACTGAACATCAATAGCATATTTGCCACGATGTAAAATATAATATTTAGTATAAGTTACTCCATTAACTTGATACGTTAATGGAACTTTCAACTCATCTACACCATCAGCTAAAACATATTCAGATTGAGCAGTTTGATATACTGGACGTTTACTTCCTTGAATTGCATTATCTGGACCATCTTTACCTGTTAAGCCACTTTCAGCAATATAAATAAAGTCAGGTTTAGATGTTAATAATTGGAAAGGCGTACCAGAATGAAGAGACTGCTCATATTTTAACAATTGTGCAGCTTGTACATCGCCACCATAGGTATTAACCGTTAATGACAATACATCAGATTTTATCGTGATTGTTTTACCTTGTGCGAAATCCGCTGGTGAATCTTCACCTATTTGTTGCGTCAATTGATTAGCAACTGGCGGTTTTGGTGCATGATCTTCTTCCCATGCTTTCCAAAGCAGGAAAGAGACGAAAAGTAAAGCAATGACTAAAATATTACGTTGAGATCCCATTAGTGTTTTTCTCTATCGGTTTTAGTTTTAGGAGGTACAAAATCTTCACCTCCTTCATGTAAAGGGTGACATTTTAATACACGTTTGACAGTTAGCCAACTACCTTTTATTAATCCAAAGCGTCTTAATGCAATTACAGCATATTGAGAACAAGATGGAGTAAAGCGACATTTAGGCCCTAATAAAGGACTAATAATACGCTGGTATATTTTAATGACAAAAACAAAAATATTAATAATCAAATATTTAAATGCATAAATATGCTGTTTAAATATCAATATTAATTTATTCAGTTTCTTTGTTTTTTGATGATTTGTTGACATAGTTTGTCTAATGTCTCAACTAATTGTTGATTATTCAATTGTATAACAGGCTGTTTAGCCATCAAAATAAAATCGATATTAGGAAACTGATGTTGATGGTGACGAAAATATTCTTTAGCTAATCGTTTAATTCGATTACGCTCGTGTGCTCGTTTAACCTGTTTTTTAGCTATAGCAAAACCTAATCTAGCATGAGCCAGATCATTTTTCCGTGTAACTAAAGTAAGAAAAGGCGAACCTGCACGAATAGATTCTTGAAAGACGCGATTAAAATCGAAGGGAGTTAACAAACGTAACTCCCGAGGAAAAGTGAGTTTAGTCACTCAACTTTAAATTAGCTAGCAACGCTTAAACGAACACGGCCTTTAGCGCGACGACGAGCAAGAACTTGACGACCGTTTTTAGTAGCCATACGAGCACGGAAACCGTGAGTTCTATTACGTTTTAATACTGATGGTTGAAATGTGCGTTTCATGACGATTTATATCCAAATCTAATTTATCAACAAGTTGTAGAGTATAAACTCCACAGCATTAATTAAAGAGGCCCGAATTATAGAGGCTATTTTATTTTTCGTCAATGAGATTTTGATACATAAATTGTAAGGACTGTATTAAATGAATATATCGCCCTTATTAATCATTAATCGCTATGACTCGCTTACTTTTTTCACCACCGATTTCACGAGCTAATTTTGGCACAAGATAACCCGATACATTTTTCGCAAGTTGTCTCATAATTTGCTTAGCATTGTCATCATCCACTAAAAAATGAGCAGCTCCTTGCACTTTATCCAATAAATGGATGTAATAAGGTAAAATGCCTATTGAAAATAATTTATTACTTAAACAGGCTAATACATCAGCATCATCATTAACTTTTTTCAATAACACACTTTGATTCAAAACCGTTACCCGATGTTCCTTTAAACGCTTGATAGCATTAGTAACATTATCATCAATTTCATTTGGATGATTAATATGAGAAACTAATACAATTTGTAACCTGGTTTTAGCAAATAACCGACACAGTTCGCTAGTAATACGATTAGGTATCACCACAGCTAAACGGCTATGAATACGTAAACGCTTGATATGAGGTATTTTCTCTAATTCGGTTATTAAAAAAGCCATTTCGTGATCCTTAGCCATTAACGGATCACCACCTGAAAGGATAATTTCATCCAGTTCTGGATGACTTGCAATATACTCCAATGCTGCACCAAGATTTTTTTTAGTGCCTTGATTATCGTGATAAGGAAAATGTCGTCTAAAACAATATCGACAATTAATCGCACATGCAGTTTTAGTCATTAATAATGCACGATTATGATATTTATGTAGTAATCCCGGAATGGTATTATTCTGCTCTTCTAAAGGATCTTCACTAAAACCCGCTACATTAATTAATTCTTTTTCATCACAAAGAACTTGTAACAACAATGGATCTAGACTATCACCTTTTTTCATCCGATTTATGAAAGCCATAGGAACCCTAAGCGGGAATTGCTTTCTCGCTTGCACCATAGGCAAAGAAATCGTCTCAGGATCTAAATTCAAACAACGATAAAGCTTTTTGATATCGGTAACGACATTAGCAAGTTCAAAAATCCACTCTTCTTTATTTGGTTGTTCAATATTTTGCTGTATAATGTGGCTCATTTTTGTAATTCAGAATGATAGTTGGAGCTTTTATGGCATCTTTTAGTACTAATGAGTTTAAAGCCGGTCTTAAAATAATGCAAGATGGCGAACCGTGTGTAATTGTTGAAAATGAATTTTATAAACCAGGAAAAGGACAAGCAATTAACCGCGTAAAAATAAAAAAATTACTTTCCGGTAAGACTGTTGATAAAACATTCAAATCAGGTGAATCTGTTGAAGCCGCTGATGTTGTTGATATGAATTTAACCTATTTATATACTGATGGTGAATTTTGGCATTTCATGAATAACGATACATTTGAGCAACTTTCTGCTGATGCTAAAGCTGTAGGTGACAATGCTAAATGGTTAGTTGATCAAGCTGAATGTATTTTAACTTTATGGAATGGTCAACCAATTGCGGTAACGCCACCAAACTTTGTGGAACTAGAGGTTATTGAAACCGACCCAGGTCTAAAAGGTGATACAGCAGGGACTGGTGGTAAACCAGCGACACTATCAACTGGTGCTGTAGTACGTGTTCCATTATTTGTACAAATTGGTGAAGTACTTAAAGTTGATACTCGTTCTGGTGAATATGTTTCACGTGTTAAATAACATCAACGAGATATAAATGCTATTTTTAAAAAAGAGGTCAATATGACCTCTTTTTTATTTACTAAGTAAGAAAGTTAATATTTATTTTGAGGAAAGGGGTTTTTATTTCAATAATGAGGCACAGCTTTTCGACAATTACCTATCCAGCACTCAATCAAACCAGCGAATGCCAATAAACTAACAATATATAAATTAAGAATTTTAGTTTATTTAGCACCAATATAATTTAGTTGTCGCCATGATTCATAAACAACTACAGCAACAGAATTAGATAAATTCATACTGCGACTATTGGCGACCATTGGAATTCTAATTTTTCTATCTTGTGGTAGCTCATCAAGAATGCGATTTGGTAAACCTCGAGTTTCAGGGCCAAACATTAAAAAATCTGCTTGTTTATAATTAACTTCACTATGTGGTTTTTGGCCTTTTGTGGTTAAAGCATAAACTTGTGAAGCCAAATCAAGCTGATTTGCCTCTAAAAAATGATCAATATTTTTATAACGTTTTACATCAACAAATTCTTGATAATCAAGTCCTGCTCGCCTTAGTTTTTTATCGTCCCAAAAAAATCCCATTGGTTCGATAATATGTAAATTAAAACCAGTATTAGCACATAAACGAATAATATTACCCGTATTAGCCGGAATTTCAGGTTCAAACAACACAATATTTAAAGGCGCATTCAACACAATAATTTCTCTTAACAATTAATATTTTTGAAGTGGTAATACTATCACAATTTTCAGCCCACCTAACTGACTTTTCTCAGCTTTAACTGTGCCATTATCTCGAGTAATAGCATTCGCCACAATAGCTAATCCTAACCCAGTACCACCCGACTCTCGGTCTCGAGCTTCATTAGTACGATAAAATGGTCTAAAAATTTGCTCAAGCTCATTATCGGCAACGCCTGGACCATCATCATCAATAGTAATAGTCACTTTTTGTTGTTGAATAGTGAAATTCACCACAATCTTTTGATTTGAATAACGAAATGCATTTCTTATCACATTTTCAAGCGCACTACATAGCGCCTCTGGATAGCACAAAATTGTATGGTTAGAAGGAAAATTTTGTATAGAAAATTGTTTTGCTATTTGATTGGCTTCAAAAACCGCATTATCCAATACATTTTTAAATAATATATCTAATGGTTTAAATTCACGAACTTCATTATTATCATGTTGATTCCTTGCTAAGGACAATAAGTCACCTATCATCGAATCAAGCTTTAAAGCTTCATTATTTATCCGCAAAACCTCATTGCTTTCACCTTGCTTACGGCGCAATAACGAAGTTGCCAATTGCAATCGGGTCAATGGAGTACGTAATTCATGGGAAATATCAGAAAACAGCCGTTGCTGTAGATCTTGCAGCCGTTTCAATTCTCTGAGCATATGGTTAAAACTTGCTCCTGTGGCTTTATATTCATAAGAACCAACTTTTTCAAGCTCAGGCCACTGTTGTAAATTACCATTTGCAACCTGTTCTGCGGCCAATCTTAACCCTCTTGCTGGTTTAGCAATACTCCAAGATAACCACAACAAAAATGGTGAACTGGCTAACATGGTTAATGTCAAAAGTAAGAAAGGATGATCAAAAATCAAATTAACAAATTGAGATTGAATATCTGATGCAGGCTGTAACAAAAACAGTTGATATTCATCATTAGCATAATGAATAAGGAAAGGACCGATAATTTCTTGGTTATCATAAATTTTCTTAGCTGGATCATCAACATCATGCGATTTTTCACTAAAGCTTTTTACTAAATCAATATTTTTAGTATCCGCAGTAATAATTTGCTGATTAGGTGTAACAATAAATAGGACTTGACCAGTTTTTTGATAATTATCCATTACTACGATAAATCTCATCCACCAGCGAAAACTATCTTTCGGTATCTTAGCGAGATCCTTTTCAATCTGGCTTGCAAGAACTTTACCACTCTCTTTATCTTTATTCGCCAAATAAGTTAAATTACGTGAGTCGAGTTCGGGTAATACCATTACAAGCGCAAGGAAAAAAGCGATAGTAAGTAAGAATATTGTGAAAATTCTAATTGTCAGACGATCAAAAATCCACATAGATTCTTACCATATTGAAAAAAGCTAATTTTGCAACAAATTATCATTTTGATCTACAACAAATAGATATCCTTTTGAACGCAAGGTTTTAATCCATGGTAAACCATCACTTCGAGGTGGAAGTTTTTTACGTAAATTAGAGACATGAACGTCAATTGAACGTGCTAATGGGATAAATTCTTTTCCCAACACCGTTTCACTAAGAGTATCTCTTGAAATTGTCACCCCTTTATTTTCAAGTAATTTAAGTAATACTTGAAATTCTGTGCCAGTTAATTCGATGTATTTGTCATCAAAATAAACAGATTGCTGCTTAGTATTCACCACAAGTTTATCAATAGTGTATTGTAATGGTTTTTCATTACTTTCATTACCAACTGTATCCCATCTAGCTCTACGCAATAAAGCGTTAATTCGAGCAATCAATTCTCTATCATTGAAAGGTTTAAGAATATAGTCATCAGCGCCAAGTTCAAGTCCATTGATTTTATCGAGTTCGCTATCCTTAGCTGTTAAGAAGATAACAGGAACGGTGAATTTACTTCTTAATGAAGACAAAACACTTAATCCATTCATTTCTGGCATCATAATATCAAGTAAAACCAGATCGATGGAATCATCAAACTTTTCTAACGCTTCAATACCATTATTTGCAACTTCAACGGTAAATCCTTCCAATTCTAATAATTCACATAACAACGAAGCAATTTCTAGATCATCATCAACTACAAGTAATTTGCTCATTATAATCCTCAATAAGTAATAAAATCCTTAGTTTTTATATCTATTAAATAGACGATAACTAGATTTTATATTTTAGGAAATATTATATAGATATATGAGAAAAATATCGTAAATAATTGTTAAGATTCACAGTTTAAATACTTTAACATTGTTAAAACCTTGCTCGATTAAATAAAGCGCTTGTAGTTTACTTATTACTCCTTTAGCACAATAAAGTAAATATTGCTTTGATTGATCTAAATCACCAAATTGAGTTGCCAATTTATAAAATGGTATAAGCTTAACTTCAACATTTTCGATTTCCAGTGGATGCTCCTCTTGCTCTTCTGGCGCCCGAATATCAATGATAACGTGATTATCTTCTAATGTTGTAACGGTATCAACCTGAGTAATAGTATTATTAGTTTGTTTAGCTATTTCACGAATATCAATATTTTCAGCTTCTGCAACAGCCTTATCTAAAATAGAAAAATCAAAATTTTGCTCTTCAATCTCTATTTTTTCTTTAACTGCTTTTACTGTTGGACTTTTCGATATGACACCACAAAATTCAGGCATAGTCTTAGCAATATCTTCAGTACCTATCTGACGAGCTAGATTAATTATCGTTTCTTTGTCATGGGTGATAAGTGGGCGTAAAATTAATGTATCACTGACATTATCGATTAAACGCAAATTAGTTAAGGTTTGACTTGATACTTGACCTAACGCTTCGCCTGTAACCAGAGCTTCAACATTATAACGCTGTGCAACTTTAGAGGCTGCACGAATCATCATTCGTTTTAAGATAACCCCCATCTGGCCATCATCAATTTTTTCTAAAATCTCGCCAACAACATCTGAAAAGTCAATGGCAATAAAACGAACCTTATGAGAGCTTCCAAATCTATCCCACAAATAATGAGCCATCTGTTTCACGCCAATTTCATGGGTTTTGCCACCTAAATTAAAAAAGCAATAATGGACTCGACAGCCTCGTCTGATCAGCATATAGCTAGAAACACCAGAATCAAATCCACCAGAAATAAGAGAAATGACATCTTCTTGTGTTCCGGTTGGAAAACCACCTATTCCGGCATGCCGTTCTTTAACTAGTAGAAGTTTATCTTTATCAATTTCAAGATTAACCGTAATATCTGGACGCGTTAATTTGACTTTAGCAGTAGCAACATGTTGATTAAAACCACCACCGACATAACGTTCTACCTCAATTGAGGTAAATTCGTGTTTACCTCGTCGTTTAACTCTTACACAAAATGTTTTATTCTCAATTAAAGGCGCATAATGATTAAACGCTTTTTCATAAATATCATGTAAATCAGTAAAAGTAAGTTGTTCAACTACTAAAATATGATGGATACCTGGAATTCTTGTTAATAGTTCTAATATTTGATTTTCACTATTTTCAACTTTAGGGCGAACCTCAATAAAATCCCAATGACGAATAACTGCCACATCATTAATAGCATTCTTTAAAATATTACGAATATTACTAGTAAGAATTTTAATAAAACGTAAACGAACGGACTCACTTTTGATGGTAATTTCGGGGAAAAGTTTAACTATAAATTTCATACAACTGCATTTGCCAAGAATAAAAATGGCGACATTATACTGATTTTTCCCTTAAAAACGTACAATTGATTATGATAAATACAGAAAATAATAAAATATACTTGCTTGTTGCTCACTCTTTCGCTAATATTTCGCATCAATAAATTCTGTTCTATAACATAAAAATTGACAGGTTGAAATGTACGAACTTTTAATTATAGGTTATTTATTTATCGCACTTGCGATAATCGTTTTAGTGCTAATTCAGCGCGGTAAAGGTGCCGACATGGGCTCATCTTTTGGTGCAGGCGCTTCTGCAACTTTATTTGGTTCATCAGGAAGTGGCAATTTTCTAACTCGCACAACAACAATACTTGGTGTGTTATTTTTTGTGTTAAGCATTATTTTATCAAATCTTGGCAGCTCAAAAAACACAACTTCAAGTGATGAGTTCAAAAATATTGGAGATAGTGCTCCAGCGACTACGCAACAAAATACTGAAAGTACTAGCGGTAATAATGGAGAAGTAATTCCAACTGCTGACCCAGTTATTCAACCACAGAATATTAATCCTACATCAGATATTCCAGAATAAAAAGCGGCGCCGTGGTGGTGAAATTGGTAGACACGCTATCTTGAGGGGGTAGTGCTCTAAGAGCATGCGGGTTCAAGTCCCGCCCACGGCACCAATTCAATAAACAGTAACATTCTTTTAAATCCTTTAAAACACATCAAAACTAACAAATACAAGGCTTAAAGCCTATTTTGTTATTCATTAAGCATCAGTATGATATATTTACTATCAGTAATTTTTAGTTATATGATTAGGAAGAACAACCCTTAAATAATAAATAAGAAACAGTTAAATGTCTTTGCCCCAAAAATCATAAATTCAAGTGGTAATAAAATAATACTAATTTATGCTTTACCGTTTATGCTATTTGCTTTCGCCTTACTTTTATTTATAAGTTTTAATATTTCAGTCTTTAATTATGTTATAGCTACTATGAGCTATAGTTTAGGTGGAGGACTATTTCAAAGTTCATTAATTTAGATAGCAATGGCTCAAAAAAAGATAAACAATCCACCATTGAAAGTTTGTTAAGACTTTTTCAATATGAGGTATTACTTTTGGTATACTCTCTATCATGTTTTTTTATTTATATTTTTCTTTATTTAGAATAAAAAAATAAATACAGCCTCATTTTTAATGTTGTGGTTAACAATGCAAATAAATTATTGTTCAAGACAAATCAATTTTTTATTTTTAATTTATCATAAGAATAACGTTATAAAACTGGTATGAATTAGTATATCCTATCTAAATTTACTAATGATTTACATCTCATAAATGGAGTCTAAATCCTCTCAAGATACAAAATTATATTAACAACACAAAAATATTGCCTTTGCTAATAAACAATCTTATCCTTATTTAATCATATATAAAATTATATAAATTTCGATATTGTTTCCTAACTGTTGAAGACCAGATGCTATGCAAGAAGAATTAGTTGAAAAAAGAAGTGATGTTATCAAAAATATTTTAACCCTTTATCATAGTTTGATTAGTGGCAATAACAAAACTGATGTTTTAAAACTTTATAGTAGGGGGGAATGGTTTGCTGTTGAAAAAATTGGCAACAGACTATTTTTTGGACCAAGCCGTTTCGTAGGTTATAAAAACAATTCCATTGAAATCCATAAAAATAATAAGAATAAAGATGGCAGGCAGACAAATAAAATTTTATCAAAACGATTACTTTATTCAAAAATAGAGGATAATGAATTTTTAATTAATCAATTTCAAAAATTTATTAGCCCATTTATGCAAAAAGAAATAGAGAAAACAAAATTCTTTGTACCAAATAATATTGACCTTTCTGATTTAAATGCTAATAGCGCTTGTTATTTTATTTCTCCGACTCATTGTCCTAAATTCAAAAAAAAAGCATGGAATAGTTTTTTGAACAATGAGATTATGGCTATTGGTTGGAAAGATGAAGATTATTCTAATTCTACAGCTGAAGAAATAAAAAATTCTTATCCGGAAAAATCACCAGCAATTCAAGCATTTAAAAATATAAAAGATATCAAATATGGCGATATAATTTGCACTACAAACAATAATCATGGATTATGGGGTATTGGTGTTGCGCTATCTTCCTACCGATATAAAAAAAATATTCATTTTGCAGGAGAAGATGAACAAAATAACCGTTGTTTCTATTCACACTATGTAGATGTTGCTTGGCTTAGCTATGATGCTACTAAAAATGAGTATATTAAATCTTCGGACTTAAAGATTACTGAACCAGAAACTATATGGCCGCCTTTGGGGACACTATTTAAGTCACAAACTATTCCCGGATGTATATTAAATTATCTATTTAAAGAAAATATAGAAAACGTTAATGATATGAATGATTTAAAAAAATATATTGAGTTACTCAAAAATAAACAACAAATTATCCTTCAAGGTGCTCCTGGAACTGGAAAGACCTATACAGCAAAAAATATTGCTGAACAACTCATTTTTGGCAAGGTCTCTTCAGATAAAAATGAGCAAGCATCTAATTTACGATCTCATGAACAATTTAAACTCATCCAATTTCATTCTGCCTATACCTATGAAGACTTTGTGCGAGGAATTGAAGTAAAAACAGAAAATGGCCAACCTCAATATATTACGAGAGATAAACTATTTATAGAAATGGCTAAAAAAGCATCGGCTGATCCTAAAAAAAAATATATTTTGATCATTGATGAAATAAACCGAGCAAATCTTCCTGCTGTATTGGGCGAATTAATTTATGCACTAGAGTATCGAGGCGAACAAGTCGAAAGTATGTATGCGGTTAATGATGATAATAGGCTAACCATTCCGCCTAATCTTTATATTATTGGCACAATGAATACTGCTGATCGCAGTGTCGGACAGATTGATTATGCTATTCGTCGTCGTTTTGCATTTATTGACATATTACCAACATCTTTACAAGCCAATTTTAAAAAGGATTTATTCATAGATATTTCTGAATTATTTATTAAAAGTTATGAAGAATATGAAAAAAATAAAATATTGAATCCATCAATATATTTGTCTGATGAATTTCGAGTTGAAGATGTTTGGTTAGGGCAAAGCTACTTTATAATAAATGGTAAAGATGAAAAGAATATAACTCAAACACGCCTTCAATATGAAATAATTCCTATTTTGAAGGAATATATAAAGGATGGCATTTTTAAAGATGTCGATGGTGTAAAAACTAAAATTAAAGAAATCGAAAATAAATACTCGAATCAACCATGATTGAACTTTTTGAACAGTATGATGGACTTTTAAAACAAGATCACTGTATTAATGCGTGTGACAATTATATTGCTATTTTAAAGGAAAAAGACTCATACGAATACCAAGTTTTGCGAAAAGGTGAAAAACAGTCCTGCTACTCAATAAATTGCGAGAAAGAGTTATTCTATTTCAAAACGTCTTATTTTGTTGGAATCAATTGGATTGTTGAAAATAAACTCCCAATATATATACAACCAAAATTAAATAATGAATCAACGCAGATTGATTATATGCGAATGTTGTTAGATGCGATTGAAGAGCCCGAAAATCTAAAGCATCTAGATGATTTGTTATATATTTATTTTGATAAACCTCATATCCCAATAACACAAAAGCAAGATTTACTTTCTCCGTTCTTAATAGCCCTGTTTCTTAAAGTTATGAAACAAATTGTAAAAAAAGGCTTAAAAAAATCTTATTATTCTAAAATCGAAAATCTTAATGCCCGCGTAAAAGGAAAAATTCTTGTCAGTAAAAATATCAAACAGAATTTAGTTAGTGGTAAAAAAATTAACACAATCTGCCAATATCAAGAATTTGGCGTTAATTGTGATGAAAATAAAATTCTAAAAAAAGCCTATCGTTTTTCCCAACGCGTCATTCAAAAATTTGAAAACGGATTTGATAAAACACCATTATTGCAGTGGATTAATTACATTCACCCTGCTTTTGAGCAGGTATCTGATGATATTGATATAACAAAAATAAAAACCTTCAGAAGTAATCCGTTATATAAAGAGTATGATCAAGCGATCAAATTAGCATTACTGATTTTGAAACGTTACGCCTACAATATTAGTAATACCGAACAACAACGAATCATGACCCCACCTTTCTGGATTGATATGAGTAAATTGTTTGAATTATATGTTTATAAAAAACTGAGAAATATATTTACATCAAAGGAAGTAAAATATCACTATAAAGCAAAATATCAGGAATTAGATTTTATCTTAAAATTTACTAACCAAGCAGATTTCAAATTTGTAATTGATACTAAATATAAACCTAAATACCACAATCAATCAGTAATTATTGAGGACATTAGACAAATAAGTGGTTATGCAAGAATTGAAAAAGTCTATAAAGAATTAAAAGTAACAGATTATCGACAAAATATCGATTGTTTAATTATATATTCTCATCAGAAGAGCGATGAAGATTTTACGATTAACCACTTTATTTTAGATGATCAAAATGAAATACCTAAGTCTAATATACAAAAACTAAAAAAAGAATCAGGCTATGTTAATATCTACAAATTAGGAATTAAGCTTCCTGAGATACTTTAATAAAAGTAGCTTTATTCTTTTACCATATTAATACTAAATAGTATTCGTTCCAAATTCTTCACAATTTTTAGCAGTTAATTCCCTAATTGCTTTTAGATAACGGTTATTTTAATTTATTGGTTTGTTGTAAAAATAATTGAGAAGTCTATACCATCTTACGGACATTTAATTAGTCAGGAAACGGTTATAAAATAAACCGGAATGGGGAAAGAAGCAAAAACCCCTTTCCTCAAAATTTTTTCATAGGAAAAGTTTTCATTGGAAAAGCTTAGTTATTTGTTGTTTGATGAGCGGCTTTATAGTATTGTTTTTTAAATCTCAATAAAGCCAATTGCTCATTTAGTTGAGTTATAGTATCGATTAATATCTTTTCTTGTTGATTAATGATAGTTAGGCGCTCATCCAATGTTTCATCACCTTTAAGACACAGCTTGACATAGTGTTGAACATCTTTAATTGACATATTCGCGTTACGTAAACATTCAATTAGCTTTGCCCACTGTAAGTCGGCATCAGAAAAAAGCCGTTTTTCATTCTGGTCACGTTGCAAAAATGGAAATAAATTTAATGAATCATAATACCTTAAAGTATGCACAGATAAGCCTAACATTTTAGCTGCTTTAGTCACAGAGTATTTAGGTGTTTGGTTTAATTCACCATTTTGTGCAATTGATGCAATACAATCATTTATATTTACCATATTTATACCCATGTTTTCATAAAAATCAATTAAATAGATTAGCAAGTATGATAATTTGGCCAAACTTGACTTAGAGTTACTCTAACCATTATAGTTCACGCCAACATTTAAGAAAAGTATGGGAGAAATTAACATGAACCCAAATAATATAAGAAATTTTTGTATTATTGCCCATATCGATCACGGTAAATCAACGCTAGCAGATAGATTAATTGAAATGACCAATACTGTCTCTGAACGTGATATGAAAGAGCAATTATTAGATAACATGGATCTTGAAAGAGAACGTGGTATTACAATTAAGTTACAAACAGTACGCATGTACTATAAAGCTTCAAATAATATTGAATATGAGCTTAATCTCATCGATACCCCTGGACATACTGATTTTAATTATGAAGTTTCGCGCAGTTTAGCTGCTTGTGAAGGAGCTTTGTTGCTAGTTGATGCAACCCAAGGCGTACAAGCACAAACAATCGCTAATTTAAAACTGGCTCAAGAGCAGAATTTAACTATTATTCCAGTTATCAATAAAGTCGATATGCCAAATGCGGATGTTGACAGCGTGATTAAAGAAATCGAAGAGTTAGATGGCATTAACTTAGATAAAGTTATTTTAGCTTCAGCTAAAACCGGCGTAGGAGTTGATAATATTTTAGAATCAATCGTTGAAAACATTCCTGCGCCAGAAGCTAATAAAGATAAGCAACTGCAAGCGTTAATCTTTGATTCTCATTTTGATGTGTATCGCGGTGTCGTGCTACATGTACGCGTTTTTAACGGTGCCATTCATACTGGAATGAAAATTAAAATGCTCAAAAGTGATATTGAATTTGAAGCATTACAAACTGGCGTATTTTTACCAGCAATGAAAACTGTTGATGTACTTGATGCAGGTGAAGTTGGATATATTTCGACTAATATTAAAATCGTCGCAAATGTCAAAGTCGGTGATACCCTAATTGATCCTAATCACCCAAATACCAAAGCAGTACCTGGTTATAAAGAAGTCAAACCTATGGTTTATGCTGGATTATTTCCAATAAAAAATGAAGACCAAGAAAAACTTAAAGATGCGGTTGAAAAATTATCCCTAAATGATTCTGCATTTATTTATAAACAAGAAAACTCAATGGCCCTTGGCGCAGGATTCCGTTGTGGTTTTTTAGGCATTTTACATATGGAGATTATTCAAGAAAGACTTGAAAGAGAATATGGTATCGAAATACTCTCTACCTTTCCTAGTGTTGAATACCGTGTAACATTAAAAAATAGTGAAATCATCAATGTTAATAATCCTATGTTGTTACCGAGTTTTGAAAAAATTGACTATATTGAAGAACCATTTATAGATGCAGCAATTATTATTCCTATGGAAAATATTGGCGAAATTATGGAACTTTGTCAGGAAAAACGAGGTATCTATGTCGATATGATTTATCTGAATAATAAAATGGCAGAGTTGACCTTTAAACTGCCAATTTCAGAGATTGCATACAATTTTTATGATTCTCTTAAATCGATTACTCATGGCTATGCATCTATAGATTATCGTGATAGAAGTTATATTGCATCGGATTTGGTAAAAATGGATATTTGGTTGAATGATGAAATTGTGGATGCATTTTCATTTATTTTACCTCGAGATAAAAGTTTTGAACGAGGTAAACAAATTGTTCAAAAGATGAAACATGTTATTCCTCGTAAACTCTATCCTATGCCGGTTCAATCGGTAGTCGAAAATAAAGTCATTGCTCGGGAAGACATTCCACCATTACGTAAAAGTGTCACCGGTCGTGGCTATTCGGGTTCGGCATCGAAAAAGAAAAAAATCGCTAAAAATATTAAAGAGAATAAGATAAGGCAACGTAAATTTGGCGGTGTTGATATTCCACAAGAAGCATTCCATGCAGTATTAGATATCCATTAGCGTAATTGGATACTGATATCCTAATTAGAATTGACTTTTTAGCTTATTATAAACAGCAATTGAAAAGATAATTTCACCGGCAATCGTCGGTGAAATCTTTTAATGCGTTTTTGTTTGGATTAATTAATCTTTAAAATAAAGAAAAATTATTAAACTAATAGCTAGATTTTAGTAGCGATAAACTAGCAATAAAATTTACCATACTAAATTCATTTTTATCTAATATACTGATCTTTAATGATTCACGGATGTGATATCAATCACTCGATCGGCACTTGCTATTGTTGATGTTCGATGAGCAATAATGATACGCGTTATTTTTAATGAAGATATTGCTTTATTAATTTTAGTTTCATTATCTTCATCTAAATGACTTGTCGCTTCATCAAGAAATAACAAGCAAGGTTTACGATATAAAGCCCTAGCAATCAATAAACGCTGTTTTTGCCCACCTGATAAACTATTACCTAATTCGCTGACTAAGGTTTCATATCCCATGGGCATTTTCATAATTTCATTATGAATGTTACAGTGCTTAGCACATTCAACCAGCCATTCATGATTTTTTTCATTATCGAAACTGGCGATATTATCAGAAATAGATCCTGCAAAAAGTTTATCATTTTGTAATACACTTCCAACAATATCTCTATAATTATTGACACCAAACTTATAAATATCAATACCATTTATCAGAACTTCGCCTTGAGTTGGTTCTAGTAGGCCATTCATGACTTTCATCAAGGTTGTCTTTCCTGCACCTGATGGACCAATAATTGCGACACTCTCACCAGCCTTAATTTTCATATTTATATTAGAAAAAATAGGCTGCGAAAGGTTATCATACTGATAAGCTATATTATTCAGTTCAAATTCAACAGGGATATCTTTCGGTAATTGATTTTTTGATTCAATATCGTTTTCAGTGTTAGTCAATACAATATCGGTTAATCGTTCGGTATGTAAATTTAGCATTTTCAAATCTAATACCATATTTATCAGATTTGCTGCTTGTTCAGAAAATTGAGATCTGTATGCAGTAAATGCGATAAACATACCAAGTGTCATTTTGTCATTCATTACCAGCGATGCACCAACCCATAATATTAAAGTTTGCTCAACCAGCATAATTAATGTATTCACACCATTAAATATCATATCTAATTTGGTTAGCCGAATATTGGCGTTAGTTGTATCAATATTCATATTAAGCCAATATTGAGCTCTAGACTCAGTGAGTTTTAATGATTTTAGTGTATCAATACCATATAAACTCTCCATAAAATGGGAATTAGCTTTGGCCTCTTTCACAATCTTTTCTTCAGATGCTTGTCGATAACGCTGATAAGTTACCACTCTTAATATTATATAAATTAGAGTAAAACCGCAGACAATCCAAACCAACCAGCCACCATACAGTAGCATCATGATAAAGACACCGATTGTCATCAAAATGTTAATAATACTACTCACGATACTTTTTGTTAGCGTTGAACGTATAACCTCTAATGAAACAAAACGAGACTGTATATCACCTAGTTTTCTTTTTTCAAAATAGGCTAAAGGTAACTTCATTAGATGCCCAAAAAGTCCTGCTTTCCATTGAATATCAACTAAAGATTCCATAATCAATGATGACCAAGATCGTAACATCGCAATAAAAGTTCTAAATAAAATAAAGAACAGTAATCCAATGCAAATTAAACCTAATAAACTATGATCTTTGGCGATAATTACATGGTCCATAACCAATTGCGTTCCAATCGGAAGTAATAAATTAATGGATTCAATAATCAGAGATAGTGACAGAATTTTAACTAAAAACCCTTTTAAACCATCAATTTGAAACAACATTTTTAGCAAACTAAGCTGACTACGTTGTGTACGTGGCTGAAATTCTTTATCTGGCCATAACTCAAGTGCTATCCCACTGAAATGCTTTGACATTTCATTTATACCCACTTCTCGACGACCAAATGCCGGATCATGTAAAATAAATTTGTTTCTTTTAACGGCGACTAATACCACAAAATGGTTAAGATCCCAGTGTAAGATACAGGGAGTTTTTAACTGGTTTATCTCATTTAAATCTAAAGAAAGTGGGCGGCTTTGTAATTGAACTGAAGCTGACATATCGATTAATGTCGCAAGAGTGACACCATGTGATGAAACACCTATCTGATTTCGTAAACTAAATAAATCGACATTCATGCCATAATAGCGACAAATCATGGTTAAACAGGCTAGACCACACTCAGCAGCTTCGGTTTGCAAAATTTGTGGTATTTTTCTTCGCCATCCAAAATGTAAACTTTGAAGTATATACTGAAATTGATTTCTAGCCATTGATTGGTCCTGTAATACTTTTCTGAATATCATAAAAAGGTGATAGCATCCATTGATAAATAGGTCTTTTCTCTAAAAATAGAGTAACATCAGCTTTCATGCCATTAGTTAATTTAATTTTATTATTGAACTTAGCCATTTGCTGTTTATCAAGCGATACCATTACTTTGTAATATGCTTGGTAATTAATGGTGCTTTGTGATAGTGGAGAACTGCTATAAGTCGACATTTCTTGATTAGAAGCCGGCACCTTAGATATTGACATAATTTTACCGGAAAATTGACCGAATTTTTGATAAGGATAAGCTTCATAACGAATATTAAGTTTATCATTAACCGAGATATAAGGAACGCTATCATTAGGAACCCAAAGCACTAAATAATAACCATTAGTGTTCGCAGGAATAATCTGTGCAAGACTATCATCATTTTTTACCATCTGCCCTTCTGTAACACTTAGTGATTCAATACGACCATCACTAGGCGCACTTATAATTAACATTCCTCTGGCATTAACTTCAGTTAATTGACGTTGTAAATCATTTAATTGATATTGGTATTCAGATATTTTGTTATCAAAATCAGCTATCTTGGTCACTAGTTCACTTTTGAGCTGAATAATACCTAATTTTTCTTGGATGATTTGATTCTGTAGTGATTGATAGGCGTTTTGTTGTTGATAGTATAAATATCTTTGATTATTAAATTGTTCATTATTAATAAGTCCCTTCTTCTGGTAAACAGCAAAATTCTGCATGCTTTCATACATATCTGTCATACCTTTTTCGGCATTTTTGACCAAAGATAAAGATTCTTGATGGGATTTATTATACTCGTCTATTTGTTGCTGTAGCGCATTTAATGTGATCTGTTTGTTTTCAGTTAGTGTGGCAATAATTTTCGATATATTATTAATTTGATTATTAATTGCTTCAACTGTTATTTGGGTTACATTACCTGACTGTGTGGTTCGACTTACATCTAATTCATAAATAGGATCACCTTTTTTAACTATATCGCCAACTTTAACATGACTATTAGTAATGAAACCTTGCTGTGGTGAAAATAGATTAATAGCTCTTGGTTGAGTGGTAATTTCACCAGCTACATTAATTCGTCGAGTATAGGTGCCGAATATTACCGTGAGCACTAAAATGATAATGAAAGTAATTGATAATAAGAAAACTAACCATGCTGAACATCCTTTAAGTAGTAAAGCCTTTCCCATCCATTTAGCTTTTTGGTAATTAACAGCTTCTTGACGAAACAATCGATTATCTTCCATACAATATGTTACCTATTTTTCCTTACCATTAAGTAGCTACGATATATTTATTATTTCTATTTATATAGTTAAGTATGTAAACTTTATTTTTTATAAGACTATCATATTGAAAATATGCTAATTATTTTCGACTTTACTGTGATATTTCTATTTCTTAATGTATAAACAAACCAATTAGAGTGTGTTAATTAATTTTTAAAATAATTAAAACTAGCATCTAAATTAATTTGGCATTTTATAATTTAAAGATAATGACTTATTGAAAAATTGCTAAATCTTAGTTTAAGATGGCTTTGTTTCAATTCACCAGATGACATTTCAAAATAAAACGAGAAACGAATCTCGCTTCCCGTTTTACCACTTTAAACAATATAAATTAAGGACAATCAGCTACTACTATCTTTTACCAAGACCGATTAGGCCTAAACCTGCACCGATAATTTGGCTAATAGCACCGATACCAGCTTCAACGATTTGACCGATACCTTGGCCTAAAGCGCCACCAGCTTGTTGACCTAAACCACCATTGTTTGGATTTTTAGCATCAATGATCCAACCGATACCTTTACCTAAAGCACCACCTGCATCAGCGATGAAACCAGCACCAGATACTTGTTCAACTTCTACTTTGTTTAATTCTTTCATTTTTTTTTCCTTATTCCAAAAAATTAATTTTAAATTTAAATCTAACCGATACCAATTAATACATGGTATCGCTTAAATTCCTTTTTATTTAAGCAGAAAATAAAATGCCGATCAAGTCAATTTTTAACAAAAAAAACCTTATTTATAAATAATTTAATTATTTCAATAAAATAAGACAAATAATCAAACAAATTAGTGTAACCGTTAACAAATTATGCTGATTAAAAATCACTCGTTTTAACGAAATCAGTAACAAAATAGGTAATTTGGTTAATTCTCATTCAGAAACCAAAATAGAAATTCTTAACAACGCTTTTAACCGAAATTGTGACGGATATTTTCTTTATTTTTATCTGTTTTGGTGATCATTTTTATACATCACATGCAACTAGCTAAGCTAATTTAAACTTAGACAAAAATTAGCCTGACCTTTTTATTAAATTTTTATCCCATAATAAAAACTATAGTCACAATATAGTTAATAAAATATCATCAGATAAAAATATTAAATTGTCGTTAAAAGTGTCAATTTGCAAGCTAAATAATCGATTTAAAGACTATCTAAACGAGAAATTTCGACTGTTTTCATTTTCAATAGATTAAAATAAGCATTTCTTTTATGACGCAAATTATCCAATATTACTAGATAAGAAATCATGTTTAATTATGATCTATTGAAAACGACTATTTGATTGATTTGAATGTAATGGACAAGTTAAGCATTGGCTCACTTTTTAGAAAGTACAAACTCAGTGAATTTATATAATTAACACTTAAAGCTATCTACTAATCTATAAAATACAACTACATCCAATATTCATATTGCAGATAAATCCATATATCTTTATGAATTTTTATATCAAAATAAGATATTGCTGGTAAATACCAGCAATATTTTTATAAAATACCATAGCTAACTTTATTAAGCAAAACCTTTCAAGCCAACAACATGAACATGTTCTTGGTTATTGATAACCTTACGAACTAGTTTATAGGTTGTACCTTTTTCTGGGCTAATGTTTTCTGGTGCAGCAATAATAAGCTGCATTTCTAATCGTTCGCATAACTCAAAGAGTGTAGCAATCGATTTGGCATCAAGACGAGCGGCCTCATCCAAAAATAATAATCGACATGGTGAAATATCTTTATTACGTAGACGTTTAGACTCTTCTTCCCAACTTTGAATTACCATTAGTAGAATAGACATACCTGTACCAATCGCTTCACCGGTTGATAAAGCACCACTTTCAGCACGTAACCAACCATCAGCACCACGATTAACTTCCACATCCATCTCTAAATAGTTTCGATAATCTAGCAACTCCTCACCAATATTTTGTGCAGTTCGTTGTCCCATATCAATATGTGGATTTAAACGTTGATAAAGTTTGGCTAACGCTTCAGAGAAGGTAATACGATTATTACTAAATAGATCCTGATGTTCATTTTGATCATCAGCTAATGCAGCTAATAATGAAGAGTGTGCCTCACGAATACTAACATTCAAACGAACACCATTAACCTGACCAAATGCCACTGATTGTAATCCTTGATTAAGCATACGAATACGGTTTTGTTCACGTTGTATAGTTTTACGAATAATATTAGCCACACTTTTTGAACTAATGGCCAATTGTTGTTCTCGTGAAGTAAGCTCTTCAGTTAAGCGTGACAACTCAATTTCCATTTGTTCAATGGCTTCAATTGGGTCATCAGTTTTGACGATATCTTGGCGAATTCGTTCACGTAGATGTTTATAAACCGCAATATAAAACTGGATTTTACGTTCTGGTCGTTTCGGATCTTCGGATAATCTTAATATATCACGTAAGTGTTCATTATCATTTACCGCTAAACGCAATGAACCAAGTGCCTTATCCGACATAGAACGTAGTTCATCAGCACTGAGATAAGCCAATTCTCGTCGATGTAATCGTCGTTCTACACTATTTTCTTTAACAAGTCGTAACACTAAACACCAACCAGCTTTTGCTTCAACAACTTGTTCACGTAACTGTTTATAATCACGCAGTGTTTGTGTTAAGCGTTTTTGCATTTGCGTCATTTCGCTTTCACACATAATAAGTTGTTTTTCCAAAGACGTGCATTGTTGGCGATTACTATTGAGTTTTTGATGAATTTCATCACGACGGATACGTGCTCGCTCTTCAGTGATTGCATCCGCTTTAACACCAATTTGTTCGATCTCTTTATGCAATTCATTAAGCATGTCTCGCTTAGTTTCAAATGCACTTTTAAGGGATGCTAATGTTTGATTGTATTGATTATATTTATCTTGATACTGTTGCATTTGACGACGAGCTTCACCTCGTTGTCCTTCAACAACTTCTAATCGAGCACGTAATTTTTCATTGAGATCACTATTTTCATTCAACATACCCGCTGAATCTTCATAGCTAAAATGTGCACGACGTTGCATCACTTCCGTTAAAGCAAAAACTTGTTGGCGAATGGTTTGCTGCTGAGCTTTAACCGAATTGTACTGCTCACGTAACGATTCATTCTGCTCAGGATCACTTTGCAATACTGCAACAATTGGTTCAAGTTCTGCAATAGTATGGCGATGACGACTAACATATTGCGCGGCCTCTTGCGCTTCAGCAACTTGCTCACGTAGATCATCAACCCGATCCGCTAAATCATCATCAGCCAATAAATGCATTTGAGCTACCAATCGATTTACAGTGATTAACTGCTCTTTACAATTTGCAACTTGTTGTTGATTTTGTTTATCAATACTTTCTTGTGCCATGAGCTGACGTTCGATTTCATTACGTCTTGTCGATAACTTTTGCGCTTCGGCTTCTGGATCGATATCAAATGCTACAGATAGATATTCACCAATAAACTGCCCAACATTTTGCTCAATACGTTGTAATTTTTGCAGATCAAATGAAATTGTTGCATAACGTTCATGTAGTTCATCGCGTTCTACCGATAATTTTTCAAGATGAATTTCACGTGCTGCTCGGCCAAATAAAGGGACCTTAGGAAAACTGGAGAAGCGCCATTGACGATCACCGGTTTTAACCAACACTGATTTAGTCATCTCTTCACAATCAAAAACACTATCGTCAAATGAAGATGGATCACCTTCGATAAAATAGATATCTTCTGGATAATCTTCTTCACTATTTGTCAAGCTTTCTAGTTGAGCTTTTACCAGTGATAAATCAGGTACCACAATAGCTTGTCTTGATGGGCCATATAATGCTGAAAAGTAAGGTGCATCATCAATAGTTACATCCTCATAAATTTCAGAAAGTAATACACCATTAAACCTTTCCGCTAACGTCGATAAACGGCCATCATCAACACCACTTGGTTGATTGAGTTGTTCAATTTGTGCATCAAGTTGATTTCGTTTGAAGTTTATTTGATCACGTTGTGTAACTAAAGTACGTTCCTGTTCAAGCAATTGTTGCATATGTTGCGTGACTGCATGACTGTTAGTAAACGTTTGCTCTGTTTGTTCTTGCAATGCGATAAGTGCATCTTGGGCTTTTAACCATAAAGGTGCTTTTTGTCGATAAGCACCAATTTGCGTTTGAATTTGCTCAAGCTCTTGTCTAAATTCAATACGTTTTTCACTTGATTCATTGGCAAGCTCAGCATTTTGATCTAGTTGAACTTCTAGCTCTTGTTTGAATTCATCAAGCTCATCATAATTAAGTTGACGGGCAAAACGCTTACAAAATTGAGTTAATAATGATTCAGCTTCTTTTTGCTCAAAAAAGCGTTGCTCTAATTCATCTAATTGTAGTTGTAAATGTTCTGCTTGATCGGCTTGGTAACATTGTGAAGGCCACTGCTTTAATGCTTCTCTAGCGGCACGCCAAGCATCACTGCGCACTACGTCCCCCACTAATTTAACAACTAGTTGATAAGCTCTATCAAATTGATTAATTGCGGCATCAGAAACACTTAGTCTTTGCTCTAATTCTAACAGTTGTTCAGTAACTTCTTTTTGTTTTTCTTCAAAGATTTCAAAATGATTTTCAACATTACTTATACCTAATTTTGGTAATTGGCATAGTTGTTGAGCATTTTTTAAAGCTTGAATAGCTTGTTGGTATTGGATTGCTCGAGTCTGCTGCACATCTAAAGCTTGTTGATAATCAGCTAATTGGGTTTTTATTTCATCAACTTCTTGCTCAGTCTGTTCAACCTGATCACGGTAAGTTTGATACTGTTCATTGGCTTCGAGGACAACTTCATTTTGCTCTTCAAGTTTCAAATTCAGATCATCTAAGTCCGCTTGATAACGGTCTATTTTTTCTTGTTGACGTAAAGCCGTTTGCGCAAGGTTAAGATGATCATTGGCTGCCTGAAGATCCGTTTCTAAGTCACTTTGAGCATCTTGATATTCTTTTAATTCTTTTGCCATTTCAACTTGGCGGAATTGATTACTAATCAGCAGATCTTGCGTCTTAAACATGTCACGACGCAATCCTAAAACCGATTCGATATGGACTCTACGTTCATTAGCATGACGCATATAGTCAGCTGCAACGTAGTTTGTAGACTCAGTAATAAGATGTTTGAATAAATCACGATCTGATTGTGTTACTCGAATAGCTTCAAGTGTCATTCTATTTTCACGTAATGCTGCTTCCATATCTTGGAAGGCTTTTCTGACACCACTATTTTCCGGCAACAAATAATCACGTAATGATCGTGTAATAGCACTTGAAATCCCCCCATATAGAGAAGCTTCAATCAAGCGATAATATTTACTTCGGTCAGATGAAGAACGTAACCGTTTCGGTAATATACCAAAATCAAACATGACTGAATGATAATCGGTAATAGAGTTAAATTGTTTAAAAATAACTCCTTCCATTGACTCAATTTTATCTTTTAATTCTGGTAGTGATAAAATTCGAGCCTGTTTATCATTTAAACGTTCCGTTACCAATTCAGTTGGACTAATATTGACAGGTAAACCTTGTATTAAAAAAGGTTTAATATCTACTTTTTTGTCACGCCCTGCTACTTGCTGTAAACGTACACCACAGATAATTCGCTGATTACGAGAGTTGATAACATCTAGCATTGAGTAACAAACACCAGGCTTTAACTTACCATGTAAACCTTTATCTCGAGAACCTGAAGTTGCACCCGCTTCAGTGGTATTTCTAAAATGTAATAAAGTCAAATCAGGAATTAGCGCTGTGACAAATGCAGCCATAGTCGTTGATTTACCCGCTCCATTACCACCTGAAAGCGTGGTAACCAGCTGATCAAGCTCAAAAGTTCGAGCAAAAAAACCGTTCCAGTTAATTAAGGTTAATGAGTGAAATTTACCGTGTCGCATCATCATTATTCAATCTCCTCATTAACATCTTCATCTTGTTCTTCACTATTATCATCATCCAAAATAAGTGATGATTCTATTTTAATCGCTTCACCATCACGAATTAAGCGTAATTGCGCCTCTTGTGCATCATCACTACTGCGAACATCAGCGCCAAAGCGGAAAATAGATTCATTTATACGAAAACGACTACTGTCATTACCTACAATAAAAAAGATCATGCCTAGTCGACGTAAGCGATTTAATGCGGTTTTTACTTTATCAAACAGTTTTTGACGATCTAAGTCAGATCCCGTTGAACGTTGATTAACTAATTTCAACAATTTACTTTCATCCGCTAAGGAAACCAGTTCATCAAAAAGTTCTTGCAAAGTGAAGATACCTTCATGCGCTAATCGTTCTGGGCTTAAATAGAGATAACACAATACTTTACCCACTAACATGTCTAATTCAGAAAGAACTGAACGGGGAATTAAAGTGGTTGAACGAGGACGAAGATAAAAAAAGCCTTCTGGTGCACGAATCAGCTCAACATTATAGCGTTGATAAAACTGTTCAAGTTCAAATTGAAAATCCATCAAAAATGCATGATTGTCCAGCTCATCAATACCAATATGGCGACCTGAGCGTAATAAACTATCTAGTTCAGGAAAAATTGGATTGGCAATAGCTTGAGCCAATTTCACTGGCATATATTTATCTATAGACGCTTGAGAACTTGCAGCAATACGTCCCATGACTTCATCGAGATGATGAGCAGTTTGTTCCATTTCTATATCTTTAGTATCTGTTGATGACATGTGCTTGTACCTTAGCTCCATAATCGTTAATAGGTTTCCATTCGGCAGGAATACCAAGTAAATCACTTTCGGCAATACCTAATCGAATAGCCTGATCAATAAACAATCTTGCAATATCAAAATGCTGTTCTCGAGGGAACTGTGCTAAATAACTATGAATAGCAATACTCATATCAAGTGGCTTATTTTCTTGTTTAAAGATCAATAAATTTTGTTCAATATGTGCAACTATGTGCTCTTGAATTTCTTCAATCATTTCAAATTCGAGTTCAGAAGGTAACTCGCCTGTCACTTCAGCTTCATGTAATGCCAATTCTTCATCACGCATATCCAGTAAACGTTCAGCATTCGCAAAAGTAAGTGACCATGGTGAATCAAAATAGCTTTGGATCGATTTGCGTAATCGTTGAGAAAAAACTCGATTCTTATCTAAATCAATTGCAGTACGAATAAATTTATGAACGTGCCTATCATAACCTATCCATAGGTCTATTGCTTTTTGTCCCCAACCGATGATTCGGTCTAATTTACCTTGTAAATCAATAACTACATTATTAATTTTATCTAACTCAGGATTATCCAAAGTCGCATCTTGTATTAAAAGCAAACTAGCTTGTAACTTATCGCCAGCCGCTGCTAATGTATCTTGTAATTCACGTAAGGTTTGCGATGTTTCTGTCAGTAAGCCCTCACAGCTACTAATTGCCGCCTGCCAATCTTGACTTAATAATGCAGAAATATTTTGTTTTACATCAGCTTGTTGTTCATCCATCACTCGCTGAGTGATATCGATGCTATCAAAGATCTCAGCTACTGAATATTTTAAAGGTGCGAAAACATTACGATGCCAATGTAAATCATCACCACCTTCAAGAGCAGCATCTGCGGCACGTTTTAATTCTTGTGCAACAATTGAAAGCTGAATTGATAAACGTAAAGTCGAGAATTCGCGTTGACGAATATAGTAATCAGATATACCAATTCCCAAAGGTGTCAATCGATAAATAGAATAACCATCGGTCATTTCGCTAGCAAAACGTGTGATTAAACGCTGGCGTACTAAATCATTAATCGCATTATTAGCACGGACAGTAATAGTATCTTCACTTTGCTCAAAAATGTGTGAAACATGTCGAAAACCATCAATTAATTCAGATTCAGTCATTTCACCATCAAAGCGTTCACTGTTTAATACAGCTATTGCCAACAAAAAGGCTAATCGCTCAACAGGCAAAGCAATCGAAAAATCATTTTTTTTTGCCCAAGAGACCAGTTCTGGCACTGATTGGGAAAAATCCATCATAGTGATTCCTTAATTAAGGATGTTCAGCAAGCCTGACATCTTAAAATAATATGAGAAACACAATATATTGTGTTATGGACAAAATTTTATCGATTATATAACAAATTGTAGTAGTTAAAAATAGCTAAGTTTAGGATTTATTATTAGATGTAATATACTATATTTCATTTTCTTAAATTACTTTTTCTACCTTAATCAAATTGACTTCTATAGATACAAAAATAAGGGACTATTAACCTACAACTTGTGCCTTTTATAAATCCAACAAAATTGAAGTGCAGTGGCAATTTATCAATTATTGAGAATAAAAATGGTAAACCGCTGACCAACACTCCTGTCATTGTTGATGTAGTTAATAATTTAGATAAAACAGAAATAACCAATGATAAAGGTCAAGCAACTATTAAACCCAATCAAAGGCCAAATGTTATTGGGTTGAAATTGACTTGCTAGTAAAAAATAACCAACTAGCGACACAAGATTAATTTATATTAAAAAAACGGGATTATTATCCCGTTTCCTATTAATAAGACGATTAAACTTCAGCATTAATTGGACGAGGTATAAGAAAACTACAAATTAGAGCTAATACCGTAATCGCTAATCCAAGTAACATACCATTGAAATAACCATTAATTGAGCTACCATTCATCATCTGAATTGCTGGTAATAATGCAAAACTTAAGCCAGCACCTAAATTAAATGCACCAGCATTCATACCAGGTAGAAAACCTGGATTTTCGCTAGGTGATAAAACAACACCTAAGCCATTTAAAATAATATTGGCCATGCCTGCATAGAAAATACCTAGCACAATAACTCCTACTGATAAAATAGGTAGAGAATGAATGCCATAAAACATAATAATTAAGATGCCAATAACACAGCCCACAAGACCTAATTTTAGCACATTGTTATAACCCATTGTTGGTGCCAATCTTCCGGAAAAAGGCCCCACAAACCAACCAATTAAAGCATAAGGAGTTAGAAAAATGAGGGAAGCCCAATCCGCTTCTAATCCAAAGCCAATCTCATGATTTTGAGCAATTGACATGACTAAACCATTAACAATGGCGAAAATACCCGTCATGGTTAAAGTAGTTGTTAATAACAAAGCCCATGTAGCACGTTTTTTCAAATGATTGGTGGTAACAAGGGGTTGTTTATTTCTTTTTTCTACATGCCAAAACAGAATAAAACATAAGATAGCAAATAGTGTTAATCCTACCACAATCAACCAATTTGCATTACCCAGTTTACCCGCTTCATTAAGCGCGAGTAATAGCGCAGCTATGGTTAAGACAATTAGCAAAACACCTAACCAATCCATTTTGGTGCCTGCCGATGGTTTGGATTCGGAGGCAAAACGATGAACAAAGAAAGTGGAAATTGCAGCCACTATAGCTATAACCCAAAATACAGAACGAAAACCGAAATGAGTTGCAAGTAGACCACCTGCTATCGCATCAACACCAGCTATACCTCCATTTACTGCTGTTATTATTCCCATTAACATACCATATTGTTTAACATCTTTTACTTCAAAACTTAACATTAACAAGCATAGAGGTACGACTGGTCCTGAGACACCTTGAATAATCCGCGCGGCATATAACACTTCAATATTTGGTGCAACAGCAGCTAAAACTGTACCTAATGTCATGATTAATAACATAGCAGTTAAGACTTTTTTTCGCCCTTTTATATCACTTAATCGTGGTAAAAATAATGAAAATAAAGCTGCTGCTGTGAAAAACGAGGTTTGCGATAGTCCAACAGCTGCATCATTAGTTCCTAACTCTTTTGCTATGGTTACTAATACAGGGCTTAACATACTGGCATTAAGTTGGAAAGCAACACATGCAGCAAGCAAAGCCATCATCAGTGTAAATACACTCGATTTATCTTTACTTTTTTCAATCATAGATTAACCTCACCTATTCGTTCTAGGGCGTCAACAATTAAATCCCAAAAACCAGTATGATCAAGTTCAGTTGCAACCTGAGTATGGCAACTATCATCAGGAGGAAAACGAAAATCAGCCACGGTCATTCCTAAAGTTAATGTACCTGTCAATTCAATATCAACAGGTACTCGTTTAGTTTTTATTAACTCAGGATTAATAACATAAGCAACCGCGCAAGGGTCATGCACTGGCGGATAAGTAAAACCTTGAGCTTGTTTATACATTTTTCCGAAGAATTCCAGCATTTCCAAAACAAATTTAGCTGGTTTTGTTTTTATTGCAGATATTTTTTCAATTACTTCTGGTGTAGCTAATGCTTGATGGGTAAGATCTAACCCAACCATAGTAACGGGCCATTTTTCATTAAATACTATGTGAGCTGCTTCTGGATCTATCTTGATATTAAACTCTGCGACTGCGCTCCAGTTACCAACATGATACCCACCACCCATCAAAACAACTTCTTTTACTCGTTCAACAATTTTCGGCTCTTTACGTACCGCCATTGCAATATTAGTTAAACCGCCTGTTGGAACCAATGTAACTGTTTTAGGGGGATGTGACATAATGGTATCAATGATTAAATCAATAGCATGCCTTTTATCTAATTGAATTGCCGGTTCCGGTAAAACGGGGCCATCAAGTCCAGAGTCACCATGAATATCAGGTGCCACTTCTACATTTCTAATTAAAGGTCTTACCGCTCCTGCAGCAAAAGGTACATTTGTAATATTAGCGATACGTGCAACAGATAATGCATTTCGAGTTACTTTTTCTAATGTTTGGTTACCAACAACCGTAGTTACCGCTAGCAATTCAATATTTGGATTACCATGAGCTAATAAAAGTGCGATAGCATCATCATGACCGGGATCGCAATCAAGGATAATTTTTTTTGGCTGATTCATCATAAATCGGTTCCTCAAGTAAATTTATATATTTGCCATTCGTTTAAGCACATTTTGATGCGATGGCATATTTGATGCACCTTCACGCTCAACGGCTAAAGATGCAAAAGCTGAAGCATAAACTGCTGCTTGATAAAGGTTTTCTCCTTTAGCCAATGAAGCACAAAAAGCGCCATTAAAAGCATCACCAGCACCAGTTGTATCAACAGGAACAGCTAAAAAAGGCTTAATATGTTGATGATGTTTTCCATCATAGATAAGAGAACCTTTACTACCTAAAGTAATAATGACTGTTTGAATCCCTAATGAATAGATTTTTTCTGCTGCAAGCTTAGCACTATCGAAATCATTAACTTCAACTCCTGACATTAAACTTGCTTCAGTTTCATTCGGAGTAACAATATCGATATAAGACAATAACTGCTGAATATCTTTAGAATAAGGCGCCGGGTTTAGCACCACTTTAACCCCCATTGCTTTAGCTAATTTCATTGCATTTAAAACAGCATCAATATTATTTTCAAGTTGAACTAATAGAATATCAGATTGTTTAAGATAACTTTCTAACATTACAATTTCTTTATTAGTAATTGTTAAATTTGCACCAGGATAGATGGCAATCATATTCTCGCCATTCTCCTCAGAAACATAAATGACAGCATTGCCAGTAGGTTCTTTATCTGATTGATACAAAGTAAATGAGTTAATTTTCGATGAAGAAAGATGATCATGAGCAAATTGACTAAATTGGTCGGTTCCCACTTTTGCGACAAAATGAACTTTTGCATCGGCATGACTTGCAGCAAGCGCTTGATTAGCACCTTTTCCACCTGGACCAATCATACTTTTTTGCGCCAGAATTGACTCACCACCTTTTGGAAATCTTGCTACTTGCGCAACAATATCAACATTAAATGAACCTAAAATACAAACATTACCGTTCATTCTGTCTCCTATTTTTTTAAATTTCTGTTTTTTATATCTCGTCATTAATGAGGTAATACACTCTTTATCAGTAACATTGCTTACTAGTCTGTGCCTTTTTATCATGGCACCACCGTGACAACGAATAACTAATAATTGTTTCGCCAGCGTAGAAAGATCTTTTCTAATAGTCTCTTTAGATACTTCAAATATTTCCGAAAAATATTGAACACTACCTCTTTCATGTTTATCTAAATAAGCTAAGATAGCTTTTTGTCTTTCTTCTAAGAACATAAAGTAAACCTCTTGATGATTAAATCAAAGTATAGCTGGATTAAATCATTAAAAGAGTGATAATAATCATAACTTATGAGATAAAACAGAAGCAAACGGAAGTAAGATAGGTTGGACTCGACTGCTTTAAAAATAGTAAAATTTAATGAAAATTATTCATTTTATTATTGTCACATCTATTAGTAATAACTATCAGCAAAACAACTATACTTTTGCTATAACTCATAACGCTATATCAAGTTATCATAAAAAATAATAATCTAATTTTGATAATAAAAAATTAATTCCTTACTCGCACTGTCGCTAATTTATGCTAAAATCGCAAAACATGAATAATCTTTCTTAACATAAGGATGTAACGCAATGCATATCGGTATACCAAAAGAACGGTTGGCCAATGAAGCTAGAGTTGCAGCAACACCTCAAACCGTTGGACAACTGTTAAAATTAGGATTTACAGTTTCAGTAGAACAAGGTGCAGGGCATGCTGCTCATTTCGAAGACCAAGCTTTTATTGATGCTGGAGCCACTATTCAAAGTACAAAGGATATTTGGCAAAATGATCTTATTTTAAAATTTCATGCGCCAACTGATGAAGAAATCGCTCTAATGAAAGAGGGATTAACGCTTATCAGCTATATTTATCCTGCTCAACATAAAGATCTTTTAGAAAAACTTGCAACTAAAAATATCACTGTAATGGCGATGGATTGTGTACCTCGTATTTCACGAGCTCAATCACTTGATGCATTAAGTTCAATGTCGAACATTGCTGGTTACCGTTCAGTTATTGAAGCAGCAAACCAGTTCGGTCGTTTCTTTACTGGACAAGTAACAGCAGCAGGTAAAGTACCACCAGCAAAAGTGTTGGTAATTGGTGCGGGTGTAGCGGGCCTTGCTGCAATTGGTGCGGCAGTTAGCTTAGGTGCTATTGTTCGTGCATTTGATACACGACCTGAAGTTGCAGAACAAATTAATAGTATGGGAGCTGACTTCTTAGAATTAGATTTCGAAGAAGAAGCCGGTTCTGGTGATGGCTATGCTAAACAAATGTCTGCTGCATTTATTGAAGCAGAAATGGCATTATTTGCTGAACAAGCTAAAGATGTTGACATCATTATCACTACAGCATTAATTCCAGGTAAACCTGCACCAAAACTTATTTCAAAAGAGATGGTTGAATCAATGAAACCAGGCAGTGTTATTGTTGATTTAGCAGCTTTAACTGGCGGTAACTGCGAATTAACTAAACCTGGTGAAGTATTCGAAACTGATAATAATGTTAAAATTGTTGGTTATACTGATTTAGCTAACCGTATGCCTGCACAAGCATCACAATTATACGGTACTAACATTGTTAATTTATTAAAACTACTTGCTAAAGAAAAAGATGGCAATATTGACATCAACTTTGATGATGTAGTGATTCGTGGTGTAACTGTAGTTAAAGACAAAGAAATAACTTGGCCCGCTCCACCAATTCAAGTTTCAGCACAACCACAGAAAAAAGCGGTTGAGCCTGTGGCTAAACCTGAACCAAAACCAATGTCACCAGCCAAAAAATATAGCATTCTTGCTTTATTAATTATTGCCTATTTCTGGTTAGCAAACTCTGTGCCTGAGAGCTTTTTAGGTCACTTTACCGTATTTGCTTTATCATGTGTTGTTGGTTATTACGTAGTATGGAATGTAACCCATTCATTACATACACCACTAATGTCAGTTACTAATGCTATATCGGGTATTATATTAGTCGGTGCAATATTACAAGTCGGTGATGATAATGGCTTAACAACGGCGATTGCCTTCGTTGCTATTTTAATTGCTAGTATCAATATTTTTGGTGGATTCTTTGTTACTCAAAGAATGCTGAAAATGTTCCAACGTGGCAAGTAAAGGAGATTATTGATAATGTTAAGTCATGGAATCATTCAAGCAGCTTATGTTATTGCTGCATTACTATTTATCTTTAGTTTACGAGGCCTATCAAATCAAGAATCAGCTAAATCTGGAAACATTTATGGCATGATTGGTATGGCAATAGCACTTATTGCTGCTGTTGCTAGTATCAAAGGTGGACTGCACTGGATCATTATTGCTATGGTTATTGGTGCCGCTATCGGTCTTTATCTAGCTAAAAAAGTAGAAATGACCCAAATGCCAGAACTGGTTGCGCTTCTCCATAGTTTTGTTGGTATGGCGGCCGTTCTTGTTGGTATAAATAGCTTCTTAGATCCGCACATGGTTGCACCGAATGAAGTAACAATTCATTTAGTTGAAATTTTTGTAGGTGTATTTATCGGTGCAGTTACCTTCTCTGGATCAATTGTAGCATTTGGAAAGTTAAATGGTAAAATTAGTTCAAAACCATTATCTCTCCCATATAAACACTACCTAAATCTAGCTGCAATAGTTGTATCAGTTATCTTGATGTTTATATTTATTAATGTACAAACTGGCGCAGGTGCCTTAGTTTGTTTACTTATCATGACAATTATTGCATTAGTGTTTGGTTTCCACCTTGTAGCATCAATTGGTGGTGCGGATATGCCTGTTGTTATCTCAATGCTTAATTCCTATTCTGGTTGGGCGGCAGCAGCGGCAGGTTTTATGTTACAAAACGATCTTCTAATTGTAACTGGTGCGTTAGTGGGTTCTTCTGGGGCAATTCTTTCTTACATCATGTGTAAAGCAATGAATCGTTCATTTATCAGCGTAATTGCCGGTGGTTTTGGTAGTGATGGCAGTTCATCAAGCTCTTCAGAAGAAGAACAAGGTGAATATCGCGAAATGCAACCAGCAGAAGTTGCGCAAACCTTAAAAGAAGCTCGTTCAGTGATTATTGTACCTGGTTATGGTATGGCTGTTGCTCAAGCTCAAGGCGCAGTTAGTAACATTACTGAAAAACTTCGTGGTATGGGTATAGAAGTTCGCTTTGGTATTCACCCAGTTGCAGGACGTTTACCTGGCCATATGAACGTATTATTAGCTGAAGCAAAAGTCCCTTATGATATTGTATTGGAAATGGATGAAATCAATGATGACTTCCCTGATACTGATGTTGTTTGGGTAATTGGAGCTAACGATACAGTTAACCCAGCGGCAGAAGAAGATCCTAATAGCCCTATTGCAGGAATGCCAGTTCTAGAAGTTTGGAAAGCAAAAACTGTCATTATTTCAAAACGTTCTATGAATACCGGCTATGCTGGCGTGCAAAACCCACTATTCTTTAAAGAAAATAGCTACATGTTATTTGGTGATGCTAAAGATAGTGTTGAAAAAGTATTACAAAATTTATAATGATATAACCATCATAAATAACAACAAACTGCGACTTCATGTCGCAGTTTGTTTAATGACAATTTTTATTTTTTGAATGTTTTAGATAAAAAGCCAATAATGAGATCGGTAACTTCACGATGTATCTCACCTCTCGCACGATAACCACCATCTTTACAAATAATACTTTCATCTTGTTTTTCTTGATTTAAGATATCTAATGCATTGGATTTACAAATTTGAATAAAACTGAAATGCATTGCATCTGGAATAATAATATAAGTTGAGGACGATTTTGGTAGAAATTCTTGTACATAACCTGACTCAAGTTTGGCATCCGTATCATCTATATCTATTCCAGCTCCAATAATAAGAGCAGGAATTTTAATTTTTTCTAAGCTATCTACGGTGAATCCTCTTGTCAAACCAGCATCTAAAGATATGAATGCCTTTATCCTAGGGTCTAACATACTTTTATTTAGTTCTGGATTGGCCAAACCAAGTTCAGACATCAAATGACAACCTTTTAAATATGAATACTTTTTACAATCCTCATTGAAAGTGTCAGTATTAAATCTAGCGCCAGACAGTGCAATTACTGACCAACCACCTAACGAATGGCCTATAGCGACAATCTGATTAAAATTAATAATATTTGTGAATATTTGATCTTCAGCCAGAGCATCAATAGTTTTGCTTAAATCCTGCGGACGTAACCATAGTTTAGCTGACTGCTCAGTATTTTTATCAAATATAGTTGTTCCTGGATGATTAGGAGCTGCAACAATATATCCTTTTGCAGCTAATTCATGTGCAAGCCAGCTTAAATTTTGCCAACTGCCACCATAACCATGTGAAAGTAAAATTAATGGAGATTGAGAGCTCTTTACTTCCGGTCTTGCATCAGCAATAACTTCAGAACCCAAAAAAATAGCATTATCAGCTATAGTTATTAAATTTTGCTTATTATTAGTTACATACCAAACAGCAATATCTAATGGTCTTCCATCTTGTATATCATAATGAATTCGCTTGAAACCAATATGTTCTGATGCATTGGAAATAAGAGGAAAAAGTAAAATAAATAAATTAATTACACAGAAAAGTAACCTAACCATACATTATCCTTAACAAGGTTCTTTTTATTATAATTGAAATCTAAATTATAATTTGGGTATAAATATACAATGAAAGAAATGATCAATAATTTTCAAGTTTTACTTGTTCTTTATGATAAAGGTAATAGGCTCCTCGAGAAACCATTCGAAGTTGAAAAATAAGATCTTCTATTAATTTTTGACGTTGAATACTATCAAAGTCAAGCGCTTCAGCACCAGCATTAAAAGCAATGGTAACCATCGCTTCTGCTTGAGCTTCATTGTAATGATGTGGCATTTGATTAGCATGATCTAAATAGTCAACAAGCTCGACGATAAAATGCTGAATTTCACGTGCAATCGCCGATCGAAAATCAGAAGATGTTCCGGCTTTTTCACGCAGCAATAATAGAAATACTTTAGGGTTTTTATCTATAAATTCAATAAAAGTGGTTACAGAAGTCCGAAGCACACTGCCACCTTTTTCGATACGTTTTCGAGCTTGTCTTAACAATTGGCGAAGCGTTAAACCGCTTTCATCAACCATCGCTAAACCTAATTCATCCATATCACGAAAATGTCGATAAAATGAGGTGGCGGCAATACCAGCTTCACGAGCAACCTCACGTAAACTTAAACTTGCAAAACCCTGTTCAGCATTAAGTTGATTAAACGCAGCATCAATTAAACTTCGACGAGTTCTTTCCTTTTGCTGCGCTCTGATACCACCGGTTTTAATGTTTTTCATTTTCAAAATTCAGCATGATAAAAATATAAGTTATCAGTTTGTTTGCCCTAATAATCGCTCTTTTTCTGCAAATACTTTTGGCATATGATCGCGAATAGTTTTAGCTATAGTTTCATAACGAGCTCTTAGTGGAGAACCTGGTCGATAAATCAAAGCAATACTTCGCGTCGGTATAGGATCACTACAAGGAATATAACAAATATTATCGCGAGTACGCTCATTCGGTGCTGCCAACTCTGGAAATAAGGTAATACCTCGTCCAGCAGATATCATACTACGCAATGTTTCTAAACTTGTTGCTTTAAATTGTTTGTCTTCATCGATTCCGACTTGAAAACAATATCCCATTGCGTGTTCACGCAAACAGTGACCATCTTCTAACATTAAAAATTTTTGCCCTTTTAAATTAGAAAGTTTAACTGTTTGTTTAGTGGCTAATTCGTCATTTGCAGGAACCGCTAAAAACATTGGTTCATTAAATAACGGTAATTCAATAAATTGTGCCGTTTCTTTCACTTGAGCAATAATCGCACAATCCAGTTTTCCACTCTCAAGTTGAGCAACAATATTTGCTGTTTGAGCTTCATGCAAATAAAGTTCTAATTGAGGAAAAGATTCATGTAATACCGTAATTACATGTGGTAATAAATAAGGGGCAATAGTAGGAATCAAACCTATATGCATCGGACCAGACATCTCTTCGCCTTGACGACTAGCCATCTCTTTTAAAATTTGTATATTACGTAAAATTTCTTTAGCTTGCTCAACAAGCATCATACCGGTTTGGGTAAATAACACTTTGCGACTAGTTCGCTCAAGTAACATTACACCTAATTCGTCTTCAAGTTTTCTGATTTGACCACTTAATGTTGGTTGACTAACATTACAAGCATCTGCTGCTTTACGAAAGTGCCGAAATTCAGCTAACGATACAAAATATTCCAAATCACGAATATTCATAGTGTCCCCAAAAAATTATCAGTTAATGGTTATATACTCAGAAATCTAATAAATAGATATAAAAAACTACTGTTTTTCGGATAAAAATCATTTATAAAATAAGAGTATCAAATTCAGTAAAATTAATTAGTTATTTAAATACAGATAAAATCTGTTGTTATGCATAATTTCTTGATGCTTAATAGGCTAATTTCATTAATTGTACTATATAAACTGCTATTGTTGATAATTATGTTTAAAAAATCAAATAGAATCTTTAATGATTATAAACTATATCTCTTTATTCTACTTACCATAACCATATTAAGAAAAATGGAAAGTTAACCGTAATTACGATATAATCGCGCGCTAGATTGCTATATAGACTATTATTAATTTGAGGTGTGCTATTTTTAAACAAGTTTCTCGCTTTTATCGTAAAATGTTTCAGCATGAAGAACAGCAAAAATCACACTATGTCTGCATTTCTCGTAATGAACATAATATTTCTCGCAAAAATATAAGCGAAAATGCCTTAAAAGTTCTTTATCGCTTAAATAAACAAGGATATGAAGCTTATCTAGTTGGTGGATGTATTAGAGATCTTCTCTTAGGTAAAAAACCTAAGGACTTTGATATTGCCACAAATGCTACTCCTGAACAAATTCAAAAGGTGTTTCGTAATTGTCGATTAATTGGAAGACGTTTTCGCCTCGCCCATATTATGTTCGGTAAAGAGATAATTGAAGTTGCTACTTTTCGTGGTGACCATGATGATCAAAGTGAACAGGCCAATATCTCTAAACGATCGCAATCTGGCATGCTATTACGTGACAATGTATATGGTACGATTGAACAAGATGCTATTCGCCGTGACTTCACAATGAACGCCCTTTATTACAATGTTAAAGACTTTACTATTCGTGATTACTGTGGCGGATTAAAAGATCTAAAAAATGGTGTTATTCGATTAATTGGCGATCCGCAAACAAGGTATCGTGAAGATCCGGTTAGAATGTTAAGAACAATTCGTTTCGCGGCAAAACTTAACATGAAAATTGATCAAGCATCGGCAGATCCCATAAAAAAACTTGCGCCATTATTAAAAAATATTCCATCAGCACGACTTTTTGATGAATCTCTAAAATTATTGCAATCTGGTCATGGTTACAACACTTATATTTTATTAAAACAGTACCAACTATTTGAACAACTTTTTCCAGTGGTTGAACGCTTATTTGTACAAAATAATAATAGTAATTTGGAAAAAATTATTGCTCACGTATTAAAAAATACTGATTATCGAATAGAAAATAAGCAACGTGTCAATCCAGCTTTTTTATACGCTGCCTTTTTTTGGTATCCAATTATAGAACAGACTCAGATTAACTGTATTGAAAGTGGTTTACAGTATTATGATTCTTTTTCTATGGCTATTAATGATGTGCTAAGCGAACAGTGTCGAATTATCGCAATACCAAAACGATTAACAAATGTAATGAGTGACATTTGGCGCTTACAATTAAGAATGAAAAAACGTGAAGGGAAACGTGCCTTTGCGATTTTGGAACATCCAAAATTTCGTGCCGCTTATGATTTACTAGAAATGCGATCATCTATCGAAAAAGGTGAATTGTTAGATTTAGCCAAATGGTGGGATGAATTTCAACATGTATCCACCGAAAGAAAAATATCTATGGTTAAACAGATTGGTAAAAGCAATAAACGGCGTATTAAACGTTAATTTTCATTCGCACTTTTGTAAATAACCGCTATAATGTTTTAATTAAAATAATCATAATTACACTCTAATCATTGATGAAAAAATTATCACTCTCTCTTATTGCTATAGCTGTTACATTTTCTCTGTATAATTATGATAGTACTAGCTATGCAATTGGCATACCTAAAAACGTTACGAGCAATCCTCAGTGTCTTATTAATGTACCAAAATTTGAGCGACCAATAGTAAATGGTGATATAAATACATTACCGGTTAATGCAGAAGCTGATGAGTTTAAAGCGATTTATCCTAATTTAGCTATTTATAGTGGCGACGTGTATGTTGAACAAGGTAATCGCACCGTTCAAGCTGATAAAGTAACTATTGATTCTAAAGATGCAAATAACCGAGTGGCAATATTAGATGGAAATATCACTTATCAAGATAACTTGATAAAAATGAAAGGTCGTCATGCAGCGATAAATCTTAATAATAATGATTCAAATATGAATCCCAGTGAATATCATTTAGTTGATCGGCTTGGACGTGGTAAAGCCGATGAAATGAAACTGGAGAAAAATCGCTATATTATTCTAAAAAATGGTAGTTTTACTTCTTGCCCTGTAGATGATAGTACTTGGAATATTAAAGGTACTACAGTAATTCATGATAACGAAGAACAATTACTAGAAGCATGGAATGCGGTATTTAGCATCGGCAAAGTTCCCGTTTTATATTCACCTTATTTACAATTACCAACCGGCAATAAAAGACGTTCAGGTTTATTAATGCCAACTTTTGGTTATGACAGTATCGATGGTATTGATTTTGCTTTACCTTTTTATTGGAATATCGCACCAAATTATGATGCCACATTAACACCAAGAGTTTTACAACATCGTGGTGTACAATTACAGACTGAATTTCGCTATTTAAATCAATTAGGCTTAGGAACTATCGTTTTTGACTGGTTACAGCATGATAGTAAATATAGTGAAGATAGAAAAAAATCATTGAATGGCAATAAGTATGATGATAATCGTAATCGATGGTTATTCCATTGGAAAAATGACGAATTAATAAATTATAATTGGCGCTTATATACTGATGTTACACGTGTCAGTGATAATCAATATTTAACTGATCTTAGCTCTAACTATGCCTCTCAGACAGATGGATATTTAACGCAATTTTATAAGTTAGCCTATAATGATGAAAATTGGGATGTAGCTTTAGGTTACAAACATTTTCAACCATTTCACAATAATAACCTTTACCAAACCCAGCCACAATTCGATATTAACTATTATAATTACGACCTGGGCCCACTAAAATTCAAAACATTTGCACAAGTATCTCACTTTATAAATGCCACAAAAGATAAACCTAATGCATGGCGAACCCATATTGAACCAACACTTAATTATACAGTAACTAATTCTTGGGCATCATTAGCAACAGAAACTGGCGTTATGGCGACTCATTACAAACAACAAAATCTTAAAAGATATAATCGGTTAACCAAAAATTTAGATAAAAAGTTAGATAGTAGTGTAAATCGTTTTATGCCTAAATTTAGTCTGGATGGTAAAGTTATTTTCGAACGTGACATTGAGTTTATGAATGATTATACCCAAACACTTGAACCACGTATTAAATATACTTATATTCCCTATCGCAATCAATCCAATATCGATAACTATGACTCAAGTTATTTACAGACGGATTACGTTGGATTATTTAGAGATTTGGCATACAGCGGTTTAGATCGGATAGCCTCGACTAACAAACTTGCTACAGGGGTAACCACACGTTTTTATGATAGTAATAAAATTGAAAAGTTCAATTTATCTCTTGGTCAAATTACTTATTTCACTAAATCTAAAACTAGTGAGCACAATAATGAATTAGATAAAAATTCAGATACGGGTAGTATTACATGGGCAACAGATAATTTTTGGCGTATAAGTAATGATATTATTTTTCGTAGTGGCATCCAATATGATACCCGAATTGACACCATTGCCTTAGCCAACACCACCTTTGAGTATCGACCAAGCGGTGATAAATTAATGCAATTATCTTATCGATATGCAAACCATAATTATATTACTACTGTAGATGACAGATATAAAGATTCATCAGAAAAACGCTATAAACAAGATCTATCTCAAGCCGGTATTATGGCTAGTTGGCCATTATCTGAAACAGTGAGTGCTGTCGGTTCATATTATTATGATATGAAACAGAATCAAATTGCAGATAGCTTTATTGGTTTACATTATAGTGATTGTTGCTGGGGAGTGACGATGCAATATGGCCGAAAGCTAACCGATTGGGATGAAACAACCCGTGTGAGCAAATACAAAAATAAATTTTCGATTAACTTTGAATTACAAGGTTTAGGAAATAATCGAGATAGCAAAGCCAAAATGTTAGATTTTGGTAAGTTACCTTATACATCAACATTTGAATAAACTAACCAATACATTTATAGTGATAAATTGATATCACAACAATATAATGAGTTAAATAAATATGAAATTATTAAAACTTTTTATTGCATTAAACTTAAGTATTAACGTAGCACTGTTTACACCAATTTCTGCTCATGCTGCTCCAAAAGTTATAGAGCAAGTTGCCGCAGTGGTTAATAATAATGTCATTTTAGAAAGTGACGTTAATGATATGTTAAAAACCATTAAAGCTAGTGCCGACCCAAGAACTTTACCTAGTGACAAAGTGCTCCGAAAACAAATCATCGATCGGTTAATAGTTGAAAATTTAATTTTACAAAGGGCTGCTAAAGCCAAAATTACTATTAGTGATGATGAAATAACTGGTGCAATTGATGGTATCGCTGCTGAAAATGGCATGACAATCGATCAACTACGAAGTAGATTATCAGCAATGGGAATTAGCTATAGTACTTATCGAGAACGCATTCATAATGATATGTTGATTGAGCAAGCTCGTATGCATGAGGTTAGACCAAGAATCAAAGTTTCACCTCGAGAAGTAGAACAATTAACCAAGACAATGACAAATCAACCAACCAACAATATTGATGTCAAAATTAGTCATATTTTAATTTCTATTCCAGAAAAAGCATCTAAACAACAAGTTGACAGTGCCACAAATAAAGCCATGGATATTATTAATCGAGCAAAAAAAGGGGAAAATTTTGCTAAATTAGCCACATCATATTCTAATGATGACCTAGCACTAAAAGGTGGTTCTATGGGTTGGCGAAAACTCAATGAACTACCGACTATCTTTGAAGAACGTCTGATTCGTGCAGCAAAAGGTAGTGTAATTGGACCTATCCGTTCAGGCGTTGGAATTCATATAATAAAAGTTGATGATACTCGTTCTGAAGCGCCGAAAAAAATTACTCTTCAAGAAGTGAATGCTCGACATATATTAATTAAAACTAACGTATTAGTTACCGATCAAGTTGCTAAACAAAAATTAACTGATATCCGTAAAGCCATTACTAGTGGAGCAACCACATTCGCAGCGGCGGCAAAAGCGAATTCTGAAGACACCGGTTCTAAAGACAATGGCGGTAATTTAGGCTGGAATAGACCTGAAGTTTATGATAATGGTTTTAAAAGTGCATTATTACAATTAAAAAAAGGTGAAATCAGTCAACCAATAAGATCATCTTACGGTTGGCATTTAATTCAACTAATTGATACCAGACAGACTGACGGCACCAATATGGTCAAGAAAGACCAAGCTTACCGACTTATTTTTAACCGAAAATTTGCCGAGGAAGCACAAGTTTGGATTCAAGAACTTAAAGGTGATGCTTATATTAAAATTACAGGTGAAGGAAAGAATGAATAGTCGTGTTCACCAAGGGCATTTTGCTCGCAAACGATTTGGTCAAAACTTTTTACATGATGATTATATAATTGAAAGTATTGTTGCAGCGATACAACCTAAACAAGGGCAAGCTTTAGTTGAAATAGGCCCAGGACTTGCTGCATTGACTATACCTGTAAGTAAACATGTTGATCATCTAACTGTGATTGAAATTGATAGGGATTTAGCTAGTCGATTGGTCGAAAATCCTTTTTTACAAAGTAAAATTAGTGTAATTGAACAAGATGCATTAACATTTGATTTTAATCTATTATTCGAGCAATTAGGTCAGCAACTAAGGGTATTTGGTAATTTACCTTATAATATTTCGACGCCCTTAATGTTTCATTTATTTGAATACGCGCCTATTATTGCTGATATGCATTTTATGTTACAAAAAGAGGTAGTTACTCGTTTAGTTGCAGCTCCAAATAGTAAAGATTATGGCCGCTTAAGTGTGATGGCACAATATTACTGCCAAATTATCCCTGTTTTAGAAGTGCCACCAACTTCTTTTAAACCAGCGCCTAAAGTTGATTCTGCTGTAGTGAAACTAACACCTTATAAGCAAAAACCTTATTTAGTTAATGATGTCAAAGTACTTTCACGTATTACTACAGAAGCATTTAATCAAAGACGTAAAACTATCCGCAATAGCTTAGGTAATTTATTTACGGCAGAACAAATGCTTGAATTAGATATTGATCCTAATTTACGTGCGGAAAATCTGACGGTAAAACAATATTGTCTATTGGCAAACGCTTGGAAGTAAACTTATGGCAAATCTAATAATTGGTGATATCCATGGTTGTTATGATGAATTTATGCGCTTACTTGAAAAAGCAGGTTTTTCATCATCGGATACGTTATGGTTAACTGGTGATTTAGTTGCTAGAGGTCCTAAATCATTGGAAGTTATTAGATTTGTTAAACAATATAGTGAAAAAATTAGATTAGTGTTAGGTAATCATGATTTACATCTATTATCAATCTATGCCAATGTTACCCCTCCTAAGAAGAAGGATAACCTTGATGAATTAATTCATGCACATGATTTTGATGAATTAATGAACTGGTTACGTAAACAACCACTAGTCCAAATAGATGAAAAATTAAAACTTATTATGACTCATGCAGGCGTCTCGCCACAATGGGATATGGAAACATTAAAAAAATGTGCCCATGATCTAAATGTTATTTTAAGCAGTGATTCCTATCCACTTTTTCTTGACAAAATGTATGGTAATTTTCCCGATGAGTGGTCAATGGATCTACAAGGATTAGATCGACTACGATTTATTGCCAATGCATTAACGCGAATGCGTTATTGCTACGAAGATGGCCGACTCGATTTTTATTACAAAAATCAACCCGATCAAGTTCCCTCAAAGCTTAAACCTTGGTTTGCTCTGCCAAGAAAAATCCCCTCAGATTATAGTATAGCTTTTGGTCATTGGGCAGCACTGAATGGAAAAGGCACGCCTGAAAATATTTACGCGCTTGATACAGGATGTTGTTGGGGTGGCAAATTAACTTGTTTACGATTTGAAGACAAAAAATACTTCAAAAAGAGAAATATAGAAACTAATTAAATTAGAAAAAGGCTATTTTATTATGTCTGCACTATCTGTTATAAAATCAATCTGGAAAATTATCAACATAATCAGAGAAATCTTTCTCAATCTCGTTTTCTTAATTATTATTCTATTGATTTTTAGTGGTATCGCATTAATAAAAGAAGCAAACAAACAAGATGTCATTCCTCAATCTGGTACATTAATTATGAATCTAGAGGGTGTCGTCGTTGACAACTCACTTTATAGTGATGAAATTTATGAAATACAAGATAAGATTTATGGCAAAAGAGTAAACCTATCTCGTGAAAATAGCTTATTTGATTTAGTGCAAAAGATATCTCAAGCCACATCAGATCCTAATATAAAAAGTATGGTATTAAAATTAGACAATTTTGTCGGCGCAGATATGAGTTCTTTACAATATATTGGAAAATATTTAACGAAATTTAAAGCAGCCAATAAACCTATTTATGCCATCGGCTCAAACTTTAACCAAAGCCAATATTATTTAGCCAGTTATGCTAATAAAATCTACTTAACGCCATTAGGGGCTGTAAATGTATTTGGGTTATCAGCCAATAATTTATATTACAAAACATTATTAAATAATTTAAAGGTAAATACTCATGTTTTCCGTGTCGGTACTTATAAATCAGCTATTGAGCCGTTCATTCGAGACAATATGTCGGAAGAAGCTAGAAGCAATACATCTCGATGGTTAAATCTAATGTGGAATAACTACCTTAGTGACATCTCAGAAGAACGGAAAAAGGCCCCCTCACAATTAGTACCATTACCCGAAAACATGCTATCAGAATTAAAAGCAGCTAATGGCAACATGGCACAATACGCGTTAGCAAATGGTTTGATTGATGCAATAGCAACTAATCAAGAATTCGAACTAGAAATCAATATAAAAAATAGAGTAAATATTTATGATTACCAGCTGAAAGAAAATACTAAACCAGCAACTGAAGAACCCAAAATAGCTGTTGTTTTTGTCAATGGAACAATTACCAACGGAGAAAATAGCAGCAATGTCGCCGGAAGCCAAGATATTGTTGAGCAATTAAGAAACATTCGTAAAAATTTAAATAAAAATAATATACAAGCAGTTATACTTAGAGTAAATAGCCCAGGAGGAAGTGTTGATGCTTCAGAAGCGATTCGCAATGAATTAGAAGCTTTACGCAGTTACCAAATTCCGGTGGTTGTCTCCATGGGCGGTATGGCTGCTTCAGGTGGTTATTGGATATCAACTGCATCTGACTATATTGTTGCTAGCCCAAATACTATTACCGGCTCCATTGGTATCTTCGGTATGGTACCAACCTTTGAAAACTCACTTTCTCATATCGGGGTCTATAATGATGGAGTATCAACATCACCATTAGCAAATAGAGGCATAACTCAGAATCTATCAAGTGAAATGAGCCAATTTATTCAAATGAATATTGATCATGGTTATCACACTTTTATCTCTTTAGTAGCAAAAGCACGAAATATGACTACCGAACAAGTAGATAATATAGCCCAAGGTCAAGTGTGGCTGGGTTCAGAAGGAAGTAAAAACGGTTTAGTTGATAAATTAGGTGATTTTGATGATGCAATTGAAATGGCAGCCACATTAGCTAATATTTCAGATTACCAAATAGATTGGCAAAAACAAGAAGGTAATTGGATCAATGCTTTATATTCAGATATGATTGCAATGATGCCAAAATCAACAGCAGAAATATTGTTCGAACAACTACCAGAAATAAAACAGATCAAGCAACAAGTTTCGTTCTGGGACAAGTTCCAAGATGGACAAAATCGTTATATTTACTGCATAAACTGTGCTGATATAAAATAATTCAAATAATCCACCATTAAGGTGGATTATTATTTATTCTTATTGTTCTGTTTGGAAAAAATAACGCATATTATTCATTGCAGCATGGATGAGATTATAATTAGGAGTTTCATTTACTTCATTATTATAAGCATCGAAATAATGACTAATACCAAGACGATTAACAAAATAAATGTTGTCTTTAGTCCGTACAGCATAAGAACTATAATTTGACATTAGTAACCAGTCTCGATCTTTTATTGGGCTAAACAAATCATAACCTGTCGAATAATCACTAATATCATTTTTTACATGTAAATAATTCCGCATTATTGTTGGTACTACATCTTCATGACTAGTAAATTTATTTATGTTATCGCTCATGTGTTGAAGATCTTTTGCCCCAACAATAATAAAAGGAACTTTAGTTTGTGCATCAGTATAGTTACCATTATGCCCCCAAAAACCTAGTTTATTGTCATTCATTTCTTGTGAATGGTCACCGGTTATAATAATCAAGGTATTATCTAATGAACCAGACTGTTTGAGTTCATCATAGACTTTTTGCAACAAATAATCATCATAATAGACACTCTGTTTATATCGATTAAAAATTGGGACAGGATCAGTATCGTTACTTAATGTCATGTAATTAAGTTCACCGACAGGTTGGAATTTTATGTCAAAGTTATTAGGAAAATCATAAGCATGTGGAGCATCAAAAAATAAGAATGAAAAACTCGGTTTAGATTGATCTCTAGTTTTATACCAATTTAGCCAATCCTCCGTTAACTGTTTATCTCGACTAGATGCCTTACCATCTCTACTACTAATTCTTAAATTTTTGATAGTCAAAAACGCCGTACGATCAAATTCAGGGGCGGTAACTTTGGCTGAAGTAAATATACCAATATTATAATTTTCTTTTTGCAAAGTGGTTATAAATAACGATGGGATTCGGTTTCTTAAAAAAGCATCCCAATACGTGCCGGGAATACCATAAAAAAGACCAAAAATACCGGTTCGAGTAGCATTACCAGTTGAGTAATGATTATTAAAAATTATGCTATCATTCTGTTTAACAAAACGATAAGTGTTGGGGGAAATATCTGGACTAAAAGAATCATAACGCCAAGAATCTAACACAATAAACATAATGTTAGGTGTTGCTTGATTATCTGGATTAATCATAAGATCTTTTTTAGGGTAATAGATACTTGCATGCTGATTATCCATTTCAATAAGCACTTTACGTTGCCCTGATTTATCAAAATATCCCATTATCTTTTTTGAGGTAAATGGACGATATAAAGGAATATATTCTTTGACAACCATAATCGGAGAATAGGCGTAATAAAAAGCAATCATATGTATCAAATGACTGATAACCAAGCAACTAACAAGAAAAACTGTCGGTATAATTAATATGTTAGGTCGAATAGTTTTATGATTAAATTTCTTATCAAGTAGATAAAGGACTAAATATTCCGTTGCAAAACAAACGAATATTAATAAAGATATTAATAAATAAGTCATAGCTGAAAAATCTACAACCTGACCAGAAAACACCATTGATAATACCGATTCACTGATATGAAATCGATATTGTTGAAAGACAATAGTATCTATATATAAAACAATTTGCAATAAACTGAATATAAGTGCCAAGCAGATATTAGTTATTTTTTTATTTATCCAAAGGATAGGAATAGATAAAACAAAAATTAATAAATAAGCTGAAAAAAAATGACCTAAAACTGCAATAAATGCAAAAAGGCTTCCATCCCAAGTAAACGAAGAACCAGGTACCCAAAAATATCGGATTGCTATTATTGACGAAATTGAAATATTTACTAACAAGAACAAATAAAGTTTTTTCATAGAAATCCATTAGGTAAAAGACTGAAATTTTTTTAATAATAATGCTTTTTTTATTTTGATTTATTGCTTTCCGAAAAATTTTTAACAAAAAAACAATAAAAGTATAGAAATTAATATAAAATTGACAAAAGGGCTCGTTATAGAATCTTCTTATAATATTATGAATGGTTAGCTTCGTTCAGTAAATACTCGCGTTAACTAACATGATAAATAAATTAATAAACTCACAATATAGTGCTAATGCATCTAATATCACCTAACGCCTAAGCATATTTTGATCTTCTTACATAAATTAACACTCAATTATTTAAGTTTTTGCGTATTATAAGCTGTTAATCCGGCAAAAACGAATACGCCAATATAGGTGACCGCCCACATTAAAGGTTCGCTTTGCAAAAATAGATTAACTAGAGAGGCGATAACAATACCAATTAATCCCATGAATAATAAGCTACAAAACCAGATAAATCTCGTTTAGTCGTATAGCCATAAAATGCTAACACACTCAATATTCAAACAGTGATAAAAAGAAGACACTGTCAATTGAAAACGACGTATAATATTTAAAATATATAGAAAAGTTAAACCATTTATCACTAAATAAAATAGTTGCTGCAGCACCAGATAAACGATTAATCATTTCTGAAATAACAAAGTCTAATCGAAATTCGGCAATCAAGAGCTTCCACATTACTCGTGATAACAGTGTAAGATACTCATAATTAGTTGATGCGAACCAAGCAACAAAAACAGTTAAAAGTAAGGCAACAGCCATCCATACATTTGACTCATATATGTTTGTATACGGCTAACAGTTTATTCTTTAACTGAACCGTTAGGAGTATAAATTGACATATCTTAATTACTATAAAAGTAACATAATACCTTATTATATATTAAATAAAGATTAATACCATTTCTTCAAGGCATTTACATCAGATTGCTTTGCTTCTACCCAATTTTCACCACTAGTAGTTTGTTCTTTCTTCCAAAATGGCGCTTCATTTTTTAATACATCCATAATAAATTCAGTTGCGGCAAAAGCATCTCTGCGATGTGCCGAACTAACACCAACAAAAACAATACTCTCATTAGCATTAATTTTGCCCACACGATGAACTAATGCAACTCGATTAATTGACCATCTATCTCTGGCTTGATGAATAATGTTGCTCAATACTTTTTCCGTCATTTGAGGATAATGTTCCAATGTTAAACTAATCACTTGATTTTCTAAACTACGCACTTTCCCCATAAAAGTGACTACAGCTCCATCTTGAGGTAATTCATAGAGCCATATTATTAATGAATTTATGTCAATATCTGATTGGTTAATTTCAATAATATTCATATTATTACCCACCTGTTACTGGTGGAAAAAATGCAATTTCATCACCACATCGAATAATATGATGATAATCAACTAATGCTTGATTTACCGCACATAATACGGTTTTTTCTTTTAAAGCTAATGACCATTTGTCACCACGTAAACTAAGCTGCTCTAAAAGTTGAGCTATAGACATTTGATCTACCATTAATTCCAAAGATTCAACGCCTAACAACTCTCTAATTTGTGCAAAAAAATAAATTTTATTCATACTTTCATTGTTCTATTTTGTTTAAGTTATATTCGCCTGATTTACCACCAACTTTATTTAATAATCTAACTTGATTGATAATTATATCTTTCTGACTAGCTTTGCACATATCATATATCGTTAATGCAGCGACAGAAGCAGCAACTAATGCTTCCATTTCCACACCAGTTTGACCTGTTACCTTACAGATTGATTCAATTCTTACACTATGATTTTCAAATAGAGGTTCAATATTAACCTCTATTTTACTAAGTAGTAATGGATGACAAAGTGGTATTAACTCCCAAGTCCGTTTCCCAGCTTGAATTCCTGCAATTCGAGCTGTCGCAAACACATCACCTTTATGATGTTTTCCTTCAATAATCATATTAAATGTTTCTGCATTCATTAATACTATTGATTCTGCCCTAGCCTCTCGATGGGTTATCTGTTTTTCTGAAACATCAACCATATGAGCATCACCACGTTGATTAATATGTGAAAATGACGCTGACATTTTTAAACACCCTTAAACATTATATTTTAATTTGTCACTCAAGATAACAAATTTTGTTTATCGATACTACTAGCGTATACATAAAGTTTTGAATATTTAATTTTGAAATAATTAATTAATCTGCGTAATTTTTGCGAGTTAAATAAAATCTGCGTACAATAGCAATTTTTATAACTGTAATAGTGATTGTTAATGCTGATTGCCCATGTAGCCTTACCAGTGCCTCTCTATCAACTGTTTGATTACACACTTACTACGCAAGCTGGAATTGGTATGCGGGTTAAAGTGCCATTTGGTAAACGAGAGATGATTGGAATCATCGTTAAGATTGATCTGCAAACAACTTTTGATATCGAAAATTTAAAACCTATTATAGAAATTATTGATACAAAAAACCTCTTTCCTCAACCAGTCTGGCAATTATTAAATTGGGCAACCAGTTATTATCACTTCCCAATTGGTGAAGTAATATTTCATGCTATGCCAATCCTATTAAGGCAAGGTCGACCAGCCATCAAAGATGGCATAAAACATTGGCAATTAACACCAAAAGGGCAACAAATTGATTTAAACCTACTATCACGAACACCAAAACAGAAATTATTAGTATCTTCACTCAGAAACAACTGTTTGAATGAAAGTGAATTTAATTCTAATATCTATCAAGAATTACAGAAAAAACAGCTTATTGAGCTTGTTTATCGTCAACCTGATAAAATTTGTTGGCAGACAAATTATTCAACCAACAAAGCACCTATCCAATTAAATCATGAACAATTAAATGCAATCACAACGATTAATAAACAAAACAAACAATTTGGTGTATTTTTGCTTGATGGTATAACAGGTTCTGGTAAGACGGAAGTTTATCTAAATATCATTTCTGATGTTTTAGCGCAAGGGAAACAAGCTTTAGTATTAGTACCTGAAATTGGTTTAACTCCACAAACTATCAAACGTTTTAAACAACGTTTTAATGCCCCAATTGATATTTTACATTCAGGCCTTACTGATAAGGAACGTTTTGAAGTTTGGTTAAGAAGTAAAGCTGGTGACAATGCTATCGTCGTCGGTACACGATCAGCACTTTTTACTCCATTTCAAGATTTAGGTATCATTATTATTGATGAAGAACATGATAGTTCCTACAAACAGCAAGAAGGCTGGCGTTACAATGCCAGAGATTTAGCAATTATCCGAGCTAAAATTGAAAATATACCTATAGTTTTAGGTTCGGCGACCCCTTCTCTTGAAACCATTAATAATGCCCAAAGCCATAAGTATCAGCAAATTAAGCTTACACAACGGGCTGGCAATGCAAGATTAGCCAAACAATCTATTTTAGATATTCGTGGCATGGCTCTGGCTTCTGGACTTTCCCAGCCATTAATTGCCCAGATAAAAGAACATTTAGATAATAATAATCAAGTTATGTTGTTTCTTAATCGTAGGGGATTTGCGCCATTAATCATTTGTCATGATTGCGGTTGGATTGCCGAGTGCCCACGCTGTGATCGACCTTATACCTTTCATAAAAAACAAAATAGACTAATTTGTCATTATTGTGATACACCTAGAGACATTCCCCAACAATGTCCTAAATGTGGTTCAACGCAATTATTACCTATTGGATTTGGAACAGAACAACTAGAAAAACAACTCAATATATTATTTCCGAATGTAAAAATCACTCGTATTGATCGCGATACAATAACCAAAAAAGAGGCATTAAACACTTATTTACATGACATCCAAGAAGGCGGTGCTCATATTTTAGTTGGTACGCAAATTCTGGCTAAAGGACATCATTTTCCCGATGTTACATTAGTTGGAATAGTGGATGTTGATGGAGCTCTATTTTCAAGTGATTTTAGAGCCACAGAAAGATTTGCACAAATATATACCCAGGTGTCAGGACGAGCTGGTCGGGAAGCAAAAGCTGGTGAGGTTATTCTACAAACCTATCATCCAGAACATCCATTATTGAATATATTACTAACTCAAGGTTATCAAGCATTTGCCAAACAAACCTTACAAGAACGCAAGCAAACATTATTACCTCCATTTAGCTATCAAGTGTTAATTCGTGCCGCTGATCGTAATAACCAGCAAGCACCAAAATTTTTACAGCGTATTCATGATTGGCTAAAAGCGAATTATGATCAAAATTTATGGCAACTTGGCCCTATGCCTGCAAGCCAACCGAAAAAAGCGGGATATAATCGTTGGCAATTACTCTTGCAACATAGCAACCGACAATTATTACAGCAAATATTAGATAATCTTCTTATGAATATCACTCAGTGGAACGAAGCATCAAAAGTAAGATGGAATATTGATGTTGATCCAATTGATAATTAAATAACTCTTCCAACAGGCAATTTGTTGGAAGAGACTAAATTTATAATGTAATTTTTCCTATATTTTTATCAAGTGTTGCTTGACCAATACCTGAAACCTCTTTTAACTGCTCTATAGAAATAAAAGGACCAAATTTTTCTCGATATTCAATAATCTTCTGAGCTTTACTCATACCAATACCAACTAACTCTTTAGTTAATTCTTCAGCTGTTGCCGTGTTGATATTAACTTGAGCAACTTGTTTTTCTACCGCTGTAGTAGTTTCTGATTTTGATTCTGCAAAACAGATAGTTGGAAAAAAGATGCTTGAGAATAAAAAACATAATATTGTAAAAATTTTCATTTGATTAACTCCAAAATAATTATGCAACTAAACTTGCAAGTTAACTATCTCACTAAGTTAATAAAATGAATTTTACTTATAATAGAAATGCGAAAAGCCACCTAAGTGGCTTTGCTTTAATTACAGCTAATAGAAATTTATTTCGATCTCAATCACATATTAGCATCAGGCATTATTTCAATTTTTGATTTAGAACGAATATCATCGCGAAGATAATAATAAGTATCAGCAGCAAATAATGGTAATAATTCTGATGAAATATCTTGATACTCAGTTGGAGTATTTACTTTAGTTAATGCAACAATATAAGCGGTATTGTTTTCTAATAGTTTTGCTCCATAAACCATAGATTTAACACCTTTAATCGGTTGCTCTAAATTAAATACCATATCGACAACTTGTTTATCTAAATCGGTTGAGTCTCTATTTAACTCATACCTTTGACTTAATCTAATTTTATCTGATTTGCCAGTAGTATTTAATTCAGCTAATAGGTTTTCAACATTAGATTTAAAACGATTATCAGATATATCTTTAGTTAATTGTTGTTTAATGGCATCTTTAACTTCATCAAATGGCGCTATTCCTTCAGCACGATTATCAATAACTTGAATAACAAAATCATAACTACCTTGTTTTCTTTCAATTGGAATTAAATCAGATATTTTATGAGTTAACTGACCATCAGTTATCATTTCTTCACTAAAGACTAAATCGCTTATTTCAGGATGATTCATGATTGAAAAAGGATCTTGATAAGTTGTCCAATCAGTCGTATTTACAGTCAGTCCTGTTTTTTCAGCTAACTCCTCAATAGTTTTAGGTGATTCGCTTAATGCAATTTTAATTTTATCTTCAATTGCATTAAATTCATTTTGTATTTTTTGATTAGCTATGCTTGCTTCAATTCTGTCTCTTACCAAATTAAAATCCATACTTTTGGCTGGCTGCTCACCATCTAACTTAATTATTGCATATCCATCATCAGTTGGTATTGGCATTGAAATTTGGTTAACTTTCTTTAGTTTTGCTTTTTTAAATAGTTCAGGTAAAGAACTATCTTCAGCAAACCAGCCTAATGCGCCATTCTTACCATACGGTGAAATATCGTTATTTAAATTGATAGATTGTGCTATTTGTTCAAAATTAGCACCTGCAGCCAATTCTTTAGTTATTTTATAAGCTTGTGCTTTATCTGTTACAAAAATGACACTGAACGCTTTTTGAGCAGGATAACTATATTCATGAATGTTTTTATTGTATTCAGCTTTAACTTCATCTTCATTGACTTTAACTGAATTCGCAATAAGGTCTTTTGAATTGTAAATATATTTAATTTTTACACGTTCTTTCTTATGAAAATCATTTTGATGTTCATTATAATATTTTTGTTCATCCGCTTCAGAAATATTTATATCTTTATTATCATCAATTGATGAATCAATTACCGTCGCATAAACATTTCTCGTTTGATTTTTTAATAATCCAATTTCGGAATCAGATGGCAGAACAAAACTTGATTGAACTAAAGCATCCATAACTTGTTGTTGTTGTAATGACGTTTTTAAGATTTCAGCATAACTATCAGGAGTGAAACCATTTTTAGCCAGTAAATCTAAATAGTTCTGATTATCAAATTTACCGTCTATAAAGAAAACTCTTTGTTGTTTAATATAGTTTTTTATACTTTCGTTACTAATAGCGGTATTAATTTTGTCCGCGAACTGATAAGCTAAATAATTATCTATTTGCTGAGCTAAAATATTTCGACGCAACATTTTGATAAGAGAAGCATCACCGGAAGTGTTTTCAATCGCCTGTTTAGCTTGCTCTTCAAATCCTGCTCGGCTGATACCTTCACCATCAACTTTAGCAATGTATAACTGCTCATCATTGGCGCTATTACCACTACCACCAAAACCAAAAAATCCAACGCCGGTAAAAATAAAACATAAAATAATGATTGCAAAGATTATTTTAACAACAACACTGTTTGCTGCTGTTCTAATTGTTTCCATCATAACTGGCTATTCTCCATACACCTGAATTTGAATTTCGCAAGTATAGCATATTTGCTAAAATAGGCTATTATTCAATTAAAAGTCGATAAAAAAAGTCAACACACGGTTGACTTTTTATTCATCTCACTTCAGAAATTTAGCAAACACATTTATACTTTTTTAGTAGTTCTACTAGATTTCGCGCTAGCTTTTTTGCTTTTCGCTTTTCCTGTTACAGGTTCAATACCAAATGGATTATTTTGTAAGGCGATAGTTAATACTTCATCAATCCATTTTACTGGTTTAATCTCAATTTCAGATTTCACATTATCTGGGATATCTTCAAGATCTTTAACGTTATCAATAGGAATCAATGCTGTTTTAATACCACCTCTATGAGCGGCTAATAACTTTTCTTTTAATCCACCAATTGGTAATACTTCACCTCGTAAAGTTATTTCACCGGTCATCGCGACATCAGAACGAACTGGATTACCGGTTAAAGTTGATACCAACGAGGTACACATCGCAATACCTGCACTTGGACCATCTTTAGGCGTAGCTCCATCAGGAACATGCACATGTATATCACGTTTTTCATAAAAATCGTTATTGATACCAAGTTTTTCTGCTCGCGAACGAACAACAGTCAGTGCAGTTTGAATCGATTCTTGCATTACATCACCAAGAGAGCCGGTATAAGTTAATTTCCCCTTCCCGACAACACTTACCGATTCAATTGTCAATAAATCGCCACCGACTTCCGTCCATGCTAAACCAGTAACTTGACCGATTCGATTTTCACTTTCTGATTTGCCATAATCAAAACGTTGTACACCCAAAAAGTCTTTTAGATTATCTTGATTAATATTCACTTTATGTAATTTACTATTTAAAGCCAGTTGTTTAACCACTTTACGGCAAATTTTAGCTATTTCTCTTTCTAAACTTCTCACTCCAGCTTCACGAGTATAATAGCGAATGATACCGATAATAGCGGAGTCATCAATATCAATTTCTTTGGCTTTTAAACCGCTGTTAGCAATCTGTTTAGAGATTAAATGTTGCTTAGCTATATTTAATTTTTCATCTTCCGTATAACCAGACAGTCGGATGACTTCCATTCTATCAAGTAATGGGGCTGGGATATTCATGGAATTAGCCGTTGCCACAAACATTACGTCAGATAAATCATAGTCTACTTCTAAATAATGATCATTAAATGCATTATTTTGTTCTGGATCAAGTACTTCAAGCAATGCAGAAGCTGGATCACCTCGCATATCAGAAGCCATTTTGTCAATTTCATCTAACAAAAATAGGGGATTTTTAACCCCAACTTTAACCATCCGTTGGATTAATTTACCCGGCATGGATCCGATATAAGTTCTTCTATGACCACGAATTTCTGCTTCATCACGAACACCGCCTAATGCCATACGCACATATTGTCGTCCAGTTGCTTTCGCAATAGATTGGCCTAATGACGTTTTACCGACACCCGGAGGACCTACTAAGCATAAAATTGGACCTTTTACTTTATTAACACGCCCTTGTACGGCTAAATATTCCAATATTCGATCTTTTACACGCTCAAGCCCATAATGATCTTTATCTAATACCTTTTGTGCTGCTTGGATATCTTTTTTTACTTTACTACGTTTATGCCAAGGTAACTGTAACATCCAATCGATATAACCTCGAACCACAGTTGCTTCAGCCGACATAGCTGGCATCATTTTAAGTTTATTTAGTTCGGATAGCGTTTTTTCCTTGGCCTCTTGAGGCATTTTTGCCTTAGAAATTTTTAAGTTTAACTCTTCAAATTCATCAGGTTTATTATCTATATCACCTAACTCTTTATGGATTGCTTTAATTTGCTCATTCAGATAATACTCTTTTTGAGCCTTTTCCATTTGTTGCTTGACTCGTTGACGAATATTTTTTTCTACTTGTAACAAATCGATTTCAGCTTCCATTAATGAAATAAGTAATTCAAAACGTTTTTCTAAATCCGCCGTAACCAAAATATCTTGTTTTTGTTCAACTTTTATAAACAAGGTTGCGGCAATGGAATCAGCAAGTTGTGATGGTTCTTTTATAAGATGAATAGAATCAACAACTTCTTGTGTTACTTTTTTATTAAGTTTGGCATAATCATCAAAGTTTGACAGTAGTACCCTTGTCATTGCTTGATTGATCTTATCTGTTTTCTTCGACTCTTTTAAGGGTTTGATATTGGCTATTAAAAAATCATCTTCTTTTCGTTCAACAATATCAACAATTTTAGCTCGAGTAACCCCTTCAACCAGTACTTTCACTGTACCATCTGGTAATTGAAGTAACTGTAATACATTAGCTACGGTACCTACTTCATATAAATCTTCAACATTTGGTTCATCTTGGGAAGGATGCTTTTGCGTAACAAGGAAAACTTGCTTATCCATTTCCATTGCACTTTCTAAGCAACGAATTGATTTATTTCGACCAACAAAGAGAGGAATCACCATATGAGGAAATACAACAACATCACGTAATGGTAAAATAGGCATAATCATTTGTTTAGTTTGTTTTGTCTTCATTTTATTCTCTCGGTAGTACAAACTTATCTGTCTTATATTGGGGCCATTTAAAGATATTCAAGCTTTTCCTTTGACGTTTTAAATACGTAAGCACTATCAAAGCACCTACGTATTTTAGGCTGCTGAACATTAACTGTAACTTATCTGCTTAAAAAATTTATTAGTTTACCTATTAAGCAGACAATTCTGCATTTTCACTATAAATTAATTTAGGTGATTGCAACTGATCAACCGTTTCTTTATCAACAAGTACTTTTTTTACATTATCCATTGATGGTAAATCATACATTGTATCTAACAATATATTTTCCACAATTGAACGTAATCCTCTAGCACCTGTTTTACGTTTCATAGCTTTAATGGCAATTGCCTCTAAAGCCTCTTTCGTGAATTCTAGTTCTACACCATCTAATTCAAATAATGCATTAAACTGTTTAGTTAAGGCATTTTTAGGCTCTGTCAATATATTAATTAAAGCATCTTTATCTAGTTCCGATAAAGTGCCAATGACAGGTAGTCTACCAATAAATTCTGGAATTAAACCGAATTTGACCAAATCTTCTGCCTCAATCTGAGCTAGTAATTCAGACTCTGTTGCTTTATTTTTGCTACTTTTTACATCTGCACCAAAACCAATACCAGTATTAGTAGAAACTCGATTTTCAATAACTTTATCTAAGCCACTAAACGCACCACCACAAATAAAAAGAATCTTCGAGGTATCAACTTGTAAAAATTCTTGTTGCGGATGCTTACGTCCACCTTTAGGAGGAACCGATGCCACTGTACCTTCAATTATTTTTAATAATGCTTGTTGTACCCCTTCACCTGATACATCTCGTGTGATAGATGGATTATCTGATTTTCTTGAGATTTTATCTATTTCATCAACATAGATAATTCCTCGTTGGGCCTTTTCTACATCATAATCACAACTTTGCAATAATTTTTGAATAATATTTTCAACATCTTCGCCAACATAACCTGCTTCGGTTAAAGTTGTTGCGTCCGCCATTGCAAAAGGAACATCTAAAAAGCGCGCTAATGTTTCAGCTAATAGTGTTTTACCACTACCAGTTGGACCGATTAATAAAATATTACTTTTACCTAACTCTACATCACTACGAATAGAATAACTACGCAAGCGTTTATAATGATTATAAACAGCCACAGATAATACTTTCTTTGCTCGTTCTTGACCAATGACATATTCATTAAGATGATCACGTATTTCATGAGGAGTTGGCAATGGTTTACTTATGAATTCTTCATGAGATAGAAAATTTTTACTCTCTTCTTTTAAAATATCATTACACAAACCAATACATTCATTACAAATATAAATAGATGATGGCCCAGCAATTAGTTTACGGACTTCATGCTCACTTTTTCCACAAAAAGTACAATAGAGTAATTTTTCTGAGTTTTCTTTATCCACTTTTACCACCTATTTAATATTTAAGAACGCTTATTGTATATGGCATCAACTAATCCATATTCAACCGCTCTTTCAGCTGACATGAAATTATCTCGATCTGTATCTTTTTCAATCACACTTATATCCTGCCCTGTATGCATTGACAAGATATTATTTAATCGACTTTTAACTTGCAAAATTTCTTGAGCATGAATTTGAATATCGGATGCTTGACCTTGAAAACCACCCAAAGGTTGATGAATCATAACACGAGCATTCGGTAGACAGTAACGTTTACCTTTAGTTCCAGCTGTCAAAAGTAGAGAGCCCATTGAGCATGCTTGTCCTAAACAGATAGTACTAACATCTGGTTTAATAAACTGCATCGTGTCATATATAGCCATACCAGCAGTTACAACTCCACCAGGAGAGTTAATATATAAATGAATATCTTTTTCAGGATTTTCTGCTTCAAGAAAAAGCATTTGAGCTATTATTAGATTCGCCATATTATCTTCGACTTGTCCAGTCAAAAATATAATTCTTTCTTTTAATAGTCGTGAGTAAATGTCATAAGCCCTTTCTCCTCGAGAGCTTTGCTCAACAACCATTGGAATCACACTCATGCATGGTTCTAAAGGCATTTTCATCTCCTAATTAAACAAAATAGCCCAAACAGTTAATCCTTATTTGGGCTTTATAAAAAATTTTTTAATTAAATAAAATAACAAATTGCTTATGCAACTTGCTGATTCATTAATTCAGAAAACGAATAGGTTTTCTCTGTTACTTTAGCACTAGATAATAATAAATCAACTACTTGATCTTCTAACGCAACAGAACGAATATTATCCATTGCTTTCTTATCTTTACGGTAATAATCTACTACTTCTTTTGGATCTTCATAAGCTGTTGCAATTTCATCAATCAACGATTGAACTTTAGTATCATCAGCTTGTAATTTATTGCTTTCAATAATTTCACTAAATAGCAATCCAACTAATACTCTACGTTTAGCTTCTGCTTCAAATAACTCTTTAGGAAGATCCATTGCTTGTTTAGCATTACCACCAAAACGAGTAACCGCTTGTTGACGTAACACATCAACTTCACGATCAACTAAAGCGGCAGGAACTTCAGTATTGTTATTTTTAACTAAACCATCAATAGCTTGTGATTTAATTTTATTACGAATTGTAGCATTAAGTTCACGTAACATATTTTTGCGTACTTCTGCACGTAAACTTTCAACTGTTCCATCAGCAATACCAAATCTTTTAACCACATCTTCAGTAAGTTCTGGAAGTTCAAGCTCTTCAACTTTCTTAAGTGTAGCAGCAAATACCGCAGGCTTACCTTTTAAGTTTTCAGCATGATAATCTTCTGGGAAAGTTACATTGATATCAAATTGATCACCAGCTTTATGACCAATAATTGCATCTTCAAAACCAGGAATCATACGACCTTGTCCTAAAACAAGAGCAAAATCATCAGCTTTACCACCTTCAAATTCATTACCGTCAACTTTACCTAAAAAGTCGAGAGTAACACGGTTTTGTTCTTTAGCTTCTTGTTCAACAACTTTCCAAGAACCTTGTTGTTTACGCAAAGTTTCAATCATTGTTTCCACATCTGCATCCACAACTTCGGCAACTGGTTTTTCAACTTCGATTTTATCTAAATCTTTAATTTTGATTTCTGGATAAACTTCAAACTCAACGGTAAAAGTATAATCTTCACCATCTTTATATTCTGTTGGAGTATATACTGGTGCACCAGCTGGGTTTAATTTTTCTTGAATGATAGCATCGATAAAATTACGTTGCATTAAATCGCTTAAAGCATCTTGTAAAATAGAAGCACCATAGCGTTGCTCAACAATTTTTAAAGGAACCTTGCCTTTACGAAAACCATCGATACGAACTTTCTTAGCAGTATTTAAAAGTTCTTTATTAACCGCTTTAGTGATATCTTCTGATTTAATAGTAATTGATAAACGACGACCTAAACCTTGTGTTGTTTCTACCGAAACTTGCATCTTTATACCTCGAAATTATTAAATATACTCGCTCATAATCATATTATAAACAATAATTGAGCTAATTAATTTTACAAAATAGGAAAGCATTATACCGACCGTAATCGACTACGTCGAGATATTTAACTGCTTCTTCTCAAGTGCTTTCAAACGTTTATTCATTTCATCAATATGTAATACTAATGAAGCTGTTTTACGCCATACTTTATTTTGTTGTAATGGGATTCCCGATGAATATACACCAGGTTCGGTAATTGGACGCATTACCATTCCCATTCCTGTTACTGTAACTTGATCGCAAATTTCCATATGTCCATTAATGACGCTTGCACCACCAATTAAACAATGACGACCAATAGTTAAACTTCCAGCCATGATTACACCCCCAGCAACAGCGGTATAATCACCGATAATATCGTTATGAGCTATTTGACATTGATTATCAATAATGACACCATTGCCTATAACAGTATCATCTAGAGCACCACGATCAATGGTTGTTGATGCGCCAATTTCAACATTATTACCTATTACAACTCGCCCTAGTTGAGGAATTTTTATCCATTTACCTTTATCATTAGCATAACCAAACCCATCAGCGCCGATTACAGTTCCTGATTGAATTAAGCAATTTTCACCAATAACACAGTTATGATATATAGATATATTAGACCATAGTTTAGTACCCGCTCCGATAATTGTATCCTTGCCAATAAAGCAACCGGCACCAATAATACAATTATCACCAAGAACAACACCACTTTCGATAACGGCATTTGCACCGATAGCAATATTATTACCTAGTTTCACAGTGGGATCGATAACTGCTGAATCAGCAATATCTTTAGCTGGCAAAGGAGTGGTATCCAAAATTTGGGCTAATTTTGCATAACATAAATAAGGATCTTTTACGATTAAAGCTGCCCCACTCCAATATTTAAGACTATCTTCAGTCATGACAACAGCAGATGCATCACAACTAGATAAATTATTTTGGAATTTCTTATCGGACAAAAAAGTTATTTGACCTTGCTTTGCACTTGTCATTGATGCCACACCAGTGATGATTAATTCACCATCACCGTATAAAGTAGCACCCAACTGTTCAGCTAATTGCTCTAAACGAAAAGCAAACATTAATTTTTAACCTTTTCCAAAACTTTATTTGTAATATCAACTGCATCTGAAGCCGATAAAGTTGCTTCTGCTTTTAATATTAAATCATATTTTTCTTCTTCAACTATTTTTTTAACAGCTTCTTGAATTTTAGTTAATAATTTACTGGCTTCTTCTGTTTCTCGTTTACGATAATCATTTGAAAAAGCTTTTGCTTTATTTTCAAAATCAGAAATAGTTTTATTCAATTTTGTTTTTTCAGAAGACGATAAAGTTAAACCATCTTTCTTTAAACGAGCTGCCGCATCATTAGCTTTCTTTTCTTCTTGTTGTAGTGTTTTCGCTCTCGCTTCGAATTCTTTATCTAAAGCTTTTCCAACCGTTTCTCGTTGTGGCATTTGTTGTAACACGGACATAACATCAATAACACCAATTTTAATTTCAGCATTTGCTACACCAGTAAAAAGTAATGCAACACTAAGACCAAGAACAGATATAATTTTTTTCACTTTATTCACCTATATATTTTAGTTATTCACAACTTGGTATTACCATGTTGAACCTATATTAAATTGAAATTGTTGTGCTGAATCACCATTATATTTCTTAAGTGGTTGTGCGTAAGAAAATACCAATGGACCTAATGGAGACATCCATTGAACAGCAAGACCCGTTGACATTCTAATATCCGATGGGGAACTATAATCAGGAATATTTTTTCCTTTTAGATCCCATTCGGTATCCCAAACAGTACCGGCATCAAAAAATACTGATGTTCTAATACTATCGGCATATTTTTCACTGGCAAATGGAGTAGGGACAACCAATTCTGTGCTGGCAAATGCTAGAGCATTCCCCCCAATAGCATCTTTAGATTTTTCACATCCCGATGTATCATTTAGAGTTCGACAACCATCTTTATTAAAATATACCGCTTTAGGTCCAACAGTATTTGACTTAAAACCACGTAAAACGGTTGAACCACCTGCATAGAAGTTTTCATAAAATGGTAATTCTTTACCACCAAATCCACCACCATAGCCTAATCGACCACGAGCTAAGAACACCCAATTATGATCTCCATCAATTGGATAGTAATAAGATGCATCAGTAACCATTTTATAGTATCGGTTGTCAAATACTGGCGCTGTTGCTTTTAAATTTGCAGTCACTTTTAAACCATCAGTTGGAAAGTATCCGCGGTCTAATGAATTATATGTCCAATAAGCGTTTAACAATAAATCGTTGGTATCATATGAAAAAGATTTATCTTTATTTTTCATATTTTCACCCATTGATTCAAAATAGCGCCACATATTATACTGTGCCTGCATATCAGTTAATTTATGGTTAGCAAATTCTGCACCAAAACGAAGAAAGTTATTTTCACTTATTGGAAAACCTAAATTAGCTGTAGCGCCCCACGTTTTACTTGAATATTCTGACTCATCATCATCACTATCAGTTTTATAAGTATTGTAATAAACACTACCGCCTAAACTGACACCATCAACCGTAAAATATGGGTCAACAATCGATATTGATGCTGTTTTATCATTGCTAGTAGTATTAATATCAAAAGAAACACTATTACCAGTACCTAACCAGTTATCTTGAGAAATACCAGCATTAAAACTAACACCACTATCAGAGCCAACCCCAATACCAAATTTAATACTACCTGTATTTCGTTCGGAAACTTTATAGATGATATCAACCTGATCATCTACGCCAGGAACACGTTCAGTATTCGCTTCTACCGAATCAAAAAATCCAAGTCGATTTAAACGATCTTTTCCAAGTTCGACCAAGCCATTACTTAACCATGAACCTTCCATTTGACGAAGTTCACGACGAACAACGCTTTCACTAGTAATTGTATTTCCGACAATCTTAATATTACGGACATAGAAACGTTGACCAACATCGACTAATACTATCAATTTAACAGTATGTGATGCATCATCCATTTCTGGTTGAATAGATACTTGTGGGTAAGCATAACCAAAATTAGCTAATAAGCGTTTTACATTATCCTCAATATCAGTAATTTTGCTACCACTATAAAGGTCACCAACAGTTAGTTTTTCTTTGGCTATTTTGGTTATTGCCTCTTTATGACCAGCAAAGTTACCTTTAAAATCCAAGCCAGATAATTTATATTGTTCACCTTCATGGATATTAATAGTTACATAGATACCTTTTTTATCTGGAGTTAAACTAACTTGTGTAGATTCAATGTTAAAACGCGCATAACCTCGATTTAGATAAAAACTTTGCAATTCATCTAAGTCAGATGCTAATTTTTGTTTTTGATATTTACGGTCACCTAGCATATTCCACCATGGAACCTCGTCACGTAATGTAAAACGAGAAATCAGTTCTTCTGATGAAAAAGCTTTTGCACCAACAATATTGATTTGATCAATTAACGCAGATTTGCCTTCAGCAATAACTAATTTTAGATCAACACGATTACGAGACAATGGCGTAACTACAGCTTTAATTTGAGCATTATATTTACCTACACTGTAATAGAAGTCTTCTAAACCTTTTTCAACACCTGAGAGCATTGTGCGATCTAATGCATCACCTTCTCGAATACCTGTACTATCTAAATTCTTTTTCAACATATCATCTTTAACAGATTTATTACCGGAAAAAGTAATGCTGGCAATAGTAGGACGCTCTTGCACATGTACAATCAGCCTATCCCCATCTCTTGATACGGTGATGTCATCGAAATTACCACTTGAGTAGAGAGATTTAATAATACGCCCTAAGTCAGATTCATTTACATAATCACCAATTTGGATTGGCATTTCAAGCATGGCAGCGCCAACAGTTACTCGCTGCAGACCTTCAAACTTGATATCTTTAACTACAAAATCATCAACACAAAATGCATTGGAACTATATACTGCTGTAGTACTAAACAGCAAAGATGCTATAAGTAAGTTATTTATTTTCATCGTATATATTTATAACCTCATCCCATTACAATCGTAAAATATCATTAAATAGTGCAATTCCCATTATTACCATTAATAAAACAAATCCGACACGAAAAAAACGCTCTTGTGCTTTATTTGATAAGGCATTTCCTTTTATTCTTTCAAAGAATAAAAAAAGCAACTGCCCGCCATCTAACATTGGTAATGGAACAAGATTGATTACACCTAAGCTTATACTAATAAAGGCAAGAAAATATAAGTAAGGAGTAAAACCATAACTTGCTGTTTGCCCTGCGCTTTTTGCTATAGTTATTGGTCCTGATAAATGCTTAAGACCAATAACACCTGTTACTAATTGATAAAGAGATCGAACAGTTAACTTTGTTGTTAATATAGTTTGTTCCATCGCCTTGTCAAATCCATTTAAAAAACTATACTGCTTAATTACTGAATCAGATGTAGGATAAAACCCTGCAACACCCTCACCATTTTGATTTATTTTGGGTGTTAGAATCATATTGATATTTTTACCATTACGATCCACTTTCAACACCATAATTTCGGCTTTTTTTATTGTATTAGTAAAATCATTCCAATTTGTATATAACTGATCATTATAACTAATAATTTTATCACCAACTTGCAAACCAGCTTGTTCAGCAGCTGAATCTTTCACAATTTTACTCACAATTGGATAAATTTCCAACTGTTTAGGTATAAAACCAAATGCTGTTATAGCAGAATCTTTCTCTATATCAAAATACCAATGACTAATATTAACATTTTTAGTCACTTCTTTGTTTTTTTTATCGCCATTTAAACTATCTATATAGGTTACTTTAATATTTTGATTACCTAAAGCAGTTAATAATGCAATATTTACATCATTCCAACTATCAATTTTTGCATTATCTATCATTTTTAACTCAGAATCAGCTGGGATACTCAAAGTTGCAGCCGGAGTTAATGGTATGACATTTTTTACTTTAACGGGGTACTCTACGACTCCCATCAAAAAAATAATCCAATAGATAAGCACAGCTAAAACAAAATTAGCAAATGGACCCGCAAAAATAATTGCGGCTCTTTGCCATAGTTTCTTTTTATCATAAGCAAGTTTTTCAAAATCGGGAGCTAATTGCCCTGCTCGACTATCGAGCATTCTAACATAGCCACCTAGAGGAATAATAGCAATAACTAATTCAGTTCCACTTGAAAACTTATGTGACCATATTTTTTTACCAAAACCTATCGAAAAACATTCAACATGAACCCTGCATAATCTAGCCACATAAAAATGTCCGAACTCATGTACAGTGACTAATATACTGATAGTAATAATAAATAACAACAGTGACCAGAGCAAAATCAATAACCTTTTAAAGTAAATGTAAAGATAGTGCCGCAAACATTGGAATTGCCGCAGTTAAACTATCAATCCGATCTAAAATGCCACCATGCCCAGGTATTAAATTACCACTATCTTTAATACCAGCTTCTCTTTTAAACATACTTTCAGTTAAATCGCCCAATACTGAAACCAAAATAGCCAATAAAGAACTCAATATAAAGGTAGTGAAACTCAATTGAAAATAACCAGTTAAATAAACAAATGTACTAATTAAAATAGCAGAACCAACCCCACCTAAAAAGCCTTCTATCGTTTTACCGGGCGATACTTTTGCTGCTAATTTTCGTTTACCTAACGCTCTTCCAACAAAATATGCACCAGTATCTGTAGCCCATACTAACACAAATACATATAGCAACCAAACAGCACCAGTATAAGTATTTAATGTATAATTAATTGATCGTAGCTCAATCATACCAATAAAGAAAGGAAACAGAGTAAATAAAGCAAATAACAACTTAATAACTATAGAATTAGACCAGTATTTTGCTGATTTTGGATAACTAATAACCAGCAATAATGCAGCTAACCACCAAATAATCGATAAACAAATTATATAATTGAATAATCTGTATTTTATTAATTCTGTATTTGGAATTAGGTAAACTAAACTTAATAACATTACAACAGCAAATGCAAAAATAATTTTATTTAATGGTTTAGTGATAGCGAGAAAATTAGTCCATTCCCATGCAGCCATTCCACAAACAGCAATGATTAGATAAAAAAATATTGATAATGGCGCAAAAAATAAAGCAATAATTACCAGCGGAATAAGTATTAGTGCAGTTAGAATACGGTGAATTAACATTAAAGTTCCTCATTTTGAACACCGCCGAAACGTCGTTCTCTAGTATTAAATACGCTTATCGCTTCATCGAAGGATATTGAGTTAAAGTCAGGCCAAAGTGTGTCAGTAAAATAGAGTTCTGCATAGGCACTTTGCCATAATAAAAAGTTACTCATTCGATACTCTCCACCAGTACGAATAACTAATTCAACTTCAGGCAAATCACTCATGCAAATAGTTGAAGCAAAGCTATCCTCATTAATATCTTCAATTTTTATTTTCCCTTGCAAAACCTCAGTTGCCATTTTCTGCGCTGATTGTACAATATCCCAGCGACCACCATAATTAGCCGCAATATTGAGAACAAGGCCAGTATTATTTTGTGTTAAGTATTGGGCATCAATAATCAGTTTTTGGAGATGTTCATGAAACTTTGATATATCGCCAATAATATTTAAACGAACGTTATGTTTATTTAAATTTTTGATTTCACGATTTAAAGCATAAATAAAAAGTGATATTAACGCTGAAACCTCATTAGAGGGTCGTTTCCAATTTTCACTACTAAAAGCATATAAAGTTAATACTTTAATATTTATTTTTGCGGCATGAGTGACAATTTTACGAACCGCTTTTAAACCCGCTCGATGACCAATCGCCCTTAATTGATTACGTTGCTGAGCCCAACGACCATTACCATCCATTATAATAGCGACATGATTTGGAATATATCTTTGTTGTGTCATTTAATATCTCGTAATATCTCAATCATTTTAATCACAATTTCGATAATCAACGGGTACCATAAACCACAATTGTTTTGCCATGTGCCGAAATCAAATGTTGGTCTTCAAGCATTTTTAAAATTCTGCCTACCGTTTCACGTGAACAACCAACTATTTGTCCAATTTCCTGACGGGTAATTTTAATTTGCATACCATCCGGATGAGTCATTGCATCTGGTTGTTTAGTTAAGTTCAATAAGGTTTGTGCAATTCGTCCAGCAACATCTAAAAAAGCTAAGTTGCTCACTTTTTCTGATGTCACTTGTAATCGACTTGCCATTTGGCTAGCGAGTCGCATTAAAATATCGGGATTAACTTGTACAAGCTGTTTAAATTTTTTATAGGAAATTTCAGCCACTTCACAACTTGTTTTCGCTTTAACCCAAGCACTACGCTCCGTGCCCTCTTCGAAAAGACCTAATTCACCTAGAAATTGATTTTGATTTAGATAAGACAAAATCATTTCATTACCTTCATCATCCTTAATTAATACAGCAACAGATCCTTTCAAAATATAATAGAGAGTTTCGGCTTTTTCTCCTTGATGAATAAGGGTACTTTTAGCTGGATATTTATGAATATGGCAATGAGATAAAAACCATTCTAATGTTGTATCTGATTGCTGTTTACCAATCATTATTCCGTCCTCTCCATTCAATTACTACGATAACACTATAACAAAGTTACACAATAAATCATATACTCAATAAAACGATTTTAATCATTATTTTATAATTTTGATATCAATTGTTTCATGTAATTCAGACCAAAAAATTGCGGCAGTTCCATTAAGTAAATGAAGTTTCACATCATTGACTTTATCAGAAAGCGTTTTTTCTTGTGCACCATAATCAGTACCTTCTCTTAATACAAAAGATTCAATAAGATTATTTAATGTTTGAGGGTCAAGTGTTTGCCAAGGAATAATCATGATTGTAGTTATCTATTGGGCTATTTCAGTTTATTGTATCAATTTCATGCTAAGAAGTGCACAATAAAATATTATATTGACTAAAACTTTTAGCCATTGAGCTTAAATTAAGTTTATTTAATCAAAAAAAAACCACCCAAAAGAGTGGTTTTTATCAATTTCATAACTAATGAATAATTAGTTTGCTGTAACTTTAAGTCTGAAGCCTTGAATACCAGCTTTAGTACCTGCGATACTATATACTGAGTTATGTTTTGCTCCTGTTAAAGCAACGTTGCCTCCTGCTGCGTTAACCGCACCTAAAGCAATTGAATCATTAGTATTATTACCAACTACAGTATAAACACCTGCAGTAACTTCTGCTGAAGATGCTACATTACCAGTAGTGTCGTTAGAAGGGCCTGATAGATTCCATGTGAATGTATATAAATCTGTTGTTATTCTATCGTTAGCACCTGGTGCAGCAGTATCACTAGTGTCACCGCTCACTTTTTGCCAAACAACAGCAGCTAAGCGATCTCCGTAGCGTGGTGTTGATTTTTGAGCCCACTCATCATCATTTGTAATGCTTGCTGGTCTTGACAAACTAGCTAAATTTATAGTCATATCAAGTGAACCATCTGTATTATATTTGAAAATACCAATTTTTGTAGTTTTTTCAGAAATGATTGGTCCTACTGGGTTATCAGGATCTGAATCACCTGGACCAGTATCGTCACCTGGTTTTTCATCGTCACCAAGATCTGGTTTTATTCCCGGTTCATTAGCACCCCAAATATCAGCAATGTCTAACCATTGGTTTGTATTTGGGTTACCAAATGTAGTTTTCTCTTGAAGTTGTAAACCAACTTTCACAGCACCAGCCATATCTTCAGTGATTTCAAAATATAAGTGACCTTTTTCACCATCATTGGCATATCTAATATCAAGAAGGTTGGTTATCTTTTTCCAATTCGTACCATCATTAATCCATACTTTTAATGTATCTTTTACGGCACCAGTTTCATCTAGATCGCCATCCAAATCTCTTAATTCATAAAAGACGTGAATATAATCACCAACTTGTGCTTTTTTATCATGACCTGTAGCTGTTGAACCTGCTTCGTCTGCAGAAATACGAACAGTCACTTGTCGTTCTTTTTTATTTAGGTCAGAATAAATAACAGGTGCATTACCTTCTATTAGATTAGTTGCTATTCTTGATAGATCTACTGCATAGGCACTACTAGCTGCATAACCAGCTAAGAACAAGCCTAATGCGACTTTTTTGATTGCTAGATTTTTCATGTTTAACTTCCTATTTTCTTTGATAAATTAACATGTTGTATTTATATAAATACACCATTTTTTGGTGTTCCCTTTTAAATTATCAACGATAAATCGTGACAATTAAAAACTCTTCTAATTTTAATAAGCTGTAATTTGTAATAAAAAGCCTTGGTCACCAGCACATGCCCCTTCAGGAATAGATACTTGTTGCCAATTCACATACTCAGGTGCACCATCAACTTTTTCAATACTTGTACCTATAAACGCATAGCTATCTTCACCATCGCTGTTACTGCCATTTCCTTTCGATTTGATTCCTCGAATTTTATAATGTGCATTTTTACCCATACTTACGTTAAACCACGGTCCATTTCGATAATCTGGATTAGCGTAATCATTTTTTATATGAGTCGTCTTAGTACCTGGACATGCACTCTCATTTGAACCAACAAGTGACCAGACAACAAATGGGTCTTGAATTACTTCACCAGCCATATCGTAAGCGACTACATAATATTCACTATGAACTTTCCACTCTTTGGGACCATTCGGATTGAATACCAAATAAGGACTATTATCACTAGTTGCAACTAATGCATTGTCTGGACTTCGATAAACTTCAAGCTTACCAGCTTGCCCACCATTGAAGTAAACAACAGCATGGTTCATGGATTGACCATATTGATTTAGTTTAGCCACAAAATCCACCGTACCAGTAATATTTGAAGCTACATCAATAGCATAAGTATCACCAATTACTTCGATATCCTTCGCTGTTGCAGCATTACTAGATACCTTCTGTCCCATCTTAACTTTTTCAAATGATTTAACAATGACACAAGGCTCTACTGATGGACAGGCACTTACATCTCCAGAAGTTCCATCAATCAAATTAATTGGCTTACCATTGCTAGTTGCTATCCACAAATTGGTAACCGAAGCTTCAAACGTATTAGCAATGCTATCCATCAAAACATCATCACTAAATCCATCATAATCAGTCATGCTTCGACTTGCTACTTCATCTTTTGGCATAACCAAAGTTGCCATTACCGTAACTGCTTCTGAACCATTAGCTGGATTCTGAATAGGATCTGCACTTGGTCTACCAAGTTTATCAATAGCCCAAACACCAACTCTACGAAGTTCGGTATTAGGTAGAACTTCAAATGATACAGCATTGGAGGTTGCTGATTTTCCTCTACTATCAGTAACCGTTACCGATAAAGAATAAACTCCATTAGTACTTACAGGTTGACGTTGACCGTCTTTATTCAGATACTTCGGTGCTACTATTTTCCAATTATCAACAGTTGCAGGTGGATTAAGCCATGAAGAACCAGTACACGTTCCCGTTGCAGAACATAAAAAACCACCGCCATTATCGATATCTTGCATATTACCAGACCACACTAACTGGGATACACCTTTAGCATTATGCAAACCTATAAAAATATTAGATGTTGAACCTTCAATTATTTGAACAGATTCTAATCCTAAATCGACAGTCATTTTTTTCTCTTTATATTCAAGAACGATATAGTTGTTACGATCAACTAAATCATATCGACTGCCTTTTAAAGATCGTGCAGATTGCACCATATCTGGATCTAATTGGTCTTTTAATGGCGTACCAATCCGATAATTCATGGTTAATTCTGCTGTGGTAGCTTTTTTATTATCTTGTCCGCGTTTATGTTGTGCCTTGATCGTGAAAAGCGGAACAGGGGTATAATCCAAGCCAACAGTTATAGCACGAGGATCTTTTTGTAAGTTATCTTTGCCAAATAATGCGACTTTATCACCAAAGTATTGTTCATACATTAGCGATCCACCTAAATGAGGATATTGTGGCAGATAACCTTGAAAACGGATATCAAAACCTTTTGCAGCTCTTTCTAAATAATCATCAAAATCTTTAGAATTTTTCCAGTCTGAGAGTGGATGGTAATAGTTAGCCGCGAATTTCATATAATCACTCCATGCCTCGGCACCAATACCTAAACGGTTATGTGCACGTTGAAAGTCGTGATCCAAAAACACATTATAACCAAGTAACCATTTTTTATCGGCTACATCCCAACGTTGACCAATACCAATATTACCTATACGGCGATTATGTTCATATTCTTGGAATGTAATTTGGCTAAAAATCAACATATCCTCGGTATCAATCCAAGGACTAAATAATTTTAAATTGACGTTATTAAATTGGCCCTTATCACTCAAATCAAACTGTAACTGAGCAGTACCAAAACGCCCTAAGAAATCTTGTGCTGCATTACGAACAGGATCGACAACCTGTGTCTTAACGCCATTACGAACATAACTTTCAGCGTAATTTTTACCTTTGTCTTTTAAATGACCAGATATACCGCCATTATCTGATGAAGTAATTTGCTTCCAGTCTTGAGTAGCGAGAGTTTGTAATGTAGACGCCACTTGTGTAGCTAAAGCATCTTTATCTTGTTTTACATTATAATTATCGTCAGAGCCCAATTTAGGTAAATTCGAATATTTATCTTGTTTATCATTACTAACTTTTATAGCTGGTAATAAAGGGGAATTTTCAGGCAAAATTAAACGGTCACCAACATCAACAACATCTTTCTTGTCAAATCGACCGGCGTTCATCGTTCTTAACTCTGAAATAGAAATACTACTTAACAACGCAATCTGATATAGACTACGTTGTTGATTATTTATCATTTCTCGAGCTTTAGTTCCATTCTTTAATTCAATTATCTTATTACTATCAACTGCGTTTGATGCTGTCTCCGAGTCTGTAGCATAAACAGGTTGTAGAGACAACGTTGCAATTACGAAAGCTGAGATAATTTTTAAATTAAGACTCTTTGTCATCTTAATTATTCCTTATATTCCTCTGACAATATTAGAATGTTTTTTTTATGTTTTTTAGCATTACACCATTGTCATTAATAGTTGTGATTATTTATTAGCTTTTAATTAAGTTTATATATTATTAAATCACTTTTACAAAATTAATATTTCTTTACAAAAAGATCAAATTTATAAGAATTTTATTACAAAAAAGTCATTTATCAAAATATTTTATTCTTTTTTTTGATTTTTTTTGTAAAGATAGATTTTATCCTTATTTTTCATAAGGTTATATTAGAGAGTTTTTTAGGATAAATTAGCTTTTTTATTACTTTGTTGAAAAATATAGTTTTTTACTAATGAACAATTAATCGATACGTTCAAATTTCAAACTAATTAAACTGATTGGTTTCAATAAATAAATCTGAAATTACTACTTCAGATTTATTTATTATAATCTTGTCATAATTTTTAGCAATATTAAATAACTGCTATTGTTCTTCATTATAAATTTCAAGATTTTCAGATTCTTTAATTGGCAAAGATATTTTAGTTTCTGCTCTATTATTCTCTAATTGATTAAAATAATTATCATCAACATCTTCTGTAATATAGTTGCCAGTAAATACAGAACATTCTAAATGGTGAATTTTGGGATTTTGTTCTCTAATAGAATCAATTAAATCAGAGAGATCTTGAAATATTAATTTATCAGCTCCGATTTCTTTTGCAATCTCATCTACTGATCGATTATAAGCAATTAGCTCACTAGCAACAGGCATATCGATACCATAAACATTAGGATATCTAATTTCTGGTGCAGCCGAAGCTAAATAAACTTTTTTAGCGCCAACAGAACGAACCATTTCAAGAATTTTTTCAGACGTCGTCCCTCGGACAATAGAATCATCAACAAGAAGTACATTTTTACCTTCAAACTCAATACGGTTAGCATTAAGTTTTCTTCTTACTGAAAGTTTTCTAGCATTTTGTCCAGGCATAATGAAGGTGCGCCCTACATAACGATTTTTAACAAATCCTTGTCTATAAGGTTTATCTAAAATACGAGCAATTTCAAGAGCTGCATCACAGGATGTTTCTGGAATAGGGATGACGACATCAATATCAATATCTTTCCACTCTCTAGCTATTTTTTGTCCTAGTTTTTGCCCCATTAATATCCGTGATTGATAAACAGATACACCATTCATGAATGAATCAGGTCGAGCAAAATAAACATACTCAAAAATACATGGGTAATATTGCGGATTATCAGAACACTGTTTAGAATAAAGCTGACCATCTTGAGTAATATAAATAGCTTCGCCTGGCTCTACATCTCGCATAAATTCAAAATCGAGAATATCTAAAGCGACACTTTCAGAGGCAACCATATATTCTGTTTTTTGATCATCAATAACTTTTTTACCAATAACCAATGGTCGGATACCAAATGGATCGCGAAAAGCAACCAGCCCATGACCAATAATCATTGCGACACAAGCATAAGCTCCTTTAATAATTTGATGAACTTGATGGACAGCACTAAAGATATTATCTGCAGTTAACGGATAAGTCGGAAATTTATCCAACTCACTAGCAAAAATATTAAGTAATACTTCTGAATCTGAGCTAGTATTTATGTGACGTCTTGCTAATTCAAACACCTTATCTCGTAACTGTTCAGTATTAGTTAAATTACCATTATGAGCCAATGCTATGCCATATGGCGAATTTACATAGAAAGGTTGAGCTTCTGAAGGGCTTGAACTACCCGCGGTTGGATAACGAATATGACCTATACCTAGATTACCTTGTAAACGTTGCATATGATGTTCTTGAAATACATCTTTTACCAAACCATTTGCTTTACGTAAACGAAAGCGATTTTGTTCATCAATGGTTACAATCCCAGCTGCATCTTGTCCACGATGTTGTAAAACAGTTAAAGCATCATAAATAGATTGATTAACAGTACTACATCCTACAATACCAACAACACCACACATACAATGATTACCTCAAACTTATTGAACTAAAAATGAAGACGACTGCTGTATAAAATCAAAAAACCAGCGAATAATAAAATGGAAATGCGGAATAAGTTGTGATTGCACCCAATATGGAGATTGAGATAAAGGTGTAAAGGTATCAACAAAAAAGAGCACTGCTGCAACAACTAAAATACCTCTTAATACCCCAAAACAAATTCCCAATACTCGATCGGTACTTGATAGTCCTGTTTTTTGGACTAATTGACCTATAATATAAGAGACGATTGCACAAACAATTAATGTCGAAATAAAAAGTATCGCAATAGCAACTGCAATCCGAATGACATCACTATCAAAATAAGTCAAATAACTAGTAATGTACATATAAAAACGACTGGCAATAAAGAACGCTAGCACCCAACTAATTAAAGATAGCGCTTCTTTGACAAAACCTCTAATAATACTAATCAGTGCAGATAAAAGAATCACACCGATAATCGTAAAATCAACCCAATTCATCATAATAACTCACAATTTTATATTAATATTTTTTAATCTTTATACATCATAAAATGGTTGTTAATTAGTAATAATTACACCTTTTAACTTAGTTAAATTATTTAAATTACTAATCAACTGTTCAGCTTGTTCTCTTTTCGCATAAGGACCCACTTGTAATTTTATCAGTTGATTTGGCCCAGGATTATTTGGTATCACTCTAACGTTATAGTTATTCAGCCTTAATAAGGCAACTAGTTCCTCAATTTTTTTCTTATTTTTTAATGCACCAAGCTGAATCATATAGGGTTTATCAGTTTGTTCATAAGATGTCGTTATTTGAGAATCAAAACTCTCATCAATAATATCAGGTGAAGCTAAAGGGCTAGGATATTGATCTGAATCAGGTGTATAAGAAGATTCATTTTTCAGAGCAACATCTTGATTTTGTTCATCTATTACACCTGATTGTAATATAGGAACTGTTGATGTTTGCGAATTAGATTTATCAGTGATTATATTTGGAGCAATAATAGCAATTATTAATAAAAATGTAGCAAAACCAATAAGTTGATTTCTAACTTTATTTGAGCCACATTTAATTTTCTCTTGATTATTATCCATGTTCACATTTGCCTAGTTGCTTACAGTATCCAAAACGGCAGAAACGGTATGAAATGAACCACAAATGACAATAATATCATCTTCTTTAGCTTCTTGCATAGCCTTTTGATATGCTTCATATACCGAATCAAACGTTGCAATGTTCGCTACATTTTCTTCTTGTAAAAACTGCTTTAATATATCAGCATTACATCCCCGTTCACCATAAAGTGAAGCACAATACCACTGATCAGCATTAAATATAGATAAAGTACTTTTAATATCTTTATCCTTAAGCATTCCTATCACAAATCTCACTTTTCCAACTTTTAATTGTTGTTGTTTTAATAACTCAATTTGCTTGACTAAATAACTGGCCGCATGAGGGTTATGAGCAACATCAACGATTACTGTTGGTGATGATTGGATGATTTGAAAACGTCCTATCAAGCTAGTTTTTTCAAGAGCACTGTCTATTTGTTTTTGAGTAATAGAAAATGGTGAATAACTAAGGGCTGCAATTGCTGTTGCAGCATTAGCGAGAGGTACATGTGGAATCGGAAGATTTTTATACTGCTTTATCGAAGAATGAAATTGCCAGAATAATTTATCAATTTGTTGATAAGACCAATCTTTGTTTACAGCAAAGATAGGACAATTTATAGCATGGGCAACGTCTAAAATGGAAGATGGTATTTCAGGTTCGCCAACTACAGCGATGCTTTTAGGTTTAAAAATACCCGCTTTTTCTTGCCCAATGCTTTCTCGGGTATTGCCAAGATATTCAACATGATCGATACCGATTGTCGTTATAATTGCAATATCAGCATCAACAATATTGGTGGCATCTAACCTACCACCTAGCCCCACTTCTAAAATAACGATATCTAGTTGAGCTTGCTTAAATTGATATAAAGCCGCGAGTGTTGCATATTCGAAATAGGTTAATGAAACATCGCCTCTGGCCTTTTCAATCGCAGCAAATGCATTAACAGTATCTGATGGGGTTGACTCTTGATTATTGATTCTAACTCGCTCAGTAAAACGTAATAAATGTGGAGAACTGTAAACACCAACACGCTTATTAGCAGCAAGTAAAATCATTTCTAGCGTACGACAAGTTGTCCCTTTGCCATTAGTGCCTGCTACAGTGAAAATATAAGGTGCTGGTTGTAATAAATCTAATCGCTCAGCGACTGATTTTACCCTTTCCAGCCCTAATTCAATGCTTGAAGGGTGTAACTGTTCCAAGTAACAAAGCCATGTCTCAAGATCTGACATGGCATCAGGGATTTTATTTTGCATGATCAATTAAATTGTTTCATCATTAACGACATTATCAAAAGGGTTAGGAAGTTTCATTAACTTAGCCAATAAACCAGCAATTTTTGGTCGCATATCTCGACGATGAATAATCATATCAATTGCGCCTTTTTCAAGTAAAAACTCACTACGTTGGAATCCTTCTGGCAATGTTTCACGTACAGTTTGTTGTATTACTCTAGGGCCAGCAAAACCAATTAATGCTTTAGGCTCTGCAATATTAATATCGCCTAGCATAGCTAAACTTGCAGATACACCGCCCATTGTTGGATCGGTCATTACTGAAATGTATGGTAATCCTTCATCTTGCATTTTAGCTAAAATAGCACTCGTTTTTGCCATTTGCATTAATGAGAATAGTGCTTCTTGCATACGAGCACCACCACTGGTTGAAAAACAAATTAGTGGGCATTTATCTGCAATTGCTTGTTCAGCAGCACGAGTAAATAAAGCGCCAACCACCGATGACATTGATCCACCAATAAAAGCAAATTCAAAACAAGCTACGACAACCGGAATGCCTAGTAGTGTTCCTTTCATAACGACCATAGCTTCTTTTTCGTGAGTTTCTTTTTGTGCCGCAGTTAAACGATCTTTATATTTTTTAGTATCTTTGAATCTTAAAATATCTTTCGGAGCAAGTTCTGCACCAATTTCGACATCAGATCCTTCATCTAAGAAACGATATAAGCGAACTCGGGCAGGAATATGCATGTGGTGATCACATTTCGGACAGACCTCTAAGTTTCGGTCAAGTTCAGCTTGATAAATGACCTGCTCACAATTGCTACATTTAGTCCAAACACCACCTGGAATATTCGCCTTTTTATGATCTGACGATATATTATTTTTACTCAGAATTTTTTCAATCCAGCTCATTATGATTCTCTCATTCGGTACTCTATAATTAACGACGTATTGTATAATACTTTGCAATAATTCTTAATACTTGTTTTTGCTTTTATATCAATTTATCCGCAATTCAATAAAATTTTTGATATTACTTAAAAATAATATACAACCAAACTTTAAAAAAGTTCAGACAAAACAAAAATAATCATCAAAATTAATTTTTAACTATAACATTTAACAATAAAACTATATTTAATATGACCACAAAAAATTATTGGTATATAATTAAAGAATAATTGTTTTTCATTTTTTCAGAAATAAGGGGTTATAGATGGACAAGGAAAAATCAGCCGCACCATCATTTCAAGATGTTCTTGAATACATTCGTTTGTCACGTCGTTTAAACAAATTAAAACGCGAAATCTCAGATAACGAGAAGAAAATTCGTGACAACCAAAAGCGCGTATTATTACTTGAAAATTTAAGTGATTATATTAAACCTGATATGACTTACGAAGAGCTTCAAGCTATTATTGCCAACATGAAGAGCGATTACGATGATCGTGTTGATGATTACATCATCAAAAATGCTGAAATTTCTAAGGAACGTCGTGACATCAGTAAAAAAATGCGTGGTTACCGTTCTAATTAATTTCTTTTCAAATAATACCCTTTTTTAAAAGGGTATTATTTTCTGGTTACTAACCTCCAGCAAGTTTAACTTTAAATCCTTTATCTTCTATTAGTGATTTTAATAGATCGCGTTTATCACCTTGAATCTCAATTTTTCCATCCTTAACCGAACCGCCACAACCACAACGTTTTTTAAGATCGGCGGCTAATTGCTGTAATTGGCCATCATCTAAGTCAAAACCATCAATCACACAAACTCCCTTTCCTTTTCGGCCCGATGTCTGACGTGAAATACGAATAATACCATCACCTTTAGGACGAGGCTTAGTGGCTTTTTCAGGTGTTATTCGACCATGCTCAGTTGAATAAACAATTGGATTATCTGACATACTAATTGCTCTTAGATGAATCAAGGGTTGATAAAATAGTTTGTAATGCTTTGCTTGGATCATCCGCTTGCGTTATAGGACGACCTATGACTAAATAATCTGCACCAGCTGCCTGCGCTCGTTGTGGAGTCATAATTCGTCGCTGATCATCAGGTGTAGAACCGGCCGGACGAATACCAGGTGTAACCAATTTAAAATCACTACCAAGTCGTGTTCTAAAGCTCTGTACTTCTTTAGCTGAACAAACTACACCATCAAGCCCACAGTTTTTGGCCAATAATGCTAAACGAGTTGCTTGTTCTAATGGCGATACCTCAATACCAATTTCTTTAAGATCTGAAGATTCCATACTCGTTAGTACAGTAACCGCAATTAATAAAGGTGCATCTTTTCCATATTGGTAAAGGGCATCTTTCGCCGCCTCCATCATGCGCACTCCACCACTGGCATGAACATTTGTCATCCAGACACCTAGCTCAGCAGCCGCAGCTACTGCTTTGGCTACCGTATTAGGAATATCATGAAATTTGAGATCTAAAAAAATATCGAAACCTTTTTGTTGTATCTGTTTAATAAAATCAGGACCAGCATGAGTAAATAATTCTTTACCGATTTTAAGGCGACAATCTTTAGGTTCAACTTTATCAATAAAATTCCATGCGGACTTTGTATCAGAAAAATCAACAGCAACAATAATTGGAGATGACATAACTTAGTTATTCCTTTTAATTATAAATTTTTAACTATTCTTTTTAATAAATTCACTTAAATCAGCATAGAATATACGAGCACTTTCTTTATAACCTTGTAATGTTTGATGTACTAAATCTGGACGAGCAAGGCCTCGCCTACGCCAATCTTTAATAGAATGAGGGCCGCCCATTGCCAGTTGCCAATCCCAAAATAGCGTTTTCTCTGACTTAGCAACTTGTTTTTGGATACTCATTACTTTAGCAAAAGACTTTGGAAAATTCTTTTCATTTAACATTGTATCTGGTGGCGTCATTAATAATATTACCGAATTTGGTGAGGATTTGCGAATTTGACGAATATTTTTCACCAAGTTTTTACGATAAGCATTCGCATCTAAAGTTTCATCAAAACTTTCATTTGTACCATATTCAAGAATAATCAAATCACTTTTTGATGCCGATAATTCATTTAACCAGTTAGGGCCCCACTTCTGCCATATTGTCTGTTTGGCACCATTAGTTGCAATCGAAGAGACAACAACGCCAGATTGTTGGTAACGAGTTAACCATATACCACCTATTTCAATATCGTTAGTTGCTTTGATAGAAAAAGGTGCTTTAGTGATAAAAGATATTGTCTGCCAGACATTACTTTTGGATGAATAGCTAATATCTATTTTTTTATCATTAGCATCATAAATATTCAACAAATTAGGACTATTTTTTAAAACTTTAACGGTTAATTGTACTCGCCAATTTTTATTGCCAGCATTTTTAGGCATCAGCTGTATAGTCGCTACATCTTTGGTTGGCTTAGCAATAAATCCTCCCATCGGGAAATCTAAATTACTTAATGTTCGGCTACTTAATACATTCCAGTTTTTTGCTTTCCAACTTACCCCTGCATGGCTTTGACCTTTTATCGCAACCGGAGTGACCCAGCCAATCCCTGCATTACCATATTTTTGTTGCATCAAAGTTCGAAATTCACCAGTAAAAAAATCTGCTGCAGAGTGAGAATCGCCAAGTTGAGTGATATTCACTACTTGATTACTATTTGTATTTTTGGACAATGAGTTTAATCGTTGGATAAATTGTTTGCTATTGGGATCGCCAAAGTCAACAATACCGGATAGTGCACTTGTTCTACTTTCAGCGACACTGCAACCAACAGAAACAGTGACAATCATTACAGTAAGAATATACTTTAAAAGTTTAATCACTATCATTGTCCTCTAATTGTTTAAAAATGATTTTTTCCATAATAGCCGTGGCTAAAATTTTCTGGCCGGTGGTGGTAAAATGGACGCCATCATCAACCCTTACTTTTATTTTTCCTTTATCGGATTCAACAAAACTTGTAAAATTCTCATAAGTACAACCTAATAACTGATTAGTAGTTAAAAAATGTTGTTGTACTTTTTCTATTTCAGATTGATACAACATATTTAAATACACCATGCCTTCATTGAGTTTCGGTTTACGCATACAAGGGGCTGCTAGCCAAAGAACTTGTACATCATGTTCATAAGCACTATTTAAAATAGCAGCTATACGCAAACGGTATTCTTCTTCCCATATAGGTGATTTGAATTTAACGTATTTAGGGTATCCTTTTAAGGGAAAATCCCACGGGTCATTAGGCCCCAGAAATACCACAAGTAATTTAATAGAAGGATCGGTAATTAAGTTATCACTAATTGTTTTTGGCCAATTAAAGGCTTTTGGGTAAGCAAGTCCCGTGCTTTGTTTACTAAGATCAATGCTTTCTATTTTATATTGTTTGAATAACATTTTTTTAACATATGGTGCAACGCCTTGCATTAATGAATCACCGGCAAAAAAGACCTTATCATTTTCAGTTAATACTATTGGTAATGGTTCATGAATTAATGGGATATCATGTTTTGGCACTTTAGGTGTTTCAATATCAGTTAATAAAGATGCTTGATTGTTTTCTGGCTCATTCGGCTGATTTTTTGATTGAGTAACATCTTTATTATTAGGAATGGATTGATTATGTATTTGTTGTTTAGTCGTATTGTTTATTTTAACAACATCTGGTTGTGAAATAATTAGAACATCTTTAACCAAATGAATATTAAAATCTTTTAAGTTATCATTCTGTTCAACGGTTGTTGTTTGAGATCCTAATAAAATTTCATCTATAGGTTCGTCAGAATCTTCTTTTATGAAGTCTTGAGTAACACTTTCTGAATTAAAAAGATCGGAATGGTAAGTTTGTTGCCAATAGATTAAAATTGATCGGTGATAAATTGCAATTAATGCAATACCGGTAATAAATAATAGGAAAAAAATTTTTTTTGCAGAAAGCGTATCTTGCTTATCTAGTAAACAATCTGATTTTTTAAAATTGTTTTTAGTTCTCTTATTATTAAAAGTATTATTTTTCAACACTTGATTTTGTGGCCTAATTTTTTTAGACGTATTTCTTCTATTTTTCGAAAATGTTTTTTTGTATGTCATTTTAATTTTTCATCATAATCAAAAATTAGCATAAATAAAATTTGGTACACCAGAAGGTGCTAAATAGATTGTTAGCCATAATATAAGGATAAAAAAGACTGGCAGGTAAATACTATTTATTTTACTAAATTGTAACGCACTCCAAGTAGGAATATTTTTACATATTGGATATATAAAAAATACGATACCTGTACTTATAAATGCCCCGATATAATGTGAATCTACGGTAAAATTGTGGCATAAAGCATATAGGTAATCTAATGCATCAGTGAAGCTCTCACAACAGAAAAATAGCCAGGTAAAACAGATATAATGCCAAGTTAATAATCGAGCAACAGTTGGCGAACGTTGCGTTATCCATCCTCTACCTATAAAACGATCTAAAATATTAAGAAAGACAATGCCTATACCGTGACAGGCCCCCCAAATAATAAAATTAATCCCAGCTCCATGCCATAATCCAGACAGCAACATCGCTAACATCACATTAACTTGAGTGCGAACAAAACCACAACGGCTGCCACCGAGAGGAATATAAATATAATCTCTAATCCAATGAGATAAGCTAATATGCCAGCGATCCCAAAACTCACGTAAATTAGAGGCTAAATAAGGAAAATTGAAGTTAATCGGCAGCCGGAAACCTAATAAAAGTGCAATCCCTGTCACTAAATCAGTATAACCAGAAAAGTTAAGATAAATTTGCATAGCATAAGCATATAAGCCAACTAATAAATCAATAACGCTATATTCTAAAGGGTTTGAAAAAATTGGCGTTACCCAATTTTCACTAATTAATCCGCCCAGACAATAAACTTTTATGACGGCTAAAATAATTAATGTAAAAGCGCGAAAGGGTTCTAAAATATCTCTAGGTTGACTTACTGCTATTTGAGGTAGAAACGTTTTTGCTCGATTGATTGGACCGGCAATTAAACTGGGGAAAAAAGCTAAAAACAAAGCAAAATCCCAAAATCTCGCTACCGGTAATTCTCTTTTTTTAATTGATACTAAATAACTTACAGAATGGAAAGTATAAAATGAAATGCCTATTGGAATAAGAACCGTAACAACAGGTATTAAAATTGATAAGTTTAAATAATTACATAATGACTGTAACTCATACCGAAAAAAATCAAAATATTTAAATAATGCTAAATTGATGATTGCCGCAACCAATCCTAATATCAACCATCGCTTAGCATGATGTTTGGAACCAGCAATCATCACAGAAACAAAATATATCGCACAGGTATAAATAAAAAGGATAACAGCAAACTGCAAACTATAACTACTAACAATAAGATAACTTGAAATCAAAAGTAATATATTCTGAAATTTTGGTAATAATCTAAAAGCCCAATATATCGCAAAGAAACCCACAAAAATTAGACCAAATTCAATCGATAAATAACTCACTGCAATCCTTTCATCTGTAAATATACCGTTGACCAAAACTTTATTTCTATATTATTACTCTCTTAATTCTGCTGCTGATAGCCAATTAGTTGTGATTGAGCTAAAGCATTATAGATAATCAATTCTTTATTTAATCCAGTGACCGATAACAATAAATTCCTCGCTTGTAACCAAATTTGATACAACGAAGCTATTTCATCATTATTCTTTGTCGCAAGTAGCCTGACTAAAGGCACTTGATCGCGATTAACTATGTATCGACCTACTTTTTGTTTGGCTTTTAAGGCATCGCTTAACAATGCACAAAACCAAGTAATGTGCTCAAAAAAACCTTCATGATTAAAAGTTTTTGCTAATTGCCAAAAATTATTTTGCGGTAAGATTTCTAATAAATTTTCACAAAATGATTTTCTCTGCTGCCATTTTTCAGGTTGAAGTAATATTGCTGCATTTAGTGGCGCATTTTCGCTCAATAATAATGCAGTGGCAAGCTCATTATCGCTGTATAGGTGATTGTGTTGTTTTTTTAACCAATCAATGGATTGTTCTAATTTTGGAATAGGTAAAAAATAACTAAAACAACGACTGTGAATTGTGGGTAAAAATTGGCTATTATGCTCATCACTCAAAATAAAATAGGTATTTTCTGGCGGCTCTTCTAATGTTTTTAGCAATGCATTAGCTGCAGCTTCCGTCATTGAAGCCGCATGTTTGATCCAAATTATTTTATTGCCACCTTGCTGTGATTTTTCATAAACTTTAGTCGAAATACTACGTATTTGATCAATACCAATTGATTGTTTACCTTGCTCATGTGTAATTACGTAATAATCAGGATGATGCTGAGATAAAAACAACTGGCAATTATGACAATTACCACAAGGCTCTAATTGTTGTGAAGATTGACAAATTAATCGATTAACCAGTAGATTTATCAATTCTTCTTCACCACTTCCCTGAATATAATTAATTAACATGGCATGATGTGCCCGATTATTAACAATCGTATCAGCAAGTTGCTGAAAAGGTAATGCAAGCCAAGGATATTTATTAAAAATCATAAAACCAAAACCTAATTTATTAGCCATGAATTCAAAATAGTTTCAATTTGAGCTGTCACTTCTTCTATAGATTGATTGGCATCGATGGTCACAATAGTATTATCACGCTCAGCTAGTTGTAAATAACGCTGACGAATACGCTCAAAGAATGGTAATGATTGTTGTTCAATGCGATCAAGCTGCCCGCGGGATCTGGCCCGCATTAAACCGAGTTCTGGCGCAACATCTAAGTACAATGTTAAATCAGGTTTAAATTTACCCAAAACCTGAGCTTGTAATGTTTCAATAAAAACCTTATCGATCTGTCGCCCACCACCTTGATAAGCTTGAGTTGATAAATCATGTCGATCACCAATAACCCATTTCCCCATTTTTAATGCCGGTTTAATTACATTATCAACCAATTGTATACGAGCAGCATAAAGCATTAGCAATTCCGCTTTATCGGTTAGCGGTTCATTATCTAAACCATTTTTAATAATATTTCGTAATGCTTCTGCAATTGGAGTACCGCCAGGTTCGCGAGTAAATTGTAAATCAGCAATATGATGTTGTTTTAAAATACGTGCAACAGTATTGATGGCGGTTGTTTTGCCTGCACCTTCTAAACCTTCGATGACAATAAATTTACCTGTCATACAAAATTCCTAAATGATTAATAATGAATTGATGATTAATGTTGAGTATTGTACGCTATTTTTAATAATTATTTTAGTTTAGCTAAAAATTAGCTATTAATGATATAGTAAAAATAAACTTTATTAAGAAGAGATGATAGAGATCTTATATGCCACAAAACTTTAAAAATTATAATCAAGATCTATTAAAAAAAGTTGTATTAAAGAAAAATATAACAGCAATAGTACAGCTTTCAGTGGCACTCTTGTTTATTCTTAATATTCTTTTTACTTTGCGAGTACACCAAAGAACTATTATCTTCCCTAAAATTGAATTTTCATTTTTTTCTGTAGCCATCATGCTTAGTTTTCTTCTCGCTTTTTCTAGAAAAAAAATGTTGAAAAAACCATTTTTAGAACGAATTAAACAGTACCTTGCACGTGCTTTTATGATTTTTTCTTTTAATCTCCTAATTTTTTTAGGTATACCAATAGATATTATTTATTTCTATCCTACTGAATCTAAAATTTATACCACTGAATATAAAATTACCGCACCAGGGCCAAGTAGAGGTAAACATGGGCATTGTAAAAATGGTTTAAAGATTCTTGATAAAGATAACAATTATTTCTTTTTTCTATGTATAAATTTAAATGACAAAATCAAATATGGTACTAAAGCTCAAGTAAGAGTTAAAGAAACACCAATAGGCTCATACTTAATTGATTATAAGTTATTTGTTACTAGCAAATAATTTACTAATTAATCACATTTGCAATATCATGTAAACCATTTCAACGCACTTTCTGCCTAGTGTTATTACCTTAAAAACCGATATTATGCAGGACTTTAATTTGACGATTTGAATCACTTAATGTTTATAATACAACATTAAACATTCAGCCCTAGAAACGTTAATTACATAATAATGTTACTCACATTGAGAAAGTTATGATTAAAAAGAATAATGATAATTATCCAGCAAATAAAGATTTAAATAATAACAATACTGGTACACAGTCCGAGATCACATCGTTACAGACAAAACAGCCGTTGTTTCTGTCAATCATTGATAAATTAACGCCTTTTTCCATGATTTGGGTTAGTTTGGTGTTGATGTATGGTGTTATCTGTATGTATACAAATAAAATGGGACAAGATGAGTTTTATCGTTTTATTTTTTTCTTACAAAGCCCAGTTGTTGTAGTGCTAAACTGTATTGCATTACTACTCGCTTTATTTCATTCAATAAACTGGTTTAGGTTAATGCCAAAGATTATTTTTAAGCAAAATATTCATAAAAAGAAACAAGGATATTTACTTATTATTGGCTTATGGGGTGTAACAATTTTACTTTCATATTGCTTACTATTATTGATAATTAAATAAGTGGTATTTGATCAATGAAAAATCAAGAAACTCAACCAATACAGTCTGACTCAAAAGTGGCAAAAGGATTATTTTCTTTAGGTGGGCTTTGGGCAGCTATTTTCGCACCAGTGGTATTAATCATTGTTGCGTTTATCATTCCTTTTGGTGACGCAATAACGCGTTCATATATTTTAAAGTTAGCCAATACTGAATTAGGTAAATTATTTTTGTGCTTAATGATTTCGCTACCAATTTGGTGTGGATTGCAACAGATTCTAACTTTGTTACATCAATTTAATATCTATCCAAAGCGAGAAAAGCTACTTACGTATGGTTTAGCGTTAGCATGGACAGCTCATGCGATTTATATTTTATTTGTAAGATAAAACTAGAGTGATGTTTATTCATTGGCGTTATCGAGTTCACTAGTGATAACGCCATGTTTAATTGATTAATAATACGTAATCTGCCGAACTATATTAGTTTGTTTGGTTTTTCTATTTTGTTTTGATTGTGTTGCACTCAGCCAATCATTTTTCTCATTAAAAGTTAAAAATTCAGTCATGTAATGAGTGGTATTTTTTCCAACTATTGAATAAGTCGATTGGATTGCATTTAATCGATTTTTATCATCATATTGGTAAGAAAAATCGCTTTCATTTTTAGTTTTATTACTATATTGCGCCGAGACCTTTGCTAGATGGCGATTTTGATAACCAAATGCATAAATCGAAGCACCTTTTTGCTCTGTTCCTACTACTTGACCATTAGCATCCAACTCTTTTAGCTGCCATTGCACATTTTTATTAATTAAACAATTGTTATTATCAAATTGATAACTATCATTCTCAATAAAGGTAAAATCGGGCGCTTGTTTTATCTGTTCAGAAGCAATAACTCTACCTTGTGTATCGATTTTGAACTGAGTGGTGCTCCTTGTTTCATCCTCAATATCTTCAATCACATTTTGCCAGCCAGATTCGTTTTTTTGTAGATGTTCAGAATAGAGTTTTTCATTATCACCGGAATAAAGATCGTAATGACTTTCTGTAATCAAACCATTTGGATCATAATTTAAACTATGTTTGACAATTGAACGTATCGTACCAGTATCTGATGTAATGGTTGAAGTTCTCACTTCTTGCTTAATCCCTTTAGCTGTTGAATCAATAAAGTCTAATATTTTAAAAATATAGTTATTTGCCTCAACTTTATTTTGTTCGGGATTATCTGAACATGTCAATGCCATTGCATTTATTGAGATAAATGATAAACATGAAGCGGTTAAAAAACGGAATATATTTTTTTGCATAATGAACCTGTTAACTCGTTTACTAAACTAAATATTTAATAGTGGCTTATAGCTAAGCCACAAAGTTGTACATTTATTTTTTTCGCATTAATAATGCGTCTTCCCAATTAACCTTTTGTTCTTGTTTATGCTCTTGCTGAGCTTGTTGTTTTTCATCAGACTGTCCATCTTTTTCTACATTTTCAGATGATCCTGTTTTTTGAGTTTTTTCGATAATATCCGCATGAATTAACGTCTTAGTCGCTTTTCTCGGTGGTTTATCTAAAAATGATAGTAAAACTTTAGTGTACTCTGATTCCGGCGTATAAAACACTTTTTCTCGTGAACCTTGTTCAACAATTTTACCGTCTTTCATAACCACAATCTGATGACATATTGAATAGATTAACGCAAGATCATGGCTAATAAACAGATAGCTAAAGTGATGTTTCTCTTGCAATGATTTAAGTAAATTAATTATCTGTTTTTGAATTGTATGATCTAAAGATGACGTTGGCTCATCTAAAATTAATAGTTCCGGCTGCAATATTAAAGCTCTAGCAATCGCTATTCTTTGCCGTTGTCCACCAGAAAACTCATTTGGATAACGAAAACGCATTTCAGGATCCAAACCAACCTCTAGCATAATATCAATTACCGCTTGTTCTCGCTCTGTTTTAGTCAATTTTTTGTGCGTCATTAGACCTTCACTGATGATCTGCTCAACATTAAAGCGAGGATTAAGTGATGAAAATGGATCTTGAAATACAACCTGAATTCGGCTACGGAATGGTAATAACTTCTTACCAGATAAATTCTGGATAGGATGGCTATCGAATAGGATATCACCTTTTGATTTTATTAAACGTAAAATAGCTAGTGCAGTGGTACTTTTACCTGAGCCTGACTCCCCAACAATACCAACTGTCTCACCTTGATGTACCGCAAAACCAATATTATCAACAATTTTTTTCTTTTTGCTGCTAAATAATCGTTTTTGAGTAACGACCTCAACATCAAGATGATTCACATTCAGCAATATACCAGGAGTATCAGGTAAAGGAACCGGTTCACCACTAGGCTGAGAATTTAATAATGTTTGAGTATATTCATGCTGTGGACGCAAAAAGATACGTTGTTTATTATTGAATTCAACAATTTGGCCATCCTGCATTACCGCTACTTTATCTGCCAATTTTTTTACTATGCCCAAATTATGTGAAATAAATAACATGCTCATATTAAGCTCTTTTTTGAGCTCTTTGAGTAATTCAATAATCTGTCCCTGAACAGAAACATCTAAAGCAGTAGTTGGTTCATCAGCAATTAATAATTTTGGATGAGTTAAAATGGCCATGGCAATCATTACACGTTGCCTCTCACCGCCAGATAACTGATGAGGATAAGAAGCCAGTTTGCTTTTAGGATCTTTAATGCCAACCCGATCGAGATATTGTAAGATTTCACCTCGAGCCACATTACGTCGCATACCCCGATGTAAAGATAAGACTTCATAAAGTTGTTTTTCAACGGTATGCAATGGATTAAGTGATACCATTGGCTCTTGAAATATCATACTAATTTCATTACCGCGAATTTTACGCAATTCTTTTTCAGAGGCATGTAATAATGATTTATCTTCGAAAATAATATCTCCTGAAGGATAAATCACTCGCTCTTTTGATAACAGTCTTAATATTGACAGTGCTGTTACACTTTTACCAGAGCCTGACTCACCGACTAATGCCACTGTTTCTTGTTCATTAATATCAAAACTAATAGCGTCAACAACTTGATTTTGTGAATGCTGGCCTGTTTTAAAGGCAATACTTAAATCAATGATAGATAATAAAGGAGAACTCATTGATATACTCCTTTGTTTGGATCGAATGCATCTCTAATTGCTTCACCAATAAATATTAACAGTGACAATAAGATGGAAATAACTAAAAAAGAACTAATTCCTAACCAAGGCGCTTGCAAATTATTTTTGCCTTGTAGTAATAATCGTCCTAAAGATGGTGAATCAATTGGTAAACCAAAACCGAGAAAATCAAGTGCCGTTAGTGTTGAAATTGAACCACAAAGAATAAATGGTAAAAATGTTAATGTTGCCACCATCGCATTTGGTAGCATATGCCGTAACATAATTTTACTATCGCTTACTCCCATAGCTTTAGCGGCTCGAATATAATCGAAGTTACGGGTTCGGAAGAATTCTGCTCGAACAACACCGACCAATGCCATCCAACCAAATAACACCGTAATACCTAATAACCACCAAAAATTAAGCGGTAAGATACTGGCAAGTAAAATTATCACAAATAGCTCAGGTAAACCACTCCAAATCTCAATAAATCGTTGTCCTAATAGATCAACTTTTCCGCCATAATAACCTTGAATTGCGCCAATTAGCACGCCGATAATGGAGGTGAAAAAGGTAAGAAACAAGGCAAAAAACATTGAAACTCTAAAACCATAGGCAATGTTTGCTAAAACATCAAATCCAGCATCGGTGGTGCCAAGCAGATGGTTTTTTGATGGTGGTGTAGGGAACGTGCTGGTTGTATCATGAATCACAGTATTATGAGTATAACGAAATGGAGGCCAAAGTATCCAACCATCAGACTCAATCTTATTTTGTACCGCTGGATCTAAATAATTAGTTTGTGTTTGAAATTGCCCACCAAATTCAGTTTCCGGATAAAAATGGAATATTGGCGAATAATAGTTATTTTGATACTTGATAAATATTGGTCGATCATTAAATATAAAATCAGAAAATAGGCTGATTATAAATAATATTGAAAATAACCATAATGAATAATACCCACGTCGATTGCGTTTAAATCGTTGCCAACGTAGCTGATTAATTGAATAGTGCGTAGTCATCAGTTGCGAGCCTCAAAGTCAATACGTGGATCGATTATCATATAAGATAAATCTGATAAGAGTTTGGTAATAAGCCCAATCAATGTAAATATATACAATGAACCAAAAATAACCGGGTAATCACGCTGAATAATTGCTTCATAACCGAGAAGACCCAATCCATTAAGCGAAAAAATAGCTTCAATCAAAACGGAACCGGTAAATAAAATGCCAACAAATGCAGCAGGAAAACCCGATACAATAAGCAAGGTCGCATTACGAAAAACATGCTTATACAGAATTTGCCTTTCACTTAACCCTTTCGCTCTGGCAGTGACAACATATTGTTTACGAATCTCATCTAAGAATGAGTTTTTGGTTAACATGGTTAGTGTGGCAAAACCACTTACTACCATAGCGATAGTCGGTAAGCAAATATGCCACGCATAATCTTTTACTTTGCCCCAAAAATCTAATTGTTCAAAATTATTAGAAATCAATCCGCGCAGCGGGAAAATATCCCAATAACTGCCACCTGCAAACAAAACAATTAATAATACGGCTAGTAAAAAAGCAGGTATTGCATAACCAATGATAATTAACGTACTTGACCAAAAATCAAATCTTGAACCATCTTTAACCGCTTTACGAATCCCTAATGGGATTGAGATTAAATAAATGATTAATGTACTCCATAATCCCAATGAAATAGAAACAGGTAAACTTTTTGCAATTAAACTTAATACTGATTCACTTTTAAAAAAACTGTTACCAAAATCAAACTGGATATATTGCTTTAACGTATTGATGTAGCGTTCCCAAAGCGGTTTATCAAATCCATACTGTTTTTCAATCATTGCCACAATTTCTGGATCTAAACCGCGTGCACCACGATAATTTGATTCATTTTTTGGTTCGGTCAACTTAGCAGGGCTATTTTCACTGCCAGGCAGCAATACTTGCCCTGCTTGAGGGCCATTCTCTATCATAGCTAAAGCTTGATCGACGGGGCCACCTGGTGCAATTTGCACAATAAAAAAGTTGATAGTCAAAATGATTAATAAGGTTGGTATAATTAGCAATAATCGACGGATAAAATAATTCAACATATTAACGTACTCTATTCTTTGTCAAACTAGCTGCTTTGTTTGCATCATACCACCAGCTATCAATACCTATTGCATAAGTTGGCTGTATGGCTGGTTGCCCAAATTTGTTCCAATATGCATAATAAGTTTTGCTGTTATACCACATTGGAATCATAGGATATTCTTGAGTTAAAATACGATCGAGCGCTCGTCCCAGTGAAATTAACTCACTTTGATTACCTACATTTTTGATTATTTCAGCAATAATCGAATCAATTGCCTGATTATGTAAGCCGGAACCATTATATGTAGAGTTTAAATATTCACTTCCCCAAAAAATTATTAAATCTGAGGATGGATAATCTATTGCATTATAATTACGTGGCATCATGTCATAATCACGCTCACGCATTCTGCGCGTCAATTGGGCATAATCTAATGAAGTTATTTTCATTGTAATCCCCAAACGGGCTAAATTTTGCTGAAATGGGATCGCATATTTAATGTCATCACCTAGATAAGTCAACAATTCAAACGCAAAAGGTTGCTCAGTTTTAGCATTAATTAAGTTACCATCTTTAATAATCCAACCCGCGTCTTCTAACAATTTAGCGGCGGTTAATAAGTTATTGCGGTTAAAACCTTGTCCATCACTTTTCGCAATAGTGTAGGCTTCATCAAAGGCTTGCTCGGGAATAATATCTTTATATGGTGTTAACCATTTAAGTTCTTGTTCACTAGGTTTACCTTTTGCAGCATAAATAGTATTTTCAAAAAAGCTAAACGGTCTCTTATAACTATCATAATAAAAGGCGTGATTAAGCCATTCAAAATCAAAAGCTAAGGTTATTGCTTGACGAACTCTAACATCTCTAAAAAGATCTTTCTGCAAATTAAACGCTAACCATTTAGTATCTACAGCGGTTTCGACGTTTTTTTCTTTCTTTATGATATCTTTTGAATCAAAGTATTTTCCTTGATATTGAGTAAACCAGTTTTTCGGTTGCCCTTCACCGCGGAAATCGTATTCTCCAGCTTTAAACGCCTCTAAAGCTATACTCGTATCCATATAATAATCGATACGTTTTTCATCAAAATTATCTAAACCTTTATTAACAGGTAAATCTTTTGCCCAATAGTCAGGATTACGCTTATAAACTACATACTGCCCCATTTTATAATCACTAATATAATAAGGACCACTGCCAATAGGAGGAGTACTTAACGGCTCAGAAAAATTATGATCTTGCCAAAAATGTTTAGGAATAACACGCATACTACCGACAAAAGAAAGTAATTTTTCACGATCGGTTTCAGGTAATTCCACCCTAACCCGATAATCATCTATCGCTTTAACATTTATACCTTTGTTATAAACTCGATATTGTGAAACACCTTCGGTCATAAATTTATGAAAAGTAAATTCCACGTCATATGCGGTTATTGGCTTACCATCCTGAAAACGTGCATTGGGATTAATCGAGACTTCTGCCCAACGATAACTATCAGAATAAGTTATTGAAGTTGCTATTAGTGGATAAAAGCTGGAAATATCATCGGCTGTTGAGGTAAAAAGAGAATCATATAACGAACCAGAATGATGTTCAGGTGCGCCACGACTAGCAAAACGGTTAAAATTATCAAAGGTACCTATTTCATGTAGTTTGATAATCCCACCTTTAGGGGCATTGGGATTCACATATTCTAGGTGGTCAAAATTTTCAGGATATTTCGGATCACCCAATAACGAAAAAATGGTTTTATGGTAAATATGCTCGGTTGGTTGATTCGGTTCAATGCTGTCAATCGGCTGGGATTCAATGGTCTCAGTTGATGGGTTAGCTTCTACCGGTGTATCTGACAGCAAAGTGATATTTGGTTCTTCTTCGGCATAGACAGTCATTGAACAAAAGAATAATCCACTCAAACAGCTTGAGATGAATAACTTTTTGATATTTTTTTTTCTTTGACTAATCATCCTAATTTAGTTCCTGTTTTATCAACAATTTATCAAAATAAGATTTTACCCTATTGAGTATTAAAAATTTTTAAACGATTTAGAATACGCTAAATCACACACAGTAAGCTAACTATTTTGCCAAACTTCAATCGAATGAGCAAAACCTTATTAATAAACTTAATAATAAATGGCAATTATAACATTAATTGTTATCAATATTTGTTTTAGATATATTATTTTAAAGAAAGCAAATTTTTAACTAGATAAGAATAAATCGTCATGATTCATAATAAAAAAATTTTGAGGAACGGGGTTTTTTAACGCTATTTTTAGCAATTTTAATCGTAATATAAATCAATGTTACGCTTTTTTATAAAACTAACCTTTGTTAACCGTTAAAAAATTATTGGTCTCAATTGAAAATGAGTTCCAAAATAAGTTAATTTAAAATTGCTAAAAAATTTCTTTTGAATTGGCTCTATTATTAATATTAATGTAATACTAGCAATGAGTTATCCGTTATTAACCAAAGCCAAAATATTTTGGATGGCTGTTTTAGCTTGATGGCTATTTTTCCAACATGATGATCCTGTTAGTAAAGCACCTTTGTTAAGAATTTCATCTAACGAGGCATTGCGTAATTTATCAAAAGAATCAAGTTGCATCTCTTCAAGTCTTTCAATAATTTTAGTGCCAACAAATTTTAATTCTAATAATTGTTGGCGTTCGGTTTCTGAAAAGGCCATTTTTTCTGTCCATTTTAAAAAATTGTTATGATGTTACTAATGCGAATTTAGTTTTTTCCATTTCCTGATTTTAGTTCTAAAGGATTTAAATGGTGCAACTGAATTAATGTGGATAAATCGTGCCACAGGCCACGCTGAAGGATAAGGCTTAGTCCAATTGCGAGCATCTTTAGTAAAAAGCGTATTATCATCTAATGACTCAATCCAGCTATTCCAAGTAGCTAGTTTCTGTTTAAATAATTGGATCAGTTCTTGTAATGAATCATCTTGATAAATTTTATAAAAATGTTGGTATAATTCACCTAACTGATTCCATTTGTATCCTTCCGCTGGCAATATAGGCGTTTGCCCAGCAAGTTCAGCATCATCCCAAGATTTAACAAGATCTAACCATCCTAATTGATAAGCAATCATCTGGGCTGGCGTTCGATCAACACCTTCAATTAATTTATCTTTTTCCGCTTCGGTTAATCCACTGAATTCATCAATAAATAGCTTAGCTGTTTTATTAATTTCATCTAATAGTTGTTGTTTATTGGCGTAATTCATATCTGATTACCTTTCATCTTTATATCATTTTAATCAATCATATCAATACTATAGCTTCCGGTCAAAAGACATATTTAATCTGCACCAATTTAGACCATTCGATCAAATAAAGTGCGTTATCTATTTTTATTCATATTGTTTATAAGCTAAAAATACCACTATTCATCCTACACAATAAACGTCTATTGCTACTATAAAATATTGTATCTATAAGTTTATTAAATAAAAAACACAGTTCATCATCTATTTGGCATAACTTTTGCATTACCTTAAATAACAATAAATCACCACCAATTGTATGTTTAAAGAGGTATTACTATGTCAATAATGAGCAAATTAAATACATCCATTAAGTTAACTTGTCTAGCTGTTGGCTTATTCACGACTAATCTAATTTATGCGGCTGAAAATACCATTAAAATTGGTGTATTGCATTCACTTTCTGGCTCGATGGCAATTTCAGAAAGCACTTTGAAAGATACACTTTTAATGCTGGTAGATGAACAAAATAAAAAAGGTGGTGTGTTAGGTAAACAAATAGAAGCAGTGGTCGTCGATCCAGCATCAAATTGGAGTCTTTTTTCAGAAAAAGCACGAGAACTACTAGCAAAAGATAAAGTATCAGCGGTATTCGGCTGTTGGACATCGGTATCAAGAAAATCGGTATTACCTATCTTTGAAGAACTTAACGGTATTCTATTTTACCCAGTACAATATGAAGGAGAAGAATCCTCAAAAAATATCTTCTATACCGGCGCAGCACCAAATCAACAAGCCATTCCTGCTGTAGATTATTTGAAGAAAGAATTTAATATTGAACGTTGGGTTTTAGTGGGTACTGATTATGTTTATCCTAGAACGACTAACAAAATTTTAGAAACCTATCTTAAAGACCATTATGGTGTGAAAGATAGTGACATAATGATTAATTACACCCCATTTAGTCATTCTGATTGGCAATCTATTATTGCTGATATCAAAAAATTTGGCACAACAGGTAAAAAGACAGCCGTGATATCAACCATCAATGGTGATGCCAATGTTCCTTTTTATAAAGAATTATCTAACCAAGGTATTACAGCAAACCAACTTCCGGTCATTGCTTTTTCTGTAGGTGAGGAAGAATTATCAGGTATTGATACGGCTCCATTAGTCGGTCATTTAGCAGCATGGAATTATTTCCAATCACTTGATACTGACTTAAACAGTGAATTTATAGATAACTGGCATAGCTTTGCTAAAAGTGATAAACGGGTAACAAATGACCCGATGGAAGCCACATATATTGGATTTAATATGTGGGTAAAAGCGGTAGAAAAAGCAGGTACCGATGATCCAACCGCAGTTCAAAATGCATTAATAGGTGTAACAGTACCTAATTTATCTGGTAGTTATGCAGTAATGATGCCAAACCATCATATTACTAAACCTATTATGATTGGAGAAATTCAAAACGATGGTCAATTTGAAGTGGTATATAAGTCAGCAGGTACTATTGTTGGTGATGAATGGTCAGATTATTTACCTAGTTCTAAATCAATGATTGCTGATTGGCGAGCACCATTAGCATGCGGTAAATATGATGTAAGTAAAAAAGTTTGTCTAAAAGATTAATCATCTAAAGCCCAAAAATTATGCATGGTGAGTTATATCTCATCATTTCTCTGCAATAAAGATGCAAATGCAAAACGATTACTGGTTAATCAATATGACGAGCAGAAGCATAGGAATAAATAATGAAAAGAATGATATTGATTTGTCTGTTATGGATGATCGCCAATCTAGCAACAGCAGTACTACCAGAACATTTTGAGCAAAGACTAGCAAAAGGTTCACTAACTGAAAAACAACAATTAATCAGTGACATGATTAAGGAAAATAATGCAACAATACAGCCTCTTTTCAATGCATTAGTTGAGGGGAACTTATACTGGCTGGAGACCAATAGTACACTAGTTATAAAAAAGGATAATCAATTTGTTAATTGGAATAACAAGCAAGTACTGGATGTACCTAAAAATAAGTTTAAACGTATTGCGATTAACAATAATATTCGTCAATTAATTGCCGAATATCAACTTCAAATGAAGCTAAGTAGTAATACTATTCCAACAAGACGTATTGCAGCGAAAGAGCTTTTCGGACATATTCAATCACCATCACAAATGAATTTCATTGTTGAAAGGTTAGCTCAAGAACAAGATAGTGAAGTTAAACAGCGATTACTTGAAGCATTATCATTCGCAAAACTGACAAATTGCGATGAAAATGAATGTTTGGTTCTACTGACACAACTTAGTCAGGTGACTAACCCTATTTTTGTTCAGAAACTACAACAATTGACTACCACCAATGATTCACAAATAGTCAAAGATACGGCACAAAACCTACTTGATAAATTAACCCAAAAAAAAGCAATGTATGAAAAAACTGAACAAGTCTATTTTGGTATTAGTTTAGGTGCAGTACTCGTACTTGCTGCCATTGGACTCGCTATTACCTTTGGGGTTATGGGCGTGATTAATATGGCGCATGGTGAATTAATTATGATTGGCGCATATACCACATACGTGATGCAACAACTATTGCCTAACTATCCCGGCATAGCGTTAATTCTCTCTATCCCTGCTGCATTTTTGGTATGCGGTGCGGTAGGAATGTTAATAGAAATAAGCGTTATTAGATATCTATATGGTAGACCTCTCGAAACCTTATTAGCCACTTTTGGTATCAGTCTATTATTACAACAGTTATTCAGAACAATATTTTCACCGTTAAATAAAGCAATAATCACGCCGAGTTGGATGCAAGGTTCAATTCAGGTCAATGACTTTTTATCGCTCACGATTAATCGGCTATATGTTATTGGTTTTAGCTTAACCATTTTCATTATTTTGTTATTGATTATGAAAAAAACAGCTTTAGGACTTAATGTCAGAGCTATTTCGATGAATCCATTAATGGCAAGATGTTTAGGCGTTAAAGCCAGCTGGGTAAATGCGCTAACCTTTGGCCTTGGTTCCGGTATAGCTGGATTGGCAGGCGTTGCTCTTTCACAAATCACCAATGTCGGCCCAAATCTTGGTCAAAATTATATCATTGATTCATTCATGGTAGTGGTATTTGGTGGTGTTGGTAATTTATGGGGAACATTAATTGCTGGCTTAATTTTAGGGTTGGCCAATAAATTTTTAGAGCCAATTACTGGAGCCATGTTAGCTAAAATTGTGGTGCTGATTAGTTTAGTACTGTTTATTCAAAAACGACCTCGCGGTCTTTTCCCACTACGCGGTCGAGCTGTAGAGGGGTAAATATGTTAACAAAATATTTTAAACAAGATAATGGCGGTTATGTTCTATTTTGTCTAACTTTATTAGTCAGTTATTTAGTAATAGCTAATCTTTTTTTCCCAACTAATAGCCTATTTTATGTTGGTAATCAGACTATTATTTTAGTCAGTAAATATCTATGTTATGCCTTGCTTGCACTATCTGTTGATTTAGTTTGGGGATATTTAGGCATTTTAAGTTTAGGTCACGGTGCTTTTTTTGCACTGGGTGGCTATATGATGGGAATGTATTTGTCTGTACAGGGAGAAAATGGTTCGACCATTCTGCCTGATTTTGCCTCATTTATTAATTGGCAAAGTTTACCTTGGTATTGGCAAGGATCAGATAATTTTTTAATTACTTTGCTATTAATTATTCTAGTACCTGGATTATTAGCTTTTATATTCGGTTATATGACATTTCGTTCCCGTGTTTCTGGGGTTTACCTTTCAATAATTACACAAGCACTCACCTTTGCATTAATGCTAGCTTTTCAACGCAATGAGATGGGATTTGGGGGTGATAATGGTCTGACTAACTTTAAATATTTATTAGGTTTTTCAATCACCACTAACGGAATGCGGATAACATTATTACTTATCACGTTAATGGCTGTCATTATTAGTTATCTGATATGTTATCAATTAATCAAAAGTAAATTGGGTAAAGTAATTATTGCTATTCGAGATGCCGAACCACGCATTAGGTTTGTTGGATATCGAGTTAAAAATATCAAATTAGCTGTTTTTACGTTTTCAGCCGTATTAGCTGGTATTGCAGGAGCGTTATATGTGCCACAAGTAGGAATTATCACACCTATTGAATTTTTACCTTTAAATTCAATCGAAATTGTCGTTTGGGTTGCAGTCGGCGGACGAGCGACTTTATATGGCGCTATTGTTGGTGCATTTTTAGTTAATTATTGCAAATCACTTTTCACCGTATGGTTCCCTGACCAATGGCTATTTGCTTTAGGCCTTCTGTTTGTATTAGTTACTTTATTTCTTCCAAAAGGTATTGTTGGTTTAATCAATCTAACTATATCTAAAAAATACAAACTAAAACAATTGGAGGCAAATATATGAATAAAAAAAGTTTAAATAAAAAATTAAAATCTGCCTCTCCTTTGCTTAAAGACTTTGAAGCACTACCACAACCAGATTTGGATACCACTAAAGGTATTATTCTTTACTTGGAAGGCATTAATGTTAGTTTTGATAACTTTAAAGCGATTAATGATTTGAATCTTTATATTAAACAGGGTGAATTACGCTGCATTATTGGTCCTAATGGCGCAGGTAAAACGACAATGATGGATGTAATCACTGGTAAAACAAAACCACAAGCAGGCACAGCATGGTTTGGTCAAAAACTTAATTTATTAACTATGGATGAACCACAAATTTCCCAAGCCGGCATCGGTCGCAAATTTCAAAAACCGACTGTATTCGAAGCCTTAACTGTTAATGATAATTTAATGATAGCAAATGCTGGGGAAAAAACAGTTTGGCATACTCTTCGCCATCGAGTTAACAAGATAGAACAAGAACAAATAGATGAAATACTTCTACTAATCGGTTTAATGGACATGCGTCATGAATATGCAGCTATTTTATCTCATGGACAAAAACAGTGGTTGGAATTAGGGATGTTATTAATGCAAAAACCTCAACTACTATTAGTTGATGAACCTGTTGCCGGGATGACAACTCAAGAAATGGATAAAACCGCAGAATTATTAAACTCGTTAGCGGGCAAACATACGTTAATTGTTGTTGAACATGATATGGATTTCGTCAGACAAATTGCCAAAACTGTTTCAGTATTGCATCAAGGTTCAATACTAGCTGAAGGAAATATGGAACAAGTACAAAATAATCCTAAAGTAATTGAAGTCTATTTAGGACAATCTACTACTGGGAGGAACGTTAATGTTGCTTAAATTATCTAATGTCAATCAATTTTATGGACAAACGCACATTTTATGGGATATCGATCTGTGTTTAGCCAAAGGTAAATGTACATGTCTAATGGGACGTAATGGCGTTGGCAAAACTACTCTAGTACAGTCTATTATGGGAAATTTAAAAATCAAAAAAGGCAATATACAATTTAATGATACCGATATTACCCATAAATCTATCGAAACCCGCGCCTATATGGGAATAGGTTACGTTCCACAGGGTAGACAAATCTTTTCTCAACTAACTGTTGAAGAAAATCTACGTATTGGTTTAGCTGCTAAAAGATCCCGCTCAGCCAAAATACCTGATTTAGTTTATTCGTTATTCCCTGTATTAAAAGAGATGAAAAACCGTCGTGGCGGCGATCTATCTGGAGGACAACAACAACAATTAGCGATTGGAAGAGCTTTAGTTATTGAACCATCATTATTAATTTTAGATGAGCCAACAGAAGGTATTCAACCCAATATTGTACATGATATAGGCGATATCATTAATCGACTCAATCATGAATTAGGTTTAACTGTATTGTTAGTTGAACAAAAATTGCCTTTTATTCAGATGGTTGCTGATGATTTTTATTTACTTGACCGAGGACGAAATATCGCTAATGGCGCCTTACAACAACTAACACCAGATTTAATAAAAAATTATTTAACGGTATGATTCAAAATAATACAGCTCAAAAAAATGCTAATGGCTGGCTAGGTAAACTATCACTATCTTTTGCTAACCGTTTTGTAAATGGTGAACTACAGCGAACTGAGTTAGTTGATCGTCAACAACAAGGGCCTTTAACTATACAACGGCCATTCTATCCAGAAGGAAAACCTTGCCATATTTATTTACTCCATCCTCCAGGGGGGATTGTAGGTGGCGATAAACTTGAGCTGGATATTTTTTTAGATCACGATAGCCATCTATTAATGACTATGCCCGGAGCAAGTAAATTTTATCGCAGTCACGGCAATATTGCACAGCTAAAACAAAAATTTACTTTAGCGCCGAATAGTATTATTGAATGGTTACCCCAAGAAAATATTTTTTTTAATGGTACTAATGCTAATTTAACGACTGAATTTAATTTAACGTTAAATAGTCGATTGCTTGGATGGGAAACATTATGCTTTGGTCGACCGGTTATGCATGAAAAGTTTGGACAAGGCAATATCAAAAGCTGTTTAACAATTAATTTACCGGATGAATTAGGTCTTGATGAGCACTTAAAAATTATTGATGGTAATTGTGCTCCTATAGGTAATTACACATACAGTGCAACTTTATTTGCCTATCCGATTAATCTAGCCATTTTACAACAAGTGCAAAAAAGATTTGAAAATAGTACGGTTCCCATCGGAGCAACTGCTTTGGGACAATTATTAACCGTTCGCTTGCTAGCAAATGATAACCAAATTTGCCAACAATATTTACACCAATTATGGGCATTATTGCGTCCGTTAATTATCAATTTACCCGCATGTCCACCTCGAATTTGGGCAACCTAGCTTAATTATTATAAATGCAATGAGAAAATAACGATGAAACTAACTCCGAGAGAAAAAGACAAATTATTACTATTTACAGCGGCATTGGTTGCCGAAAGGCGAAAAGCACGAGGGGTAAAATTAAATTATCCTGAATCAATAGCACTGATTAGTGCCGCAATTTTAGAAGGCGCTAGAGATGGTTTAACCGTTACTGAATTAATGAATCTAGGACGAAAAGTCTTAACGCGTAACGACGTAATGGAGGGAATTGCCGATATGATCCAAGATGTTCAGGTTGAAGCAACATTTCCTGATGGGACTAAATTAGTTACTGTTCATAATCCTATTATTTAAAAGGTAAATTATATGATTCCAGGCCAAGTGATTGTACAAGCGGGTAATATTGAATTAAACAAAAATCGCAAAACCATTCAAATAACAGTTGCTAATCATAGTGATAGACCTATTCAAATAGGCTCTCATTATCATTTTTTCGAGGTTAATCCAGCCTTAAAATTTGAGCGTGCCATTAGTTATGGATATCGCTTAGATATTGCAGCCGGTACTGCTGTACGGTTTGAGCCTGGGCAAAGCCGTACTGTAGTGTTAGTTGAACTAGCTGGTAAAAGGCAAGTGTATGGATTCCAAGGTGCTGTAATGGGTGTATTAGATGATAAAGGAATTGAAAATGAGTAATATTTCTAGACAAGCGTATGCAGAAATGTTTGGCCCAACCACAGGAGATAAAGTTCGCTTAGCCGATACCGATTTATGGATACAAGTTGAAAAAGATTTCACTACTTACGGCGAAGAAGTTAAATTTGGTGGTGGGAAAGTAATCCGTGATGGTATGGGACAAAGCCAATTATGTGCAGATTTGGTTGCCGATGTTGTAATAACCAATGCTTTAATCATTGATTATTGGGGAATTGTTAAAGCTGATATTGGTATTAAAAATGGACGTATTTTAGCTATTGGTAAAGCGGGAAATCCCGATATACAACCAGATATAACCATCGCTATTGGTGCTAGCACTGAAATTATTGCTGGCGAAAATAGCATTGTTACAGCAGGCGGAATTGACTCTCATATCCATTTCATTTGCCCACAACAAGCTGAAGAGGCTATATGTTCAGGAATAACTACATTTATAGGTGGTGGTACCGGCCCAGCAACGGGAACAAACGCAACCACGTGTACACCAGGTAAGTGGCATATCGAAAAAATGTTACAAGCTTGTGATAATTTACCTGTAAATGTTGGGTTATTAGCTAAAGGGAATTGCAGTGTTATTGAGCCATTAATCGAACAAGTCAATGCCGGCGCTATTGGCTTAAAATTACATGAAGATTGGGGCTCAACACCACAAGCAATAAGTAATTGCCTTGATGTAGCCGATAAGATGGATGTACAAGTAGCTATTCATACCGATACTTTAAATGAATCTGGCTTTGTAGAAGACACCCTTGCTGCCATTGGTGAGCGAACCATTCACACTTATCATACGGAAGGGGCTGGAGGTGGCCATGCACCCGATATTATAAAAGCCTGTGGTTATGCTAATATTTTACCTTCCTCCACAAATCCTACACGTCCTTATACTATCAATACTATTGATGAACATTTAGATATGTTGATGGTTTGTCATCACTTAGATGCTGGAATTGCAGAAGATGTTGCTTTTGCCGAATCAAGGATACGCAGAGAAACTATTGCTGCCGAAGACATATTACATGATTTAGGTGCATTTTCTATGATTTCATCAGACTCTCAGGCCATGGGACGAGTGGGAGAGGTTATCATAAGAACATGGCAAACTGCTCATAAAATGAAAACGCAACGTGGCCCATTATATCCAGATAATCAACAGAATGATAATTTTAGAGTTAAACGTTATCTAGCTAAATACACTATAAATCCAGCGATTACCCATGGTATAAGCCATGAAGTAGGTTCTATTGAAGTAGGAAAATTAGCCGATTTAGTCATTTGGCAACCTGCTTTTTTTGGCATAAAACCAAGTTTAATTATTAAAGCGGGAATGATTGCTTACGCCGAAATGGGTGATGTTAATGCATCAATTCCCACACCACAACCCGTACACTATCGCCCTATGTTTGCTAGCTTAGGAAAAGCAGGTTTTTTATCTAGAATGACATTTATTTCACAAACAGCTGCCGATTTAAATGTAGCAAAAAACTTGGGATTAAAAAGTTTGATTGGTGTGGCAAAAAATTGCCGTCAGATTAAAAAACAAGACATGATCCATAACTCATGGCAACCCAATATTGAAGTGGATGCCCAAACCTATGAAGTAAAGGCCGATAACAATCTATTGAGTTGTGAAGCTGCATTTATCTTACCAATGGCACAGAGATACTTTTTATTTTAATAAATTGAGAACATAACATCATGATAATTTTAACAAAGATACTTACTAAACCATTAACAAAAACACAATTACAGTCTGTCAAAGACCGTACTAAATTAGATATTGATAGCCGAATAAAAAGCCGCAGCAAAATAGTGCTTAATAGTGGTCAGGAAGCCGGTGTTATATTACCTAGAGGTTTATTAATTCGTGGTGGTGATTATCTTGCAACAGAGGATGAATCAATAATTATTGAAGTATTGGCTGCAAACGAAAATGTATCCACAGCCTACTGCAATGATAAATTGTTGTTAGCCAGAGCATGTTATCATTTAGGTAATCGTCATGTTCCATTACAAATTGCTACAGACTTTGTTCGTTATCAACATGATCATGTGTTGGATGAAATGCTAACACAATTAGGAATTAAAGTACTGGTTGAACAAGCTCCATTTGAACCGGAAGCTGGAGCCTATCAAAGTAGTGCTATTGGCCACCATCATCATTAAGATAAAAAACATGCTGCAATATTTACGTAACTTACAATTAGCCAGTGCAAATTTACCTGTTGGGGGATTCACCTATTCTCAAGGATTAGAATGGGCAGTTGAAGCCAAATGGGTAACTAATCAAATCGAAACCAAAGATTGGCTAATACAGCAAATGTATAGCACATTGCGCTTTTGTGACTTACCTATTTTGGCTCGACTACATCAATGTACTATTAACCAAGATGAACAAGGTTTTAGTTATTGGACTAGAAATTTACTACGTCAACGAGAAACAAGTGAATTAAGACTTGAAGAACAGCAACGAGGAAAAGCCTTTTTTCGATTCCTGGAAGGATTAGGGTTTATTCATCCATGGCAAAATTTATTAATACAGTCACAAGTTGCCGGATTTGCTTGGTATGGTGCGACAAATAAAATGTCGTTAGAAGATATACAAATAAGCTGGAGTTACAGTTGGCTCGAAAGCAACATTATGGCGGCAATCAAATTAGTACCTTTAGGACAGCAAGCAGGACAACAGCTGATTTATCAATTATCAACATTATTACCTTCAATTATTAAGCAAGCAAATGATGTTAAAGATGATGATATTGGCGCAGGATCGCCTTTAGTAGCTATTGCCAGTAGTTGTCACGAAACACAGTACTCAAGACTGTTTCGATCATAAATTAAGCTCATAAAATTATAGAAAAAAGAGAAGAGAATATGAATACCATTACACATACACCGCTAAGAATTGGCGTTGGCGGACCGGTAGGATCAGGAAAAACGGCCCTACTTGAAATGCTATGTAAAACAATGCGCAACAAATATCAATTAGCCGTTGTCACTAACGACATTTATACAAAAGAAGATCAGCGAATATTAACCGATGCAAAAGCATTAGATCCCGAACGTATTGTTGGTGTTGAAACTGGTGGTTGCCCACATACAGCAATTCGCGAAGATGCATCAATGAATTTAGCTGCAGTTGAGGGATTAATGGAAATGTTTCCACATCTAGATATTATTTTTATCGAAAGTGGAGGAGACAATCTTAGTGCAACTTTTAGTCCTGAATTGGCCGATCTGACTATCTATGTCATTGATGTTGCTGAAGGAGAAAAAATTCCACGAAAAGGAGGTCCTGGTATAACTAAATCAGACTTTTTAGTCATTAATAAAATTGATCTCGCACCGTATGTCGGTGCTTCTTTAGCTGTGATGGAATCTGATACCAATAAAATGCGCATTGATAAACCATGGGCATTTACTAATTTACGGACGAAACAAGGATTAGATAAAGTCATTGAATTTATTGAAACCAATGGTTTATTTAAATAAGTTTATCGCATTCCCAACATTATCCAGATAAATAATGTTGGGGAAGTTAAGAACCAAGCAGAAACATTTAACCTAGCAATTAATAAGCTTAAATTAAATTTTTAATAACAAGTTAACGTAATTATTTTTCTTTATGTTGAAGATGCTTTAATTCTTCATCAATAAAATATCTAACTAAATTAGCATACAATTCTTTAATGATATCACCATCGAGACCTAACTCATCAGCCCAAAGCTTACGTTGCTCAAGCATACTATTAAAACGTTCTTTAGCTTGAACATCGATAGCATTTTTTTTGAACTGACTGGCTGCTTTAACATAGTCAAAACGAATTGCTAGTAATTGAATTACCAGATGATCGATATTATCAATTTCCGCGCGAATATCATTCATATCACGACATTCATTTGCTAAGACATTTGGATGGTATTGAAACATATAGTGTGGCCGATAATTGATAGTTTTACTATCTTAGCACTGTATAAATATTGCTAAAAGGATTTAAATTGCAGAATTTGGAATTGGTGGAGCCAAGGGGGATCGAACCCCTGACCTCAACGCTGCCAGCGTTGCGCTCTCCCAGCTGAGCTATGGCCCCTAAAGGGATAAAAAACTGTGGCTAATAATATGCAACTAGTTAAAGGGTGTCAAATAATTTAATATTATTTGCTCAAAAAACAAGCTAACAAAGCTCTGTCAGTCTATGACAGAGCTTAAATGATTAACGTAAAATTGCGTTTTGATCCGCGCCTTCTGCTTCAACTTTTGGTGGCATAAAGTGTTCACGTTTCACACCTAATTTAAGCGACATATATGCTGCTACATAAATTGATGAAATTGTACCTAACACAATACCAACCCCTAATGTTTCAGAGAAACCTTTTAACATTGAACCACCGAAGATATATAAGATAATAACAACGGCTAACGTTGTGCCAGATGTCATTAAGGTTCGATGTAATGTTTGGGTTAACGAAATGTTGATAACATCATATGGCGACGCACGTCGTATTTTTCTAAAATTCTCACGAATTCGGTCGAATACAACGATAGTATCATTAAGAGAATAACCAATGATAGATAACATTGCTGCAATAATGGTTAAATCCAACTCACGATCAAAGAGTGATAAATAACCAGCGGTAATAACCACGTCATGCGCTAATGCTACAACAGCACCAGTACCAAATCGCCATTCAAATCGAAATGCAATATAGATTAAGATACAAATTAATGCGGCGCAGATCGCCAAAATACCATCTTGAGCTAATTCAGAACCAACCGTAGGACCAACGAATTCAACTCGCTTAATTTCAGCATTACTATCAATATCTTTATGTACTAAATTAGAGATTTTAGTACCTAATGCATTATCAATTGCAGATGATGCACTACTCTCATTTTGATTGGCGGTGGCTAATCGGATAATAATATCTTTACTGCTACCATAATACTGAACGACTGGCTCATGATAACCTGCATCACGTAAACTATTACGTAAATCATCAAGATTTACAGCTTTAGTTACTGTCAGTTCAACGGTGGTACCACCGGTAAAATCCTGTCCAAGATTAAAGCCTTTAACAAGAATAACCACAAATGAAACAACAACCAATAACATTGAGATAACAAAAGCAATAAAGCCAAATTTTAAAAAGTCGAGTACTCTTCGTCCATGATTTAGTTCTCTAACATCATGATTTTCTTTTTTATTAATAGTCACAATAAACCTCTAAATTGATAACTTATTGACGCGACGACCACCATAAATAAGATTGGCCAGAGCTCGAGTCCCTACGATCGAGGTAAACATCGATGTTACAATACCGATACCTAATGTAATGGCAAAGCCTTTGATAGAACCTGTACCTACTGCATAAAGAATAATCGCAGTTATCAATGTAGTAATATTGGCGTCAAAAATACTACTCCAAGCACCAGCATAACCTTCGTTAATTGCATGTTGGACACCTCGACCATTACTGAGCTCTTCTTTTATACGCTCATTAATTAAAACATTCGCATCGACCGCCATACCTACAGTTAGTACGATACCTGCAATCCCTGGCATACTTAATGTTGCTCCAGGTAATAAAGACATTGCACCAACAATTAAAATTAAGTTTGCAACTAATGCAAGACTAGCAAATACACCAAATAGACGATATACCACTAACATAAAGATTACCGAAATTAATAATCCCCATACACAAGATTCTAAACCTTGAGTGATATTTTCTTGCCCCATTGATGGCCCAACGGTGCGTTCTTCGATTATTTGGATCGGCGCAATCAAGGCTCCTGCTCTTAATAATAGTGATAAATTTCTAGCTTCATCAACACTACTAATCCCAGTTACTTGGAATCGGTCACTAAAAATACCTTGGATCGTTGCTACATTGATAACTCTCTCTTGTTTTTCAAGAATAGGTTTATCATTTTCATCACGTTTTCCAGTATCTTTATATTCAACAAATAATGTTGCCATTGCTTTTTTCAGATGTTTCTGCGTGAAATCAAGCATGGTTTTGCCACCAGCACTATCTAAGTTAATAGAAACTTCTGGTTGGCTATATTCATTTACTCTAAATGAAGAATCGGTAATATGATCACCGGTTAATACCACACGTTTATAAAGTAAGACCGGACGACCATTTTCCATATATTTTATTTCAGAACCATATGGAACACGCATTTCACCTTTTAAAATAGCTTCTAAGTTAGTTGAACCATCTTCATTTACTTGCCTAAACTCAAGGGTTGCAGTTGCACCTAAAATTCGTTTCGCTAATGCAGTATCTTGAATACCAGGTAACTCAACAACAATACGATCAGAGCCTTGACGTTGAACAATTGGTTCAGCAACACCTAATTGATTAACACGATTACGTAAAATGGTAGTATTTTGTTGTACAGCATCACTTTTAGCTTGTTGCAGGCGCTGTTGGCTAACACTAATAACGATGCTATTTTCACTTTGCGAAGTTAATTCATAATCTAGCAATCCATTAATTTTAGTAATAGCTTTGTTTCGATCTTCTGTATTATCGAATTGCATTAAGATTTGTTGATTACTACTTTTATTTAATGCTTTGTAATTTAAATTATTTTTATTGAACTCTGCTTTTAAATTTTCAATCGATTGTTCTGTCAATTTACTTAACGCAGTAGTCATATCTACTTCCATTAAGAAATGCACACCGCCACGCAAATCGAGCCCTAATTTCATGGGTTCGGCACCAATCATCGTTAACCATGATGGTGTTGCAGGCGCTAGATTTAGTGCAACAGTATAATCATCACCTAATTCTTGTGATATTAATTCCTTAGCTTTCAGCTGAGTATCATTATCACTTAAACGAATTAAAATAGATTTATTTTCATAAACCAGTGATTTAGGTTCAATTTGATTTTTCACCAAAAGTTGTTTGACTTTATCTTGCGTAGCAACATTAATTTCGGCACTATTTGAACCTGAAATTTGTATAGCGGGATCTTCACCATAAATATTTGGAAGAGCATAAAGTAGGCCGACGCATATCACGACGACCAACATAATGTACTTCCACAAAGGATAGCGATTTAGCACGACATATTCTCTTGTGGGATTAGATAATTAATACAATGAATTATAATAGGAAAATCTATTATAATGATTTCATTGTTCCTTTTGGTAATACTGATGTGATGAAGTCACGTTTGATAACAACTTCAGTTGTATCATTTAACTCTAACACAATATAACCATTTTCATTAACTTTTGATACTCGACCAATAAGTCCACCATTAGTTAATACTTCATCACCTTTTGAGATAGAAGCCATTAACTCTCGATGTGCTTTAGCACGTTTTTGTTGTGGACGCATAATCATAAAATAGAAAAATAGTCCAAACACGACTAACATGATAGGTAAAAAATAAGGATTTGCTTCAGCACTAGCACCATCAGCTGCGTATGCATTAGAAATAAAAAAGTCCATATTGGTCCTCTTAATGTATATAAAAATATTAAAGTGCAGAATTATAACACAATAAATAAATCGATTATTAACTATTTCTTGCCAATATCTTTTAAGTCAACAACAAATATCGTTATTATTAACTATTTTATTCAATTAACTAAATAAATACAGTACCCACTAACAATCAACCAGCAAAAAAATTAAGTCGTCAAATATTGTGCCATACTAACCAAGTTAAATAACCATTTAGGATAAACACCACATACCATGGTTAAAAATGCTGCGATAACAATAAACAATTCACTTACTTTTATATCTCGCCACTTCAATTTAATAATAGAATTATTACCTGAAAAATCATCACGATTGATAGGCCTGATATAAAGATTGAGAATAAGTCTTGAGTAGAAATATAAACCTATGGTACTACCAATCACTACTGCAGCAATTAACCACCATAATTCAGCAGTAACCCCTAATAAAACTAAAAGAAAACGCCCCACAAAACCCGCAGTAAGTGGTGCTCCAGCTAGAGATAATAAACCAACTCCCATTGCTAAGGCTAAAATAGGCCGACGCCAAAATAATCCTGAAAGATCAATTTCCTTTTCATGATCCTGTAATTCATTGGAATGGGATTCTAAGCTGATCACGCCTAAAACACAGATGTTGGCAAAAATGTAGCCAATTAAATAAACACCTATTGTTTCTAAAGCGAGCACTTGATACTGCACGGCAATTAAAGCCAGTAAAAGATAGCCAAAATGGGCAACTGAGGAATAAGCCAATAATCTTTTTAAGCTACTTTGCATCAAAGCCAATAAATTTCCCCATAAAATTGAACAAAAGGCCATAATAACCAAAATAATTCGGATTGTTTCATTATTTACTATTGGTGCTAATAAAAATAGTCTGGCAATAGCACAAAATACAGCAACTTTACCTACAGTTGATAGTAGTAATGAAACAACTGTCGGAGCCCCTTGATAAACGTCGGGTAACCAAAGTTGAAAAGGTACCAGCGAAAGTTTAAAACCAATACCAACTAACATTAAACAAATACCAATTAATAATAATGTACTTGGATAAGTCATAGTTGATAATTGATAACTTAAACCACTAAATGTGAGCTCGCCAGTAGTTGCATAATAGAAAGCAATTCCCATTAACAAAAATGAACTAGCAATGGCGGACAAAATCATATACTTAATCGCTGCTTCAAGTGCATGGGTTTGGATATATTGATAGCCGATTAAACCAATAAATGGAATCGAGAGCAATTCAATGCCAAGAAAGAATGACATTAAATGGCTAGCATAAACTAAAGTGACTCCACCTAACGTCATAAACAGCAGAATTAAATAGAATAACCCATGGTTGATTTCTTCTTGTACAAACCATCGATAAGCTAATGATGAAACTACGATTGAAATAATTAAAATTAAGCAGGTATAAAGTAATCCATAACCATCACAAGTAAATAATGCAGTAACATGATGTGCTTGCCATTCATTGTTAGTATCATTCTGCTGAGTATCATCAACCTGAGGGAATGGTCCAACCATATCATTATTTTCCGCCACAGATTCGGTAATTTCTTCACTTGTTGAGGTGGTGGTTTCTTGCTCCGTAGGTACGCTATCAATAGCGACTGTTTGTTCTGTTGCAGATGTTATATCGGTATTCTCTGCTGGAGAAGAAACCGATATTTGCATATTATCACTACTAATATCTGATATTGCTTGGGTATTAAACGAAATTTTATACCCCAAAAATGCAGAACAAATTAGTGCAAAAATTAATCCCGATATGGTTAAAGTAGCACATTTTTTAGTATCTATTTTAAAAATAAATAGTGCGATGAGCAAAATTATTATGGCAAAGCTCAATATAAATATTGGCAATAAAGCTATCATAAGTTATTACTCTCCCACTCGTTCAGTAATTATATATTGCAGTGTTTGGTTAACAATAGAATAAGACATATCTAAAACCATTTTTGGATATAATCCAATAAAAATTAATACAATAAGAACACTAGACAATAGAAAAATATCTTTTTTACTCAGCAAGTGTTTTGTAACCGTAATTTTATCAACTTCACCATAAAAAATAGGTTGCATTCGAATAATTAACGATATTGACAATAACAATAATCCAATTGCTAATAAAATAGTGTAATAAGGATATGAATTATAACTACCTAATAACATCATATAATTACCTATGAAGTTAGCCGTTCCGGGAATACCTAACACAGCTAACATAAAAAACAGAGTAAAAGAAGACAAATACTTTACTTGTTCTTTTAAGCCAATAAATTGGTTAATGTTTCGAGTTAAATAGCATTCTGCTAATAAACCACTTATTATAAACATGCCAACAATAGCTAAATTAATCGCTACCATTTGAATAACAACACCTTGGAAAGCAATAACTGAGCCGCTAAAGATAATCGCCGTCACAAACCCCATTAAAGCAATATGGATATAAGCAATCAGTTTCTTAATATCGGTTTGATTAAAAGCAAGTAACGCGGTGTAAAATAGCGTGCATATAGCTAATACTAAAATAAACGGCATAATCGCTAACGAAGCATTAGGGAAAAGAGGTATCACAAAACGTAATAAACCAAATGCCGCCGTATTAACTAATAAACCACTAATCATCATCGAACCACTTGTTGAAGATTCGATATGTGCCTCAATAAACCAATTATGAAAAGGAATTAAAGGAATACGTATAATAAAAGCGGCTAAAAAGCCTAGCATTAATAAAAATTCGGTATTACTTGAAATCGGCGTATTTGTTAGAATCTGATAATCAAAAGTCCATTTTGCCGTTAGATTCCAGTTGATCAAAGCCAACGACACAATCGATATTAGCATTAGTAGGCTACTTATCTGAGTGTAAATTAAAAATTTGCTAGCTCCATTAAAACGTAATTGAGAATTTAAATCACGTCTGCCCCACAATGAAATTAAAAAATAAATTGGAATAGCTACCGCTTCCCAGAAGAAAAACATTAAAAACAGATCAGTAATTACGAATAACATCATAATAGCTGATGTCATAAATAATACACATAAATAAAATAATCCGACATTATTAAGATTTTCTTTACTTGAATAAACAATAACTAACAATACAATAAAGAGTGTCGAACTAATAACAATCAAAGATAAACCATCTAATACCAGATGAAAATGAATGCCAAGTAAAGGTATCCAATCAATATTAACTTCTTCAATCCAGTTTGGACTTTGTTCTAAAGTACTATTTGCATCTGCCCATAAAACAATTACCAAAATAAATGTGATTAATATGGTTGTAAGAGCAATCATCATTGGTAAACGTTGCCAACGCAACTGTATATCGGTTGAAGTCACGATTCTTTGTAAAAATACATGACAAAACCAACCAATAAATCCACCAATTACAGGTAAGAAAACAAGCCATAACAACATTAAGTTCACACCTTTATCAAATAAAAATCAATAACATTAATATAATAATGCTACCTATTACCATTGAAACCATATACCATCTTATTTGTCCATTTTCTAAACTGACAATATAGGCATTTATTTTCTTTATACCCCACATAATCCAATCATCCCATAAGGCTAGTGGATCCTTTTTCAATAAGTTTGCTAAATAAATATACGGTTTTACAAAAAAATTATTTAACAAATAGTCGAATCGCCAATCACTTTTACATAATTTTCCTAACGATTTGATCATCGGAGTATTAAGAATTTCATGAACTTCAGCATTCGGATGAGCATAAAGAATATATGCAATGACAAAACTTAATAGGGTTACTGCACACAATAATATTCTAAATGGGATTTGACCTTGTGTATCTAAATTGGCTAGTGGGATTATCCCTTGTATCGGTAATGGTAAGTAGATAAACAGTGCCGTAGTAAATATCAATAAAATAAAAATCGGATAATAATTTATTTTTCTGATTCTTATTATTTTTTCAATTTTAATTGAATGATGAAAAACTAAAAATATCAAACGCCAAATGCATAAACTCGACAATAAAATTCCTAATAAGCCAATAGTACCGGCCATTAAGCTATCTTGAGCCATTAAACCCCAGATAATATCGCCTTTAATATAAAAAGATGCGGAGACCCACGGTAAGGCACTAAGTGATAACATGATGACTAAGAAAATTGCATATAAGACTCTATTAGACTTTAACAAGCCACCAAGTTTATTGATGTCCCGTTCACCTTGGCACTGTTTGATTAAAATTGCAGAAGCAAGAATGAGTAAAGTGCTAGTAACAGTATAATTAATCAAACAACTTAAGGATAAATTCCAGCTCTGTGTCGAAAATGCATAAAATAGATAACTTATTTGCGCTAAATTAATATAAGTTATAATCTGTTTTATATCATTTTGAACCAAAGCAATACTACTAGCAAAAATAACAGTTAAAGAAGCGAATAAAAGCATTATATAAAGCGTATCACTTGACATCATAAACAGATTACTTAGCCTTAAGACTAGATAAACGCCAGCGAATATAACAGTAGAAGATTGCAATAACGCGACAGCAGGCATCGGTGCTAGTGTTGTTTCTTTGAACCATGAATGCATTGGAAAAAGCGCTGATTTACTCATAGCGCCAAAGAATAACATCAACGTAATCCAAAAAATAATGTCTGAATCAACTGCTAAGTCATTATGTGCTTTTATTAAAATATCACTGATTTTTAATGTTTCTAAAGTCTGATAAAGTAAAAATATACCTATGATTAGAAAAATATCAGTTAAATGCATCATAACAAATGCTTTAACTGCTGCATAACTATTGCGAGCTTGTTTGTAGTAAATACCAATAAGTAAGTAAGTACTTATACTCACCCCTTCCCAACCAAGTAACATCACAAACAAATTATCAACAAGAACAACCGTTAACACACTTGCTATCAGTAAATTGCTATATGCATAAAAAGTGTAAATATCTTTCCTCGATTTTAAATAACAGGCAGCAAAAAAATAGATCAACAAACCAAAGAATGATATTAATACCAAGAATGTCAGTGATAAGCCATCTAGCGTTAAAGATATAGGAACATCAAAATCACCAACTGAAAACCAAGTCCATAAATTTCTTGTATAAACCAATGTCATATCTGGAACTGTATTGGTAGTAAAATCAATACAAGAAAATATTGTTATTAATCCAACAAGAAACATCGTACAAATCCCGATTAACATAACATTAATGGATTGTATTTGTCGCCCAAAACAGACTAATATCAAGAAAGATAGCAATGGAACAATGATAGTTAAATAAAGTAAATTCATCCTTTCATTTCACTCAATGAGTCAATATTAAAGTTTTTACGTCGATAAATTAATTTTACCAATAAAGCAAGCCCGACCGATATTTGAGCTAATACAGCGGTTACCGCTAATATAGCAAGCACCTCTCCATCGGATTGCTGCCAATAACTACTTGCGACAAAAAGTGCAGCGATGGCCCCATTATTCATGATGACAAGACTTAACAATAAGAAATAGAGATTACGTCTAATCATTACCCCTAAAAGTCCTATTACAAATAAGATTGAGGCAAAAATCAAACCATACATAAGTGGTATCACATTATTTCTCCGACAGCATTCGATGCATAAAATGATAAGATATAACTGCAGCGCCTAACAGTAAAAACGCAGCTAACTCAGCCATTAATACATAAGCATAGATTGACATTTGGTGCATCAATTCATGCGATTCAGTGAACTGCGTATAGTCAGTACTTACTACGCCATAAATAAGAACAACTAATAAAATAAATGCTAAAACTAATGGCCCTAGCCAAATTTTGGGGCTAATACCATGTTTACCATTTTCAACATTGTCACGACGAATTTCCAGCATTAAAGAAACAGCCCTAAACAGGATGACAGCTCCGCTAATAAACAAGAGAATATATAAAACAGCCGAAATATATGTTTCAAGTAGAATAAATATTAATGCTGATGCAAAAAGTGATATAGCCAGATATAAAATTGCTTTTTCTACTCGCCGACAAAAAATCACTTTTATACTTGCAACAACAGCAATTATCGATGCGATATAAAAAACAACGATCATTAATTCATCCAATACCTATTCATAATGTCATTAGTATATACTTAATTGACAACAATATACAGTTTACTAACCTAGTGTTAATACAAAAAAGTCTTTCTAAATAGAATTTTAACTTTTCATGATAGTAAGAATATTCATTTAGCAAATATAATAAAAACAATAGAAATAATAAAATCCATAAAATTTTATTATTTAAATTCAATACAACATTGTTATAAAGTATATATCCTGAGCGATTAACCTATATTTATACCGTTTTCTTTAAATTGTCATTTTAATCGTGCAGCTTAAAGGTACTTAGGCAAAATATAAACAAGTAGAGAATAGAATGAATAATCAATACTCATCAATGCGAAGCAACGTCAACATGTTAGGCACCTTATTGGGCGATGCAATTAAACGCGCAACAGGTAATGAAACTTTCGATTTAGTCGAAAAAATCCGTCAGTTATCCAAATCGGCGCAACAAGGAAATAAACAAGCGCATAACGAATTACTTAAGTTAATAGAGAATCTTAATGATCAAGATCTACTTCATGTTGCACGTGCATTTAACCAATTTTTAAATTTAGTTAACACTGCTGCAGAGTATTATGGTATTTCGCCTCATGGCGAAGCATCAAGCAGTCCTAAAAAAATGACTGAATTATTCAAATCACTTAAAAACTTAAATTTTGCCCCTCAGACTATTTCACAAGCGATTGATAATTTATCTATTGAGTTAGTACTTACTGCTCATCCAACGGAAATCAACCGCCGCACAATGATTAATACTTATACCGCAATTAATAGTTGCTTATCACAACTTGACCATAATGATTTAGCCGATTATGAAAAAGAACGGATTATGCGTCGTTTAAAACAGCTCGTTTGCCAAGCATGGTATACCGATGAAATTCGTAAAAAACGTCCTACTCCTCTTGATGAAGCTAAGTGGGGATTTTCGGTTATTGAAGATAGTTTATGGGAAGGTGTTCCTTTATTTTTACGTGAGTTCAATGACCAGCTAGTTGATTCCTTTAATGAAGAACTATCCGTTGAACATGTACCCGTTAAATTTACCTCATGGATGGGCGGAGATCGAGATGGCAACCCAAATGTGACAGCAAAGGTGACTGAAAAGGTCATGTTACAAGCCAGATTAAAAGCAATCGAATTATTTTTAGCTGATATTCAGATTTTAGTTCGTGAATTATCCATGACAGAATGTAGTCAATCGGTTATTGATTTATTAAACGAACAAAATAAAACAGCATCAGAGCCTTACCGAGCAGTAATGAAACAACTACGGTCTCGTTTAGTTAAAACCCATAGTTATATCGTTTCACTATTAAACAATGAGCAAGTTTTAGCGCCAGTCGATCTGTTGACTAAAAATGAACAATTATGGACACCACTTTATATCTGTTATGAATCTTTAATAGAGAATGGCATGTCAACTATTGCTCATGGGCCATTATTAGATACATTAAGACGTATTAAAAGCTTTGGATTGCAATTAGTTCGATTAGATATTCGCCAGGATAGTTCTGTACACACAGAAGCATTAGACGCCTTAACTAAAGAACTTAATTTGGGTAGTTACGCCTCATGGACAGAAGAAGAAAAACAGGAATTTTTATTAGCTGAATTACAATCTAATCGACCATTACTTCCTTATAATTGGCAACCTGATGAAATGGTTCAAGAAGTGTTAGATACCTGCCGAGTTATCAAAAAAGCTGGTGAGGAATCAATTGCTTCTTATGTAATTTCAATGGCCAAAGCACCTTCTGATATTTTGGCCGTTTATTTACTTCTAAAAAGTGTTGATTGCCAAAAAAATATACCTGTTGCGCCATTATTTGAAACCTTAGAAGATTTAAATAATGCTAAATCTGTTATGCAAAAACTTTTAGATATTCCATGGTATCGTGAAAAGATCAATGGCAAACAGATGGTAATGATTGGCTATTCAGATTCAGCGAAAGATGCAGGAACACTTGCTGCATCATGGGCACAATATCGTTCACAAGAAGAACTAGTCAATTTATTTGAAAAATATAATATCAACTTAGTATTATTCCATGGTCGTGGTGGTTCAATTGGACGTGGTGGTGCACCAGCTCATGCGGCTTTACTTTCACAACCACCAGGATCACTTAAAGGTGGTTTACGTGTTACAGAACAAGGTGAGATGATTAGATTTAAGCTTGGTTTACCTGAGGTTGCACTTAGTAGTTTAATGCTTTATGCCTCAGCGATTTTACAAGCAAATTTACTTCCACCTCCTGAGCCTAAGCAAGTCTGGCGAGATATTATGGATGAAATGTCAGATTACTCTTGCCAATGCTATCGAAGCTATGTTAGAGAAAAAGCTGAATTTGTCGATTATTTTAGAGCAGTTACACCAGAAGCAGAACTAGGTAGATTACCATTAGGTTCTCGTCCACAAAAACGTCGAACAGGTGGGGGAATTGAGAGCCTACGAGCAATACCATGGATTTTTGCTTGGACACAAAACCGTTTAATGGTGCCATCATGGCTTGGTGCAGGTAGTGCACTTAGAGTTGTTATCAGTGAAGGCAAAAAAGAACAATTGCAAGATATGTATCATAATTGGCCATTTTTTAATGCTCGTTTAGGAATGCTAGAAATGGTTTATGCCAAAGCAGCACCAAATATTCATGAATATTATGAACAACGTCTAGTTTCTTCTACATTATGGCCATTAGGTGATGAATTAAGAAATTTATTAACTGAAGATATCAATACTGTACTAACGATCACAGATGATATTAGCTTAATGGCAGACTTGCCATGGATTGCCGAATCAGTTGCATTGCGTAATACTTATATTGAACCTCTTAACTTATTGCAAGCCGAATTATTGAGTCGTTCTCGTAAAAATAATGATGAAAATAGTATCGTTGAACAAGGATTAATGATAACTATTTCAGGTATTGCAGCTGGAATGCGAAATTCAGGATAATAAAAAAGGGCTTATTCGCCCTTTTTATTTTGAGAAAGTTGTTCCAAATATGCTTTAGCATCTTCATCACCTTGCTCGCTAGCTTTGGTGAACCAATAGATAGCTAACTTGATATTTTGTTTAACATCCTGACCTTCAAGGTATTTAATAGCTAAATTATATTGAGCATCAACACTTCCTTGATTGGCGGCTTTATTATACCAATCTATAGCTTTTTTCTCGTCTTTAGGGACCCCACCACCAACATCATACATAACAGCAATATTATATTGGGCATCAGCATTACCACCCTCGGCTGCTTTAGTAAACCAATAAGCTGCTTGAGTATTATCTGGTCTTGTCCCCGAGCCTGTTGCATACATAATACCTAAATTATACATTGCCAATACATGGCCTCGTTCTGCGGCTTGCGTATAAAAATAAAGTGCTGCAACATAATCCTGAGTTAAACCATCACCATTTTGAGACATTAATCCTAAATAATATTGTGCTTCAGCATTATTATCTTTTGCAGCTTGACTAAACCAATCAGCAGCAATCATTCGATCTTTTTCTACATCATCACCAAAAAAGTACATAATACCCAAATTTAAATAGGCATCATAAATACCTTGATCACCGGCTTGAGTAAAATAATTAATCGCAGCAGAAATATCTTTAGCAACTCCCTCTCCATTTTTATACATTAACGCTAAATTATATTTAGCTAAAGCGTAATTCTGATCTGCAGCCAATTTAAAAAATTTAAATGCTTCAGATAAATTTACTTTGGTACCTAATCCATTTTGATACATATAGGCTAAATTGTTTTGTGCCCTAGCTGATCCCTGTTCAGCAGCTTTATTAAACCAAAAAAAGGCTCTTAAATCATTAACTTCAACACCTAATCCTTGTTTATAAATGGTACCGAGAGTATATTGTGATTGCATATCACCCTTTTCAGCAGCAAGTAATAAAGAAGGTATTAGTGAACTAGGATCGCTCACTTTTAATTCCGTATCAGGCTGTGTTTTAGCTTCAATTGCCATTACTCCACAAGAGATAAATAACATCAAAGCCAATATAATTTGAAGTTTTTTCATAATTGTCTAAATGCCATAATATTGGCAATAATTATACATAATTGCCCTAAAAGGGAATAGTTTTGTTTTGCAATAAACGTTATCCATTACTTTCCCCATTAATTAGTTAAATATATTACAAACCAAGTTCGTGCCAAATTTCATCAACATGGGCTACCACCTTTTCATCTTTCGTAATAATGCTACCCCATTCTCGATTTGTTTCGCCCTGCCACTTATTTGTAGCATCCAATCCCATTTTAGATCCCAAACCAGACACTGGTGAAGCGAAGTCTAGATAATCAATTGGAGTATTATCAACAAAAGTAGTATCTCGGTGTGGATCCATTCTTGTTGAGATCGCCCACATAACATCTTTCCAATCCCTTGCGTTAATATCATCATCACAAATAATAATAAATTTTGTATACATAAATTGTCTTAAATAAGACCAAACGCCCATCATGACTCTTTTGGCATGTCCTGGGTATTGTTTTTTAATTGTGACAATAGCAATACGGTAAGAACATCCCTCTGGTGGAAGATAAAAATCAACAATTTCAGGAAATTGCTTTTGCAATATCGGAATAAACACTTCATTTAATGCTAATCCCATTACAGCTGGTTCATCTGGAGGCCTACCGGTATAAGTGGAATGATAAATTGCATCTTTGCGTCTAGTTAAATGAGTCACCGTAAACACGGCAAATTTTTCAACTTCATTATAATAACCAGTATGATCACCGTAAGGGCCTTCAGCAGCTAGTTCGTTGGGATTGATATAACCTTCGAGAATAATTTCAGCTGTCGCTGGCACTTCTAATTCATTTGATAATGACTTAACAACTTCAGTTCGACTATTTCGTAACAATCCTGCAAAAGCGTATTCTGATAATGTATCTGGTACCGGCGTAACGGCACTTAATATAGTTGCCGGATCTGCGCCTATTGCGATACTAACTGGAAAATTTTCATTTGGATGAGATTTTTGCCATTCAGCAAAATCAAGCGCGCCACCTCGATGTGATAACCAACGCATGATTAATTTATTTTTTCCTAATAATTGTAAGCGATAAACGCCAATATTTTGACGCTCTCTATAAGGCCCTTTGGTTACTGTTAACCCCCAAGTTACAAGTGGAGCAACATCTCCTGGCCAGCAATGCATAATAGGTAATTGAGTTAAATCGACCTCATCATCTTTAAAAATTAATTCCTGACAAGGTGCTGAAGACCGATGCTTTACAGGCATATTGAGAACTTGTTTATATTTAGGCAAAACATTAAAAAACTGTCGAATACCTTTCGGTGGTTCAGGCTCTCGTAAAAAAGCGAGTAATTCGCCAATTTCTCGCAATTGCGTGGTATCTTCACGTCCCATCGCCATAGCGACTCGTTTAGCCGTACCGAAAAGATTACACAATACTGGAATTTTATAACCAATTGGATTTTCGAATAATAATGCCGGGCCTTGTGAACGTAATACACGATCAGCGATTTCTGTCATTTCAAGATAAGGATTAACGGGATAACTAATTCGTTTCAGTTCGCCTTGCTGTTCAAGGTAATCTAAAAAATTTCGAAAATTAGATAATGCCATTATTACTCCTTTCAACTCTAAATTACATTAATCAAATACAAGCTGATAAATATTAACTAATCTGCATCGAAGTTTTCACTATATATAGGAACTTCTTTGATCTGATTACACTCAACAATTTTAGGTAATAAAATTTGAAACTGTTGCTGATCAACTTCAGTAAATTTATTTTGATCTACTTGATAAAATAGATAATCCTCAGCTTTATTATCTGTTTGAATCGAAGCTAACCAGTAATTACGATCATCTCTATTTTCATTGGCAAAAATTTTAATAATGCTATTTTCTCGTTTCTCAGGTTGATTATGTAATTTATAATCGATAATTTTTTCGGCAATTTGAGAATCATACTCATCAAAAATAATGTAGTCACCTTGATTTGCTTTACATTTTTTTATATTTATCTCAGCATAACTGTTTGACATTAGAAAGAATAAACTAAACAACAAAAAGATATATTGGTTAAATTTCATTTTTGGTCTCTTAAATTAATTTTCTCAATTGAACCAATTTTACCAATAGCCTCACAATTATTTGGTGATACAGTAAGATTGGCTGCACTATTTATAGTTAACCATTGATAAGATAAATGTTCTGTAAGCACTGGCGTTATCTCATCACAAAGAGGTAAATAAAACCAATGCTCTTTATTTATCTTTATTTCTGGTGCATACCGATATCTGAACTGAGGGAAAATTTCAAATTCAACCACATGTTTTGCATCAATTAATTTAAGATTTTTTCCATTAATATCTATACCGGTCTCTTCAAAAACTTCACGAATTGCCGCCTCCCTTGGCAATTCATTTTCTTCCAAACTACCTGTAACTGATTGCCAAAAATTAGGATCATCTTTACGTTGCAACATAAGAACACGCTGAGTGCTTTTACAATAAATAACAACTAAAACTGACTCAGGGTTCTTATACTTTTGCATATAAATACCGTTACTTTTGGCTCACTTCGATACCAAGTTCCTTTAACGCTGCTGGATTAGCTGGACTAGGTGCATCAGTTAACAAACATGTTGCTGCAGTTGTTTTTGGAAAAGCAATAACATCACGGATATTATCTGTTCCAGTTAATAGCATAGTTAATCTATCTAAGCCAAAGGCTAAACCTGCATGCGGTGGCGTACCATATTTTAGCGCATCAAGTAAGAAGCCAAATTTTTCACGTTGATCATCTTCATTAATACCTAAAATTGAGAATACGGCTTGTTGCATTTCACTTCGATGAATACGCACAGAACCACCACCGACTTCATAACCATTAATAACCATATCGTATGCATTAGCTACCGCATTTTCAGGGTTACTGATTAATTGCTCTGGAGTGAAATCCTTCGGTGATGTGAATGGATGATGCATAGCACTTAAGCCTTCGTCTGTTTCTTCAAACATAGGGAAATCAACAACCCAAAGTACTGCCCATTTATTTTCATCAGTTATACTTAAATCTTTACCGACTTTCAAACGTAAAGCCCCTAATGCATCACTAACAATTTTATAGCTATCTGCACCAAATAGTAAAATATCACCATCTTTAGCATCAGCACGATTCAATAAAGCTTCCATTTGAGATTCATTAAAGAATTTAGCTACTGGGCTTTGGACACCAGCTAAACCTTTGTTACGTTCATTAATTTTTATCCACGCCATACCTTTAGCGCCATATACCGAAATAAATTGCGTATAATCATCTAACTGTTTGCGCGTTAATTGTGCACCATTTGGTACGCAAAGCAGTGCAACGCGGCCTTTTGGATCATTCGCTGGCGTTGAAAATACTTTAAAATCGATATCTTTTACTAAATCAGCCACATCAATAATTTCCAGTGGGTTACGTAAATCTGGTTTATCACTACCAAATCGTCGCATTGCTTCAGCAAAAGTTAATATTGGAAAATTACCTAAATCGACATTTTTCACATGTAACCAAAGTTCACGAATCATTTTCTCCATTATTTCACGTACTTGTTCAGCACTCATAAAAGAGGTTTCGACATCAATTTGGGTAAATTCTGGTTGACGATCAGCGCGAAGATCTTCATCACGAAAACATTTAACTATTTGATAATAGCGATCAAAGCCTGACATCATTAGCAGCTGTTTAAATAACTGTGGCGATTGTGGCAATGCATAAAACTCACCATTATGAACACGACTTGGTACAAGATAATCTCGAGCCCCTTCAGGTGTTGCTTTGGTTAACATTGGTGTTTCGATATCTAAAAAGCCATGTTCATTCATGAAAGAACGAACAAATGCGGTAATTTGGGCTCGAGTTTTGAAAATGGTAGACATTTCCGGGCGACGCAAATCAATATAACGATATTTTAAACGCTGCTCTTCACTGTTATTTTGATTAAAATCAAGAGGTAAGATATCACTACGATTAAAAATAATCAGCTCTGTGGCCAAAATTTCAACTTCACCCGTTGCCATATCTTTATTAACTTGACCGTCAGGTCTTGCTCTTACTTTCCCTTTAATTTGAATACAAAATTCATTACGTAATTCGCCAGCTAATTCGTGTGCTTGTGGGTAATCAGGATCAAAAAAAACTTGCACAATTCCTTCACGATCACGCATATCAATAAAAATCATTCCACCTAAATCTCGGCGTTTATTGACCCATCCACATAGTGTGACTTCTTGATTAATATAACTTGCGTTTAATTGTCCGCAATAAATTGTTCTCATTAAATATATCCTGTGTACAATTGTCAAAAATGATAATTATTATAGAGCAATTTATCGGGGGATAAAGACCATCTATAAAAATAATCCTTATTTAATTTATTTATACTCAGTTTATGATAATAATTTTAATTTATATAATCATTTGTAAATTTATTTAAATTCAATAAGATAATTAATCAAAATACATCTTTTATAAATAAATTTGAAAAATGATTAATTTAATAACTTGTCATATCTGATATTTATTAATAAGCTTTAGGATTATTTAAATATTATTTATTGGATATGAAAGCTTTAATTTCAATTGATTATACCAATGATTTCATTGCTGATGATGGAGCATTAACAACTGGCGCTGTGGGTCAACAAATTGAATCAGAAATGATAAATATAACTCAATCATTTATTAAAAATAATGAGTTTATCGTTTTTGCTATTGATGCTCATAATCCCTTAGATAAATACCATCCGGAAAATTCGCTATTTCCCCCTCACAATCTTGTTGGGACTGTTGGCCAACAATTATTTGGTAAATTACAGCAACTTTACCAACAACATCAATATTCAGACAATATCTACTGGATCAATAAACGTCACTACTCAGCATTTTGTGGTACGGATCTTGACCTCCGTTTACGCGAAAGACATATCACTGAAATCCATCTGATTGGCGTTTGTACTGATATTTGTATTTTACATACGGCTGTAGATGCCTATAACTTAGGTTATAAATTAGTTATTCATCAAAATGCTGTTGCAAGCTTTGATCCCATTGGCCATCAATGGGCTTTAAAGCATTTTCAAAATACCTTAGGAGCAACCGTAGTATAAGAAGTGCAGTGTAAAAATAGATAAAAAAATGAAGAAGGAGCAAGAATGGAAGTTTTACGAGACTATAAATTGCATTTAATTGCCTTTTTAGTAGTAATTATTTGTGAGCTTATCGGCAGACAAACTATATGGATTATTGCAGTTTATCCAATGCTATATGCAATGATTTTTGGTGGCATCATTAGCTTCCCAAAACTAAAAATATTAACCAACAAAAATATGCAAAATGCAAGTCTTGTGATGATGGTTACATTAATTCTACTTGTGGCAAAACTTGGCGTAGCTGTAGGCCCGAAAATTGATATGATTTTAGAAGATGCCAAGCTAGCCCTAATTTTTCAAGAATTAGGTCATTTTGCCGGAACCATTTTACTGGGCCTACCATTAGCAATGATATTAGGTATGAAACGAGAAGCCGTTGGGGCTACTTATTCGGTAGCTCGCGAACCTAATATCGCCATAGTTGCAGATAAATATGGTTTAGATTCACCCGAAGGTCGAGGTGTCATGGCTATGTATGTCTGCGGTACGCTTTATGGTGCGATTTGGATGAGTATTCTTGCCAGCTTAATAGCACAATTGAACATTTTACACCCATATGCGTTAGCAATGGGAGCTGGCGTAGGTAGTGGAAGTATGATGGCAGCCTCACTTGCACCAATAAGTGATTTATACCCTGACTTATCAGAAAACATTAATGCTTATGCTACCACAGCGAATTTAATGTCGGGAATGGTGGGCATGTATATTTACACACTATTTTCTTTGCCTTTCGCTTCTTTTATGTATAACACTTTAGACCGTTTCCGACGCAAGAAATAAGGATGTCATAATGAAGATTTTTGAGACGATTTTTGTATTTATTTTAGTCGCCATTATTATGGCAGCTGGTAACACCGTGGGATATAAAATTGATTTGATTTCATCGCTTGAAGCAGTAGCGATGCTAGTTATTATCTCTATTGTAGGACTGTTAATCAGTAAGTTACCTGGATTTAATAAATTACCGGTAATTTTATGGGTATCTGTGGTTGCAGCTATCATGTCAGCACCAATATTCCCATACCATCAAGAAATTGTTGCAATTACTGATCAAGTGTCATTACTTGCTGTTTGTACTCCTATACTTGCTTATGCAGGATTGGCTATCGGTAAAGATCTTGCACTATTTAAAAATATATCTTGGCGCATTATTCCCGTATCTTTAGCTGTTTTTTCTGGTACATTTATTTTTGCTGCTATAATTGCTCAAGTCACACTACACTGGGAAGGCGTTATCTAAATTTAGATAAGGATTTTATTTATGACAAAAGAAGAACTAAAGAAAAAAGTTTGCGATGCAATTGCAAATCGAAAAGCAGATATCAAGTCAATTGCCGAAGCAATTTGGTCAGAACCAGAGCTTGGTTACAAAGAACATAAAACCGCTAAAAAAGTAGAAGATGCTTTTGAAAAATTAGGTGTTCCTTTTAAAAATAAATTAGCCTTAACCGGGGTAAAAGGTCGTCTTAAAGGCGGTAAAGGTAGCAAATATAGTATAGCGGTTATTGGTGAGCTAGATGCTATCATCTGTGCCGACCACCCAGCTGCTGATGAAACATCAGGTGCAGCTCACTGCTGTGGACATAATGCCCAAATAGCCAACATGATGGCGGTTACCATGGGATTAATTGACTCAGGTGCAATGGAATTTTTAGCTGGTGATGTAGTACCATTTGCCGTTCCTGCAGAAGAATATGTTGAAATTACTTATCGAAATCGATTAATAGAAGAAGGTAAGATTAAATATATTGGTGGTAAACCAGAATTAATTTCACGTGGTGATTTTGATGATGTTGATATGGCATTACAAATACATTTAACCAGTGTACCTGCTGAACGCCAAGATGGTTTTATTGAGATCTCAACTACAAGCAATGGCTTTATTGGTAAACTAATAAAATATAAAGGTGAAGCATCCCATGCTGCCGCAGCTCCTCATGCTGGTGTAAATGCATTAAATGCAGCTATGATGGGAATGATGGGTGTACATGCTATCCGTGAAACATTTCAAGAAAAAGATTATATTCGTTTTCATCCAATTATTACCCAAGGTGGTGATTTAGTAAATGTTGTACCAAGCGATGTAAGAATGGAAAGTTATGTGCGAGCAGGTAATGTACCAGCCATGATTGATGCTAATGAAAGAATTAATCAAGCACTAAAGGCAGGCGCAATGGCTGTTGGTGCTACTTGTGAAATTAAAGATCTTCCAGGTTATCTGCCGTTAAATAATAATCCAACACTCAATGATTTTCTAAAACAAAATGCTGAAAATTTAATTGGTGAAGAAAATGTTTCAATTGCACCTCATATGACAGGAAGTACCGACACAGGTGATCTATCGCATATTATGCCAGTAAGTCACCCTTGGATTGGTTCGGTTAGAGGCGTGTTACATGGTAAAGATTACACCGTATTTGATGAAGATATGGCTTATATCCGCCCTGCACAAATGATGGCCTGTACCATTATTGATTTACTTTATGATGATGCTGAATCAGCTCAAACACTAATGGCAAACTACAAGCCACTTATGACAAAAGAAGAATATTTAACATTCCTATCTGGTTTTGATAAATAAAGTTAAAAACTTGGCACAATCATGTGCCAAGTTTTTGTTATACTATACAAATCATTATCAACAATAACTATCATTTCATATGTTAACGCTTTCTGATCAAGAATTGCTACGCTACGACCGACAAATCACTTTGCATGGATTCGATATCGACAAGCAGCAAATTTTAAAAAATAGTACAGCATTAATTATAGGATTAGGCGGGTTAGGTTGTGCTGCTGCCGTCTATTTAGCAGCATCAGGCATCGGTAAACTAACATTGATTGATTTTGACACAATATCAGCGTCGAATTTAAATAGGCAAATTTTATATACTCAACAATCAATAAATCAGTATAAGGTTGAAGTCGCAAAACAAGCATTATGTAATATTAATGCCGATATGACTATTGAAACAATTAATCAGAAACTGAGTGATAATGAGCTAACTTCCCTAATCAAACAACATGATATCGTTATTGATTGCACCGATAATTTAACTAGCCGTGAACAAATTAATCGCTGTTGTTTTATCGAAAAGAAACCATTAATTTCTGGTGCAGCAATCCGCATGGAAGGTTTACTCACTGTATTCAATTATCAAGAGAATCAACCATGCTATCAATGCTTAAGTCAATTATTTGGGCAAAACCAGCTGACGTGTATTGAAGCGGGCGTAATGGCTCCATTAGTTGGTATGTTCGGTTCAATGCAAGCTCTAGAGGCAATCAAAGTACTTACAAATTATGGAAAACCTTTAATTGGTCGAGTTCTAATGATTGATAGTATGACAATGGAATTTAACCAAGTCATATTTACTAAACAAACTAATTGTATTGTGTGTGGAAACCAACATGCTAAACAGGATTTAAAATGCAAATAAATCGCATCATTTTAGCACCAATGGAAGGGGTTCTTGATTATCATGTGCGGCAAATATTAACCGAAATCAATCAATTTGATTATTGTGTAACTGAATTTGTAAGAGTAACCCAGCATAAATTATCAAACCGAACTTTTTATCGACTATGTCCAGAACTTTATAATGAAGGAAAAACCTTATCAGGAACTCCAGTCCGAGTTCAACTATTAGGACAATCTCCTGAATGGATGGCAGAAAATGCCATTAGAGCGCTTGAACTAGGTTCTTATGGCATAGATATCAATTTTGGTTGTCCCGCTAAAACCGTTGTTGGCAGCCACGGTGGTGCTTATTTATTACAATATCCCGAACAAATATTGAAGATTGTAACGCAGGTTAGGACAGCAATTGGCTCTATCCCAACTTTATCGGTTAAAATTCGATTAGGTTGGGATGATAAATCTCACTGTTACGAAATAGCTGAAGCAATTGAACAAGCTGGAGCTAATGAAATTGTTATTCATGGACGAACAAAAATTGATGGATATAAAGCCGAGAAAATTGATTGGCCAACCATTGGTAAAATTAAGCAAAAATTAACCATTCCTGTTATTGCTAATGGTGAAATATTTTCTGCTGAAGATGCTAAAAATTGCATAACACAAAGTCATACAAATGACATTATGCTAGGTCGAGGAATACTTAATATTCCTAATTTAGCCAATACAATTCGTTTTAATCATTCACCATTAAATTGGCATCAAGTAATGCAATTACTACTTCGTTATGCAATGACATCAATCGAAGATGTTAAACCACTTTATCATTCGGCTAGGATAAAGCAGTGGTTAGCTTATTTAAGGCAATATTACCCACAAGCATCAATATTATTACCTGAAATCAGGCAACTAAAATCACAAAATGATATCTGCGAATTCCTGAACAACCACTTAGCTAATTAGAGGTAATCTAATCGATTTTATTGTCTCTAATTCGTGTCTTATTAAAATGATATTGAGTAGTGATATTAAGAATTATACAAATTAATGAACTAAGTAATAACAACAAAAACAATTTATGAATACTATTAAAAATAGCACTAAATGAATCAACATAATATTTTGATGGATTATTATCAATAAGGCTAAAGACAATAAAAATCACCGATAAAATAAAAATACTTGATATTGATATGCTTTTAACAAGTTTTCCATATCGAATTTTATCAGAGAAAATCTTAAAATTCCGCTTACTTACGATAAGACCTAGCAATACAGCAAACAAATAAATAGTAGCTAAATAATTATGTAATGTACCAGAAAATAAAGCTGTAAAAGCGTTACTTTCCAAAATATAACCTTTCAATAATATAAAACAGCTAAAAGTAGAAAAAACAATATAATGAATTTGTGAGAGATTCTTTTCAGTTAAACGAAACTTGTTTTGACTTTTAACAAAATAACCTTTTGAGAATTCAATTAAATAATATAACAGCAAAGCTTCAAGTAAATATCGGATAATAGCAAAAGTTATGCTAAGAAATATTTGCCCGAACGGCGATAGAGTTTGCAAGTGAATGTTAGTATTTATCGAAATAAAATAAGCTATAACTGAATAAATCGACATTAAAATGATTAATGAAATGACATTAATTCTATTAACTATATTAATATGAGCTGAATACAGAAATAACGTTAAAATACCAAACGTCCATAGAATTTCAACCAAACAAACATCTAAAAGAATTCGCAAAAAGAATGATGAATTCAAAAAAAGATGCCAGAATAGACCTTGTGGCAATAAAATATCTGTTTGTAAAAATAAAACCAATATAGTCAATAATATGCTTATTAAAAAATAGACTAAACTGCCTATTAGCGACAATTGGAAGAAGGACCCGTTTTCCATTTCTATTTAATTTCCTAATTATCAATGTTTTTATTTATTGATAATAACTCGTCATTCAACTCTTTTTGAATAACTGGTTTTAATTAGCAGGTAAAAATAATTTATTCAATTCGTTTAATAAAATGCTTTATTTTAAACCCCATTAAAGCCAGTGATCCGAAATAGATGCCAATACCAACTATAACCAACAACAATAGACGACCAATTCTGGTTAACATTGAGCCAGTAGACCAATCAGGTAATAACTGAGCACCAAACCATAAAGTCAAAGACATCAATACAACAGCAATAATTACCTTGATTAAAAATCGATACCAGCCAGGTTGAGGTTGATAAAGATTCTTTTTACGTAATTGCCAAAATAATAAACCGGCATTAAAACAAGCAGCAAGGCCAATTGATAATGAAAGCCCTGCATGTTGTAATGGCCCAATAAATGCCAAATTCATTAACTGAGTTAATATCAAAGTGACAATGGCTATTTTAACTGGTGTTTTAATATCTTGTCTGGAATAAAACGCAGGAGCTAATACTTTAATTAAAATCAGCCCGAGTAAACCAATTGAATACGCAATTAAAGCACGTTGAGTCATTAATGTATCATTCAAAGTAAATTGCCCATACTCGAAGAGTGTTGAAACTAATGGTTTAGAAATTACACCTAATGCGACAGTACTTGGTAATGCTAGTAAAAAACAGAGACGAAGGCCCCAATCTAATAATTCAGAATATTGCTGTTGGTCACCTTTAGCAAAACTTTTAGCTAAAGATGGCAATAAAATAGTACCTAGTGCCACACCGAGCACACCGGCAGGAAACTCCATAAGTCGGTCAGCATAATACATCCAAGAAACAGAACCCGAAATTAAGAATGATGCAAATATCGTATTAATGATCAACGATATTTGACCAACCGAAACACCTAAAATAGCAGGACCCATCTGTTTTAACACTCGCCAAACACCACTATCTCTAAAGCTAATCCGAGGTAAAACTAACATACCAATCTTTTTTAAATATGGTAGCTGATAAAGCAGTTGTAAAACACCACCAATAATGACCGAAACAGCGAGTGCAAGTACTGGCGGATTAAAATAAGGTGTTAAAAATAATGTACAAACTATCATACTTAAATTAAGTAAAGTTGGCACAAAAGCAGGAACAGAAAAACGATTCCAGGTATTAAGTATGGCACCAACTAATGATGCGAGTGAAATAAAAAAGATATAGGGAAATGTTATTCTCAACATCACAGTAGCAAGCTCAAACTTTTCAGTTGAATCTTGCATAAATCCAGGTGCAGTTAACATTATTATAAAAGGTGCTGTTATAACACCAATTAAGGTAACAATAGCTAATACTAGCGTTAGTATCCCTGCAACATAGGCCACAAAAGTACGTGATGCCTCAATACCTTGTTGATTTTTATATTCAGCTAAAATCGGTACAAACGCCTGTGAAAATGCACCTTCGGCAAATATACGGCGAAGCAAATTTGGTAATTTGAAAGCAACAAAAAAGGCATCAGTTGCCATCCCCGCACCAAAAAAGCGGGCAATAATCGCATCACGAACAAAGCCTAAAACTCGTGAAACCATTGTCATTGAGCTGACTGTAGCTAAAGATTTTAAAAGATTCATATATAATTTATGTACAAAGTACATAGCCAAAAACGATTAATTAGGCATAGTCTACAAACTATTGCTCTAAATCACCACGATTTTTTAATAAGCAATATTTTGGGGTGCTACCGTCAGAGAATACTGACGGTAAATAAACTAACGATCTTTTAGAGGAGTAAATGACATAAGTTGTCCAATGTTTTTATAGGCTGGACGTATAATTCGACGATCATCAAAATTGAGTTCTTCAATGCGATGAGCACACCAACCAACAATTCGCGACATAGCAAATAGAGGGGTATAAACTTCTTTAGGTAAACCAATCATGTCGTAAACAAACCCTGAGTAAAAATCGACATTGGCACAAACTTGTTTTTTGGTTCTGGCATTTTTACGATTCACCACCGCATGAATAGCTCGTTCTTCTAATAAATTTAAGAAGTTATACTCTTTTTCACGGCCTTTTTCTTGAGCTAATTTATATGCCATCTCTTTTAGTAACATTGCCCGTGGATCTGACACCGTATAAACAGCATGACCAATACCATAAATTAGCCCTTTTTGATCAAAGACCTCTTTATTTAAAATACGTTGTAAATAAGCATCAATTTCATTTACATCAGTCCAATTTTTAATCTCATCAGCAAGATGTTTAAGCATTTTTCCGACTTGTAAATTTGCTCCACCATGTAATGGCCCTTTCAATGAACCAATCCCAGCGGCAATTGATGAGTAAGTATCAGTACCTGTTGAACTTGTTACCCGAACGGTAAACGTCGAGTTATTACCACCACCATGCTCAGCATGAATAATCATCGCTAAATCAAGTACTCTTACATCTAACTCGGTATATCCGCCTGACCCTTTCATCATATAAAGAAAATTTTCCGCAATTGAAAAATCCTCATGAGGATGGCGAATATGTAAGGATTTACCTTTAGCGCTATGGCTTAACATATTATAAGCATACGCAATAATAGCTGGAAATTTAGCAATCAGATCTATGGATTGACGCATTAAATTATCACGAGAAGTATCATCTGGCAGTGAATCATAAGTATACATTTCTAGAACAGTTCTAGCCAAAATGTTCATTACATCGTGCCCTTCAAGCTCCATAATTGCAATCTTGGTTTGCTTTTCTAATGCCATTGATTCACAAAGTAAACGTGAGAAATCACGTAATTCTTCTTTATCGGGCAAAGAACCAGATAAGAGTAAATAAATAGTCTCTTCGAAACCTGTACGTTGTTCTTTCTGTGCATTATGTACTAATTCTTCAATATCGATACCACGATACAATAATTTACCCGTAATGGGTTTTAATGAACCATCATCTAAGCGTTCATAACCTAGTACATCGCCAATTTTAGTTAATCCTACTAAAACCCCAGTATGATCGGCATTACGTAATCCGCGTTTTACATTAAATTGTTCAAATAGTTGTGATTCAATTTTGCTCGTGTTTTTAATCGTTTCCGATAATTTATAAACCAAAAACTTTTCTTTCATTAATCACCTCCCTTTTGAACTATAATTTATCAATTACTGCTTGAGTAAATTGGGTTGTTGATAGTGATTGCCCATTGTGCATAAAACGTGCTAAATCTGCAGTTGCTTTGCCTGATTGAAATAAGCTTTCCATGGCATTAGTAATTCGTTGCCCAACTTCATGCCACCCTAAATATTCAAACATCATCACGCCAGATAATAAGAGTGATGACGGATTAGCTTGATTTTGACCAGCTATATCAGGGGCAGTTCCGTGAGTTGCCTCAAAGATAGCATGTCCAGTTAAATAGTTAATATTAGCGCCCGGCGCAATACCTATTCCTCCAACCATTGCAGCCAGCTGATCGGAAACATAATCACCATTAAGGTTTAATGTTGCAACAACCGAATAATCTTCTGGTTTTAATAAGGTATTTTGTAAAAATGCATCACAAATAACATCTTTTATAATTAATCTACCGGCTGATTTAGCGGTTTGTAATGCTTGATCTGCTGCAGCATTACCCTCGGTTTTTTGAATTTTGCCATATTGATTCATCGTGAACACAGCGTCAGAAAATTCTCTTTCCGCAAGTTCATAGCCCCATTGCTTAAATCCACCTTCAGTAAATTTCATAATATTACCTTTATGAACTAGAGTAACCGACGGTAATTTATGTTGCAGTGCATAGTTAATAGCAGATCGAATTAAACGTTCCGATCCTTCAATTGAAACAGGTTTAACACCAAAAGCCGAGGTATTAGGAAAGCGTACTTTGCTCACGTGCATTTGTTCAGATAAAAAATGATAAAACTTTTCAGCTTCAGCTGTACCTTGTTGCCATTCAATCCCGGCATAAATATCCTCGGTATTTTCACGGAAAATCGTCATACTGACCTTTTCAGGATGCTTTAATGGTGATTCTACCCCTTTAAACCAACGCACTGGCCGTAAACAGACATAAAGATCTAATTCTTGGCGTAACGCAACATTAAGTGAACGGATCCCACCACCAACAGGTGTCATTAATGGCCCTTTAATACCAACAAGATAATGTTTAAAAGCATTCATGGTATCTTCTGGGAGCCATGTACCATTTAGGTTGTATGACTTTTCGCCAGCAAGTACTTCTTTCCATTGAATACTACGCTTACCTTGATAAGCTGTTTCAATAGCTTTATCAAAAATTGTTTGAGCAGCCTGCCAAATCTCTTTGCCAACACCATCACCTTCAATAAAAGGAATAGTGGGATGATTTGGGACGACTAATTGTCCATTTTCAATTGAAACGTGCTGATTCATATTGTCTCTTCCTCTTATCTGTTACTTAAATTCTTCTTTTAACTTATTTAATGCACTACCCGCTTTAAACCATTCAATTTGTGCGTGATTGTAAGTATGTGCAACAGCAAACGATTCTATGCTACCATCATGATGATGAAGGGTTAATGTTAGATTTTTACCTGGAGCAAAATCACTAAGTCCAGTAATGCTGATTTGGTCATCTTCTTGAATTTTGTCGTAATCATCCTTATTAACAAAAGTTAGCGCTAACATACCTTGTTTTTTCAGATTCGTTTCATGGATACGAGCGAAAGATTTAACGACAATTGCTTTGACGTTCAAAAAACGAGGCTCCATTGCAGCATGCTCACGAGATGACCCTTCACCATAATTCTCTTCGGCTACAACTATCGATCCCATTCCTTGCGCTTTTAATTTACGAGCTAAAGCAGGTACTTCAATATAATTACCAGATTGAGTGTCTAATACGCTATTAGTTTTTTGATTAAAGGCATTAACGGCACCAATTAACATATTATTCGAAATATTATCTAGATGGCCGCGGAATTTTAACCACTTACCAGCCATTGAAATATGGTCCGTGGTACATTTACCTGTTGCTTTAATCAGCAGTGGTTGGGAAAGAATATCTTTACCATCCCATGGGGAAAAAGGTACAAGCTGTTGTAAACGTTCAGAATGCGGATCAATATTTACTTCAACCAAACTACCATCAGCAATTGGCTTAATATATCCGGCATCATCGACAGCAAATCCTCGTTTTGGTAACTCATCACCGATAGGTTCTGGCAGCTTAACTTTTTCACCTTTATCATTAACTAATTCATCTGTTATTGGATTAAAACTTAATTTACCCGCAATCGATAATGCAACAACAATTTCGGGCGAACACACAAATGCATAAGTGTTTGGACTACCATCATTTCGTTTAGCAAAATTACGATTAAACGAAGTAACTATCGAATTTTTGTGCTCATCGGCAACATCATCACGACGCCATTGGCCTATACAAGGACCACACGCATTAGCCATAATAGCTGCACCAGCTTGTTCAAAACACTGCAAAATACCATCACGTTTAGAAGTATATTTAACTTGTTCTGAACCAGGATTAATAATTAGTTTTGCATTTACTTTTAAGCCTAATTTATTGGCACTATCGATTACAGAAGCGGCTCGCATCATGTCTTCATATGAAGAGTTAGTACATGAACCAATAAGACCTACCTCCATATTATCAGGATAATCATGTTGTTGAACTGCGTTTGCTAGCTGTGAAATTGGATAAGCTAAGTCAGGTGTAAATGGACCATTTATATAAGGCTCTAACGTCGACAAATCAATTTCGATAACTTGATCATAATAGCTTTCTGGGTCATCTAAAACGGCTGCATCAGGATTAAAACAAGAGATTAATGTATTAGCTAAATCAACCACCTCTTGACGACCGGTCATGGTTAGATAATCAGCTGATTTTTGGCTATAAGGAAATATTGAGGTGGTCGCGCCTACTTCAGCCCCCATATTACAAATCGTAGCTTTACCAGTAGCAGATAACGACTCAGTACCCTCTCCAAAATATTCAATGATTGAATTGGTGCCACCTTTGACGGTTAATATTCCTGCCAGTTTTAATATGACATCTTTGGGTGAGGCCCAACCGGATAATTTTCCAATTAATTTTACACCGATAATTTTCGGCATTTTCAATTCCCATGGCATGCCGGCCATAACATCAACCGCATCGGCCCCACCAACACCAATAGCAATCATCGATAAACCACCAGCATTTGGTGTGTGTGAATCAGTACCAATCATCATTCCGCCCGGAAAGGCATAATTTTCAAGTACCACTTGATGAATAATTCCGGCATCAGGTTTCCAGAATCCAATACCATATTTGTTCGATACATCACGTAAAAATTGATAAACTTCATGGTTATTACTTTCAGCAATAATCAGATCATCATGTGCATTTTTATAGGCTTGTATCAGATGATCACAGTGGACTGTTGATGGAACTGCAACTCGTTTACGTCCAGAATTCATCAGTTGTAATAGCGCCATTTGTGCAGTTGCATCTTGCATTGCAACTCGATCAGGTGAAAAATTTACGTAATCCTCTCCCCTTTTATAAGCTTTCAGCTCTTCATCTTCGGCAAGATGAGTATAGAGAATTTTTTCCGTCAATGTTAATGGTTTTCCAATTTTCTGGCGGATAACATCAATTTTTTGTGGATAACTTTGATAAATACCTTTTATTAAATCAATATCGAAAACCATAATTAAGCTCCCATTGCTGATATTATAATATCCTTTAAAGCTCTATTCACAAGCACAATAATTGAATATTTATTCTATTTTTTTGATTAATTATTCATATAATATAGCATTGTTTTTATTTTATGCAATCCTAACGTAATTGCTACTATAAATATTATTAGCAGTAATTAGTTTAGACTTGTTAACTAGTACAAATTCTATACTAGCGGAATATTAAATATTATGCACATTAAAGAAAATTCAAAATTAGCAAATTGTATAAGTAAAAATAATGTGAAAATTTTGAGGAGAGGGGTTTTTTAAGCTATAAAATGGCAAACGGAGGATGTTTTTTTGATATTAATAAATAATTTTTTGTTACATCTAAATTTTATTTTAAGTTTTTTAACATTAATCTCATTATTCAAATTAGTTGCTCAGAATTATTTAATCAGTCGTTAAAAGATAAGAATAATTAAAAAAGGGAATACTATTCCCTTTTTAATTTATTAACCTAATTTAGCTCTGACAAATATTTATCAACAATTATAATTTATAACTAGCAGTTAATAAGAAAGCTCTAGGCGTGCCTGGCATACTACTTGATCGCCAATACTCTTTACCCAATAAATTAGTTACTGCTAAGGTTACATCAACAGCTCGTGTTTGATAACCAACTGCCGCATTCCATGTTCCATAACCAGGACGTTTAACCAGATTTTTATCATCGTTATACATCGAGCCTTTATAATTAAATTCTACTTCGGTAAACCAATTTTCGTAAGGTAAATAACGAACACCAATATGACCACTATGTTTAGCAGTGTTAGATAAATATTTACCTTTATTATCAGGTGTTTTTTTATCTTTATGAACTTTAGCCTGTTGATAACCAATGCCACTATTGAGATACCAATTTTTACTCAATTGTCCTATTGCACTTAATTCTATACCTTGGCTTCGATCACTACCTCTAACCTGCCAATTATAAGGGTCATTGACGGCATCTGGTTGATAACGAACATTATACAGTTCAAGGTCATAGAGGGCGATTTGAGAAGATAGCTTATCATTAAACCAATCGCTCTTAATTCCGACTTCATACTGGCGCGAATATTGAGGTTTGTCATCATAAACCGTCTTAGAGTCAGTAGCAATGGTAATCAGGCCTCGTCCCCCATAAGGTGCAAAATTTTTACTATAAGAAGCATAAATACTTTGTGACGCTATTGGTTGCCAAATTAATCCTACCCGTGGACTTAAAGAGTGACCATCATAAGAACGACTTTGTTGATTTAATTTATTATCCGAAGCAAATTCATACTTATCATAACGTAATCCTGCCAGTAATTTCCATTGTTCAGTAAAACTAATGAGATCTTGCCAATATAATCCTTTAGATGTAGCTTTATGATTTGTCTTAGTACTTAATTTATTGTAACGAGGCTTTTTAGAGTTCCAGTGAGGATGAAACGGATCAATCACTTCTGGATATTCACTAGTTAAAGCTAATCTAGGTTGTCGTTTTTCAATATTATATTCAATTCCGATTAGCATATCATGACCAATACTTGCTGTATCAAATTTACCCGCTAAATCAAGCGTATTACTATAGGTTTTGTTTGAGGTTTCTTGCCATGCTCGACGGAATTTCAATTTACCTTGGTAGTTACAAGAGGTATTTCTACTAGTTTTTCCATTCAGATCACAATAAGTACCCGCATAAAGATGGTCAAAATTTTGATCAGCTTTACGATACATATTCGTTAATTTGATAGACCAATTATGATTGAATTGATATCCCATTACCGAACGTAATGAATTAAAATTATCTTTGACATAGTCATCTGGATGCGCATAAGCGGTTTTAATCGAAACACCTTTAGGTAAATCATAATAAGCTGGAGCCCGATCTGGTTTACGCCATAATTTATCATTAGTATATTGTACTAACCAATTAAAGCCTTCCAAATTATCATACAATAAACTTGGAGAAATCATTGTATCTCGTTGTTTAATACCTTTACGAAAACTTTTATCCGATTGATGATCAATGGTCATTCGTACCGCAAGCTTATCATGTAAAACATGGTTAATATCTACCATTCCACCATATTTATCCCAAGATCCACCACGAATACTTAATGTCGTTGGTGAATCAAAGTTGGCTTGTTTACTGATCATATTTATTATTCCGCCACCAGAACCTCGACCGTAGAGTACCGATGCAGGACCTTTTAATACTTCAATTCGCTCAATATTAGCGGTACTTTGCCTAACCTGTCCGCTTGCACGAACACCATCTCGGTAAATATCACCAGAACTTGCGGAAAAGCCTCTAATTTTTATGCCTTCATCCCGCATATCATAGGTTGCATCTACACCAGGCAATTTATTGACAATAACACTTAGGTCGTTTTGTCCATAAATTTTCTCTTGTTCAAGATTAACCGAATTGATCGTTTGTGGTATATCCTTAATATCAAAGGATGTTTTAGTTGCTGTTGATGATTTTTTTATGCGCTGATCATTATTATCCTTAATAGTTGCGACAACTTTCATAGTTTCAATTTCATTATCATCATTAACTTTTTCTTGGGCGTTAACTATAAAAGCTGATGAGCCCAATATACAAGGTAAGACTAATTGATTAACTAATTTCATTATTTTTCCTATTATTTGCTGTGTTATCTAATTAATTTCAAAATAACAACAAATAATGATAATGATTATTATTTACCTTTACAAATTATTTTATATTTTTTAACCAATTAAAAATGGTTATCAACTCATATATTATTGAAATTGTTTTATATTATTAGAAAATTTAATTAATTTTAGTTAGGGTTCAATTTACTAGTTAAAGCAAGTTTTAGAAATGATAAAAATTGAATAAACGATAATGGAAATAATTCACACAAATTTGCCGAACGCCAGCGTTCTCATCGCTTCATCTATTGATTTTACTTGAGTTGCTTTTCTAGTGATGGAGAAGAAGTGGTGGGTCGTGAGCGATTCGAACGCTCGACAAACGGATTAAAAGTCCGCTGCTCTACCGACTGAGCTAACAACCCATTTTGATAAGATAACTTCTGTGAAATTACTTTATGTTTCAAGCAATTTCGGGTTGCTATAATACTTATAATTGTAAAAGCACGCAACCCTTTTATTGCTATTTTTATTCGATAGCTGGTTATTTATACACTTTGTTACAACGATGCTAGCTTTTTATTTGCTTGCTCAACCGCATTTTTGTCTTTAGCGTATTTATTTATTACTTGTTGAAAAACAGCTTTAGCATTCTTTTTATCACCTTTATCAAGTAAGATAACACCTACTTTATAAAGACTATCTGCAGCTTTTGGTGACGCAGGGAAATCTTTCACTACTGTTGCATAATAGAATGAAGCATCATCTTTTTGGCCTTTCTTATAACAAAGTTGACCAAGCCAATAGTTAACATTCGCACGATAGTTGGTCTTTGGATAAGCTTTTAAGAAACTTTGAAAGGCAACAATAGCATTATCGGTTTGCTTGTCATCATTTATAAATTGCATAACAAAATTATAATCAGCTTTATCATCTCCTGATGTCGTCCATCCAGATAGGTTTGAAGACGATTGCTCAGAACTTACAGCCGAATCAGAACTACTTTCTTGTGAGCCTGTATTGGAATTATTTGCTGAGAAACCTGTACCATTAGCTATTTCTTGCAAAATCATTTTTTGACGTTCAATAGTTTGATTAAGTTGGTATCTTGTTTCTTCTAATTGGCCACGAAGTGTATCTAAATCAGATTGTAGATCACTAATTTTTTGTTGATTCTGAATGATTAACTGCCCTTGAGCTTGTATTGTTCTATCAACATCAGAACTACCAGCAGCACAACCATAACCAGCAAACAAAAGAAATAAGGACAATGTGATTATTTTTTTATACATATTATATAAACTCAACGTGAACATTGGAAATAAAAAACGGCTGATGATTCAGCCGTCATTAGATGGGATTAGTATCCAGCGTAAGTAACTACTGCACGACGGTTTTTAGCATAAGCTGCTTCGTTGTGACCTAATACTGCTGGTTTTTCTTTACCATAAGAAACGATTGATAGTTGTTCACCAGAAACACCATTACCTTGTAGGTAAGATTTAACTGCTGACGCACGACGTTCACCTAAAGCGATATTATATTCTGGTGTACCACGCTCATCGGCATGACCTTCAATAATAACATTTAAGTTAGTTGAACGAATAAATACAGCATGTGCATTTAATAATGTTTCATATTCTGCTTTAACATTGTATTTATCATAATCAAAATAAACAGTGTTAATTTGTTGTAGTTTTTGAAGTTGCTCTAAAGCTTCTTTTGATAAAGTGCCGTTACCACCTGCAGTGCTGCTGCTGTTTGATGAACATGCTGTCACAGCGATTAATGGTAAAGCAACCGCAGCTACTTTAAGAAATTTAGAAAATTGCATTGTATTAACTCCTTTTTTTAAATAAATTTACTTATTTTTATACATCTAACCGACTTAACAGTAACACTTGTTACTAACTAGAAAGATTAGATGTATATATTATAACGACCTTCACATTTACACAATTTTAATAATGTTATTATTGCCCAAAAATTAGTCGTTCTTATAAATAAGGTGACCACGAAGGGAATTTCACTTGCCCATCTGTCGCTGGTAACCTTGCTTTAAAATTACCATCAGTAGAAACAAGATTCAAAATTGTACCTAAACCTTGTGAAGAACTGTAGATAATCATAGTGCCATTTGGAGCAATACTCGGTGTTTCATCTAGAAAAGTATCGGTCAATCGTTGATATGTATTAGTTTCTACATCATATCGAGTAATATGTTGCTCACCATTATTAGTAGAAATAACAGCAATAAACTTGCCATCTGGAGATACGCGAGCATTTTGATTTTGGGTATTATCCCAAGTTACCCGTTGCGATGCTCCACTACTAATATTAATTGAATAAAGTTGCGGACGTCCTGCCTGGTCAGAGGTATAAACTATGGTTTGATTATCTGGCATCCAAGAAGGTTCTGTATCGTTACTACGTCCAGATGTAATTTGGGTAATCTTTTTAGAACTCAAATTCATCATATATAAATTTAAACTCCCACCTTTTGATAAAGCAAAAGCTAATTTACTACCATCAGGCGAAAATGCTGGTGCACCGTTATGTTGTGGGAATGAAGCAATAGTTTCAACTGCGCCACTGTCTAACGTCTTTAAGACTAAAGCAGAACGACCACTTTCAAAAGTTACGTAAGCTAACTTTTTACCATCAGGAGACCAGGTTGGTGACATTAGTGGCTCTTTAGAACGATGCACAGTAATTTGATCATAACCATCGTAATCTGATACACGCAATTCATGGGTATAAGGTCCTTTATTGTTTTTTACCACATAAGCAATACGTGTTCTAAATGCACCTTTAATACCAGTTAATGCTTCAAAGATTTCATCACTTGCTGTATGAGAAGCATAACGTAACCAGCGTTTTTCTATAGAAAATTGATTTTCTGCTAATACTGAACCAGGGCGATCAACAGTATCAACTAGTTGATAAGTTATAAGATATTTTCCTGATACATCTGGTTGAATTGATCCCACTACAACAGCAGAAATACCCATATTACTCCAAACACTAGGATTAACTTCCGATGCATTAGTTGGCTTTTGTGGCATTGCTGCCACATCAATAGGATTAAATTTACCACTATTACGTAAATCGGATGCAACAATATTATCTACAAATTGGGGAGGTTCTCCGCTACCAGTCCATTTAAATGGTACGATAGCAATTGGCTTTGCTGAACTGACACCATCAGTAATTACAATTCTAACTTCAGCTGTAGCCATCATTGTTGATAATAAAACAAAACAAGCTATCAAAAAGCGAGAAGCAAATTTGATCATCTTAAATTCCTTAATCAAAGCGAAATACACTAGGTTAAAATAGACTTAACCCCATATAAAGAAAAGTAAAAGTATTTTAAAATTAAACTGTTACAGTTAATTTATAACAGATACTATGCTTTAAAAAATAGTTAATTTTACAGCGAGAAAGATAGCCGATATTGTGTAACAAGTCCATAGCCTTTTGAGTAAAAAAGATTTTTTTAATTTATACTATTATATTCTTTTTAAATCCATAAATAAATTGTTTATTATCTATACTATTTAGAAATAAACTAAGTTAAAAGTGGTTGATAAGTATTTTATATAATTTGTAATTAAAAAGAGTTGAATTTACATTACTATCCAATAAGTAAAAAATTATTAGGAAAGAAAAATATAAGTAATTTTTATCTATTATTTTTGGCAGTTTTCACAATAAAAAGTGTTACGTTGTCCTATTCTATTAGACTTAATATTAGATTGGCAAATTAAGCATTGCTCACCTTCTCGGCCATATACTTGGAGGTTCTGAACAAAATACCCCGGCTTACCATCAGATTGAACAAAATCTTTAAGGGTCGTCCCGCCTTGTTCTATAGATTTCGTAAGTACCAGCTTGATTGCTGTGACTAATCGTTCACATTCGACTAATGTTAAGCTACTAACTTTTCGATTTGGATTAATTTTTGCCAAAAACAATGATTCTGAAGCATAAATATTACCAACACCGACAACAATATGATTATCCATAATCCAACTTTTAATTGGTATTTTTCGATTATTAGCTTTTTCAAATAAATAATTAGCTGAAAAATCATCTGTTAGTGGTTCTGGTCCCAATTGCTTCAATTGAGGTAATTCTTCAATAGAGTGAGTCCATAGCCATGATCCAAAACGTCTTGGATCTGTATATCTTAATCTCACTCCATTCACTAATACTAAATCGACATGATCATGTTTAGCCGGTGGTTGATTTGTCTCTAATATCCGTAAACTACCAGACATTCCCAAATGAATGACAATCCAATCATCAGTCAATTGTAATAACAGATATTTGGCACGCCTTTTAACATCTACTATCACTTGCCCTTGAGTATTGTTAATTGTTTCATCTATGGGCCAACGAAGCTTTGGATTTCGGACAATAATCTGCTCAATAGTTTGGCCTTTTAAATAAGGTAAAATACCTCGTCGACTCGTCTCAACTTCAGGTAATTCAGGCATATAATAACCTCATTTAATTATTTAACAAATCTGTCACCCAACTTGGTGCTTGTTGATTAGATGCAGCTTGAGGACTACCCGAACATAAACTTTGAGGATTGATTGTCCATACAGGCAAACTACGTACACCACCGCCATTACACTGCCATTGACCATTACTATCAATAGGTACCATAAATATATTTTGCGGTACGGGAAGTTGTAACCTTTTTGGTGGATTATTTTGTAAGTATTCACTATATATTTTTAAGGCACCCGTTGCACCGGTTAATTTCATTGGAGAATGATCATCAAGACCTATCCAAACTACCGCAACATTTTTACCATCAATTCCAGTAAACCAGCTATCGCGGGAATCATTACTGGTCCCTGTTTTAGCAGCTAAATTAAATGATCCATATTTAGCTTTTAGTGAACGCGATGTTCCCGATTCAACTACTTGTTGCATCGCATAAGTCGTCAAATAAGCTGATTGTTGAGAAACCGCTTGAATTTGTTGTGGATAATTTTGATAAACAAGTTCACCCTTGTCGGATAAAACATATCTTAAAATTGTTAATGGTGCCCGTTGACCATTATTAGTAATAGTTTGGAACATCTGTGCGGTTTCTAAAGGCGTTAACTCTAGAGCACCCAATAATCTTGATGGTAAATTCGGAATACGATCTTGAGGTACACCCAATGCTTGTAAAGTATTCTTGGTTGCATCTAAACCTAATCCCATCCCTAAATTAACGGTAGGAACATTAAGAGAAAGGGCTAACGCATCAATTAACATCACTTTATCGCGAAACTTTCGATCAAAATTCTTTGGTTGCCAATAACTACCATTATCCAACTTTATTGATAATGGACTGTCATCAAGCCAACTATTAAGCTGATAACGCCCCGGTTGTCCTAATGCGGTTAAATAAGTTGATGGTTTTGCAAGTGAACCAATTGCTCGTCTTGTTAACCACGCACGGTTATAACCAGGATAACGAGGTTCAGCACTGCCAATAATAGCACGAATTTCACCAGTTTCACGGCTGACAATGACCATTGCCGTTTGTAAATCTTTATTCGTCGATTTGCGTAAATTTTCAATTTCATTGGTTACAGATTGTTCAGCTGCAGCTTGAGCAACCGGATCAAAGGTGGTGAAAATTTTCATACCGGAAAGGTGATCCGCTTTATCACCTAACTGTTTTCTCAGCTCGCTACGCACAACTTGCATAAATGCAGGTTGTGGAGATATTACCCCCCCTTTTGGTAAAACGGAAAGAGGACGTTGACTGAGTAAGTTGAATAACTCCTCATCAATAATCCCTTGTTGTTCAGCAAGCTTTAAAACAACATTACGGCGTTCAATCACTTGTTCTGGTTGAGTCCAAGGATTATAGTATGAAGCACCTTTTACCATCCCCACTAATACAGCTTGTTGATCTAATGTCAATTCATTAACTGGGCGTCCAAAGTAATAAAGACTCGCTAATGGAAAGCCATGGATCTCTTCACTACCAGCTTGCCCTAAATAGACCTCATTTAGGTAAAGTTCTAAAATACGTTCTTTACTATAACGAGCATCTAAAATTATAGCCATATATGCTTCACGTATTTTACGGCTTAAGCTTCTTTCATTAGTCAAAAATAGGTTTTTAACTGTTTGTTGTGTTAATGTGCTACCACCTTCGGTTCGGCCAGTGGTCAAATTGACAAAAATAGCTCGTCCAATTGAATATAAACTTACACCATGATGGTCATAAAAACGTTTATCTTCAGTTGCAATTAAGGTTTGTATTAACGAATCAGAAAATTCTTTTAACGGGACAAAAAGTCGCTGTTCACCGTTAGGTGAATGCATCATAGTTATTAATTTAGGATCTATTTTAAGTAAGCCAAAGTCACGGCCAGTATCTAAATTAGATATACGATCAATTCTGTTATCATAAAAAGTAATTCTGACTCGAAAGGCTTGCTCTTCACCATCAGGGAAAGTAAATGGTCGTCGATAAATTTCAACAGCATCGTTTTGAACAACAAATTCACCAGGACGAGTTGCTTTACTATCTTGCTGACGATATTGTGCACCTTTTAACAGCGTAACAACATCAATCAGGCTATAATCACTATCAGGTTCAAGATCAACAATTTGCCCGTACACAGCAGCCGGTAATTCCCAGACATTACCATCGATGCGCTCTTTAATTTGTTGATCTAAATAAATTCCATAAACAACAGTTACTGCAACAAATATAAGAAATAACTTAAATAGCAACCACCAGACACGGCGCCACCATGATTTGTTATTTTTCTTCGAAGTTTTTTTAGTAGATGTCTTTTTCGTTGTTTTTTTCAAACTGCACCTGATATTTATGTTAAATAAAACTGTCTTATGATAGCACAACTTTTTACTGACGCATTGGCCTTCTTTCACATAAGAATTTTTAGTTTAAATAATGGATTTGAAGACAAAAATCAGTTAAAAACTAAGCTTAGGTTTAATATTTTTAACTTTTTCTATAAATGCTTTCTTAGATTTACCTGTTAAACCTTCATTAATTGGCAAACTAGCAGTTAATGGATTAACTGGTTTGTTATTGATATGTAATTCAAAATGTAAATGAGGTCCTGTCGAGCGCCCTGTATTTCCTGACAAACCAATTTTATCGCCTTGTTTAACTTGTTGTCCTGATTTTACTAAAATTTTATCCAGATGCATATAAGCTGTCATATATTGCCTACCATGTCGAATAGCAACATAGTTACCAGCAGAACCACTATATTTTGCGATAACAACCTCACCATTACCAACAGATAAAACAGGTGTTCCTCGAGATACAGCAAAATCAACACCATTATGTGCTGTAACAATACCTGTGACTGGATTTACCCGACGTGGATTAAATCCTGATGATACGCGAGCTTGTTTAGCTAAAGGATAACGGAAAAAACTTTGAGATAAACTACTTGCATTAATATCATAGTATTTACCATCATCAGCCAAAATAGCGTAATAATCTTTAGTTCCATTTTTAATTCGAACACCAAGAAGTTTGCTATTAGATAATCTTTTACCATGCATTTCACGTGACAAATATACAGCAAATTTATCTCCGACTTTTAAACGGCGAAAATCCAATCGCCATTGCAAGGCGCGAGTAATAATACCGATTTCATTGCTTGTCAAACCGGCTTTACGTGCATCAGCTACAAAACTCGTTTTAAGATCACCAGTAATGACAACATTTTCGGATGTACCTTCTATAGTTTCAGAACTTTCTATAAATTTATTACCTGACTTTTCAAAAATACGAACGTTATTGCTCGATATTGTCCAATTGAAAGTTAATAAATTATGGTTGTCATCAGTTGTCCAGCTTACTTGCTGGCCAATTCTTAAATTGGCCAGCTGTTTAAATTTACTTGTTAACTGTAAAATGTCATTTTTATTAACATTATAACGAAATAAAATATCGTGTAATGTATCTCCACGTGCAATGGTATATTGTACAGTATTATCTTTTTCTTCAGAGATATCATCTAATTCATCTTTAGCTATAGCATCTTCTGGAACATCGGATGATTCGGTAACATTTTCCGATTTTGATTTATCACCAACCATATCTATTCGACCATCACCAATAACAACTGATGATGTTGACGTATCTGTCACTGTGGTTTGCGCTTGTGAATTTAACGGAACATATACTGTACGATCTAGATTTAAAGGACGCCACAATATAGTTACTAAAATCACAACAACAAGGACGCCTAATATTGAAAAATAAGGAATCTTCAACTTATTTTTTTCATTATCAGGGGATTTAATCTGCTGTACCAAAATTAACCTTAACTATCTATTATCTAAATTATTTTTTATCTAAACAATCCAACAGTTCTTGTGTCAATGCAAATAAAAAGTGTGAATATGAATCTTTTGTTATAGGGATACCTGTCCCTAATGGATTTAACTCACCAATTCGAACATCCGTACCATTCACTATCTTTTTAATTATTGCAGGGCTAAACTGTGGCTCTCTAAAAACACAGACCGCTTGATGTTCAGCTAATTCTTTTTGAATTGCATAAACTGTTTGAACGCCAGGCTGTACTGCTGGATTTATGGTAAAACTTCCTAGATTCTTTAATCCGAAATGCGATTCAAAATAACCATAAGCATCATGAAACACAAAATAGCCTCTATTTTGGACGTTAATTAGTTTTTTTGCAATATTTTGTTCCGTTTCTGATAAATTTGTAATGAACTCGTCTAGATTTGCATCAAGTATTACTGCTTTATTGGGGTATAAGTCGATCAGTTTAGCATGAATTGATTTAGCAATAATTTTAGCAATTTTAGGGGAAAGCCAAATATGTTCATCATATTCACCATGATGGTGATCACTATCAATGTGCATATCATTACCATGATGTTTATCTTCTTGATGGCTTGTACGAAGTAAAGTTTCAATTTCAGCGATATTCATTAATTCTATTTGTTTCTGTTGATCGATATTTTTTAAGACAGTTGGCATAAAAGTTTCCATATTCTCGCCAACCCAAATTATTAAGTCTGCATTCTTGATTTTAATTAAATCAGAAGGTTTTAATGAATAAGTGTGTGGTGAAGCGCCATCAGGTAATAATATATCGGTATCTATTACACCTGATGATATTGCTTCGGTAATAAATCCAATAGGCCTTACTGAAGAAATTATTGTTGCATTAGCATTAACTATTAGCGCCCAAATAGATAAAAAAACTAATAAAAAAAAACGGATAGACTTTATAGTAGTGTTAGTTAAATTTGTCACATTATCATCCAATATTTATAAAATATGATGGAATAAACCAGAATAATTGTTATAATATAACATAACATATTGGCCAGCAAGGACTAATAATATCATGACGCAATTAATGTCACTTGATAATATTTCTGTTGAAATAAATAACCAGAAAATATTATATGATATTTCATTAACGGTTAATTTAAATCAAATTATTACAGTTTTAGGGCCAAACGGTGCTGGTAAATCAACGCTTGTCAAAGTTATCTTAGGTTTAATTAAACCAACTACAGGTAGCATTAAACGTACAAGTGATTTAACTATCGGCTATGTTCCTCAATCCATAAATTTAAATCCAACTTTACCGATTACTGTAAAACGTTTTATGCGGTTAAATAAACAATTAAGTCAAATAGATATTCATAAAACATTATCATTAGTTAAGGCTGAATATTTGATAGATCGATCCATGCATCAACTATCAGGTGGTGAACTGCAGCGAGTTCTTTTAGCACAAGCATTAGCCAAACGCCCAAAGTTACTCATTCTTGATGAACCAACACAAGGCGTTGATGTTAATGGACAGGTACTGTTATATGATTTAATTATTGATGCAAAACACGAGTTTAACTGTGGTGTATTAATGGTTTCACATGATCTACATCTAGTCATGGCAAAAACTGATGAGGTAATTTGTTTAAACCACCATATTTGTTGTTCAGGAACACCAGCAAGTGTTTCAAATGATCCTGAGTTTATTTCGCTTTTCGGACAACATGGCGCATCACAAATTGCTTTATATAAACATCATCACAATCATGACCATGATTTTTGCCAGCATCAACATAATCAAAAAATTATATTACCTGACCAACGAGGAAAAAAATAATGATCGAGTTACTGTTACCCTCTTTACTGGCAGGATTAAGTTTAACCTGTTTGACAGGACCTTTAGGTACATTTGTTGTTTGGCGAAGAATGTCCTATTTTGGTGATACATTATCTCACGCCGCATTATTAGGGGTAGCTTTTGGTTTTCTTTTAAATATCAATCTATTTTATGCCATTATTTTAGTAACATTGATATTAGCTATTGGATTATTATGGTTAGAATCTCAAAAGCAACTTCCTGTTGATACTTTACTGGGTATTTTAGCTCATAGCGCTCTTTCATTAGGTTTAGTTGTAATAAGTTTAATGAATAATATACGCATTGATTTAATGGGCTATCTATTTGGTGATCTTTTATCTATAACGATGTTTGATGTTTACCAAATAATCATCTGTGTAATAATAATTGGACTATTGCTTGTGTGGCGGTGGAATCATTTTTTATTTATTACGGTTAGTGAAGAATTAGCATTTAGTCATGGAATTAATGTACCAATAACAAAATTTATTCTAACCATACTACTAGCATTAACGATAGGTATTGCTATGAAATTTGTTGGCGCTTTAATAATTACAGCACTGTTAATCATCCCAGCAGCTACTGCAAAATACTATGCTAAAAATCCTGAATCAATGGCAATTATTGCGATATTAATTGGCATGTGCTCAATCATTGGTGGAATACTATTTTCATTAGTTTATGATACGCCTACAGGTCCTTCTGTTGTATTAAGCAATACTTGCTTATTTTTTATATCACTATTTATTTCTAAATTATTTTTGAGTAAGAAAAATTAAAATGTTTGCAAAAATATAAAATTTATTGCGAGAAGCTACGTATTTTTCTATCTATTATTTATAACAATTTTTAATTAATAATAAGCTAACAAGAATTTCCATGTTATTGATGATAAAATTATGTCTCTCGCTATTATTTTTACTAGAGCCTCTATTGGTATACAAGCACCTCAAATTAACGTTGAGGTACATATTAGTAATGGTTTACCGGGCTTCGTGCTTGTTGGTTTACCAGAAGCAACAGTAAAAGAATCTAAAGACCGTGTTAGAAGTGCTATAATCAATAGTGGTTTTACATTTCCTTCAAAGAAAATAACCGTTAATTTATCCCCTGCCGATCTACCCAAAGAAGGGAGTCGTTTTGATTTACCTATAGCTATTGCTATTCTTGCAGCAACAGAACAGATACCAATGGATCAACTTGCTAAATATGAATTTTTAGGTGAATTAGCCCTTTCGGGTGAAATTAAGGCTGTGAAAGGGGCGATTCCTGCAGCTATATCATCGAAAAAAAATAATCGTATTTTAATTATTTCAGCTGAAAATCAATCTGAAATATCATTAATACATCAAAATCATACATTAATTACACATAATTTACTGGAATTGTGTCAATATTTATATAATGAAATTAGCTTACACTCAGTTGAATATAGAAAGTATCAAGAAGAGAAAGATCAACTCGCTAGCCTACAAGATGTAATTGGTCAGGAACATGCTAAAAGAGCGTTAGAAATTGCTGCAGCCGGTGGACATAATCTATTATTAATAGGACCACCAGGAACAGGTAAAACCATGTTAGCAACACGATTAACATCATTACTACCACCTTTATCAGATGATGAGGCTCTTGAAAGTGCAGCAATTACAAGTCTTGTTAACTCGAATGGTTCAATACTGAATTGGCGAACAAGACCATTTAGATCACCACATCACAGTGCATCAACTGCGGCGCTAGTAGGAGGAGGCTCAATTCCCAGACCTGGCGAAATTTCATTAGCACATAATGGAGTTTTATTTTTAGATGAATTACCAGAGTTTAACCGTAAAGTTTTAGATGCCTTAAGAGAACCTATTGAGTCAGGTGAAATCGTTATATCAAGAGCCAATGCAAAAATAAAATTCCCAGCTAGATTTCAACTCATAGCTGCAATGAATCCAAGTCCCACAGGTCATTATCAAGGCACTCATAACAGAACAACTCCACAGCAAATAATACGTTATTTAAATAGGCTATCTGGGCCATTTTTAGATCGGTTTGATATTTCTATTGAAGTACCATTATTACCAAGGGGAACATTAAGCCAAAAGGCTACTGCAACAGAGACAACAGAAAAAGTAAAGAAAAGAGTGATTGATACCAGAAAGATTCAAATGCTAAGAAATAACAAATTAAATAGTCAATTATCACCAAAAGAAATTCAAATACATTGCCTACTAAGTGATGAAGACAATAATTATTTAGAGCAGGCGTTAATCAAGTTAGGTCTCTCTGCTAGAGCGTGGCATCGGATATTAAAAGTATCACGTACTATTGCTGACTTAGACTGTTCAAAAAACATAGAACGAAAACATATTTCAGAAGCTCTAAGTTATCGTTCTATGGATAGATTATTAATTCAACTGCACAAAAATATTGGCTAAAACATTAATCATCACTATCGACAAAATCATCACTTACATCAACTTGAGGTTTTCCTCCTGATAATGTGTGAAAACGTTTTGGTTTATTAATTTTAGAAAGGTACTTTATCCACGCTTTTTCATAATCAGTAGATGGCTCTTTTTTCCCTTTACAAACCGCAACAAAAGATTTTTCTTCTGAAGTGGCTGGCTTTTTCACTTCTGTATCAAGATCTCTAAAAGCACAACCATATTTTTCTAAGATCTGAGCTTCTTTAATAGTAAAATCACCATGACGAGAAAAACCTCTTGGATAATTCTTATTATCAAAAAAACGTTGTTGACTTACAAAACTCTCAGCCATGTTATATCCTCTAGATTATAAATATTGTTGGGCGGGAATTATAATTGACAAAGTAAATCTGTAAACAAAATTTTTTTATTTATGTAAAGAAATTTGAATAAGCGATTAAATTTAGAGCAAAACACCTTTTTTATGGCAGGGGCGGAGAGTCTCGAACTCCCAACACCCGGTTTTGGAGACCGGTGCTCTACCAATTGAACTACGCCCCTAGAAAAGGTGGCGGAACGGACGGGGCTCGAACCCGCGACCCCCTGCGTGACAGGCAGGTATTCTAACCAACTGAACTACCGCTCCACCGTATTTGGTATGTATATATAAAATTTAAAAGTCTGGCGGCACCCTACTCTCACATGGGTAATACCCACACTACCATCGGCACTACGGCGTTTCACTTCTGAGTTCGGCATGGGGTCAGGTGGGACCACCGCGCTATTACCGCCAGACATATTCTGTCTTCTCTTATCTCTATTGCTGTGCATTATCTCATATCCACAACAATCACTCAATCCGGAACAAACTGTTCGATTATCTATTAATCTATCTCTAACTTCGCGTATCCAAAACAACTCCGAGTTGTAAGGTTAAGACTCTCGGTTCATTAGTATCAGTTAGCTCAATGTATCACTACACTTACACACCTGA
>NZ_JACFQA010000014.1:0-344 GCF_016101685.1 Gilliamella sp. B14384G10
AGATGATATCAACTTACGTGCGGAAAAAGGCAATATTGATATTGGTGCTAGTACGAATCAATCACATAGTGAAAGTAAAGGTTACCATAAAGTGATTGGTGAGCTTGGTGGCGATGGCTATAGTGGCACAGTGGGTTACCAACATTCACGATATAAAGAATTAGAAGATAAAGCAACACAAAGTAATATCCGCAGTGGACTTAACAGTGCTAAAGGCAATATCAATGTTATTGCTGGTGATGACGTCAAACTAGCGGGCGTCGATATTACCGCTGGTAAATCAGTAAACTTAACGGGTAAAAATGTCATTATGGAAACCAGTGAGGACAATATTTACCAAAAAG
>NZ_JACFQA010000015.1:0-306 GCF_016101685.1 Gilliamella sp. B14384G10
TTTTTATAGGAAAGTATCATTTTAAAATAAAAATCATCTGTCGATCTTTTTTGTAATAACTCTATATTGTTAATTTCTTCATTCTTAATAGGAAAAGAGATATAATCATAATCATGAAAATCTAAATCGACATCATATTTATCAATATTTGCTTTAAAATAGTCAGAGTCTATTCCTGATACTGACCAGTCGATTCCTTGTAAATTAGTTATAGTTTGAAGTAATTGACCACTTTTCTTACTATAAATATTTATACCAGTTGGTTTCAATCCTTGACCTTTTTTATAGGAAAGTATCATTTTAAAA